>JADGEO010000034.1 GCA_016744335.1 Anaerolineales bacterium
GCATCGCATATCTCCTCTATATATTTTGACCAATTTTACTTGATCAAAATGTCGAAGAACTTCTGCTCGGGTACTTATCTATTTTTGACAAAACTGGCGATAATGTGTCTAAAAGTGTTAAAATGTCCATCTGGATTTTCTGTGGATGTTGTGTTCTGGTAAACACAACTGCGCTATAAGAAACCCACTTTATTCACTTTTTTGGCGAGGTATTGTAGTAATGACTTTGGTTCTTGTTCTTTGGGTAATAGCGACTAAAGCCACTATTACAAAGTCTCTTTCTTGAAAAATGTGTCGAATTTACACAAAAGGTATGGAGTAAAAAATTATGAAAACTTGGCTTAAACGAATATCACTCACCCTTCTAGCACTGCTTATTATTTCAACGGCCGCCTTCGTCATCTGGGCGGAAAATCCGCTCAAAGCGATGCCCGAATCGCTCGCCGCCCTCGAAAGCGATGCTGAGGTATCTGTCACTTATGATAACTGGATGGTCTTTACCCCTTTGGATGTTGAACCAGAAAAAGGCGTCATTATTTACCCCGGCGGTCACGTTGACCCGCGTGCGTATGCGCCACTTGCCAAAGAGATTGCCCGTGCAGGCTATCTCGTTATCCTGCCCCCAATGCCGCTCAATTTAGCCTTTACCAATATGAATATAGCGGATGAGATTATGACAGCCAACCCAAGCGTTGAAAAGTGGTATGTTGGCGGTCACTCTCTTGGTGGGGCTATGGCAGCCGAATACGTTGCCGCTAACGCAGGCAAGGTTGAGGGGCTCTTTTTGTGGGCATCCTACTCCGCTGAGAGCACAGACTTAAGCATAATCCCCGACTTAAAGGTCTTGTCCATTTACGGCACAGAAGATGGGCATGTAGAAGAACTTCGTTATTCACGCGAACGTTTGCCAGAAAATGTGGTCTGGGTCGAGATGGATGGTGCCAATCACGCTCAATTTGGCTGGTACGGTATCCAGTCCGGAGACGGGGTCGCCACGATTTCTCGTGAATTCCAGCAAGCATGGATTTTAGAAGAGACGCTTGCCTTTATTGGTAAATAAATCCGCACGGGGAAAAATCCATCGTGTTAGATATACGAAGCCTGTTAAAGAGATCTAAGTAGTCCTCAAGGAGAAAGAATATGATGCAAGAAGAAAAAAATATCTCATTGCGATTATTGTAGAGGTACTCATCGCAGTGTTCAAGTTGGCGGTCTGCCGCTTTTTGGGATTTTAGTTGCTTTGACGACATCAAGCCCTCCTTTGTGCGTTTCTTCCACGTTTGGACATTGCAAGGATTGACGGTCACATTCACCGTGTTTGCCGCACGAATTTAAAAAACTCCCTGCGTTTAAAGTGCCGGTAGAGAAGGAATCGTCAGGTATACTTTCAACCGTCGTCTGCGTTGAGTTATGGTTGAGACGCAAATACCCGCCGCACGCAGGTTGCGCGGCGGCAACGAGAAAGCAATCAAAGCCGATGCGCCGATTATTGAATATCGCCGTCAGTGCGAAAGACTTAAAGAAGAGGAAAGAGAAAATGCCAAAAGTTGAGATTAATACCCCCGCCCCTGATTTTACACTGGATGATTTCACGGGACGTTCCGTGAATTTGGCTGGCTTCCGTGATAATAGCCATGTACTGCTTGTTTTCAATCGTGGCTTTGTCTGACCTTATTGCCAAAGGCACATGGCGCAGTTGCGCCAAGATTATGCAAAATTTGAAGCCGCCGAAACCAAGATCGTGGTAGTTGGACCTGAAAAGGGAAAAGCATTTGCCAAATACTGGGCAGAACATCATCTCCCCTTCATCGGCTTGCCAGACCCTAAACACAGCGTGCTGAAGTTGTTTGGGCAAGAAGTGAAACTCTTCAAATTGGGAAGAATGCCCGCTCAAGTAATTATTGATAAAAAAGGGATTGCACGCTATGCCCACTATGGTCACTCGATGAGCGATATTCCTGAAAATGAAGCCTTGTTAAAGATATTGGAAGTTCTTTAAGAGAAAATCTTGTCTTGCTAGTTTTTTTCTTTCATGGGTTTGATGCCAAGAAAATGCACGACAAAGACACAAAGGGCACTGCGTTTTTTGTGACCACAGAGAGAACTTTGTGCTCTCTGTGGTTTTGTGGTGAAAGATTTTTATGGCTCAGGCTCTATAGTGTATTTCTGATAAATCCCGCAAACGTGATGCCGCTTGCTCGGCGGTCAAATCGCGTTGGGCTTCTGCCATCATCTCGTAGCCGACCATAAATTTTTTTACAGTCGCTGAACGCAATAAGGGGGGATAAAAATGCGCGTGTAATTGCCAATGTTGATTTTCTTCATCGTTAAAGGGCGCACCATGCCAGCCCATCGAGTAGGGGAAGGATGTCTCGAAAAGATTATCGTATTTAGTTAATAGGCGTTTGAGAATGTCAGCAAGAGCATCGCGTTCGTCTTCGCTCAAATCAAAAATGTGTAGCACGTGGCGGCGGGGCATGAGCAAAATTTCAAAGGGCCAAATTGCCCAATAGGGAACAACTGCCATCCAATGCTCATTCTCGACAACGATGCGTTCTTTTTGCTCGGATTCTTGTTCAAGATAATCGATTAAAAGGGGTGTGCCCTTTTTCTCAAAGTAGATACGCTGATTTACGTCTTCGGCGGCGGGTTCGTTTGGGATTTCATTTTGCGCCCAAATTTGTCCGTGTGGATGCGGGTTAGAGCTACCCATCACAGCGCCTTTATTCTCGAAGACTTGCACCCAGCGATGTTTTTCACCAAGTTTAGCCGTTTGCTCTGACCAAATATTCACAACACGGCGAATATCTTCGACAGGCATTTCAGGTAAGGTCAAATCATGGCGGGGGGAGAAGCAGATTACGCGGCTAGTTCCCTCTGCGCTTTGGGTTTGAAAAAGTTCATTCGAATTCTTCGGTGCTTGCGGGGTATTGGGTAATAGGGCGGCGAAGTCGTTGGTGAAGACAAAGGTATCTTCGTAAGCGGGATTGCTCACGCCGCCCGCTCGCTCGTTGCCCGGGCAAAGATAACATTTTGGCTCATATTGTGGTTGCTCATCGGGCGGAGAATTTTCGACTTGTCCCTGCCAAGGGCGTTTTGTACGGTGTGGGGAAACGAGTACCCAGTTACCAGTTAAGGGGTTATATCGGCGGTGAGAGTGTTCGGTGGGGTTGAAAGTTGTCATTTTGATTTCCAGAAAAAAAGATTTACCGCAAAGGGCACGAAGGAACACAAAGAAAAAATCTGTTTCTATCATGCCCCTCGTAGTAACCGCTTCAGCGGTTATCTGTACGCAAAGTAGGGGCTTCAGCCCTTACTACGAAGGAATTTTAGGTGCAATAAGTTTTATTCAAATTCAGGCAGCCAATTGCCGTGGGCTGCGATCAAATCGTCCACCAGAGACCAAGTTTGGTCAAGGTCGAGTTCGGCGGCGGTGTGCGGGTCGAGCATCGCGGCGTGATAGATATACTCTCGCTTATGGGTCAGTGCGGCTTCCACAGTCAGCGACTGGACGTTGATATTTGTCTGCATAAGGGCGGCTAAATGTGGGGGCAGGGCACCGATTTTAGTGGGCTGTAAGCCGTTTTTGTCCACGAGAATTGGCACTTCTACACAGCTTTCGCTCGGCAGGTTTTCAATTAGCCCATTATTCATCACATTGCCGTAAATCACACGCGGCGTGCCAGTTTCAAGTGAGTGGATGATATATGCACCGTACTCGTGCGACTGCGCCACATTATCAAAACTCTCGAGCGTCTCTGCCATCACTTCAAGCTCATAATCGCTCGCACCCGCGGCCTTGAGTTTTTCATTCATAGCGGGGATGTCCACAGGCACATCGGGGTTTTCAACCGTTTCTTTCGTCGCTTCCCAGCCCGCAATTTGGACTTCACAACGGCGGATATATTCATCGAGCGGGATGTTGAATTTTTCGATTAAGTCAGGGCGATCGCGTTTGATGAACCAAGGCGTATATTCGGAAAAATGCTCACTAGATTCAGTGACGAAGTAACCCAATCTTTTGAGCATCTCGTAGCGAACTTTATTCCAATTTGGGATGCGGTCTTCGGCAACTACCCGACGAATGGCTGGATACAGGTCTACCCCATCCCGCTCGAATTTCAGATAAAAAGCCATGTGATTAATGCCCGCCGCGAGATAATTAATCTCTTCGATGGGCACGTCAATATCTTTTGCAAGTTGCTCGGCTGTCCCCTGCACAGAATGGCATAAACCAACTGTTTTGATTTTTGTGGCTTTATTCAACGCCCACGTCACCATCGACATCGGATTGACGTAATTCAGTAAAAGGGCGTCAGGGCAGAGTTCTTCCATATCACGCGCTATCTCCAAATAAACGGGGATGGTACGTAACCCACGCATAATGCCGCCAACTCCAAGCGTATCGCCAATGGTCTGGCGCAAGCCATATTTTTTAGGGATTTCAAAATCGGTGACTGTTGCCGGCTTGTAGCCACCAATTTGGAAGATGCCGATGACATAGTTGGCATCCACCAGTGCAGCGCGTCGATCAAGATGCGTTTCGATGAGCGGCGTCACGCCTAAACCACGCGCGATTCGCTCGGTCACAATGCGGGTGGTTTCGAGGCGTTCGGAATCAATATCGTGCAAGCTGATAATCGAATCTGCTAATTCAGGGAAGCTGAGAATATCGCCGATTAGATTTTTAGCGAAAACTGTACTGCCTGCACCGAGAAAGGTTATTTTGGTCATCCGATTTGGATTCCTTCGGGCGTTCGTGTAAATTTTCTGCCAGTTGCTAGTTCAACTGATTTATATGCGCCGTCATAAAGACCGATGCTCTTATTTTTGACAATCATATCGCAATACATTTCGAGCAGATCGTCTTCGTGGGTCATCAGCTCGATGGCTTGAAGGGTCTCGGGGATGGTGCGTGTTTCGACTGTGCTGTCGCCAATTTCTGCGCCGCGAATTGCGCCCCACATCTCGTGACCGCCAACGCGGGCGTTGAAAATTTTCGGGATGGGGTAGAAGGCGAGTTCGGAGGGTTTTGTAATCATCACGTCCATGACACGCATTAGATAATTGCTGGCGTAAACGGCGTGGAAGGTGTTGTCATATAAGCCGACATGCAAACCATGTGCGGGGGTCTCGCGGATGTTATCGGTAAACTCTTTGGTCTCTTCCCAAGTGAAGTGCGTGCTGAGCAGGTCTTGATAAGGCTCAAGCTCTTTTGATAGCCAAGTCCAGTTATCTTTGTGGTCACCAAGATTGACGAAGAGCGTCATCTTGTCTGCTTTGATGAGCGGAATGGCGTACTCAATGATGGCTTTGAAGAGTTCGCGCTGTGCGCCTGCGCCACCCATCGTGACGATAAAGCGGCGCGGCTCTTTTGCTTTCATGCGGCGTAAACGAGCGGCATTATCGACTTCGATATTTTCGACCAGTTCATGGTCTACATGCTGACCAGTGAAGAAGAGAGAGTCGCTGGGCGTGGGTTTCATGACGGAGCCTTTATCATCAAAGCCGCGCATGACGCGGAAACCATAATAACCAGCGGGACCCTGTACGGCGTGTTTGGCACCTTCTGTGAGTTGGAATGCCATGGGCCAATTATCGAACATCATATCTACAACATTGGTCATGCCACCAGCAACTGCGCCCATCGCGTTCCACATGTGAGAAGTGAGAATGGGTTGCTCTGTGGGGAGTGCGCCGTAGAGATTTTCGAAAAGCTCGCTCATTTTATAATCTTTGACCTGAGTTTTTATGAAACGCCAGGGCCATCCCTTGATCCAGGTATTGAGAAGGGTGTTTAAACCAGGGAGTGAAGCTTCACCAGTTGTTACGCTTTCCCATATATATTTATCAAATAATGGAAAACGTTGAGAAATGCGCGATAATTTACTGTAATTGGTATTACTCCTGTTGATAACATCAGAGGTAATGCCAGGAATAGCAAGCAAATCAAGCCAATAGGGAGTAAATCCCATTGCGCGGGCAGCAGATACGCCCGCCATAGCAATGCGATAATGCCCAAACCCCATGCGGATGGTGCTAACGATTACGCCGTTATCAATCTCCAGCGGCGTGCCATCCCCTTCACGGACGATTTCCTTTAAGCCGAAAATATCGCCTCCGTAGGGGTGATCCTTAATGCTTAAGTTGAATTTTTCGTTTGGGTCATAATTAAATTTCTTTGCCAACATGGCTTTCCATTTATCGGCAGCCTTTGTTTGTGAACGGGTGATGGGGTTGCCGTAAAGTTCATAACGACCATTTACTTTTTTCATGGAAAAAACTCCTTCTTTCAATATAGAAACCCTATCTTAAGAGTGCTCCCTACGCAGATGACTGCATAGAGAGCACCTATATATTTAAGACAGGTAATTTTTTACTGTAATTCAGCAGTCTCCAGCACAAGTTTGCGCTCATTGTAACGGACGAAGACCAATCCAGCACCCAAGCAGAGGACAAATCCAGCAATGCCGCTCAAGCGGATGCCTAGATCGTTGCCAGGGTCTTTGCCAAAGGTGGTTAGCATGGCGAAGATTAAAATCCCAAAAGTCTGCCCGAATTTTTGCATGAGGGTACGAGCGGCAAAGAACATGCCTTCTTTACGTTCGCCAGATTTTAGGGCATCATGCTCGGCAATATCTGCCAAGATGGCGTTGGGTAGTACCGATAAAAATGCGAGGGGAACAGAGTAAAGCACAACCAAGATGTAGGCTTGGACAATGGGGGCGATGGGCAATTTCCCGAAGAAGTAAACGCCAACGAAAACCACGCTCATCGCTAGAAAAGCGCCGATGACCAGAATCCGTTTACCAACCTTCTTGGCTAGCACGTTTACAACCGGATAAAAGACGAAGGAGATGATCACCATTACAGCCAGGAGCGTTCCAACGAGGGCTTCTTCCAATCGCAATAACACGGTAATATAGTAGAGTAAGCCCGTGTTCATAATTGTTAATCCCATAAAATAGGAGAAATCTGCCACGACATAGTAGCGGAAGCTGATATTTTGGAAGGTGCTTTTTAGTGCTTTAAATAGAGGCACTGTGGAGGCTTCGCCTTCACAATATTTGCGCTCATCAATTGTAAAAACGGGAATTGCCATAAAGATAAGTGCCACAAAAGCCATTACGCCAACTGCTGCCTGAATGGCGTTCACACGACTTGCCAATCCCAAAGAGCTTTCCAGCATGTTTGCCAAGAGGGGCGTTTGCGCCGCGGCAATGATACCGAGGGCATAAGTGATCGAAATCCAGGTGGAGAGATTTAGCCGCTCATCGGCGGTGTGACCAAGTTCGGGCAGGAGGGCAAAATAAGGGGTCACATAAAGGGTCAACGCCACATAAAAGAGAATTTGCATCACAGCCAGCCAAGCAATATTCCATCCACTCATTTGCTGTTGCGGTGGGAAAAATATCAAAAAGAGAAAAAGTGCGGCAGGGAGTGCGCCCATCGCCATAAAGGGGATGCGGCGTCCGCGTTTATGTGTAAAACGGTCGCTGAAGCTGGCTATTAGCGGGTCTGTGATAGCATCTACCAAACGCCCAGAAGCCGCTACGATAGTCAGTACATTCAAAACGCCCCAAAAGATGACTTGCGTGATAAAGAAAGGCAACCCTGCGGTTTCAGGAGGGAGATAAAAATAAACCAACATCAAGCCAATCAGATTGACCAAAATAGACCAGCCAAGCTGACCAAGAGCATAAGAGATTTGTTTTGAAACGGGTAAAGAAGGTTTTGTTGTCATTGTTGTTCCTTTGTGAACTTTGTGCTTTAGTAATGAACTAAACTCGCTGTATAAAATCAAGGCTCAATTGAGCCACATCATCCAATTCAACATCCAACACAATAGCATGGCTCGAATTTTTCATCCAGTGATGCTCTTTGACCTGAGAAGAAATACCACTCATAATCATCTCACCAGCTTCGGGGGCAACTGTCGTATCTTTGCGACCCTGAAAAATCAGCACAGGCTGTTTGATCTTCGATAATTGTGGTAATGTCACTTTTTGGAAACGAAGCAACTGAATTGCGCCTTTCAAGGGCAAGCCCGGATACCCCTGCCAATTATCCGAACCATCTAATGAAGCTCTAGGAACTTCTGCAACCAAAAGCGAGCCTAGATAAAGTTTTAGTTTATCAAAAGTATTCATCACTAAGCGGATAGCAGGAGCGTAGAGCATAACCCCCGCGATTTTAGGATTTTGACTAGCGAGATAGAGTGCCACAACCCCGCCCATCGATTCGCCCGCGACCCAAACTTGGTTACAGGTCTCAAACAGTTTCTGAAGAGTTTCTTCTCCGCTTTCTACCCAATCCTGCCAAGTGGCATTGTTCAGGTCTTCAACTTGGGTGCCATGCCCTGCCAAAAGCGGACCTGCAACCGTATAGCCCGCTTCATGGAACTTCTCGGCAATCAAACGAACTTCTGCCGCAGTAGCTGTATACCCATGTGAGATGAAAATCCCCACCTTGCCCCCCTCCAAAAAGAAGGCATCCCCATCTAAGTGTGGGTTGTGGAGGTTGGGGTTGTTCATCGTTGTAGAATTTTTCTCATTGCTCATTATCTACTCCTCGATAAGTTTAAAATCCCGCGCAGGGATAGTATATATATATGATTTTGCCGAAAAAAGTATAGGAGATTCAGTAAAGTTCATAGCAAGCAATTTCTTGCCACGTTGCATCACGGTCAGGCCTTCGGGAATTTCAAGTAAGGAGATGTTTTCTGAAGCCATCAAATAGCGCATTAGCGCCTTTGCTTGTTTAAGGTCTGGGTAAATGCCACAATAAAGAACCTTCCCTGCCCCATGCTTTTTCTCGGTGAATGCAGACAAGCCTTCAAAGGGGAAGTTGGTATAGTTTGCAAGAGGCTTTGTCCCTGTGTCTGCTTTCAATCCTTCTGCCCAGAAAGTTGCCTCAGGGTGAAGGTTCTCTATTTTGCTCTGAAAAGTATAGGATACTTTTGGTGGAAGAGAGTGCCACTGTTTCACACTTGCTCCAACCAATTCACGAAAAGGACCGGGCAAAGCTTCTTCTGTGACCACATTGTTAATATCTTTAAAGCCTGAACGAACGCCTAGCATGAGACTTCCACCTTGAGCGGCGAACTTATCTAATTTTTGTGCCAAAACTTCATCTGCAAGGAATGTGTTGGGGGCAAGCAGGATTTTATAGCGACTTAAATCGGCTTGTGGCGAAATAATATCTGGTTCTATGCCGAGCATTTTGCAGGCACGATAGAAGACAAATAAATGCTTCAAGTAGGCAAAATCTTTACGGTGCGGTTGCATCTCCATTGCCCAAAGTGTGCTGTAGTCGAGCAAAATTCCAACAGGCGTATCAAGCGGTTGGGCAATGAAATCTTCCAGTGCCGGTCTTTCTGTTTTGAGTGTGAGCAGGTCATTATAGCCGTTATTTGCTCCGCCATGATGATGACGTAGCCCATCGTGATGTTGTTCCAAGCCGAAGCGTGAAGCTTTCCAGCGGAAGTATACAACGGATTCTGCGCCTGTTGCGGCGGCTTGCCATGTCCACAAACGCAAGGCACCGGGGCGTACACCAGTGTTATTTTCACTCCAGTTGATTGCACCCGTTTGATGCTCCATAATCCAGAAGGGAGCTTGTTTTAAGCCGCGAATTAGGGTGTGGAAAAAGCCCGTTATGAGCGGGTCGCCGAGGTCGTGAGCATAAGAAAAGGGTTCTTCGTTGGGAGCGTACAAATTTTTGCTCCCCATTTCGGCGTAGCCTGTGGGGTATGAATCCCATGAAATAAAGTCGAGATTGCGTGAGAGGTCATGATAATCAATGGTGTTTAGATCGGCGATGACGTTATGGGTGATAAATTGCTTTTCTGGGATATGCGCTCTCAGGGCATCTATCTGAATTTGTTGATATGCCACCCACGAATCAGACGCGAAGCGATAATAATCAAGTACGTGACTCGGATTTGGTTCTGCTACCGTTAAATTATAGGGTTCGATTTGCCCCCAATCATTATATGTTTGGCTCCAGAATATCGTTCCCCAGCTTTCGTTGAGTTCATCGAGGGTGCTGTATTTCTTTTGCAGCCAATTTTGGAATTCTGTGGTGCAGGTTTCGCAGTAACAACGGGCAAAATAGCAACCGAATTCGTTATCTATTTGCCAGCCGATTACGGTGGGATGGTTGCCATAGCGTTCTGCCATCGCTTTTGTGATGCCTTTGCTGTATTCGTGATAGGTTTTGTTGTTGGGGCAGTAGTGCCGCCTTGAGCCGGCTCGTCTGCGGCGACCTTCTTCGTCTACTGGCAAAATGTTGGGGTAGGCAGAGATGAGCCAGGCGGGGGGGGAAGCGGTAGGTGTACACAGAAGAATCTGATGACCAGCGGTAGCAAGCGTCTCTACAGAGCGATCGAGCCAATCCCAATCATATTTTCCTTCTTCTTTTTCCATCTTCACCCAAGCGAACTCGGCGATGCGCACAATCGAAATCCCTGCTGTGCGCATTGCTTGAGCGTCTTCTTGCCAGCGTTCTTCTTTCCAGTGTTCGGGGTAGTAGCAAACGCCAAGTTTCATTTTGTTGAATTAGCCTTTGACGCCACTGCTGGTGGAGCTTTCGACAAAGAAGCGTTGCCCGAAGATGTAAATGATGACGGGGGGCAATATGGCTATTGCCGCGCCTGCTAAAACGAGGTTGGGGGCATCGGCGGCACGCCCGCCGAGCACACTGACGGCGAGAGTTAGGACGCGGTTGGATTCGTTGCCTGTGTTGATGACGACTAGGGGCCAGAAGAAACTGTTCCATGCATAGAGAAAGGTGAAGGTGGAGAGGGTTGCGAGGGCTGGGGCACTGGCGGGCAAGAAAATTGTCCAGAGAATTTGTAGGCGTGATGCGCCATCGAGAATGGCGGCTTCTTCGATTTCTTTGGGAATGGTGATGAAGAATTGGCGCATGAGGAAAGTGCCGTAGGCGGTGAAAATCCACGGCATAATGAGGGCGGCGAGCCTATCGACCCAACCGAGCATAATCATCAACTGATAGAGTGGTGTAATGACGACTACAAAGGGAATCATGATTGTACCGAGATAGATGACGAATAAGCTGTCTCGACCAGGAAAATTTAATCTAGCAAAGGCATAACCGCCTAAAACGGAAGTGACCAATTGCCCAAGAACGACCAGAATGGTGATGAGCGCGGTATTGGTTAGCGCACGATCCATACCGTGCAAGTTGATGACTTCTTTGTAGTTTTCAGGATGCCAAGTCAGTTTTTCAACGGGTTCACTGTCGCGTAGATTTTGTAGAAGGGTCTTTGACGGATCATTGGGGTCGGCAAAACGACCGAGCGCTGTACGAGCAATACGCACCATAGGAATGGTTTCACCGTTGACGGTAATATCGTAAAGGGGAACTTCTTCACCTTCGTAAATCACGGTTTTACCGGCAGTTTCGGTGACCAAATCTAATTCGCGAATATAGGTTGTGTCTAGTTGGTTTGCGGCGGCGTATTCGCCAACTTTAACGGTTTTCTCGATGAGCACAAACTTATCTTGAACGCCCTCATTATCCACATAATAAAGGGGGAGTTCTTCTTCAAAGCCTTCCACTGCCATTGTGATTGGGGCACGCGGAAGTAGTTTTGGCGGGAAGCGATAGGTATCATTGGCTTCTTTTAAGGATGTAAAGACCATAACCAAGAATGGAAAGAGCATTACAAAGGCGAAAAAGGTGAGTGTAATGTAGAGCAGTAAGTTTCTTAGAAATATTCCGATTCGATAAGTAGACATTGATATGCTCCTCTAAATGGCTTCATCGCCTGCACGTTGGCGCATATATTGCGCTAAGGTCAGTCCAAAAATTAGTAAGAATAAAACCCAAGCTAGGGCAGAGGCGTATCCTTGACGGAAATTTTGGAAGCCTTGCTTATAGAGATATAAAACAATCGTCGTGGTAGATGTGCCGGGACCTCCTGGTGGTCTGGTAAAGACAAAGACCTGATCGAAGATTTGCATGGCGTTGATTGTCGTTGTCGTGAGCACAAAGAAGGTTGTTGGTGCGAGCATGGGCAAGGTCACGTTCCAGAATTGTTGCCAAGGATTTGCCCCATCGACAGTGGCGGCTTCGTAGAGCACGCCGGGAATGTTTTGTAAGCCCGCCAAGAATAGCACTGTATTGAATCCCGTCCACTGCCACGCTGCCATAATGGCGACCGAGATTAGAGCAACCTGTGTGTCAGATGTCCAGCCGACTTGCGGATCTGTGAGGAGTTGCGAGCCAGCTGTAGAGTTCACAAATTCTACAAAGCCGGTGATGAAATAATTTAGATAGCCAACCGTTGAGTTATAGAGCCAGCGCCAGATCATGGCAACGCCGACAACCGCCGCCACGCTGGGGACAAAATAGATAGCGCGGAAAACCTTCATGCCGGGTAATTTGCTATTTAAAACAGAAGCAAGTAAAAGGGCAGGAATGACGCTCATCGGCACAGCCAGTAGCACGAATTTGATCGTATTTCCTAGTGAAATCCAGAAGAGTTGATCCTCGGCACCGATAACATAGTGTTTGCCAAATATATTGAAACGATATAGTTCATCATATACTTCAATATTGATTACCTCTTTGGCTAATTGGTCGATATATTCAAGGGGTTCGATGGTTATATTGAAAATCTCTTGATAATTTTCCAAGCCAATCCAGTTGGCGTTGCCAAAAGCATCCGAGTCGGTAAAACTGCTGTAAAGCGAGAATAGCAATGGGCCAGCAAAGAAGAAAAGAAAGCCAATTAGGTTAGGAGATAGGAAAAGATATCCTTCCATCATAAGTTGGTCTTTGCTTCTGGTGTTCATGGCTATTCGTGTCGGTTCACGCCACATTAGCCAGACCATGACGCCAAAGATAATTGTGCTAAGTAATAATAGGATGGGGGGGAGCGAAGTGAATTCTGAGATAAAAGAAAGGATGCCGGGAATAATGCCAACAGCAAATAAAAATAGGATTCCGCCGAGCGCACCCAGAACTTGAGCAGTTTTTCTGAACTTTTGTGCGATGCTTGGGCGGTTATCTTGATATCGATCCCCCACAGACCCAATCAGATAGCCCACAAAGGCAAGCCCCATATAAGGAAGCCCCTTTGAAAAGTTTTCGCCGAGTGAGTCGATTCCAGTAAAAAAGCCAGTAACATGTAATAAGCCAAAGAAAGAAGCTAAAAACCCAAGATAATTTACGGCCAATGAAATGGCTCGCCCACGATGTTTTCTTTGTCGAATTGAAAAAACTGCGAGAACACTAAAGATAGCCCCGAGCACTAAGAAAATGCTAAAGATAATTTTTAACCAATCTGCTGTTTCGGTTGTGCCTTGCCAAAGCAGTAACGCACCTGTTAGCGCACCGACTGTAAAAATAATATGCCAAACAGATAAAATTGTTAAAGTCAATTTTGTTTTTGTGTCTGTAGGTGATATATCTTGAGAATGAGTTGAATTAGAAGTCATACTTATTCCTTTACTGAAATTTGCAGCTCTTCTTTAGGGGGGAGCTATCTTAAAAAATCTAATCTTTCTAAGGTTTATAATTATGCGTTTTTTGGGGGGGTAAAAGATTGCCTGTTTTTTCTTGTAGTAATTGCTTTAGTGGTTATTTGGAAACTTAAAAAGGGACTGAAGTTCTTCTACAAGACGATGCTAAACTCATGAAAATATGAGAAGCAGAAAAAAGAAATCCGGTGAGGCGAACCTCACCGGATTTTTGGTTTACTTATTCTTGAAAAGCTTTATTGGCTTCGTCGCAAATGGTTGCGCCAAAGTCTTCTACTGTAGTTTCGCTGGTGAGCAGGGATGAAATTGCAGTGTCCATAACGGAAACAAAATCAGGCCAAGAGCCAGCCCACAGGGGGCCTTCGGCGGTTGGGGAGTTAGCCAAACCATCGAGGAAAGCTTGGTTATTTGCAGGAGGTGTAAATCCTACGAAAGCATCAAGTGCTTCTTGGCTTACGCGGCTGGGGATATTTGCGCCCAAAGCGGCAACTTTGCCTTGAACTTCGGCGGTGGTCAAAGCCTGAACGAGTTCCCAAGCAGCTTCGGGGTTTTCGGTCTCAGCGTTGACAACATAAGCGCCCCAGAAGAGCCAGTTACCGGGAATGCCAGCGGGTCCAGTGGGCAGACCAACAACGTCCCATTCAAAATCTACAGTACGGATGCCGGGGGTTGCCCAGCGACCGTTCTGGAACATACCGAGATTGCCAGAGCGGAAGGGAGGTTCGGGGTCTTCACCGTAAGGCACGGTTGCGCCTGAAGCGTAAAGGTCTTGTGCAAACTGGAGACCTTCGAGTGATTCAGGAGTATCGAGACCACAAGCGGTGCGGTCAGCGTTGTAGAAGTTACCACCAGCGGCATTTATCCAAACACCGTAGGGACCCCACCAAGCACTACCACCGTAACCTTGTACGTCGTCACCAAGGGCGGAAACAGCTTCGGCAGTTTCTTGGAAGGCTTCCCAAGTCCACTCGCCGTTTGCTTCGAGTTCGCGGGGATCATCTACACCTGCTATAGCCAAAAGGTCGAGGTTGATGTAAAGGGCAAAGGTAGAAACATCACGGGGTAGACCCCAGAGGGTTTCGCCAGTATTGCTGGTTTCAGGATTAAAGGTCAAGTGGAACATAGGACCTTCGTAGAAATCTGCGTCTGCGTAGCCATCGGTGGTATCAGCCATAGCGCGCATATCTAAAATTAAGCCACGGGTAGCGAAATCTGCAACATCGGTTCCGGGGATCCAGAATACATCAGGAGCGGTGCCGGAGGCAAGTTCGGTCTTGAGAACATCTTGGTAACTAGCGGTTTCAGAACCACCGGGTTCGTATTCAAGTGTAACGCCTTCAATATTCAGGCTGTCACTGATGCCTTGGTAAACATCCGCTTCTTCCTGATTGTCCGGGCGGGTACGCCAGCGCAAAGTAACTTCAGCAGCTTCGGCTTCTTCTGCGGGAGCTTCTTCTTCCATTGCGGTTTCTTCTTCGACAACAGGAGCTTCTTCAGCGGGGGCTTCTTCTGCTACAGGTGCTTCGGGCGTAGCGGCTGGGGCACATGCCGCAAATAAAAAGGCAAATGCAATAAAGAGACTTAGTACTTTCAAAACTTGATTGTGTTTCATCTATTCCTCCATAGATAGGGTTTTTATGATAATGCTTTTATAAAGTATGGGTAAAACCTAGTGTTTTCTGAGAAAACCACCTCCTTACTCAGAAATGTGACCGCTCACATTTCATGCAAAATAAAAACTGCTAAGTAGATTCCCGAATTACCAGTTTCACATCCAAAGGAATTGGCGCAAAAGTGGTATTTGGTTCGTCAAACATTTCAAATAATCGTTGCATGGCTTTTTGCCCAACGACATATTTATCAAAACTAATAGAACTTAAAGAAGGTTGCGTCATTGCCGAAAACTTAATATCATCAAATCCCATAATTGCGCAATCTTGAGGCACCTTTACTCCCATATCATGGCACCCACGTATAGCACCGATTGCCATCAAATCGTTATAAGTAAAAATAGCTGTGATTTCAGGGTGTTCACTCAGCAATTCTTGCGTAGCCTTATACCCTCCCATCAAATTAGGCGGAGCCAAAACCAACCACTCATCATTTGGCGTAATATCATGTGCCTCTAAAGTTTCTTTATACCCATGTACACGTCGTACATGGTCCGGAAGATGTCCCTCGTGTGAAAGCATCGCAATATGCGTATGCCCACGATTAATCAAATGCTCCACAGCTAATTTAGCCCCCTTATAAATATCTACATTAACTAAACTCGCTTTTGGGTGGTCAATATCCCTATTGATAACCACCAATGGCTTGTAATTCTCTGCAAAAGTCAATAATTCTTCATCAGTAGAACTCGCTGTAGAAAGAATAACCCCATCAACTTCTTGAGAAGCCAATAGGGTCAATACATCCTGCTCGCCTTGCGGATTATCATCAGTATTACAGACAAAAACATTATATTCTTGCGCCAAAGCTGTATCTTGCACGCCTCGGGCAACTTCAAAAAAGAAGGGGTTGGTAATATCCGCAACAATCAAACCAATTGTTTTTGTTTTTTGCGTTACCAAGCTCTGCGCCAAACGACTAGGGTTATAACCAAGTTCCTTAATCGCCGCCTCAACTTTTTCTCGTGTTTCAGTTTTAACTCGTTCGCTCTGATTATTTACACGCGAAACTGTCTGGTGCGAAACACCAGCATAGCTTGCAACATCATAGATAGTTATACGAGAACGCACCATAATTTTAATTAAGTAGTGTAATAAACAGAAATGTGACCGCTAACATAAACGTGTAACACTATATTACAAAATCAAGGGCATTTTGTCAAGCATGATATTTGATATGACTTTTGTAATAGGGATGAGAAACCGCTTCGTGCGTGTTTTGTGCTTGGTTCCCAACAATAAACATCTTTTGTCTTCAACAATCTCCTTGCTAAACCATCGTCCCCTTCGGTCCATACTGCAACGCCTACGCCAAATCTGCAATCATACGCGAGAGTTTCAAAACCCACGCGTTGGGCTTGATCCCTGAAACCCATTCCTTAGAGTGTTTTGTGTGCTGGAATTTTCAAAAATATTATGAAGTATGCAGAAAACGCTGGCTTCAACATGAACCATCTTTCTCTTAACCAATCGATTCTAGGTATTTTTAATGCTTATATCTTCTTTTCCTTGGAATAAGTTGGAGATATTGCCGAAGAGTGGATGGAAAGTTACAGTATCTCCCGCCTAATGAAGCCTTGGGGAACTTATTCCCATTCCGATATGCTATCCAACATGCCGAAGTATCCACTTAGACGTGGCATCAAATTCGAGAGCTTGACACAAGCCGTTTTTTTGAGTTCATCTTCAGAGGATAGTGCAAAAAGGCAGTGTGTACGGTGAAAAAATGCCTAATCCGAAAAATTGTTTTTGCTTAGGACCCGTTTTTTACTTAGTTTTATGCGAAAAAATGGGCGTTCGTTAATTGTTGTTACTAAAGGAGATTGCGTAATTATATTTAAAATCAGGCAGTTTCTAACGCTCTTTCAAGGTAAAATTTACCCTATGTCAAAAATCAAAGAATCTCCCATCCTTTCCTTTCTTTTTACTCTTCTCCTCATTGGTATCATGACCCTCTTCGGACCCGAAGAAGCGACTCTTGGTCCCAGCGTGCGATTGGTCTATTTGCATGGTGCGTGGGTGATGACCGCCGAACTTCTTTTCATCCTTGCCGCCCTCATCGGACTTATCGCCCTCGTCACGCGCAAAGACGTTGAGCGCAAAAGTGCGCTTCATCGCTGGTCAGCCGCGCTCGGCAGAAGCGGAGTCTTTTACTGGATCTCCTACCTGCCTCTTTCCATGCTCGCTATGCAGGCAAATTGGAACGGTCTTTTCCTTGCCGAGCCACGTTTCCGATTTGCAATGACATTTGCCATTGTTGGGTTACTTCTTCAACTCGGCTTATGGATGATTGATATAAATTGGCTCACCGCGAGCGCAAATATCCTTTTCATCGTTGCATTGCGTTACACCTTCGCAAACGCCGACAATATCATGCACCCGCCGCCTTCACCGATTTTCAAATCGGGCAATTGGACCATTATCGGCTTCTTTGTTGGGCTAAATTTATTGGCGTGGCTTTCATCTTATTTTGTCACTCGCTTTTTCCTTCCCAAAAATAATTAACCGCCAATCTACACTAATCTCCGCTATTTTTTTAGCGTAAATTAACAAAGGTTAGCGGTTACCCCTCCCTCATGCAACTTACCTTATTTGTCATTATCCGCACCATCATCAACACAGCCTACCGCATGGCATACCCCTTCCTCGGGGTTTTCGCCCGCGCCCTCGGCGTAGACCTTGCCACCATGTCACTTGCCATCAGCCTTCGTTCCCTTAGTGGTGGCGTAGTGCCATTTATCATTTCGTCTACTGACAAGCATGGGCGTAAATTTAGTATGTTGCTTAGCATGGGCATTTTTACCCTCAGCGTAGCGTTGGTCGTCTTTTTCCCCACTTTCCCAGCACTCCTCATTTCGCTTTTTTTCACATCCCTCGCCAAATATATTTTTGACCCTGCCATGCAAGCTTACCTCGCCGATAGCACGCCCTACGAAAAACGCGGGCGCGTTATCGCCATCTCAGAATTAGGCTGGTCACTTGCCTTCATTGTTGGTATTCCGCTGGTCGGATTTCTCATTGCCCGTGCGGGATGGATTTCTCCCTTTGTACTTTTGGCAATTCTAGGATTATTGGCTCTCGTCCTGCTCATCTTTCTGATTCCAAACGACGGGACGCGCGTGGGGACGCGTGATAGCCTCCGTCAAAATTTTGGGTTGGTCTTCGACAGTTTCCCTGCAAAAGTAGGGTTGAGCATCACCTTTTTTGTGGTTATTGGCAATGAAGTAGTTAATCTCATCTTTGGTGTTTGGCTTGAAGATTCTTTTGGGCTACAGATAGCCGCTTTGGGGGCATCTGCAGTTGTAATTGGCGCATCAGAACTTGGTGGCGAAGGCTTGGTTGCTTTTTTCTCTGATAAACTTGGGAAAGAGCGCGCGGTTTCTTATGGCTTAACCACCAACATTATCGCCGCGTTACTATTGCCTATTTTCGGGCAAACAACCATCGGTGCGTTTTTAGGACTTTTTCTCTTCTATATCAGCTTTGAATTCACATTTGTTAGCATTTTGCCCATGATGACAGAAATCATGCCCAAAGCCAGAGCAACCTTGATGGCGTTTAACGTCACCGCCTTCTCGCTGGGACGTGCGCTTGGCGCACCCTTGGCTACCTTTTTATATCAATTTGGTTTCCCCCTTGTTATCGCAGGAACAATTATCTTTAATATCTTTGCGCTTGTTGCCCTGCTAAGATTGAAGAAATACCACTCTCTTGTAGCATAGAAGTAATCGCTAAAGAATTTCTATAAAAGGAGTAAGATAAAAAGCTATGACACTATTTCTTTTCAGCCTCCTTTATATAGCCGCTATTCTCTCTTTTTTTTATGGATTATGGACAATTGTGCCTGTTTTTTATGGCTCAACGTGGATAGCGACAAAAAAAGATCGCATCCGTAAAGCCTTAGAGATGGTTGAGTTAGCGCCTAATGAATTGCTTTACGATTTAGGCGCAGGGGATGGGCGTGTTTTGTTTATTGCAAAAGAAGAGTTTGGGGCAAACGCAGTTGGTATTGAACAGGCTTTTTTGCAGACGATATTTATGAAGGCGCGCATCTTTTTTAGTAGCACTCAAGCTCAAATTCACGCGCGTCGCGAGAATTTTTACCAATCTGATTTGTCTGATGCCGATGTTGTCTTTGTTTATTTGAGAACTAATCAGGCAATCCCTCTACAAGAAAAATTAGAAAAAGAGTTGAAGACGGGGGCGAGAGTGGTTTCTCTTTCTGCCGATTTTTCTGAGTGGAAACCAAAGCTTTTTGACGATTTTCGGTTAATTTTTGTTTATGATATGCCGCCACAAAAAGGTGGTTTAGGACTATATTTCGCTGAGAGGGAAGAGTTCTAGGAGCTGTGATGAAAACAGAAAAACGATACCGCTGGAAAGTTGTAGGAATTTTCTTTACTTTTATGTTATTGCATCAAACAGATAAATTATTGATAGGACCTCTAAAAGGACCTATCAGTGAAGAATTTGGTATCACGAATACCCAATTTGGATTAATTATTTCGGGGTCATTAATTGTAAGCACAATTTTGTACCCAATTTGGGGATATTTATACGACCGCTACGCGCGTGCCAAATTGCTTGCTCTTGCATCTTTTATCTGGGGTGCAACAACATGGTTGAGTGCCATCGTGAAGAGCTATATCCCCTTTGTTATGACGTGTGCCTCAACGGGGATTGACGATTCATCTTATCCTGGGCTTTATAGCCTAATTGTCGATTATTTTAGCCCAACAGAACGCAGTAAAGTTAATGGCATTTTGCAGGTGAGCCAACCGATTGGCTATTTGGTGGGGATGGTGCTTGCGCTCATGCTCGCTCCAGTAATTGGGTGGCGAACGATTTTCTATATTACAGGTTCTCTGGGAATTATTCTCTCAGTTATTATCTATTTCAAAGTCAAAGAAGTGCCGCGTGGTAAATCGGAACCAGCGTTTGATGGCATGGATGAGATAGGACAAATTCACTTTTCATGGGGTGCCGCAAAAGAAGTTTTTAAGAAAAAGACCATGTGGTTTATTTGGAACTATGTTTTTTATTGATGGTGATATTAGCTCGCTTCGCGATAATATGGCGAAACGTGCGACAGATGAGATGGCGCGGCAAGTGGCTTAAAAAACCATCTGACAACATCTGCGTGCGTAGCTTGGTTTGCAAACCCCTACTATTTTTGTCATAATGGAGGGGTTGGAGCAGTAATTATGGACAAAAAAGCGGCACAAAAAGTATACTATTGGCTCTGGTTCTCGCCTATATTAACAATCTCAACTTTGGGATTATTCACAGAGATAGTAGATAGCGAAATCACAGCCGTCTTTATTTCGGCTATTTGGCACCTTCTTCTTTTTTTCCCTGCTGTAAATATTAAAAAGAAATTTGTGGCTTGGCATGCTCGGCAGGCTCTTATGCTTGCCGGTGCACGGACATTAGTTGCCTTAGTTTTTTACAGTGAGCCAATTATTGCAGGTGTTTTATTAATCATTATTTGGTTTTTTGGCACACGTTGGGGGCAAAAAGAAGCGAAAAAGGGGCAGTGTAGTTTAATGCGTTGGAGAGGCGTAGGGTTGGAACCACCCCTCAACATAGAGGTCGTAGAAAAAGAAAATCCCAAAAAACCAGTGCGTAGAAGTTTTGCTGAACCTACCTCCGTTGCATCTGTAAAAAAGATTATAACGCCCCATGCACAACCCACTTTTCAATCCCATAGTAAAAATCAGCATCCTTCTTGCCCTAAATGTGGCACTCCTGAAGAAGAAAAAATGACCCTCTGCGGCGAATGTGGGGAGGCTTATGCCGCTGAAGACTTGCTCAAATTGCGCCAATTAGAATATCTGCTGAGGCAAACTCAAACTTGGCGCGGCTCAGAACCCTACCGAAAGCCTTATAAGGCAGAACTGCTAAATTTACGCGCTCGCCTATTTCCCCCTCAGCAAGTTGAAGTTAAGGATGAAGCACCGAGACGAGCGCGACCCGAACCTGCTCCTGTTAAAAAAGCAGTTCTTGTTCCTAAACCGATTCCCGCTAATCCTGTTGCAGAAAGAGTGGTAGAGCCTGCCGTTAAAGTCGTAAAATCCACACCGAAGCCGAATCCTGCTCCAAAACCTAAGCCTAAACGTGATTCAATCCAATGGGGGCAACTCTGGCAAAAAGCGACCGAGATGGTTGTTTCTGGTGCGCTTTTGCGTGGATTGCTCTATTTGGGCGCGTTTATGATTGTAGTTTCAGCAACGATTTTGGTCATTCGATTTTGGGATGAATTTCCTCAAGCCTTGCAACTTATTCTCATTGCGGCAGTGCCAACAACTTTTTATATATTAAGTTGGGTGGTGCGCTCGAAACTCAAATTGCCACAAGCCGCTACAGTTCTCACAGCCATTGGCGCATTGATGGTTGCTGTAGATTTTGCGGCAGTTTATCAATTTGGCGGATTATCTGAGCGATTTGATGGAAATGCCTATTGGTTTTTTGCTTCCGTTATTACCCTAATTATTTACAGCATTACAGCGTGGCGCGTTTCAGGAGAGGTTTTTGATTACCTTGTGCTGATTGGCATTACCAACGTTATTTTATCTTTCACGCGTTTGCTAGAAATGCCCTACGAGTGGAGTGCGGTAGCCATGGTGGCAACGGGTGTTGCATTTTTTGCTTTTGCGGCAAAGTTTCCCCATCCTAACCTTCCCCCGAGGGGGGAGGGAGCAGCTTCTCTCCCGCCTTCGAGGGGAGATGTCCAAAGGATAGAGGGGGGCGGAATTGCCCTTGCATCACGCTATTATCCTCACCTACTTATTATTGCTAGTTTAATCTTTGTCAGTTATATCCCCGATGCCTCTGCTTGGGCGCAGAGTTTTGCTTTTTTTTGGGGCACATTAGGCTACGCACTGATGGCTTGGAAATTCCCCAGAACAATTTTTGCGCACGCAACGGCATGGGCTTTTATCGCCGCGGTAGGTTTTGCGCTCTTTGCCATAGAATTGCCCACAGCATGGTACGCTACCGCCGCGGGGGTGTTGGCAATCCCCTATATTTTAGGTGGAAAAGTGTTATCAAAATTTACCATGGAGAACGCAGAAGGCACAGAGATTCTTGAGAAGAAAGTGGAAAAAGAAAAATCATGGCAACGCGGCTATCAACTTGCGGCAAATATCGCCGGCTTTGGGCTTACCAGTATTGCCATCTTTTTAGGATTTTCCATCCTCTTCGTCGAAGTTTGGGCGAGTGTTAGTGCGCTTATATTAGTAACTGGAATCTTAGTAGGTTTGGCTTATTTTTATAAAAAGCCGATATTGATTTTCTTTTCAGGTGGATTATTCAATATCCCCTTCCTATTTGCTATTGAAGAAATTTTAGGAAATGCTGAAGTGATACAGCCTATTATTTGGCTTATGGCAATATGGGGCGGGTTGGCGATAGTATATATAAGTCTCTCTCTTTTGTTACGAAAAGCAGAAGAGTACGCACAAATGCTTGTTTTCTTGGCGCAACTGATAATTTTTCCGCTTATCTTTGGGCTAATGATTTTCTATGATGGAGCTTTGAGCCAAATTCCTGTACTCGTTAGCTTAGGGATAGTGCTTCTCTTTTATACCCTCTCTGCTTTTTTAAATCATTATAAGCGTTTGGCTGGGCTCTCGAACATACTCAAAAAGGTGCCGTTGGTGGGGCAATCCTTTTTTGTGTGGGCAACAGGATTTTTATTTCCCATTTGGCTTTCTCTTGCGTGGAAAGAAAGCGGCAATCTGTTATTGTGGTTTGGCGCAGTTTTAGCAGGTTTAGCTCTAGTTTATATTGCTCTGGGGCAATTCTTGCTTAAGAAAAATAAAAGTTATCGTTTTCCCCTCCATATTTATAGCTATATACTTTTTTTCAGCGGAACGCTTGTTGCATGGAACGAGCAAGCCGCATTACAGATAACGCTCTATCTTGTTGTGATTTCATTGGCTTGGCTTTCATATATTTACAAGCGGATAGTCGAAAGTACTATCGCCGCGTTGCTCTTCGCCGTTTCCTTCCAACAATCGCTGGAACTTTTTGCTCTCCCCGAACATGCGCATAGCCTTGCTTATATTTTGTTGGCAAGTCTTGTTTATATTCCCATCGGCAACTTTCTTTCGTATGCTCGAAAATATCAGAAAGAGCCGCGTTTTGAATACCCTGTTCTTATTATTGGTTATCTGATGTCTTTTTACGCGCTTATCGCCTCGCTATTCGGGCGTTTCCATATATACCTCTCTAACTATCCCCTCATTGGCGTAGAAGTTTCTCTCATTGCTTCGATATTATATTTTTATAGCATTTATCGTTATCAAAAAAGTTATCTCTTTGCTAAAATTCTCTCTGTGCTTTCTGCGCTTAGTTTCATTATTGTTTTTGGGCAAAGCCTCACCCTTTTCAATATCCCTGAAGAGTACTTAGCCACGGCATGGATTGGTCTAGCCTTCGCCTATCTTCTTATTGAACGCGGTATCGCCTATCGCAAAGCAGAAGGGTGGCTCAGACACCTCCGTTTTTCTTATGGCATTAGCTCAGCAATTTTGGCAATACTTGGGTTCATTCTCACTGCGCCTTATGCTGTTCCCGCACTGCTTGGTGGAGAAAAAACACATTTTCTCCTTGCCATTTTCGCACAAATGCTTGTCGTTGCATTTGTGATTCTCGCGGCACTGCTCTATAGAAGTAGTTTGCCCCTTTATTTAGAGCCTTTTATAGCACTAGTCCCTGTCACGCTGATTTTTGTTTCTTATACCGAAATTGCTCCCCATCAATACGGGATTGTTTGGGCAATATTCGCCCTCCTTCATCTTGTAATTGCCTCAATCTTAGATAAAAACAGGATTCGCTACGCGCACGGCATTTATCTTGGCTCTTATTTCTTCTCCCTTTTCGCTATACTTTGGACGATAAGCGATTCCGCAACACTCGTGTGGACGCTGGGTCTCGGTATTCTCTCGGCTCTTTTCTCGGCGTTGAGCGTCCACTTTAACCGTCATTACACATGGGATGAAATTGTTCGTCTCTTTTTCGGCAAAAAAGAGAATGCATTTCAAAAATCCTTCCGTTCTGTTTTTATCTGGATAGCCGCCTGGGCTTTTCCGATTTGGATATATTTCTTTTTAGGTCAATTTGAAATACTCTATATGGATAATCAAGTTGAATTGGCGTGGCGTGGATTTGTGCTGGCGTTGCTCGCCCCTGCATATATCGCAATAGGTTTGGTGGTGCGGCGAGCAAGGCGAGAATATACCTGGTCACTTTTTAGTGCAGGTTACGCGCTTACCGTAATTGCCGCGATAATTGCTTTTAGCGATTTGAAAATAGCAATCGCCGTCTTAGTTTTAGATGCGGCTGTTTACGCTCTTTCGGCGTATATTTTCAAAAAAGCCTTTTGGCTCTATCTCACCACAATTTTGGTGCCAATTATCAGTTTGCTTTCTTTGCATTATACCGACAATCTCAACGCCTCGGCGATTTCAAAAACCCTTATGGGCTTGGCGCTTCTTTACCTTTTGGTGGGCTGGTTTTTTGATAGAAACCTGCGCCCCCATCCTAACCTTCCCTCTCACGGGGAGGGAATTGAGTTTCTCCCTCCCTCGGGGGGAGATGTCCGCAGGACAGAGGGGGGCAGGGGCGGCGGCAAAATCTCTGCCTTTGCCTTGCCTTTCTATGCCCCCGCCTTCGCCCTCAGCGCAATTGCTTTAGTAACCGCTAGCAGTGAGCGAAATTTGGCAATTCTCATTTATTTATTAGGCGTTTTCTTCTACTCAATTTCGATAAAACTTTTCAACGAAACGCTTTTCCTTTACCCCGCGGTTTGGCTGTTTTCTGTCCCCTATTATTTGGCGATGACGCTTATCCCCAACCTGGACGCGCGTTGGTACGGCTTGGGATGGTTGCCGCTAATCATTTTTTATATTCTGATTGGACGATTTATCTTCCACAAAAAGCCGATCAGGTCGCCGATTTTTGTTCAGCCCGCGATGCCCTTCTACTTGCTCGGATACGCCCTTAGCCTCATCTTGGTTGCCCTTTCTGCAACAGATTCGCTGGCGTTGACTTTAGCTTTTCTCGCCGGCGCTATTTTATACTTCGTTTCTGGTGGATTATTCCGCAGGTTTGTATGGTTTTATCCGGGGCTTCTCTTTGTACATTTGGCTCTTTTTAGTTATTTTACGATTACTCCCTCAGGCAAAGGTTTGTCTAATCTTAGTCCGCCCTTCATGGTGCTAACGTGGGCGATTGCTTTAATTGGCTATGCCTTTAGTAGAATCCCTTGTAGTAAGGACTCCCAGTCTTTAAGGGCTAAAGCCCTTACTACAAAGGTGAAGTTTATGGGGCATATCCTCACCCCATCATGGGCGCAACCTTTCTTCATCTTTGCCGTGCTAGATATATTTATTTGGCAGGCTGTCGCACACTCCGATTTTTATACGGCAGTTATCCTTGCTGTAGGGCATGCGCTATTATTGGTTCTTTTTGCTATCTTGTGGACAGATTTCGCGTTGGTTTACGGGGCACTCGCGTTTTTCTTGTTGGCAGTTGGCTACCAGTTGCATTTGGCAGAAGTTGTCTTTGCAGAATCTATGACCTGGCTTGGCGGAATTGGGCTTGGGTTTTATCTACTGTCGAGGGTCAGCAAGCAAGTTGAAAAAAGGACGAAGCGGTGCGCCATCTGGACAAATCCATTTAAGCATGTGGGGATAGTTTTATCCACTTTAGCGGTGATTTTCTCCCTTCCATTTATCGCTTCTTATACTTCTGCCATCGCACTTTCGTTGGCGTTCGCGGGGATGCTCTATCTTGCCATTGCTTACGAGGAGCGGCGTTATTATTTGGGCTATTTTGGGATGGGGATGTTGCTTTTTTCGTGGGCTTTATTGCTCGTGGTAAGAGATATTTCTGAGCCGCAGTGGTATGCCATCCCTGCGAGCATCTACTTTACGGTGATGGGCGAACTTGAAAGAAAACGTGGGCGGGGCGTTTTTTCAAAAACTGTCACAGGATTTGGATTGGCTGTATTGTTGGTGACATCTTACGCACAATCTTTAGGTGATGATGGCTTTATTTACTTTGTTATTCTGTTATTTGAAGGGGTGCTGGTTTGGTGGTGGGGCGCGGTGCGGCGACAAAAAGTCCCGTTTTTTGCGGGATTGGGTGCCAGTATCTTAAATGTAATTAGTCAGGTAATTCTTGTTGTGCGAGTTTACGACATCAACCGCTGGATAGCCATCCTTGGGGTGGGCTTGGTGCTGGTAGTCGCCGCTATTTTTGTCGAAAAACAACGCGAAACGATTATAGCCCGCTCGAAAGAGTGGAGCGAGAAGTTGGATAGTTGGGAGTGAAGCGAGACCTAAGACCTGAGATTTAAGCTTTTTCTGAAGTTTGAGGTCTAAAAAAGGAGAAAAGAACATGAAAAGTACCGATAAAGTTCTACTCGGCATCGTGGTTGGGATTTTGTTCTTAGTTGTTGTGGCTTTGGTTGTGACAATGACGCGTCCTGAGCCAATGTATATGGATGATAGTAGTTCCGAAGGGGTTGCTCATAATTATTTGCTTGCTTTGCAAAAAGAAGAGTATGAGCAGGCTTATGGTTATCTTTCACCCACTGTCTATAATTACCCTTTTTCAACGGCTGAATTTGAAAAAACAGTTAATCATGAGTATCGCGGATTTGGTGGAGATACTGACGTTAGTTTTTCTATCGGAGACGTTGAGATTTCTGGGGATACGGCTACGGTGAGAGTGACCAGCTCCAGTTTTTATGGTGGAGATTTGTTTGATAGTGGACAGCGTATTAAGACTTTTGATATGGAATTAGCACTTGAAGGGAATGACTGGAAACTTGTTGATGCTGATGATTATTTTGCCCGCTGTTGGAGAGATTCTGATAGTGATTGTTATTAAATTCAGAGGCTATAGGAACCCGTTCCCTTAAAGGGAACGGGTTCCTATAGCCCATTTCCGAAAACACGTTTTGTACTTTAGGTTTTAGGAGTACCCCATGTCTAACGCACGCCGTTGGTATATTTATTTAGTGAGTGCAATCAGCTTGCAGGCAATTACTTGGGCAATAATTGCCCTTTTGCGTAATTTACTTATCTTTGGCATTGATGAAGAAGCCGCCGCTTTTCAGGTGGCGGTGTTAATTATTGGCTTGCCTGTTTTTTTAATTCATTGGCTATGGTCACAAAAATTAGCCAATCAGGAAAAAGCGGAGCGCGGTGCCGTATTAAGGCGTATTTTTCTTTATGGGATGATGGCATCTTTATTAGCACCATTTTTAGCAAATATTTATGATTTGATACGGCGTCTATTTAATAGTGAGAACGAACTTCAAAGTGGTTCATATAGCCGTTTATCTCTTGATGATGCTGTTATTTATCACTTGATAGCATTGCTTGTCTTAGGCTTGCTGTGGTTCTACCTTTACCGTGTAAAAAGTGAAGATGCGAAAATAATCCCTGAGATTGGCGGGAACGCAACCGTGCGCCGTTTTTATGTGCTGTCTTTTAGCGCAACGGGGCTAACGATGGTCACTATCGCTATTATTCAGCTCTCTCGATGGGTCATGTTTCAATTTGGGGATATTAATATCAGTTCAACAAATGACGGGCTTATGAATGAGTTGACTAGAGTTATCGTTGGTTTGCCCTTATGGTTGTTTTTCTGGCGTTGGGCGCAAAATCTATTTGATGGTGATAGAGAGGAAGAACGCACATCCGCTTTGCGTAAATTTTATCTTTACGGAGCTGTTTTCATTGGCACGATGAATGTGGTTGTGATGTCTGCCGCTATTTTATCGGATATTATTGCGAAGCTAATTGGCGCACCGACATCAGATGGTGAGATTCGTGTTCCCCTTTCTATCATTATTGGTTCTGCAATTTTGTGGGTATATCACACTTTTGTTCTTCGTGATGATGCAAAAGTAGATGAGACCACGCGTCAGGCAGGGGTGCGGCGTTTATATGCTTACCTCATCGCCGCGATTGGCTTCTCAGCGGTTATCGTGGGGGTTGCGGGTATTTTTACGGTGATGATCCAGGGCGTTGAATATAGTTTTGGGGGAAGTTTGTTAAATCTCTTGGCTTATTCAATCGCCGGGATTTTGGTCGGATTGCCGCTTTGGATTATCCCATGGAGAGGGGAGGAAATTCAATCAACGGAAGCAAGCCCACGGGGGGATGATGCCCGTCAATCGGTGGTTAGAAAAATCTATATTTACTTTTTTCTCTTTGTTGCCACGACCACCGCATTGTCCAGCTCTGTCTATGTTGTTTATCGCTTGGTAGATACCCTTTTTGGCAATGATGCCCCAACTTTTACTCAATTGGCTGAGGCGATTGCGCTAATTGCAATTTCAGTGGGGATTTGGCTTTATCACGGCTCAATTTTGCGGCGTGAAAATAAGCTGGAGAAATCTGCCAGAGATAAAAAGCTGCGCGCAACAAGCGTGATAATGGTTGGTGAGCAAGAAAAATTTGAAGAAAAATTATTGCTCAAGATAAATGAAGAAATTCCTGAACTAGATATTCATCCGCTTTGGTTGCCTGTAGAAGAAAATACCAACTTAGATATTTTAGATAAAGCCGAGTTAATTATTGGTGCTTCTAGTATCGCTTTTTCAGGGGGGGCTGTTTGGGAAAAAATTATTGCAACCTCTGCACAAAAAATGTTTACCCCCGTGTGGAGCGAGGGCTGGGATTGGGCAGGCGTGCCGACTTGGGATGATGATGAGTTGATAGAGCAAACTCTTTTTGCTTTAGAACAATTTCTTGAAGGAAATGAAACGAGATTTTTCAAGCCAGCAGGAATAGGGAAAATTATCCTGATTGTAATTGCGCTTATTATTTTGCTTTTGATAATGGGCATTCCTGTTTCTATGATTTTTTAATTGCTCCCCTATTCTCCAGTTGCTCTAGCCAATTATTTGCTCCAGACGTGAAAGACCCCGTTCCTTTCAGGGGAACGGGGTCTTTTTTTAGGTGATTACTTTGGGATAATGTTGGTCAGCGGCACGTAAGTTTAGGTCACGTATGTTGAGCCTGTGTTGAACTTGTTTTGAGCCTGTCGAAGCATTTATGCGGTTTCCACTTCTTCTTTCATCTTTGATATTTCCTGTCCTTCCATGAAAACGATTTTATTCTCTTCGCTATCTACATCCACGAGGATGGAGCCGCCTTTTTCAAAATCGCCCTTGAGGAGTTTCATCGAGAGTGGGCTTTCTACAAATTTTTGTAAGGCTCGTTTTAGCGGGCGCGCACCGAAAGATTTATCGTAGCCTTCTTTTGCTAGCCAAGTGCGGGCAGAGGGGGTTAGCTCGGCGGAGATGCCAAAATCTTTTAGACGTCCTTGAATTTCGTACATTTGTAAATCAACAATTTCTTCCATTTCTTCTACGCTGAGAGGTGAGAAAGTGATTATTTCGTCAATTCTGTTTAAAAATTCTGGTCTGAAGGCATCCTTGAGAGCCTTGCCAATTTTCTTTTCTGCTTCTTGGTCTTGCTCCGATTCTGAGTTGCTCAAAAATCCTAATGCACCGCTTTTGCCAACATATTCTGTGCCGAGATTGCTGGTCATAATTAAAATGGTGTTTCTGAAATCGACAACTTTACCTTGTCCGTCTGTCATGCGTCCATCATCTAAAATTTGTAGCAAGGCGTTCCACACATCGGGATGCGCTTTTTCGATTTCGTCAAATAAAACAACGCGATAGGGGCGGCGGCGTACGGCTTCTGTGAGTTGCCCGCCTTCTTCATAGCCAACGTAGCCGGGAGGGGCACCAAAGAGACGTGACGCGGTGTGTTGCTCACGATATTCAGACATATCAATGCGCACCAGAGCTTCGGGGTCGTCAAACATGAACCACGCTAGAGCTTTTGCTAATTCTGTTTTTCCAACGCCAGAGGGACCAATAAAAATAAATGAACCAATGGGGCGGTTGGGGTCTTTCAGCCCAGAGCGTGCGCGCCGAATGGCATCTGATATGGCGGCGATGGCTTCGTTTTGCCCAATAATTTTCTCGTGCAAGCGGGTTTCCATATCTAGCAATTTTTCGGCTTCGCTCTCCATCATTTGTGAAACGGGGATGCCCGTCCACTGATGTACAACTTGAGCAATATCATCGACTTTAACGATTTCATCTAGCTTATGTTCTTCTCCCCATTTTTCGCGAGCGTCTTTAAATTCATCTTCTAAGCGCAAACGTTCGGCTTTCATATCGGCGGCACGTTCATAATCTCGTTCTGTACCCGCTACTTCTTCTTCGGCGGTTAAGCGATCTATTTCGCTTTTCATACTGCGTAAATCATCAGGAAGTGAGTAAAGTGCCACGCGTAATTTTGCGGCAGATTCATCCATTAAATCAATTGCTTTATCAGGCAGATGACGGTCGGTTACATATCTGTCGGCTAATTGTGCCGAGGCAACCAAAGCCTCATCTGAAAAGCTGACTTTGTGGTGTGCCTCATAGCGATCACGCAAGCCATGGAGCATTTTTATTGTATCTTCTACATTAGGCTCTTCTACGTAAACGGGCGCAAATCTGCGCTCTAGGGCGGCATCTTTTTCTATATATTTATGAAACTCATCTAAAGTGGTTGCGCCAATACACTGCAATTCGCCACGCGCTAAGGCAGGCTTGAGCATATTAGAAGCATCTAGCGAGCCTCCTGCCGCACCTGCGCCAACAACGGTATGTAGTTCGTCAATCATTAAAATAATTTCGCCATTTGATTTTTGTACTTCCTCGATGGCTGATTTCAAACGCTCTTCAAATTCACCGCGAAAACGTGAGCCAGCTACCATACTCCCTAAGTCGAGCGAGACCACTTGTTTTCCGCCCAAAATTTCGGGCACATCGTTATTAACGATTTTTTGCGCTAAGCCTTCTACAATAGCGGTTTTTCCTACACCCGCTTCTCCAATTAGCACAGGGTTATTTTTTGTTCTGCGTGAAAGAATTTGTACCAAGCGTAAAATTTCAGTGTCACGCCCAATAACAGGATCAAGTTTTCCCTCACGCGCCAGCAGGGTTAAATCTCGTGAGTATTTTTCAAGCACTTTATTGCGCTTTTCGGCTTTTTTATCAGTTACACGTTTTCCGCCACGCAAATCTTTAATCGCGCCCATCACACGGTCTCGTGTTACGCCAGCATTCTCTAAAATACGTGAGGCAGGGGTGTTTTTCTCACTCATAATTGCCAAAAAGAGATGTTCTGTAGAAATATATTCATCTTTCAAACGGCTTGCCTCACCATTTGCAAGGTCAATAATCCGCTTTACACGTGGCGTAATAAAAATCTGCCCAGCCCCGCCACCATAGATATTTGCCTTCGGACTAGCCTTCAACATGCTGTCAATGCGCTCCATCACCGCCTCTGGGCTAACTTTGAGCGCTTCCAAAATTTGTGGCACTGTGCCATCATCTTGCTCAATTAACGCCAGTAAAATATGCTCGGTATCAATTTGGTTGTGGCTATAACGTTGAATAATTTCAGCCGCTCGCTGTGCGGCTTCTTGCGCTCTTTCTGTAAAGCGATCAAATCGCATCATAATTTTTTCCTTTTAGGATGATGTGAAAAAGTGCGGATTTTTTAGGGGGATGAAAAACCGCAACAGGCTTGTTTTGGGCTTGCTATCGTTCAGTTAGCATTGTGCTGAATATATGCAATAATATCTAAGCCCTCAAAGTATAACAAAAAAGCATCAATATAGCGTTGATGCTTCATTAGAAAAGTGTAAGTGTTGGGTTTAGAGTAGGCTTGGGTGTTTTCTGCTAAAAAACTAAAGATGGGAAGCTTTGAATTTTAGCCCATCACATTCTTGACAACTATCATTGAAAATTTAAGTAGCCCCCTTGCATAAGTGTTTTAGCCGCCGTTCTCGGCGGCCTGTTTTAGAGAAGCCTGCGCCGATGATGGCGCAGGGAGCGTAGGGAAAACAGATTTTTGCAAGAGGTCTAGTAATTGACTATGAAAAATAGCTGTGAATTGCACAGACTAATAAGATTCTTTCTGTAAAATCTGTGACAAGGTTTTAAACTGAAATCTTTACGCCAACACACTTTCTTCCCCCGACCCACGAATGAAAATACAAGAGCCTTTAACCTGTTGAGATAGTTTTTGCACAAATTTCAAATCAGGCTCTTTAGACAGCCCAAAAACAGTTAAATCTGCATGAGGCGTTTGGTTTATGGCTTCATTGAAAGGAAAAGTTAAGACAGAGAAATTTGTCTCTTTGGGCAAACGAGCTAAGCTAATTAGTTGCGCTAAAAATTCCCGCGCTTTTTCGGCGGTCTCTTCATCAGGAACAGACATATTTAAGGTGATTGTTGCATTCCAATTTTCGGCAAGCTGATAGGCAAGTAGGATGGCTAAATCTAAATTACTTTGATGTAAATCATGCTCCCAATTAGGACCCTGATTAGAAACCCAAACGTGGATAATTTGCTCGCGTCCCAATTCAACAAGGTGATGGCGGTCTAAAAGCGCAATTCCCATTTGGTAGGCGGCAGTTTTATCTATTAAATCTTGTAATTCTTTTAAATCGCTTTCAGGTCGCAGATGCAAAAATAAGATATTTGGGCGAAAGAAAGTGTTACGCAAAATTTGTGTTGTCATTCGTACGCCATTCACAAAGTCGTCTTCTTCGAGGATGGTAGCGTTGGCATAAATGCCATCATCAACAAAGGCTTTTGTGAGCATCTCTAGCCCTTTTAACTTTTCTTGATTGTCATTTGTATAAATACCTAAGGTGCGCACCGTTCCTTTTGGGTAGGTCATGGCTCTCAAAAAGCGATAGCTCCCAGAAAGCGTATTTACCGAGCGAATAGGAACTAGAACAACGGGTTTCCAGGTTCTTTCTTGTGCCGATGGCATACGGCGGGTGCGCTTTACTGCCCATTCTGCCATCGATTCAAAGAGACCACTACGAACATCACTTTCTAGGCTGGCTAAATGACGCCGTGTTAAATAAGCGTAGAGTGCGAAAACTAAAATAATAGCAATTAAACTAAAAACAGAATTGATGAGAAACATGACAAAGGTAGAGCTTAACGCACCTATGAGTGGCACTACACGTGACACACTAAAAGTAGGGCGAAAACTTACTGTGTCTAGCACTTGCTCGATTAGCACGACTACATTTAACATACTGTAGGTGATGAGGAAAAACATGGTGATAACGCCCGCAATTGAATCTAAGCCGCCCCCTAGAAGTGCTACTAGGAGTGCCACAAACCCTGTGCCACCAGCGAAGAACATTGCTTGGCGAGGTTCTCCATCTGCTGATTCTTTCGCGAAAAAAGAACTAAAGGGGATAATCTCATGCAAAGCCAGTGCCTGCATGACTCGCGGCGCGGCGACTAAAGACCCCAATGCAGATGAGAAGGTTGCCCCCAACATGCCAGCTAAAATTGCCCAGTTCCAAAAGGCTTTATCTACCATTAGGGTTGTATTATTGAGTAATTCTTCAGGTGAAGCAATACGACTGAGCCAATAGGCTAGTGCGAGATATACCAAAAGAGTTAGTCCAATTGCGCTCATTGTGCCAATGGGAATATCTTTTCGGGCGTCGCGCAATGAGCCGCTCATGCTAATGCCTACCATGATGCCAGTGACGGCAGGGAAAAACACTGCAAAAGTATCCCAAAAACTTCCATCCGCGAACTCACCCCAAATCACGGGCGTTTCGGTTAATCCCGCGTTGCCCGCAATAGGAAAAGAAGCTAAAAAAACGGAAAAGAGCGAGAACCCCACAATTCCTAAAATAATAAATTGTGTTTTAGAGGCAAATTGTGCGCTGATATAGACGATGCCAAAAACAGCTATAAACGATAAGATGGCTACAATGGCTTCGATATGGGTGGGATAAATCCGTAGCCAGGATTCGGTGAAGGCGAGGACATAAAGGGCAATTGAGATGCCTTGTGCCAAAAACAGCGGAATGCCAACACTGCCACCGACTTCTAGCCCTAGCGATTGCGAGATGATGGCAAAGGCACCGCCTGCTCCAACGCGCGTATTCGTAACCACAGATGAGACAGCTAACCCCGTGCTAACGGTGATAACGTGCGCCAATAAGATAATTGTAATTGCACCGCCTAAGCCAGCATTGCCAACCACCCAGCCAGTACGCAAGTACATAATTGCGCCCAAAATAGTGAGTACCGTAGGCGTAAACACACCCGCAAACATACCAAATTTTTTGTTATCTTCTTTTGTCATAATTCCCATTTATATTTCCTTTATTGGTAGAGGTATAGGGTTGCCTAAAAAAACAAATTTAATGTTCATCAGAATTTTCCCATTGAATATGTTTTGCTAATCCATCTAACCCGGGGAAAAGAGAAACCCGATTGATCCCGTATCTATTTAGCGTTTTCTTCAACGTATACCGAATCTTATTCGGAATAATAATTCTATCTATCTTATCTGAAGTAAAGGGCTGATAGGGATTTGGGTGAATGGTAAAAATACCCGATTGAGAAGTAATTCGAGATGTAATATGGCGCGGAATAAATTTACCCACTCGTTTATACAAAAAAGGATCAGGATTATCGTTTGTAGAAATAAAGAGTTTTATCTCATAAGCATAAATCAAACTATCGTCATCACTCTCTTCTTCTGTTGCAAAATAACAAGCCACCAGGGGGTTGCTTGTCCAATCTAATAGGCGTGTAGGCAAAGAGTGATGTTGCCCTAACGCGAGCCAATCCCAATTTGTTTGAGGAACAGCCGTCAAGTAGGGCAACGCTCTTTCTGTAAAAGTTCGTAAAATTTCTTTTTCGTTCTCCCCTTTATCTTCATCGGGCGATGGAGGTGATATACGCCCAATTTTTGGCAGTAATTTAAAAGTGGTAGATTTTTCTCCACGATAAATCATAACTTTATTATTATATTTTTCAATAAGACTATGAAGTTCACCAAACGAGTTTATTGTATATTCTGTCATTATAGCTACCCTCCAAACTGGGATACTTAGGAAGGAGAATTAAATAACCTATACATTTGAAGCCTACTCTACTCAAATTTCGCCTCATTAATGGATAATTTATTTCTTCCTAAGCCTTTGTCTGCACAAAAATTCTATCGTTAAGAGCGTTATTTGTTTTGAAATTATATACGATTTTAGGATGACGTGCCGCGTCGCGCGTGTTTTTGTCCTGCTTGCTCGCCCCAAACTGCATCTTTCTTCATCTTCCCCTTCCCATAAAGAACAGGCCAGGCTACAAGCCTGACCTGTTTTTCTTAGGAAATTTCTAGAAATCTACGGCGTGATAGTTTTTGACGTTTTAGATTTCACTCCCCATTAACTTTGCCAGCCCCTCTTCAAAAGGTGGATATACAACACCCTTTTCCGTGATAACCGCTGTAATATATTTGGCTGGGGTTATATCAAAAGCGGGATTACCAACTTCAACATCATCTGGCGTAATCTGACATTCTCGGACGTGCGTGATTTCACTTGCATGCCGTTCTTCGATCTCTATCTCATCCCCGTGCTTGGTTGCCATATCAATGGTTGTCGTTGGAGCTGCCACATAAAAGGGAACTCCGTTCTCATGCGCCACAACGGCTAAGTTGTATGTGCCAATCTTATTTGCTGTATCACCATTTGCCGCAACTCGATCTGCACCGACTACGCACAGATCTACGCCATACCTACGCATAAAATGCCCAGATGCCCCGTCTACGATTACTTTGAAGGGGACACCCTGTTCTTTCAACTCATACGCCGATAAGCGCCCACCCTGCAAACGTGGACGAGTCTCGTCGAGCAAGGCAAATACATTTTTGCCTTGCTCATGCGCCATACGGATAATACCGAGAGCTGTGCCATAATCCATAGTTGCAAGGCTACCTGTATTGCAATGGTGAATAATAGTTGCGCCTTCGGGAACGAGGGGCATCGCATTTCTGCCAATAGATTTATTGGTTTCAACATCTTCTTCGGCGATGGCGTGGGCTTCGGCGAGAACGGCATCTTTTAGCGCAGTCACGCTATCAAATTTAGGGTTGTTGATTATTTCTTCCATCCTGTCCATTGCCCAAAAGAGATTAACGGCAGTTGGTCGAGATGCGCGCAAAGTTGCCATAGCGGTAGCAAGCTCTGAGTTAAGAGCGTCTACGTTTGTTGCTTGGGAGCGCACGGCGGTTATCGCTAATCCATAAGATGCGGCAATCGCAATTGCCGGAGCACCACGTGTTACCATATCCTTAATAGCTTGAGCAAGATCGGTGTAGTTTTCGTAATCGTTATAAACTGTTTCGATGGGTAGCTTGCGTTGGTCGAGCATCCGCACGATGCCTTCATCTAACCATTCTATACTGCGAAATGTACTCATTTTTACTCTCCTGTGGCTCAATAATCATTTTCATTGAATTCTTTGCCTTAGCTGTTAATTGGAAACCTTCAACGGTCTCAGCCAAAGGCAAGCGATGGGTGATGAAATTCTTAATATCAACACGACCATGCTGAAATAACGCCAATGCCTTATCCAAATCGAGGGGGCTTAGTTCGTACCGCGTGTTGCGTAATGATTTTGCTTACGAAATATGTAATACGAACTATGTTTATTTCTTCTTTTCAGGATATAACCCCAAAACACCTTCCTCAGAAGCATCGCAAATACCACGCTCTGTAATCAACCCCGTCACGAGGCGAGAGGGGGTGACATCGAAAGCATAGTTGGCGGCGGGGCTATCTTCGGGGGTGAGAAGGATTTTTACAGTCTCACCATTATATTTGCCTTGAATATATTTCACTTCTTCGCCATCACGTTGTTCAATGGGGATTTCTTTTACGCCGTCTTTCATTACCCAATCGAACGTTGAAGAGGGGAGGGCGGTGTAAAAAGGAATGTCGTTATCTTTTGCGGCGAGGGCTTTGAGATAAGTGCCAATTTTATTGCCTACATCACCTGTGTGGGTGGTGCGATCTGTGCCGGTTAGGACTAAATCTACGAGACCGTGTTGCATGAGATGACCACCAACATTATCGGCGATGACGGTATGGGGAACGCCGTGTTGCCCTAGCTCCCAGGCGGTGATGCGTGCCCCCTGATTGCGGGGACGGGTCTCATCTACCCAGATATGGATTTTGATGCCTTTATCGTGGGCGGCATACATGGGGGCAGTGGCTGAGCCATAATCTACAAAAGCGAGCCAGCCGGCGTTGCAGTGCGTCAGGATGTTGACGGTATTGCCATTTTTGGCTTTGCTGATTTCTTCGATGATAGAAATACCATGTTCACCGAGACGGCGGCAGAAATCTGCGTCTTCATCTGCGATGGCGAGGGCGGTTTCTTTTGCCATGGCGATTTTTGCGTTTATGTTTCCGTCTACAGCAGAGATTGCTTCGAGCTGGCGGTCTACCGCCCAAGCCAGATTAACGGCAGTAGGTCGGGTCGCTTTCAACTGTTCACCATCGGTAGCAAGTTGACTTAAGAATGAATCGTTTTTAGGGGCGTTGAGGGCTGAGATGTACATTCCAAATCCCGCAGTTGCGCCGACTAATCCAGCGCCGCGAATGTGCATATCTTTGATTGCGCGAGCAACTTCACCCACTGTTTTTAAATCTTCGATGATGAATTTGTGTGGTAAATGACGTTGGTCGATAATTTGGACGATATTTTCGTCTTTTTCACTGAGCCAAATGGTGCGATAGTGTTTTCCGTTTACATTCATGTTTTTTCTCCCGTTTTATTGAGTTTACTGAGTATCCAATAAAAGCCGTTGTTACTGCGGACATGAGGAAACCTGCGCCCGCGTTAACCTGTGCTGAGCTGATGTGTGCCGCTAAAATGATACCACCGATGCCTGCTAGGTAGCAGAGAGGAAATAAAGCGATAATGCTTTACAGGGATACCAGAAAAGATAACGTCCGTGTTTTGTATAGCTTAAGAAGATGTGGGGTATGGCAGTTATCACCAACATAAGAATAATGATGTAAGGAGACTTCCCTAAAAAACCTCAGGAACTTGTTCTGTGGTTGGGGTGCTGTCTAAGCAGGGCATACCCTGATCAATGGAGCTACAGCCAGTGTAGCTAGTAAACCGAAGATTTTGAGATTGACATTTAGATTAGGAATATTCCTAG
>JADGEO010000035.1 GCA_016744335.1 Anaerolineales bacterium
TTAGGTTTTTGCCAAGTTTACCAACTCCCTTAGTTTTTGAAAACCACTTAGTGACTATTTGAGCCTAAGTGTACTAGTGCTTTCTTCAGTATAGTATTCTAGGGAAAGTTCTTTGGTATAAAGATTAGCACCTGGTTCTTTTGCCCCTGTTTTTTTCTTTTTTAACCAAGCGGTATATCCATTTAACATTCTTCGGATTTCCTCAGATTGTTTCCTGAAATCATCATACAACTCCTTAGAACAGTATTTCAAGTCCAGGGCTACCCGTACTAAGGAGCCGCGAGCATTGTAGCAAAAACAGATATTGTCTCCATAATAAAAACGTCCATGCCCTTCAGCTATGTTTACTCCCACGCTTTTCGAAGAACGCCGTATTTGGTCAACCAATCCATATCGCTCTGCTCTATCAGGAAGCTTAGGCAATAACTGACGATGAATTTGCAACATCATTTGGTGTGATTTTTGCCAAACTTTCAATCCATCAAAACCTTACTCACTCATCGCTCATTCCTTTTTTCTCCTTCCTATTTGCTCCGCAACTCAACCAACACACTTTCTAATTCATCTGGCAACTTCGCTTCAAAACTACGCACATTTTTTTCATTTGGCAATTTAATCATTAAACGCGCTGCATGTAAGAATTGACGGGGAGAATCAATTTTTTGTCTTCTATGCCCATAATCGGGATCCCCAACAACGGGCGTGCCGATAAATTTACAATGCAATCGAATCTGATGTGTGCGCCCTGTCAGAATGGCGACCTCTAGCAAAGTGTGTTCATCAAAACTTTCCAGAGTTATATATTCGCTAATGGCATTTTTGCCTTTTCCTTTTGCCACAACTGCCATTTTCTTACGCTGGGCAGAGTCTCGGCTAATAGGTGCTTCAATGCGCCCTGTTGGGGTTGGCGGCGTGCCATCTACGAGAGCGATATATTTCTTTTTTACCGTGCGCGTCATGAATTGCTCTTGTAGAAATTGCATAGCACGGTCATTTTTTGCCATGATGATTACACCGGAGGTGTCTTTATCTAATCTATGCACTACACCTGGACGAAGCTCTCCGCCAATCCCTTCCATTTCTGGGGCATGGGCGAGCGCGGCGTGAACAAGTGTGCCTGTATCGTGCCCCGCGGAAGGGTGCACGACCATCCCCGCGGCTTTGTTGACAACTAACACATCGTCGTTTTCAAAGATAATATCTAGAGGGATATTTTCTGGCACTAAATCGGTTGTTTTCGTGGGCGGGATTTCTACGCTTACTATCGCGCCTGTGGAGATTTTCGTCCCGTTTTTGGTGATAATTTCCCCATCTACAGTCACTAATTTCTCACTGATTATTTTTTGCAAACGGGATCGCGTGAACTCGGGCATTTCTTGGACAAGAAAATGGTCGAGACGCGCGTCTTTTTCGGCGGAATAGTGTAACTCTACAAATCGACTGCTCATTAGAGGCTCCCTTCTGTCCCCACGCGCGGCGCGGGTTCTTCATCTTCCGCTTCATGCGTGGCTTTGGCTTGCTTTTCGCGCTTTTCCATCTGCCAGACCCCTATCAGCATAATAATTGTGCCAAGGGTTATGCTGGCATCTGCGATATTGAAAACAGCGAAATTGCCAATCGAAATCCAATCAGTAACAACGCCATTATACAGGAGGCGGTCGATGAGATTGCCAAGCGCACCCCCAAGTTGCAAAGCGAGGGCAAGGCGAAGATACCAATCGTTGGGATCAACTTCACGATAAAACCAAATGATGGCGATAATGACGACAAAGGCTAGAGCTGTAAAGAGTGTTGCGCCATTTTTGAATATACCAAAAGCCGCACCTGTGTTATGCCAATGAACAGTGCGAGCGTAAGAGGCGAGGGCATCCCAACCATCAGGAAGCCAAGAGCCGCCTGTGGGGATATTCTCGCGAACGAGATTTTTTGTCCACTGGTCGAGGGCGGCTATAATGCCCGCAACCGTGAAGAGGAAGAGATAATTTTTTGTTACTTTCAAAAGAACTCCTTGTTCTTGGTCTCACTAGCTGATTTACAAATTAGAACCATTGCCCGTTTAAACTAAGCGAGCCCTATTTTACCCCAAAGCAGAGAAAAACATTTTTGCACCGCCTACCAAAAGGATGCCTGCCAAAATTTTTCTAATGAGGAGATTTGGCAATCGATTACTACCATACTCTGCGCCAAAGTAGCCGCCAACAATAACGGCGATGCCCCAGTAGATTATTTGAGGTGGGAATTCGGGCGCGTGGCTCATATAGCCCAAAAAACCTGAAATTGAGTTGACCAAAACAAAAACAACTGAAATCCCCGCAGTTTCTTTAGGGCTTGCCCAGTTCATTAATAAAATTAATGGCGCAAGGAAAATTGAGCCACCAACGCCTGTAATGCCCGCTACAAATCCGATAATTGCGCCAGTGAGTAGACTTGCCCAAAGCGGTGGTGAGGTAGACGTTCTTTCTTCTGCTTTTTTTGCAGTGAGAAAGAGACGAATTGCTGAGTAGAGGAGCACCACACCAATAAAAGCTCTATAAATACCACCATCCAAATTTAAGCATCCACCAAGAAAAGCGAAGGGGATTGAGGTAATGGCAAAGGGTAAAAATAATTTCCACGAAAAGAAGCCTGCTCGTGTGTATTTATAGGTGCCGATACTGGCGACCAAGATATTTAACCCCAGTGCAACAGGGCGCATTACAGCGAGGTCTACATTGAAAAGCCCCATAAGTGCGAGATAACCAGAGCCACCCCCAAGACCGACTGAGGAGTAAAGGAGGGCGATCAGAAGAAAGAAAAAGGTTAGCATGATGGATAGGTTTAAAGTTTGATGATTTGAAAGTTTAAGGTTTGAAAGTAGAAAGTGGATAAGAAAAGCCTTAACCCGTATTTTACGCGTCAGTTTTTATATACACTCTCGGTACCCGCGTGTTGATATTGGTCAAAATCTCGTAAGGAATTGTGCCGGCCCAGTGCGCCAAATCTTCGGCGGTGATGCGCTCGTTCTCTTGTTTGCCAATGAGGATGACTTCATCTCCGTTGTAGCCTGAGCCATTTGCGCCGAGATTGGCAACCATTTGGTCCATGCAGATTCTACCAACTTGCGGGACTTTGATGCCGCGGATAATGACCTTTGCCTTATTGGACATAGTGCGAAAATAACCATCGCCATAACCAACAGGAATGGTAACCACGCGCGTATTTTCATCCGATTGCCAGATTGAGCCATAAGAAACAGGATGATTGGGCTGTGTAACTTTGAAATAAACGACTTTCGATTTCCATGAGAGAGCGGGGGTTAGGTTCACGGTACGCTGAACTTCATCGGAGGGATAAACGCCATAGAGCATGATGCCTGGGCGCACCATGTCGAAGGTGGCTTCGGGGAGCTGGAGGATTGCACCTGAATTGGCAATATGTCGAAGGGCGGGATAGGGCAGAGAATGTTTGGGGTAAAAATCAAGGACCTCGTTGAAACGCTCAAGTTGAAGTCGCGCGTGATCCAGATTCTCTGCGTCCGAATTTGCAAAGTGGGAGTAGATTCCTTCGGTGATTAGATGTTTGCATCCCAATGCGGCTTCCTGTAAAGTGTGCGCTGTGTAATAATGCACGCCGATGCGCTCCATCCCCGTATCGAACTTAAGGTGGACGATAGCTTTCTTTTCAAGCATTTCTGCGGCGCGATCAATTTGTTGCAGGCGTTCAACAGAGGAAGCTGTGAGGGTAAGATTATATTTGATAAACTCTGGAATTTGCTCTTCCCAGATGCCACCCAAAACAAGAATGGGTGTTTGAATACCTTTTTTGCGAAGAAGAATGCCTTCTTCTAAAACAGCGACACCGATATAGTCGGCGTGAGGCGCGAGGTGGTGCGCAACCGCCTCCATGCCGTGACCGTAGGCATTTGCCTTAATGATAATCATCACTTTAGCCGGCGCGGTTTTGGCTTTAATGGCTTTGAGATTGGCGCAAAGGTGGTCGAGATTGACTTCGACATGTGTAGGGCGAATCGTATTTTGCATGGGGTCATTATAACGCAGAGTGAGAGACAAAAACATAGAATCAAAAAAGCTGGGTTCGTATGAACCCAGCTCTAAAAAGACATAAAGTTTTTAATCTTAGGGGAGGAGTTTCTCCCAATCTAGCATTTCGTTGATATGGGCCATTGGTAATTCACCCTCGGGCAAATAGCCAACAAAGGAGCGGTTGTAGCCATCTTCTTTGCCATCTGAGAGGAAGAAATTGAGCGACATTTTGAACATACCAATAGACGAAGTGCCTTTGTCACCATCGGGGAGGGCGGTTTCGTAGGTGTACATCATCTTTCCTTCGGCTGTTTCAGCGGCTTGAATAACAGTGGCTTCGTGAATCCAACGTAGCCATTCTTGTTGATTTGTTTTCACCTTTCTCTTGGGATTTTCAGAGTCTACGCTAATGACGGTACGTTTGCGCGTTGTGATTTCTCCTGTACTATATTGCCAAGGCGTAGAATCATTTCCCTTCTTCTTCCCTTTATTTTTGTTTTTCTTCTTTTCTGCTTTTCTGTTGCCTAAAAATTCTGCTGGCAATAGTCCTACATCGTCTTTAGTAACAACGGGTTTGGCAACTTGCCAAGCATTTGGTTTTTTAGTAACAAAGCGAAGCCATAATACACTCGCCCCTGTTGTATACTCTTCGGCTGTTGTGGCTTTGGTGAAATAAGGCGCAGGATCACCTTTAATCTCTTGTGATTTTTCATGAGAAAGATACCAATTTGCTTTAGGCGTTAAGCCACCAGGGGGCAAATGCCCGCGCATGTGCTGGCAGTGTTCGGCGGTTTCATTACAAACAGCACGGGTGACAATGAGTTCATGCGAACGTCCGTGTTCTTCGCGCCAAAGAACAGTATTAGCACTCTTCCAACCAGCGATAACTGTGCGTAGCTCGTAGTTTTCGTTTTTGTAGCTTTCTTCTTCCTCTTTGGGCGTGAGTTTTTCCCAATCTGCGCTATTGACTTCTGTAAGCCGAAGCGGTGTGAGTTTCACAATTTCTTTCCACGCCCAATCAGGGAATTCATCTCTCATCGAGCGAATAATATCTAACGCCTCTTCTGATGTTTTGCTCATATATTCACAGGCGACTTCGGCTTGACGTAACTGTGTAAGCCCAAGTCGACGTGTTTTTATGCCCCTAGATTGGATATTGGGAAGATACCAGCCAACTTTCTGAGTCCATTTTTCTTCAGTCGCTGTTGCCAATACAGGGATATTTTCGCCTTCATTTCTTTCGTAAATGGCAATTTTCTCTTCACAAAGCTTCGCAACACTCTCTTGGTCTAAAGCCTTAATCTCTGCCTCTGCCTTAGGCGTGTTGAACCGCACCAGAAGGTCACGTGCATCTGCCCATGAGCCATGTGCGCTTGCATAGCGCATTCCCGAAAAATGGACAATCATATATTGCAACCAATAAGGATAACGTTCAGGCTCTTTGTCAAAGCGTTCCTTTATCAATGCGAGGAGTTCAAATTGATTTTTCCCCTTTAGCGATTCTTCATATTCAGCCACCCGCCAGAGAGCAATATCTCTTACGTCTGGCTCTTTATCTACCAAATACTGAACCATAAATTCATCTTCGGTTATGCCTTCGGGCGATTCTCCGCGCTTTGCCATCCAATACCAATCAAGTTTTCGCTTTTCTACTTTATCGTAAGTTTTCAGAAAAGCGTGCATTTGGTCTAATTCTTCCTCTACCATAGCACCACTGATATTCTGCCACGCTTCTAACTCTTTTTTTTCTGGCGCAAACTTAGCGTGGTTTGGATCCATCGCGGCTTGTCTTCGTACGCGTGATTTTATTTTTCTGCGAAGTTCATCGCGGTGCAATCTCCACGCCCGCATCTGCCCCTCTATAAAACTCTTCTCTCCACGAATATCTTTAGGCCAATAAGCGATAAAAGCATCATGTAACTTGTTAATCGCAACCATTTCTTCTTCATCTATAGGGGCATATTTTGCGTAAGCGTCACTCACATCGGGTTGCATAAAATAGCCGCGTCTTGAAAGATAAAGATCATAAGCCGCAACAGCCAACGCCTCTTGCGCCGCAATATACGCCTTGCTCTCTTCCGCTATGTCGGTTTTATCTTTATATTCTGCCCATATATCAATCTCGGCAAAAAAGCGTAAAAAATCACGCAGCTTTACCTCTCGCATAGGGTAAATCGTCTTGCATAAATACTCATTTTGCCAATTAAAATAAACGGGGTTAGACATTTTTGCTCCTTGTAAAAAAGTTGACGATGAAATGCTAAAAATAATTATAACCTTTTTTTATTCACTCATTACATTTTCCTAAAACTATGCGCTTGCCCTGTATAGAATCCAGCAGATGCGTTGCATTTCTGGGATTATATATTCAACCCGCTGTTCAACGCATTCAAAAGCGGATGCAATACACAGCTAAGCGAGTTTTACAAAAAACATGCGAAAAACAATCCCATTCTTCTTTTCTTGTGCTATAATACCGCCCATGTTGATTTACACAATCACCCCCAATAATAATAACGATAATGATAATTCGACCATCAGGCGATGGGACGGGCGATAACACTTGCCCCAGTAACGAATTCATTTTCGGAACACTCTTCGCCCAAAGCTGAAAAAGCTAAGGGCGATTTTGCTTTATAGGACAAAATTAAACCGCCAAGACGCGGAGAACGCCAAGATTATTTTATAATCGCCAAGAAAAACTTAAAAACTTGGCGTCTTGGCGGTTCAAAAATATCGGAGGAACCCATGTACAAAACACATACTTGCGGCGAATTGCGCGCATCCCACGTCGGGGAAACTGTTACTCTTGCTGGCTGGGTACATAATTTTAGAAATCACGGTGGCGTAACTTTCATCGATTTACGCGATAGGTTTGGCATCGTGCAGGTTGTTGGCAACCCAGAAGAGAATGAAGAACTTGCTCCGCTCAAGGAAGCGCGTTCAGAATGGGTTATACAAATTACTGGCGAAGTCCGCCCACGCATTGAGGGGGCTGAAAATCCCGACCTTTGCACGGGGGATATTGAAGTAGCTGTCGAAAGCATTAAGGTTTTAAATAAATCGAAGATGTTGCCTATTCTCATCAATAAAGATGAAGAAGTGGATGAGCACCTTCGGTTAAAATATCGCTATCTCGATTTGCGCCGCAACACGATGCGCCGAAATTTAGAGTTGCGCCATAATACCGTCAAATTTATTCGCAATTATTTAGATGAGCAAAGTTTCCTTGATATTGAAACCCCCATTCTCTTCAAAACCACGCCTGAAGGCGCACGGGATTATCTTGTGCCCTCACGCGTGCACCCCGGGCATTTTTACGCTTTGCCCCAATCGCCTCAGCAGTTGAAGCAGATGCTCATGGTGGCGGGTGTGGAGAAATACTTCCAAGTAGCGCGTTGTTTCCGTGATGAAGACCAACGTGGCGACCGCCAGCCTGAATTTACCCAACTAGATATAGAAATGTCTTTCGTTGAGCGTGATGATGTCATGGCACTCGCCGAAGGCATGTTCACGAAATTGGTTGAGAAAGTTACCCCTGAAAAGAAAGTGCTACAATCGCCGTGGCCCCGCATCACTTATAATGAGGCAATGGAACGCTTCGGTAAGGATAATCCCGACATCCGTTTTGGCTTAGAGTTGGTGAATATCACCGATTTATCCGAAGGGTGCGGATTTGGCGTTTTTGAGGGCACAGTAAAATCTGGCGGAACAATTCGCGGCATCAACGCAACAGGTTTAGGCGATTATTCTCGCAAAAAGATTGATGCGCTCACCAAATTTGTCAAAGAAAATGGTGGAGCAAAAGGTCTCGCCTATATTGCACTAACTAGCGATGGGCAAATGCGCTCATCCTTTGCTAAATTCTTAACGGAAGATGCAAAAGACGCGATTTTGTCGAAGATGGAAGCGTCTGAGGGCGATCTACTGCTATTTGTCGCCGACCAAGCTGAAGTCACGTTTGAATCGCTTGGCAGATTGCGCGTCCACCTCGGCGATTTGCTGAATCTCCGCGATCCCAACACGCTAGGATTCTGCTGGGTCATCGACTTCCCCTTTGTATTTTGGAACGAAGACGAAAAACGCTGGGACCCCAGCCATCACCTTTTCACATCCCCCATGCCAGAAGATATTCCCATGCTCGGAAAGGAAACGGGCAAGGTGCGTGGACAACAATATGATGTTGTGCTAAATAATTATGAGATTGGCGGCGGCTCGATTAGAATTCATAACGGCGAGTTGCAAGAACAGGTTTTTGAGCTAATTGGTCTCGACCCCGAAGTGGCACAAGAACGATTTGGGCACATGCTCGAAGCCTTCACCTATGGTGCGCCCCCACACGGCGGCATCGCAATTGGCATGGATCGGCTCGTTATGCTCCTCGCCAATGCGCCCAATATCCGTGAAGTAATTGCCTTCCCAAAAAACCAAAATGCCCGCGATGTAATGGGTGATGCCCCCTCGCTGGCGGAAGAAAAACAATTGAACGAATTGCATATTAAATTAAAATAATTTTTGCCGTCGTAGGGTGCAGCATGCTGCACCCCTACGACGAAATGAGGAAAAATGAATATCATTCGAGTACACGACATCGCCAAACACGAGGGCGAAGAAGTCACCCTACGGGGCTGGGTTCACAAACGCACAGGAAAAGGAAAACTCGCCTTTTTGCTCATCCGAGACGGTTCAGGATTTGCCCAATGCGTGGCATTTAAGGGCGATTTGGATGAGGAGACCTTCGAGACAATTAGCCACATCCCCCAAGAATCATCTGTAATTATTACAGGGACGATACGGAAAGACGACCGTGCCCCCGGCTTGCCTGGCGGATTTGAACTGGGAGTCTCGGCGTTAGACGTGGTGCAATCAGCCGCGCTCGATTATCCGATGGCACTCAAAGAACACGGTGCAGATTTTGCTCTCGATAACCGCCATTTCTGGATACGAATGCAAAGCCAGTGGGCAATTTTACGCATCCGCGCAACAATTATTTCAGCGGTGCGTGAATGGCTAGACGATAATGGTTTCACCTTATTAGACACGCCAATTTTGACACCTGCCGCGGCCGAAGGCACAACCACGCTTTTTGAAACCGAATACTTCGATGAAGGCAAAGCCTATCTTGCTCAAACGGGACAACTTTATAACGAAGCCAATATCTTTGCTTTTGGCAAAGTTTATTGCTTTGGTCCCACCTTCCGAGCCGAAAAATCTAAAACTCGCCGACATCTAACCGAGTTTTGGATGGTAGAACCAGAAATCGCCTTTTGCGATTTAGACGAATTGATGGAAATCGAAGAACAATTTGTTTCCTATATCGTTCAGCGCGTGCTTAAAGAAAATCGCCCCGAATTAGAATCACTAGGACGCGATATTACTGCACTTGAAAAAGTAGAAGGCTCTTTCCCACGCATCTCTTACGATAAAGCCGTAGAGATGATTAAAGAAATCCAAGCCGAAACTGAAGACCCCGAAGAAAAAGAATTCCTTGAAATCGAATGGGGCATGGATTTTGGTGCACGTCACGAAACGGTACTCACACAGAAATTCGATAAGCCCGTCTTTGTTTATGGCTACCCGACCCAAGTCAAAGCCTTCTATATGGAACCCATGCCTGGTCGTCCGGAAGCCTGCAAAAGCGTAGATTTGCTTGCCCCTGAAGGCTACGGCGAAATCATCGGCGGCTCTGAGCGTATGTCTGACCCCGATTTACTTTTGCAACGCATCCATGAACATGGGCTGCCCGAAGAATCCTTCAAGTGGTATCTACAACTGCGGCAATTTGGCTCAGTCCCCCACTCTGGTTTTGGAATGGGCATTGAACGCACCGTTGCATGGATTTGCGGCACCGACCATATCCGCGAGACGATACCCTTCCCACGAACGATAAAAAGGGTTTATCCTTAAGCCACAAGAGCCAACAAAACTAAATACGTTTTGTTGGCTCTTTTTTGCCAAGAAAAAATATAATAACTAGCATTACTGATTCTTAGTAATCATCTAGATATAAATTCCTAAAGCTTCGCCACAAAGTTACAAAGGACACAAGGAAGTTCTTTGTGCCCACAGAGAAAAACTTTATGGTACCCTGTCTTTGTGGTGTGCTTTTCGGAAAGTTATTTTTAGACGATCGATTAGGCTCATCATTATGGAGAAAATCATGAAAAAAAAGAATACACTTAGTAAACTGTTCATCAGCACCCTCGCTATATTTATAGCCCTGAGTCTTGTGCTCACAGCCTGTGGTAGCGACGAGTATTATGACGACGAATACGATAGCACTGAGTACTCAGATGATGAGTACGAAGATGATGACTACGAAGACGATGACTACGAAGACGATGGCTACGAAGACGATGACTACGAAGACGATGACTACGAAGACGATGGCTATGAAGAGGATGATGCCGAATACACCGAGGAAGAATACGACAGCGAAGAATCAGCTAGCGAGCCAACCGCTCCAGCCTCTTCCGCAGAGGGTGCTGCCGATAGTGGATTTCGCCCCGAAAGCGACGGATTCAGCTTCGAAAACTACGGCAATGACTCCGTTGCTTATAACCTAACAGCCGAAGAATTGCAACGAATGTTTGGCGATCAAGTCTGTGCCTATATAGATGGCAACGAATGTACACTCACGCCCCCCGCCAAGCAATGGATGACTGAAACCAACAATTATATGGATGGCGGTCACTGTGAAGGCATGGCAGTTCTTAGTAGTCTGATGTTTTATGATTACTCAGACCCCAACACCTTTGGCGCCACCACAGCCAATGATCTTTCCCTCAACAACGAAGCCTTGCAACAAGAAATCGCCTATTGGTGGACAACACAAGCAACCCTGCCCGCATCCTCCATCAAACTGGATGAGTCACCCAATGCAATCCTAAAGGTACTCACAGAAACATTCAATAGCGAAAAACCACCTGAAAAATGGGTCATGGGCATCTACATGCAAGATTTCAGTGGAGGACATGCCATCACGCCTTATGCCGTTGAAGATCAGGGTGGCGGCATTTATCATGTGCTTGTTTACGACAACAACTGGCCCAATATGGCACGAAACGTGGTTATTGACACCAATGAAAATAGCTGGTCCTATCAGGCATCTACTAATCCCAACGAGCCCGAATCACTCTACGAAGGTACGAAAAACTCCCAAACCCTTGAGCTTGTAGGCATCACCAGCCGTCTGGAACAGCAATACTGCGAGTTCTGCGCTGACAGTGACGAATACAGCAACCGCACTCGCGGTCTGGCAGTCGCCGCCCAAGCCTATAACCAAATCTGGCTCAACGGCACAGCTGACCTGCTCATCACCACGAGCGAGGGAAAACGCATCGGCTTTGCAGATGGTGAATTTGTTAACGAAATTCCTAACGCTCAAAGCAAAAACATGAAATACGGCCAAAGCATTTGGGATGTGGATAACGAACCCGTTTACTATATTCCCCTAGGCGTAGAATTTTCGATCAAAGTAGATGCCAGCCGCGCTACCGAAGGCATCACCAGCGATGTCGCGATGATCGGTCCTGGCTATAATATGGTCGTTGCCGACCTATATCTTGACCCTGGCGAAGAAGATACCATCACCATCTCTCCCGATGGGAGTAAACTAGCATACAGCACCGAATATAACGATGCCCCCGATATGATTTTTGGCGTAGAGACATCTGCAGCAGATTATGAATTTATTGTAGCGGCATTAGATATTGAAGCTGGTGCCGAATTTATGGTAGAATTAGACTCAAAAGAGGGTAGATTAAGCATCAACACCGACAATACAACAGAATATGGCATATACGAAATTGTCATGTATCGTATTGATGAAAACGGCGAATCATGGTTCAATAACAACGATATCTATTTAGAACCTGGAGACACTGCCTATCTGCTCTATGCCGAATGGGAAGGTCCCGGCAATAGCATCTTCATTGACATCGACTATGGCAGCGATGGCAGTATAGATGAGACCGTTGAGTTACCAGACGAATTCTCCCTAGAAGAATAACTCGCTCATATAGAGAGGGCATTGCGGCACTCAACAAAATAATAGCCGTAATGCCCTAAGCCAAAGCTTTCGTCCACACAGAGCTTTGGCAGTGATTTTTTCATAGAGCTACAAAAAGCTCATCCCTAAATAGCAAAAGCGTTGTTAAGAATAACCCTTCATACTACTTAAACTGTCTTTATAAAAATTGCAACTCTCAAGTTTTTAAAATAAGGAGTCACAAATGACGAAAAGAAAAGAAAGGAAAAAAGAAGAACGCGCTGCGTTTGGTAGACGCGGTTCTGCTACGCGCTATATGATGCGTCAACATTTGGTTTCTTTTGGGGATGATTTTTTTATCGAAAATCAAGATGGCGAAAGAGTTTTTAAAGTAGATGGGAAAATCTTACGCATCCGTGAAACACTCCTATTTAAGGATATGAATGGAAACGTGCTTTGCAAAATTCAAGAAAAACTTCTTACTATTAAAGATGTAATGGCAATTGAAGATGCAAAAGGCAAGACCATAGCCAAAGTAAAAAAAGCTATTATTTCCCCCCTGCGCGATCGCTGGGACGTCACCATAAGTAACGGTAAAAACCTTAAGGTGCAAGGAAATATCCTTGACCACTCTTATGAAATCCATGAAGGGAAGAAAAAAATCGTAGAAGTTTCTAAAAAATGGTTCCGCTTGCGAGATTCCTATGGCGTAGATATTGCGCCAAATCAAAATGATGCGCTGATACTTGCTATAACGGTTGTGCTAGACATGATGGCGCACAACGACAACAAAGGATAGCTTTCGTTCGAGAAAGAAAGCCGTGGCTTAAACAAAAAAGCCCCGCTCAGTTGAGCGGGGCTTTTTTCTATACAAGATAAATCTTCATTATAATTATGCTATATCAATCGCATCTGCGGGGGCTTTCGAGCGTTTGATTGCCCAAACAAGTAAACCAATCAAGGCAATGGCAACCACCCAAACAATGACCAAAGTAATTCCTTCTGCACCTTTATACTGAACAACAACAGGGGCAACAATGAGAGCAACAAGGTTAGCGACCTTGATCATCGGGTTAAGGGCGGGACCCGCGGTGTCTTTCATGGGGTCACCAACGGTGTCACCAACAATAGAGGCTTTATGACGCTCTGAGCCTTTGCCTGTGTTATTTGCGGGGTCAATGGGCTCATCTTCGACCAATTTTTTCGCGTTATCCCATGCACCACCAGCGTTATTCATGAAGACTGCCAAAAGTTGACCAGAAAGGATTAATCCAGCAAGGAAACCACCAAGGGCTTCAACTTGAAGTGTCAAGCCAACAACAATCGGTGAAACTACACCGATAATTGCCAAAGAGACTAACTCTTTCTGTGCGGCAGTTGTAGAAATAGAAACCGCCTGACGATAATCTGGTTCAACTGTGCCTTCAAGTACACCCAAGCCAAATTGGCGGCGGGCTTCAAGCACAATCAACGCCGCGGCACGGCTAACTGCCTGAATTGCAAAGGAAGAGAACAACCACGGAATTGCACCACCAATAAGCATACCCACGAAAACTTGTGGGATGTCAACACGGATACCAACGCTCTGGATTTGCTCAGCAAGAGGAACACCAAGAGCCGCTTGTGTACGGCTTACATCTACAAGGAAAGAACCAAAGAGAGAAACTGCCGCGATAACAGCGGAGCCAATTGCAACACCTTTTGTGATGGCTTTGGTCGTGTTACCCACTGCGTCAAGGTCAGCCATGATGCGTTGTGCACCAGCGTTTTCTTCTTTTTCTTTACCTGTCCAAGACATTTCGCCAATCCCGTTGGCATTATCTGCAATAGGACCAAAAGAATCCATTGCCACGTTATTGCCAGTGAGGGTGAGCATACCAATACCCGCCATAGCAACACCGTAAAGAATGAAGTTAATTTCTTCAGTACCTTCAATCCCAGGAATTGTTCCAAAAATGACAACAGATGCCATAATGGTAAGCGCAATCACTAAAACTGACCAAACGGATGATTCATAACCAACCGCTACGCCTTGTAAAATCAAGGTTGCGGAACCTGTATCTGCACTCTTTTTGATGTCATTCACGGGAGCCGCGTGTGTGCCTGTGAAGTATTCTGTTAAACGGTCAATGGAAATTGCCAGCACAACACCAACAAATACTGCCATTGGCGTACGCCACCACCCTCCCCACTCTGCCATTTCAGGCTTATTCATATAAAAGAAGCCCGCAGCGAAGAAGAGGACGGATGAAATGATTGCGGAGGTGAAGAAACCCTTAAAGATTGCGGCCATTGCATCGCCGCCTTCTTTGGCATCGCTTTTTACAGCATAAGTACCAATGATGGAAGCTAAAACGCCAATACCACGCACCATGAGCGGGAAGATAATCCACTCAAGACGACCGGTGTGATGCCAGAGAGCTAAAGCAAGAATCAAGCCAGAGACAATGGTTACTTCGTAAGATTCGAAAATGTCTGCCGCCATACCAGCGCAGTCACCTACATTATCGCCAACAAGATCGGCGATAACAGCGGGGTTGCGAGGATCATCTTCAGGAAGACCTGCTTCCACTTTACCAACCAAATCGGCACCAACGTCTGCCGCTTTGGTAAAGATACCGCCACCAACGCGCATGAAAAGAGCAAGAAGCGTACCACCAAAGCCAAATCCGAGAAGAGCATCAGGAGCGGCAATGCCGAGAATCATAAAAATCACGGTTCCACCAAGCAAACCAAGACCATCGGTGAGCATACCTGTAATTGTTCCGGCACGGTAAGCGATACGAAGTGCATCACTAAAAGATGTGCGGGCGGCAGCAGCAACCCTAACATTTGCTTGTACAGCCATGCGCATACCAATTTGCCCAACAGTGAGGGAGAAACCTGCTCCCATTACAAAAGCAAAAGCACGCGCAAATCCCAAAATCAAAGAAATTTGAGATTCTTCCATCCCTTCAAAGCGCATAAGAGCTTCTTCAGTGGGCGGCACAATATAGACAGAGAAAAATAGCGCAACGGTCAGGACCAAAACAAAGGGCCAAATAGCCTTTAATTGTTCTTGCAGATACGCATCTGCGCCATCCCGAATCCAACCCCAAACTTCTTGCATACGTTCGGTGCCTTTATCTTCACGCATGATTTGGCTACGCAAGAAAAGGGCATAAGCCAGCCCAACTAATGCAATACCAAAAACAGCCCATATTGCGGCAGTTTCAAAAGCGGAAAGTCCCATATAACTCATAGTTTTTCTTCCTCCTGAGGAAAGTGGATTGAATAAAATCAGGCGCTTCACGCCCGTTGTCTGAACAGAACGATTTTACAGGTGGGGTGCGGATGTGTCAAGCATATTGTTATTAATCACAATAATTAGACTATATCGACTTTTTAGAAAAAAAACGAAGAAGAAACGCGCGCAAATTTAAAGTTAAGTGTCCAAAACAAAGAATTTTCTGGAGTAAACATCTGCCATGCGCGAAGCGTCTCATCCTAAATATTGGACTTCTTGCAAAAAGTCTATTAAAAGAAAAAACCCCGATAAATATAAAATTCATCGGGGTTAAAAAATAACCTAATCCTATCTAAACGCGACGCCCGCCTTGTAACTCATCTTGCAATTTTTCAAGTGCGTCCCAGTCGCCTTTATCAGCAATTTCAGCTTGTTCAGCCCAGCTAGATGGATTCATCATCTGAAGTTTAGCATCAGCAAGAATTTCACGTAGTTTGGCTTCTTCAGTTTTCGCTAGTTCAGCATAGGTACTAATGCCAGCATCGTTCAACACACTCTCCACTTTAGGACCAATCCCCTCGAGCTTCTTCAGAACATCTGGGGTTGTGGGAAGAACTTCTTCTTCCTTCTCTTCTACATGAGGTGGTGCAGCAACTGCACCATCACCTTCTTTGTTGCTCACCATCCAGCCAACAATAACAATAACAACAAAAAGTGCCAAAACAAGCCACAAAATCCACGTTAGATTAGGTCCAGCAGATTCGGATAATAAAAGTGAAAACATAGTGCCTCCATAAGTAAGGGGTTGAGTAAAATATCTCTGTAAATATAAAGCCTACTCGCACCAATGTCAATGATTTTTCGCTTATAATGGATGTATGAAAAACACTCCCCCTGTCTCTAGCGCGCTAAGCGCGCAAAATGCCCCGCATCAAGTTTTTATTCACGAAAAACCATTTAAGGGAATGGCTGAAGCCGCCGAAGCACGCAACCAAGATGTATCGCAACTTATTCGTAGCATCCTTTTTCGAGTTGGCAAGGATGAGTTTATGCTTGCTCTTATTGCAGGACCCGCCCAACTCTCATGGAAAGCACTTCGTATCCATCTTGGGCAATCCCGCATGACCATGGCAACCAAAGAAGAGGTCAAGAGCGTTACGGGCTATCCCATTGGCACAGTCGCCCCTTTTGGTTTGGCGCGTCCCCTGCGCATTTTAGCAGACGAGAACGTCTTTCTACCCAGCGAAGTTTCCTTTGGCTCTGGAGAGCACGGCACAGCAATTATAATGAAAATGAAAGAATTCAAAAAAGCTTTAAGTGAGGTTGAAATCGGAAAATTTGCAAAATAGGAGGCTAAAATGGACGATATTCTCAAAGCCGTGGTCAGTGCAATTATTGCCTACACCCTTCCCCGCGCACTTGGCAATATCGGTAAAACCTTCACCCCCGCAGGCAGTAGCGAAAGAACGCTCCCGTGGGTGCAATGGCTAATCGCCAGCTTCATTGGCGGCGCGCTAGGGGGCGCATTTAGCGGTGCAATGGGCAATCAGGGCTTCGGTAATTGGGCGGTTTATGGCGCGGCACTCGGCATTATGCAATGGTTTGCCTTGCGCGGCTATCTCCCCATTGGCGGATGGTGGGCAGTCGCTAGCGCAGTTGGATGGGTAGTTGCCCCCTTTTGGGGCGGCAACCCTCTGGGTGGATTTATTGTAGGATTAACGATTGGATTGCTCCAGACAATAGGATTAAAAATAGAAGGGAAATCTTGGTGGATTGGCGGAAATGCTCTTGCGTGGGGCTTGGTTGCCCTTCTTTTGCCGGTACTTGTAGAACCGCTTGGTAACGCCTTCGGCTTCATTCTCGGCTGGATTATTGGCTGGGGGCTGATTGCGCTAATCGGTGCGTTTTTGCTCTTATTACCACTTTCACGCTTAAGCCCCAAAACAGATAAAAACGAATAGACTTCTTGCAAAATCTGTTTTCCCCATGCTCCCTGCGCCCTCCTCAGCACAGCATCACCTGAAAAACGCCGCCAAGGACGGCGGTTAGAGCACTTATGCAAAAGACCTAATCAGACAATACCCTATTAGCCTTTTGAGTAACTGCCTATAAAAGAAACGCACCTATTATATAGGGAAGCAGTGCCAGAAATCCCATCAGCGGGTGCCCACGTCGAGAGCCACTCGCCGAATCCCAGCTGAAGAGATACCACGCAAGCCCAATTGCAAGTACGCCGCCAATGAAAAGAATTCCAAGCGAAGCCCACGCGTCAAATTCGGCAGAGGTTCCCATTGCCAATGAGCCAAAAGCATTCATCATGTGAGTAGAGGGAAAGATTCGTGAAATCAACTGGGTTCCTTCGGGGAGTGCGCTGTATGGCATCATCAAGCCACCGATTAACATCGAGGGTAAAAAGATTGCCTGAGACCATAACACCGTTATCCGAGAACTGCGTGATGCCACACCAATAAGGACACTTAGCCCCGCGCTAGCAAAGGCTGTGACTAAAAATACCAACACAAAATTTAACCAATTTGTTGGTAAGGGAGCACTAAAAACAGAGCCAGCCATTGCACTTATGATGAGTGCAATAATCACTAAATGTAGCATGGTCGTTAGTATGGGGATCGCCAAAATGTTAAAGGCTGGGATACCGTTGATTTTGTAACTGCGAAATACACCGTTCTCACGTGCATTTACGAGTGGATCGGGAATGCCCAACAAGGTTGAAGCCAGCACCGCAAAGATAATCATGGCTGGCAATAATACATCTAAAAAACCCGGGTTGATTTCTACCATGACAAATCCCATCATGGCATAAAAGCCGAGCGGCAAAAGATAGTTCATTAGTAATTGTGTTTTATTGCGTACCCCTGCACGGAATTCAAATAGAAAGTGATTAATAAAAGCTGTCATAATAGACCTCCGTTTGTGATTTCAAGAAAGCGGTCTTCTAGAGACGGGCGTTCAACACGCAAATCAATCAAAGGGTCGCTATTTACTTCCAAATATTTGATAATTTCTCCAACTGTCACGCCAATATCATTGCTAAAGAAAATATGATAATCATCTTTAATGAATGTGCGCTCAACAGATGTAAATGCCGAATCACGGTTTGCTAAAGAGCCTGTTGACGAAAAGACTGAAACTTTGGTCAACTCAGCACCAGTGGCAGTGATTTCAGTTGGCGTACCAATAGTTGCCAGCTTGCCATTTAGCAAAATGGCTACTCGATCTGTCATACCTTCTGCTTCTGCCATATCGTGCGTTGCCAGGATAATTGTCGTACCTTGCTCTTGCAGTTCGCGCATTAGGTTATGCAGTTCCACTCGAGACGCCACATCCAGTCCCGCGGTTGGCTCATCGAGAAAAAGAACCTGTGGATCGTGCCCCATAGCCAGCGCCAACCCCAAACGACGTTGCTGACCGGTAGAAAGTTCGTGGAATTGTGTTTTACGTTTCTGCCCCAAACCCAAACGCTCTAACAAATCATAGCGCGGCGCTACATGATGGTAGCCGCAAAAAAAGCGTATGGCTTCATCAGGGGTAATGCTCTCAGGCAGGCTCGCAGACTGTAATTGCACGCCAATCAGATTACGTAATTTACGTGGCTCACGCGTCGGGTCTACACCTACTACTTTTAGCTTTCCCCCATCTGGCGTACGCAACCCTTCCAGGCTTTCCAGTGTAGATGTTTTTCCTGCTCCGTTTGGTCCTAGCAAGCCAAAAATCTCGCCGGGTTCCACATCGAAGCTGATGTTGTTTACTGCAACAAAATCGCCGTATTCTTTTCTGAAATTTTGCACTTCTATTATTGAGTTGTTCATGGATGCTCCTTTCTTATTTCTTATTCCTGACACTATCTTAGATGCTTTGCACTTTTTTGCCATCGGCAATCAAGTTCAGTTTTCTGCCCTTAAGGGCAATGCCCCTTTAGACAATGCACAAAGCGACCTTTTCAATGTACAATCTATCTATGTTCATTAAAGTGAAAGACCTTTGGCAACGCAATTGGAAACTCCTCGGAGATGGCTATGGCTTCTTCATTTTTTTGGTGTTAGTTATTGGCGGTATTCTGGGATACACCCTTGTGCAGAATATCGCACATTTCACATTTTTCCAAACCCTTCTTTTTATCACAGTCAGCATCATACACATAAGCCTACACTGGTTTAGCTCACTATTTTTCAAAACATCTAAGGGGAGTTTGATTTTATTAATCGCACAAAGCATCCTGGGCTTGATTATTGCCAGTATTTCTGGTCGCTTTGAAATTATTTTTGCCATATTCGCAGCCATGATTGGCTCTATTTCTGGTACCTCTCTTAGGCTACGAACCAAGTCTTTATCTATTCTTTGGTATGCAGGTCTATTAACTTTTTCTGCATATTTTTTTTCAGAAGAAGGTTTTCTTTCCCTGTGGTGGGCGGCAATTCTTTCAACTACCTTTATTATCTTCATTTTCTCAATTGCCTTTCACATGCAAATTCAAGCACAGGAACGTAGCGATAAACTACTGCACGAACTAGGAGAAGCTCATAGTGAATTAGCGGAATATGCCAAGCAGATAGAAACACTTACACTGGATAACGAACGTCAACGTATTGCCCGCGAATTGCACGACACGCTCGCACAAGGACTTGCTGGGCTGATCCTCAACATGGAAGCGATATCATCACAGCTTGAGCGCGAGAACAACCTCCGCGCTCAAGAAATTTTGCAACAAACGATGACAAATGCACGCGGCACATTGTCAGAAGCACGGCAGGTGATTGACAATCTACGCTCCATAGAACAGGGTAATGTGAATTTTGAAACACAACTTAAAGTTGCGACCGCCCACTTTGAAGCCACTGCTCGTATCCCTTGTCAAGTTCTTGTTTCACCAGGTTTAGCACTCTCCCCATCTCTTCAAAAGCAAATTATGCGTATTGTGAATGAAGCTTTGAGCAATATAACCAAACATGCCAACGCAGAAAAAGTAAAAATCACTTTTTCTACAATCCACGATGATTATCGTTTAGAAGTTATTGATGATGGGCAAGGCTTTATCCCAGAGAGTGTCCAAAAAAAAGAAGGCTGTTATGGGTTATTGGGTATTCAAGAAAGGGTAGATTTACTTAAGGGAACTCTAAGCATCAACAGCCAACCAAAATCAGGAACTAAACTTCTAATATCTATTCCCATGGCAGGGCAATATGAATAAGAAAAATATTCGTATTTTGATTGTTGACGATCATATGATTGTACGTCAGGGCTTGCGTTTAGTCTTTGAAACAGAAGATAGCATCGAGGTCATTGGAGAAGCAGAAGATGGAGAAATAGCAGTGCAACTGGCTTCAAAACTAAAGCCAGATGTCATCCTTATGGATTTACAAATGCCAAACAAAGATGGGCTAACCGCTATTCAGGAAATCCGCATCTCACAGCCCGATATTGCTATTTTGATTTTAACAACCTACAACGAAGACGAGATTATGGTACAGGGGTTGCAAGCTGGGGCAAAAGGCTTCTTGCTCAAAGATACAAATCGTGCAGATCTGATGCACGCCATCCAAGCAGCAGCAAGGGGAGAGACCCTGCTAAAACCTGAGATAATGACGAAGTTACTGCAACTTCAACAACAGAAAAAAACATTTACCTTAGAACAGAACATATTAAGTGAACGCGAGCTTGAGATTTTACAACAGGTCGCATCTGGGGCTACAAATAAGCAAATAGCCCATAAACTGGGCATCAGCGATCGTACCGTTAAGGCACACCTTACCAATATCTATAATAAGTTTGGCGTATTTTCACGCGCGGCCGCAATTGCTTGTGCCGCAAAGAAAGGCTTGTTATGATGAAACTTCGTCATAACAAGCCCCTATAAAATCTCAGGCTATAGGATGGTACTCAATGTTCAAAGAAAATCTTAAACTTAATATTATTCGTTGGGAAAATTCCAAAGCCCCCACAGAAGAGGCGTTAGCGCAAATTTTACACACCGAAAATCTGAGCTATTATCCTTGGTCCAACTCTCCCCACGACCTCTACGCGCCCCACTTACACACTTACGACAAAATTCTTTACGCGGTGCGTGGATCAATCACTTTCATTTTGCCCGATGAAGGCAAAACCATCACCCTCTACGCAGGTGACAGATTAGAACTGCCTGCCAATACCGTTCATAGTGCAGTAGTTGGCTCGCAGGGTGTGACGTGCTTTGAAACACATATTTGAAAAATACGCTTGACACTAATTTTGCAAGTGCTATAATTCGGGGGTTACAAGAGGAGGGATAAAAGTTTCAGGTCTAAAAATACGCGGGTGTCGCCAAGTGGTAAGGCACTAGCTTCCCAAGCTAGCATTCGACGGTTCGAATCCGTTCACCCGCTCTAGTTTTTTCAACTCTGCTTTTTGTTTTGGGGGTATCCATTAAAAAGTGTACCTGCGACACAGCAGTAGAGATCAACAAAAAGAGAGGAAGCCCCATGCAACAAATCAAAGATTCCTGGAATAAAAACGGAACCAGCAAAGTCATCATCATCATTACTGCTTTAATCTTATTTTGCTGTGCTTGTTCGATTTTTGCAACAATTCTCCCTGGGAGCAAAAGCAGCTCTCCTGTTCTGGATGCAGAAGCCATCTACACAGAAGCAGCTAAAACTCTTCTTGCGGAATTTCAGAAAGAAGAGGCAACAACTGCCCCTCCAACAGCTGAACCAGTAGCAACGAATACACCAGAGCCAGTCAAAACCCCTGTGCCATCGCCAACGGAAAATGCCAATTTAATCAAACAGGGAACTCACCTTGTTGGGCCAAATATCCAGCCCGGTCTTTACATCGGACAAGCTGGGGAAGGCTTGTTTGGCTCTTGCTATTGGGAAAGGCTTAAAGATTTATCTGGCACATTTGATGCAATAATAGCCAATGAAAATAGTGTTGGTAAATACTATATAGAAGTGAAAAATGACGACTTTGCTCTAAAGACAGATTGCGAGTTATCCTACCTTCCAACTCTCCCGCCAGCGGTGAGCGAATTCCCAACAGACATAAACGCTGGAACTTATCTTGTTGGTATAGACATTCAACCAGGCACATACCAAGGTCAAGCTGGCACCGATATTCTCGAATCATGCTACTGGGCACGTCTGAGCAACGTCGCAGGCGGTTTTGATTCCATCATTGCAAATGATAATGCGAATGGGCAGTATTATGCCCAAGTGCTACCAAGCGATTTCGCATTTTCAACGGCTTGCGATCTGGTCAGAATTGGAGATTAGCCAACCCCCATAGACGCATATATCCCTGTATAAAACCGAAAAAGGAAAAGAAATGAAAACAAAAACCACTCTCTTTATAATCACGATCCTATTAGCTATAGCCCTGTCATCTTGCTCATCAGAGCCACTGAATGCCCAGGCCGTGATAGATGAATTCAACGCTGCTGGCCTTGACGTGCGTGATGTCAAAATCGAAGAACGCGATTCTGAAAGTCCACTTCCTAACAGCTTTCAAGAGCGTTGGTCGTTCTCTGTCCCAGAAGTAGCCCCACGCGGCGGTCAGATATTCGTTTGTGACACAAAAGAAAATTGCGATGCACTGTATCTCTATTTTGATATGCTCAAAGCAATTGGCGGTCCCTATTATTATCAATCCCCAAGTGGTCTTGTGGTCGCACAAATGAATAGCGGTCTGACCCCAGATACAGCATCCAAGTTCGCCGAAGTCATAAGCTCACTTCCATAAGACCCACAGGCGCATATATTTCTGCACAGTCAACCTAGCCGAAAACCAATAGCCTACCCAAATCAAGGGGTTAGCTGCCTATAGCAAGGGAAAGAGTGTCTTAGCTTCCTAGGCTAGCATTCGACGGTTCGAATCCGTTCACCCGCTCAAAAAGCAAGACCCCGTTCCCTTGAAGGGAACGGGGTCTTGCTTTTTGGTTACTCTAATCTGTGATACATTTGCTTGCGAAACATTCCTTCATATTCTATACTGTAAATAATACAAACTGATATTCGTAGTGCGATATTTATGTCGCATTGCACTCAAAGAGCAACTTAAATGTTGCGCCACCTAATCGGAGATAAAAATGACCCAAGACTTACGAGAGTTACTCAAAATTCCCGCCGCACGTCTTGATGAAATTAACGCCGTCTTGCTCAACCCTGATGAGCAAGTGATTAACGATTTTCTCGCCGTTGTTGAAAAATATGGCACACCAGCAGAAATCAACGCCAAAGCCAATGAAGCACGCAAGCTCGAAAATTTACTCGCTAAAGTGAAAGAAGTTAAACCTGAATATCTTGAAGATTTAAAATGGCTTCAAGAACAACGTGATGCGGGCGCATTCATCACCGTAGATGCGTATAAAGAAAAAGTATTGGGTGCAAAATCTGCATCCACAGAATTTGCTGATAGTTTCGCTATAACACTCGAGATTTCGGCTTGCCAGTATTTCCCGTGGCTGATTACTGCCGCAAAACGCGCAATCAACGAGGGCAAGTTGATGCCCGGTCGTTTCATCCGCGTTCGCAAGATGAAAGAGCAAGAAGATGACGGGGATTTGGTCGCCTTTGCCGCAGGAATGCAAATTGTGGGCGCATCTTATGTAGAAACCCTCGATACTAAAGGCACAGACGGCTCAAATATCCATCTCGGCGGTCCAGAAACAATCACGGGCTATTTTGGCGGCATCGGTCAGCCCAATAGTCACGCACTTAAATGGGTTGACGAGTTTTTGTATTATTACACCCGCTACGGCGTAAAACAAGTACTTAATATCAACCCAGGCACCATTTTGTTGGCGTATATGCTCCACAAAATTGGTGTAGATAACGAATTCAAAATCTCGGTTTTCATGGGCAACGATAATCCCTACGGCGCACTCTGGACTCTGCTCGGCGCAAAGCTTTTCGCCCGAGAAGATGGTACAACCCCCTTGATTGGCTTCAATTGGAGCAACTCAACCAATAACGAAACGATGGAGATCACCGCCCAGTTCCGCAAGGAGTTTGGATTTGAAGATATTGTTCGCTTCGAACACCACATCACCGAGACTTTCAAAAGTATAGTTATTCAACCTTATCAGCGCCGTGATGAATTGCTCGAAATCGCCAACCATGTTGCCAATATCTCTGCAAAACACGAAGGTGGCGACCCCGAAATTGATGGCGCACGCGAGCACCCCTCCAATATCCTTGAGTACTTCCGTGATAAAGATGAGATTATCGAAGCTGGTGATATGGATTTCTTAGAAATCAACTTTATGGATAAATTTGAAGCCCTTAATAAAACGGCTTGGCAACTCACTGAGCGCGGGCTGGCTTTTATTGCGGCAGATGCCCATAAGTAAAGGCGAGTGCGCATAAGTAAAGGCGGGGGCGCATAAGTAAAAGCAAGTGCGCATAAGTAAAGGCAAGTGCGCATAAGTAAAGGCATTTCTAGTGGAACATCAACTCTAAAGTTGCAGTATTCCCTCAGATAAAAACAAAAAATGCGAAAAGGTTAAACAAAAAACCCCTGTTCCTCATAGATTAGGAACAGGGGTTTTTTTATGCACACAATACTATGCGCAGAACACTTAGTTTTTCTTGTTTTCTGGTAGTGGGACAAAACTTAATAATGTGGTTGGATACACATCTGTTGCGAGCAAAAAGCCATTTTCATACCGAACAATGCCTTCATAATTGCGCAAATCGCCATTGGCTTGCAACTGCATCATAATTGGTGGCGTTTTTGTTCTCGTAATGCCATCTTTACTATAATTAAACTCAAGTAACCGCTCAACATCTGCTGTTGCTCTGTGTGTAGGTCCTTCACCAAATTTTTCTACTACGGGGTCAACTTTGGGTTTTAACACTTCCTCACCAGACCAAAAATAATTCATTATCCAAAAATTATAGTTCTCGTCTAACGCGGTCGCATCGGTTACGCGATATTCAATAATGCTTTCTATATTTATCGTGCCAGATTCACTTAAATCTGTATTAAAAAGATGCGCTACAGGGTCGGCACTAACCGCCACGCCATTCGCTTCGTGAATAGTAACTACCCCATCATTAACCAAGAAAATTGTTTCTTCAGACATATTGTCAATATCAGTTTGAGCTTCAATTCTAGTCATATTGGCTATATCAACCGTAAAAACGCTCAAATCAGGTGCAATCGTGCCTGTAAGGAGATAAGCAAACATCCCATCTGCATCCCCCATCTCAATTGTCAAGTAAGCTGTATCGCCATCAAAAACAATAGCTTCAAATCCCTGAGTACCAGAAATAGTATAAATATCCCCTGAACTAAGCGGAACTTTTATAGCTTCTAAGGGAGTGTACCGTTCCCCACTCAAATAAGCATCAATATCCCCTTTTGCAATTGCAAAAATAAAGCCATATCCCTCCTCACCATCTTCGAGATAAAAATTGGGGAATTGGGGCAATAAAATCAAATAATCTCCATACCATGCTAAGCTAGAAATCTCAGCATAGCGATTCGTTAACTCTCCTGCTAAGGCGATATTTTGCACAGCAGTTTCTTGGAAATACTCAATTTCGTCAGTCTCTGGCTTGGTTGTTTGACAAGAAGTAAGCAAAACAAGCACAATCAATAATAAAACAAACCGAACTTTAAACATCTTCATTCCTTTTAGTACAGAAAATTAATGGCTATCTCAAAGCGAAGCACATAACAGAAAGCTCCGCTCGCTATAAAAAGAGTAAAATAGGAACATAAAAACGCCGCATTCCAACGAGAATACGGCGCTTTGCTTTTACGCATTATATAGTTTTTGCGTTCTACTCTTCTTCAACTTCGGGAAGTGGAACAAACCCAAAGATAGTAGATGGATATTTATCGGTAGCAACTAAAAATCCTGCTTCGTAGCGGGCAATACCTTCTAAGTTACGAAGGTTGCCATCTGCCATTAATTGAATCATAATGGGCGCAGTTTCGGTTAGCACAACACCATCTGCGCTATAATTAAACTCAAGTAAGCGTTCAACACCAGCACTGGCGGTGTGGGTGGGCCCTCTGCCAAAGGTCTCTGCTACAGGGTCAACTTCGGGCATCAAAATTTCTTCACCAGGATAAAAATAGTTCACTGCCCAAAAATTGCCGTTTTCGTCTAATGCGGTAGCATCGGTGATGCGATACTCAACATTTGTCATTGGCACAGTTCCAGCATCGCTTAAGTCAGTGCCGAAAAGATGGGCAACCGGGTCAGCGTTAACCGCAACACCATTTGCCTCATGAATCGTCACCAAACTACCATCTACCAAGACCATAGTCTCATCAGACATATTTTCAACACCTGATTGAGTTGTAATTTCAGGCATGGTAGCTGTGTCAATCGTTAGTGCACTCAAATCTGGCGCAATAGTGCCAGCAACAAGAAGTGCATACATACCATCTGCGCCTTCAACTTCAATGGTCATATAAACATTATCGCCATCAAAAACGATAGATTCGAAGCCTTCAAAACCTTCAATAGCATAGGCATCGCCCGCGGCAAAAGGAATTTTTACAGATTCTAGTGGGGCAAAACTCTCACCATTCAAATAAGCATCAATATCCGCTTTTGCAACTGCGAAAACAGAACCATGCTCTTCAGTACCTTCTTCAAGATAAAAATTAGGGTATTGAGGCATCAAAATTAGATAATCGCCATACCAAGCCATGCCTGAAATTTCAGCATTTCGGTCAGCCAATTCACCAGCTAAGGCGATATTTTGAACAGCGGTTTCTTCAAAGTACACTGGAGCATCGGCTAGGGGTGGGGCTACTTCCACCTCTACCTCTACTACACGGGTTACTTCAATCTCAACAGGAACCTCGACCTCAACCTCGCGAATCACTTCAACCTCAACAATTGCTGGTTCAGGTGATTGGCATGCAACCAAAAAAGTGGCAACAAGCAATAAAACAACAAAAACACGAACTTTAGACATTTCTCTCTCCTTTGAAAGAACTGATTTAAATATCGAACGCATTATAGGTGATTTAAGTTTTTAGTTGGGATTTTTTAAGGTTTAGAAAAAAGTTCAATAGACGGGGACGTACGCCACCTCAACTTAAGTGCCGCCCTCATCGTCTCTTCTCCCTCAAACAGGCTTTCCATCTGTGACGCATAAGCGGATACAGCTTCTTGCCATGCACGCAATCCCACTTCTGAAACGTGATACGCGTCCCTACGTAATTCTTCTGTCATCTCGGTCAATTTATCTGGATACCATATTGCATAGGGAATATCGGCATAATAAAATAAGGCTTTCCCTAGCCTTTCAGCGGCTTGACGTACAAGAACGTGGTCTGGATGGTTGCCGATACTTAGGGGGCAAATCAACATATCATCAGCTTGGAGATTCTCTTCAAGCACAACCACTATTTCATCCACAAGATGCGCATCGGCAGGGTGCGGGGGGACAAAAATGTCTTCGTTATAAAGTGCTTTAGCATTTTCATCGCGGCGATAAATGCTATCAAGAAAGCCAAAATAACGCGGTAATGCGTCCACGCGGGAGGCTGACAGGCGGTCTTCTGCCAAACGTAACTCTACTGCTTCTTTAGCGGTATCCAGATTCCACCCCGCGTGTACCGAGCGGGCTAAATCAGAGAGGGGCGCGTCAGACGGCGGAATCCCGCACATAAAAGTCCAGATTTCTACAGAAATCCCCGCTTTTCTATCTTCAAAAATGATACCGCCACAGGAGAGAATGGCATCGTCTAGGTGCGGAGAGAGATAAATTTTGCGCATTAAGCGATAGGCTCACGGAAATCGTAAATCCCGTTTCGGATTGTATATTTCGCATTGCAATTGGCACATATTAACATTTCTGGCTCTTCTATAAGTGGCGCATGGTTGCATTGCGGGCACTGAAAAAAGGCACCATCTGCGGCAATTGGGGTCTCCCCTACAGCTTCGCTGAGAGTAAAAACAGAGGGGGTCAGTTGCCACCAATCACCAGTAAGTTGCGCAAGACCATCCATTTTGGCAAGGAAAGATGCAGGAAAAACTCGCTTTATGATGGCTATGCGAAAATGAGAGACAGTTAGCTGGCGCGCCAACTTAAGGTTATTTTCTTTGAGCCATTTGCGGATTGTTTTAGGATGAAAATCGAAATTCAAATCTACAAACTCAACTTGTTCAGGCGTAAAGGGACTCCACTCTTGTTTGCCGAGCACATAACGCAAAATGGCTTTGAGATTAAGTTTGTTGGCGTACTCAAGGATGAATTTTGCCGAAGGTTGCAAAATACGCCGTACCTGACGAATTGCCAATGGTGCATCTTTCATGTGATGCAAGGTGCGAATCATGGTTGCACCATCGAAAAGTCCGTCTACAAAAGGCAATTTGTAGGCATCGGCGGCAATATAGATATAGCGGTCGCTTTTGCCTAATCGCTCTTGCGCCTGTTGAAGCTGAGTGCGAGAATAATCGAGCAATACAATGCGGTCGTAGCCCTTATAGCGCGGCGTATTACGCCCTGCGCCTGCGCCAATTTCCAGGAGCAGTTTACCGTTTTCGGGAAGCAATCGCTTGAGGGCAATTTCTTCGGCTTTGTCTTCATAGGCGCGACCACCTTCATCCCAAAAGGATTTTTGATAGTCAGAGCCTTCGTAGTCACATACAGGGGGAGAATTTTGTGTCATATTTTTAGGGATTAGGGATTAAGGATTAAGACGATGGTAAAAGAAATCAGGAATCAAGGCAAGTACTTTACCCTGATTCCTGATGTACTGATTTACCAGTTTACTGGTCTACTAATTTACTCGTTTTGTCTATACACCATTGCCATCATAACCACGCCCCATAGCGCGATAATTGAAGTCAAGTTCACGCATGTAGGTAGGGTCGTAGATGTTGCGCCCGTCAAAGACAACTGCACTTTCGTTCATTGCCGCTTTTATTTTCTTCAAATCTAGCTGTTTAAATTCATTCCATTCGGTTACAACGATTAGGGCATCACAATTCTCTGCCATTGTATAGGAATTTTCGCACATTTGAAGGGCCGGCAAAAGATCGCGCGCCACGTCCATAGAAACAGGATCAAATCCACGCACGGTCGCTCCCGCGGCGTTAAGGGCGTTCGCGATGTCTATAGATGGGGCATCCCGCATATCATCCGTATTTGGTTTGAAGGCGAGACCAAGCAATCCAATAGTTTTGCCTTTTACATCCCCACCAAGCATTTCGGTAACGTGTTTTACTACATCATCACGGCGTTTATAATTTACATCTAGTGTTTTATTGAGAATAAGCGGATCAATACCACTTTCTTCTGCCATATAGGCAAGGGCTTTAACATCTTTAGGAAAACAGGAACCACCCCAACCAAGACCAGCATCTAGGAACATGGGACCAATGCGTTTATCGTATCCCATACCTATAGCAACTTCTTTCACATCTGCGCCAAGTTTTTCACAAATATCGGCAACTTCATTGATGAAGGAGATTTTAGTTGCCAAAAATGCGTTGGATGCATACTTAATCATTTCCGCTGTGCGGAGATTAGTTATTACAATTGGGGCGCGCAAGGGCAAATGCAAATGCGCAACTTTCTCAGCGGCTTCTACGTCTTCCGACCCTAAAACGGTGCGATGCGGATTCATGAAATCGGTAATTGCTGAGCCTTCACGCAAAAATTCAGGGCAGGAGACAACAGAAAAATCGACTTCTTCGGGCTGTGTCTCTTTCACGATATTAGCAACCCAATCACCTGTGCCTACAGGAACTGTAGATTTATTAATGAGGATTAGCTCCTCACTCATGTTTTCGGCAATAGAGCGTGCCGCCGAAGCGACATACTGCAAATCGGCATCACCGTCTACGCCAGAAGGTGTCCCGACCGCGATAAAGGCAAACTCGGCACCATCTAATGCTTCTTCATAAGAAGTGGTAAAAGACAAACGCCCTGATTTGACATTGCGCTCCACCAACTCTTCAAGTCCTGGCTCGTAGATAGGCATAATGCCCTTATTAAGATTTTCTACGCGCTTTTCATCAATATCTAAGGCAATCACACGATTGCCAAGGTCGGCAAAGCAGGCACCCGAAACGAGGCCAACATACCCGACACCTACTACACATATTTTTTTCATTTTTTATTTCCTTATAAAAGTGTTTTTGAGTACACTTTAGTAAAACATACTCTACAAAAAAACGCGCGCTATCCTTCCGCTGTTGGTGTAAGTGTTAGCGTAGGCGTTGGCGTTAACGATGGAGTCAAGGTTGGCGAGGGCGTATAAGTTTCCGTTGGCGTAAAAGTTGGCGTAGGCGTAAGGGTAATCTCAGGCAAACGCTTATTTTCAGACAAACCCAAAAGTTCTATATAAATCCAGCCGCGCTCAACATCTTTATATTCATCAGGTTGGTAAGGAGAAATACGCAGCCACGTCCCCCCTATATTTGCCGCATCAAAATACAAGCAATCTGCCCCTGTCAAATTGCCAATAGCACCATATTGCGTACTCGGACCTTCACGCACATTAACCAAATAAGCATTTACACAATAGCGCAACCCCTCGGGTCCCTTTGTTGGCGTGGGCGATGGTGTCCTTGTTTTTGTTTTGGTCGGGGTATTAGTCGGCGTCTTCGATGCCGTAGCCGTAGCTGTTGCGGTATGTGTTGGTGGCACAGGTGTCTCGGATGCGGTAGCCGTGGCAGAAAGAGCAATTTTAGTCAAGTTCGCTTCCACCGTCTGCGTTATAGCAAATTGTGCATTTTGTGTTGCTCGCGCATCCCATCTCGCAACGACAATAGGGAAAATGCTAATACACGCGGTAACAATCACGCCCATCAATCCCACAATAGCAACAAGGACTTCGGTAGAAAGTTTAAACTTAGTTTCTTTTTTCTTTTTTGGTGGTGCAGGCTCTTCCATGAAAACTCCAAATACTTTCCGGTTAGACTTCTTAAATATACTATGCCTTTCTTCATTCTGCAACTTGGCAGGGATTTTTTTTCTTGGTATAGTCTTATATATGAAAATACTCTTCGTCGCTGATGGGCGTTCTCCCATTGCTCTTAATTGGATTAAGTATTGGACTAAGCGCGAGCATGAAGTTTTTCTCGTTTCCAGCTTTCCCACCTCCCCAGACTTGACGCTTTCGCGCGTGGACTTCATCTCGGTTGCATTTAGCCAAGCAAAATCTTCGCCCTCAACCGGAGTGCGCAAAAAAAACACCTTTATCTGGGGGGCGGCGACTATAAACCTGCGTACCGCCCTTCGGCATTGGATGGGTCCCCTCACCCTACCCAAAGCCGCACAACAATTGAATGAAATCATTAACGAAGTTCGCCCCGATATTGTCCATGCTATGCGCGTTCCCTATGAGGGAATGTTAGCCAGCACAGCAAAAAAACTTGCGCCTCAGAACTTTCCCCCTTTGCTCATTTCTATTTGGGGAAACGACTTCACCCTTCACGCGCCATCCTCCCCGCTGATGAGAAAATATACCCGCCAAACGCTAAAGTTAGCAAACGCACTACATGCCGATTGCCATCGCGACATCAAACTTGCTGAAAAATGGGGATTCGATGCTTCACTTCCCAGCATTGTGCTACCTGGCGCAGGCGGGATTGACCAGAGTGTCTTTTACCCCGCTCATCTCTCTAATCAGCGAAAAGAAGCTCACGGTGCAGAAGAACCCGTTCCCCTCAAGGGAAATACTCTCCCCCCCTCGGGGGGAGATGCCCAAAGAGCAGAGGGGGGCATGCCCCTCATTATCAACCCGCGCGGTTTTAGAAATTATATTCGTAACGATACTTTTTTTAAGGCAATTCCGCTGGTGCTAAAAGAACGCCCAGACGCACAGTTTATTTGCCCAACCATGAAAGGTGAAGCGCAAGCAGAAGATTGGGTCAAGAAGCTGGGCGTAGAAAAGTCTACGACCCTCACCAAGCCTCTTAGCCGCACCCAACTCGCGGACACGTTCCGCCGCGCTCAAGTGTTAGTCTCTCCCAGCACACACGATGGGACTCCAAATTCTCTCCTTGAAGGAATGGCGTGCGGATGCTATCCCATTGCGAGTGACTTGGAATCTATCAGGGAATGGATAACGCCTGAAGAAAATGGGCTACTAATTGACCCCGCTGATGAAAAATCCTTAGCTAAGGCGATAGTGCGTGTGTTAAATGATAAAAGCTCGCGTGAGCGAGCTTTTAAAGAAAACCAAAAAATTATCACTGAGCGTGCCGAGTATAATCACAGCATGGCTCAGGCAAAAGACTTTTATGCGAAATCTATCGCATAGATGCTGTCTCTTGCCTATTTAGCCGATTGGTGCTGATGGTGGAGGCGGGGTGCGTAATTCTTCTAGGCGATTGCTTAATTCGATACGGCGCGTTTCTGAGGCATTGCGGATTTCAGCCTGAAATGCCATGCCACGTTCACGGATATCGTCTCGTAGGGATTCGCCAGAATCTGGAGCAAGTAAAAGGGCAATTGTTGAACCTACTAAACTGCCTACAAAGACACCAATTGTAAAACCGAAAATTCTTCGCATGAGATTCTCCTTTTGAGTAGTTTTTGAGAGTAAGAATCCTATTATAACTGAAACTTAGATATTTGGAGCAAATTATGGCTAAAAACTCAAAGACGAGCAGTTTTGGCACAGAAACAAGAATAAGTCATGATTCTTCTGCTTATTATGATTCTCGTCTCTATGCAGAGCTATCATCTTTTGACGAAAAGGAAGTTGGTGAAGATAATCTTTTTCCTCAAGATTTAAAAGATAAAATTATTTTTGGCAGTGCCGAAAATATGAAAGATATACCTGATAACTCCTTGCATTTGATGGTGACATCGCCGCCTTATAATGTCTCAAAAGAATATGATAAAGACTTATCTTTGAGCGAATACCTGAATATGCTCCATCGCGTATTCTCTGAGTCTTATAGAGTACTTGTGAATGGGGGGCGAGCGTGTATAAATATAGCCAACCTTGGAAGAAAACCCTACATCCCCTTATCGGATTATATTTCACCCATGATGCAAGAGATTGGTTTTTTGATGCGGGGAGAAATTATTTGGCATAAAGGAGCCGGGGCAGGTGTCTCTATGGCTTGGGGAAGTTGGAAATCGGCTTCTAATCCTGTTTTACGCGATGTACATGAATATATTTTGGTTTTTTCAAAAGGCTCTTATCAACGAAAAAAGAAAGAAGATAGTGAAAACACCATAGAAAAAGAAGATTTCATGGCGTGGACAAAATCTGTCTGGGAGATGAAGACAGAATCGGCAAAAAGAGTCGGACATCCTGCGCCCTTTCCCGTAGAACTCCCCTATAGGCTCACCCAACTTTATACCTACAAAAATGATGTGATTTTGGACCCATTTATGGGGAGTGGCTCTACAGCTATAGCGGCATTGAAATCTGAACGTCATTATATTGGCTTTGATATAAATGCCGACTATATAAAATTGGCAAAGAAGCGAATTTCTCCTTATAAAAATGAAAGTGCCTAGAATTTCTCCCCAAGTCATGCTATATGATAAATAGACAAGAGGGGGTAGAATACATACTTGAATTTTCAATCTATAATTTTTAGGAAAAAATATGTCAACAAAAGAAAAAAAGATTAGCAGAATAGCAATCAGCACAGGCGGTGGGGATGCCCCGGGCTTGAATGCCGTTATCCGTGCCGTTACCCTATCAGGCTTGAAACGTGGTTGGGATGTATATGGTATTCAGGATGGTTTCCGTGGCATATTACTGCCTGAGCAATATGTAGAAGGCGGTATGGTAAAGCTCACTTTTGATAAAGTGCGCGGAATCACCCATTTGGGTGGCACGATGTTGGGAACCAGCAATCGGAATAATCCGATGCGTTACCCAATAGAATTGCCTGATGGCTCAATTGAAGAAGTAGACCGCACAGACGAGATCGTGCGCAATTTACGACTACACCATATTGATGCCCTAATCAGTGTAGGCGGTGATGGCTCTCTCTCTATCTCAGATGCACTCTCAAAGAAAGGCTTGCGTGTTATCCATGTTCCCAAGACAATCGATAATGATCTTGACAAAACGGATGCCACCTTCGGTTTCGATACAGCCGTTGGTTTTGCCACTGAAAGCGTAGACCGCTTGCATAGCACGGCTGCCTCACACGGTCGCGTGATGGTTGTCGAAGTTATGGGACGCTATGCTGGCTGGATTGCCCTTCACGCTGGGGTCGCTGGCTCCGCAGATGTAATTCTCATCCCCGAAATTCCCTACGATATCAATAAAGTTGCTGAAAAAATTAAAGACAGAGACCGTATGGGACGGCACTATACAATTGTTATCGTTGCTGAAGGCGCAAAACCCGCTGGTGGAAAAGTAACTATTCGCGAACATAAAATAGGCAAAGATGAACGCTTAGGCGGCATAGGTGAACAAGTCGCCTCAGAAATCCGCTCAATAACCGAAAAAGAAACTCGCGTTGTTGTATTAGGACATTTGCTACGCGGCGGCACACCGACATCACTAGACAGATTGCGCGCCCTTCGCTTTGGAGCCGCCGCAGTTCGGGCACTCGATGATGGGCAAGATGGCGTTATGGTTGCATTAGACCCACCCAGAGTAAAATATGTGCCGATTACAGAAGCTATCGGGCAAATGAAATACGTGCCCGTTGATAGCGACACAGTTCTAACCGCTCGCGATCTCGGAATCTCTTTTGCCGATGCTAAGAAGGCATAAAAAATTCCCTAAACACAAACTCAATAATCACAGTTGCACGAAAAAGACCCTTTTCAAGGGTCTTTTTCTTTTCATAATACCGCTTATCCATAAATCACCCTTTCTTTTGTCCCCGTTTTACGTCATAATAGTTTCATAGCGCGTATCAATTATACGAACGCGACGATAAACATCAAAAAGGCACTCGACTTTTCTAAAAAGCTGAGCGTTCCTCCCCCTAAAAGGACTCTACCCAAAGGAGAGTACCATGTCCACAACTCCCACCGCGCCTAAATCACCACGGTGCAAAAAAATCACCACATATACCTTCCAAGAAAAGAAAAAAAAGCACGAGCCTATCAGTATGCTAACGGCTTACGACTACTCCTCAGCACAAATAATGGAACAAGCTGGTGTTGACTCCATCTTAGTCGGCGACTCACTCGGCATGGTCGTGCTCGGTTACGAAACCACCCTCCCTGTCACGATGAACGATATGCTCCATCACTGCAAAGCAGTGGCTCGTGGAGCAAAATCCCCCCTACTCATTGGCGATATGCCCTTTATGTCATACCAAACTTCTCCGCAAGAAGCCCTCCGCAATGCGGGGCGTTTTCTACAAGAAGCAGGAATGGATGCCGTCAAACTCGAGGGCGGAAGAGCGCGCCTAGATGCAATTCGACTAATCGTTAGCGCAGGAATTCCCGTTATGGGCCATCTTGGTCTAACACCGCAATCCGTGCATCAACTTGGTGGGTTTCGCGCGCAAGGTAAACTTGCCACCGCTGGTCAACATCTGCTCGAAGAAGCACAGCTTCTGCAAAACGCAGGGTGCTTTAGCATCGTCCTTGAAGCAATCCCCGCAAAACTAGCAACTTATATTTCCAAAGAACTCGAGATCCCCACTATCGGCATCGGAGCGGGAGCGGGATGCGATGGTCAAGTGCTCGTTACCCACGATATGCTCGGACTTTTCGATAGATTTACCCCACTCTTCGTCAAAAAATACGCTGAATTACACGGTGATTTAACGCAAGCCTTTAAAGAATATATTAAAGATGTTGAAAACAGAGACTTCCCTGCTGAAGAACATTGCATAGAAATGACAAACGAAGAATGGGATAAATTTATCTCTTGAATAATAGACACTCGGTTTTTTCTACTTAGTGCAGCGTCTCTTTTTTATAAAAAATCAGAGTTGAAAAAGAGATTATTCTCGAAACAAAAACCGAGTGTCTTGATCATCCCCTTCCCCCTCTCCCACTTAGGGCGCATCCTTCAGATATGCTACGCGAAGGTCAGGCGTTGTCCTGAGTTTGTCAAAGGGAAGATGGAAGAAACACAAAGTTCTTAAGGTTTTTTTCACGGTATTCGCAAAGTTCGCGTAATTCGCGTTGAAAATTGAAGACGCAACTACGCCAAGAGCTACTCAGCAACTTCACATCGAGTATCTTGGTCTCAAAAAATAAAAAGTGATAAAATCCCCCTTGCAAAACATCAAAAATCTTGGCGACCTAAAAGCAATCTTGGCGTTCTCTGCGCCTTGGCAGTTCGCCTAAAAACTAACGAGGCTAATTTATGACCGTCCCCTACTGGGTGCAAGACGCAATCTTCTACCAAATTTTTCCCGATCGCTTCGCCAACGGCGACCCTGCCAACAACCCCGGCAATATAGCCAAATGGGGCGCAGACCCCACTCTCTACAATTTTATGGGCGGCGATTTGCGCGGCATCACCCAAAAACTTGATTATTTACTTAATCTTGGCGTGAATGCGCTCTACCTCAACCCCATTTTCCTCTCCCCTTCCAATCACCGCTACAACACCAGCGATTATTACACCATAGACCCTAAACTCGGCAAACGCAAAGACTTCGACACCTTGCTCAACGCCGCCCACAGCAACGGAATGCGCGTGGTCATTGACGGTGTTTTCAATCATTGTTCACGCGGATTTTTCGCCTTTGCCGATTTGCTGGAGAATGGTGAGCATTCTCCCTACAAGGACTGGTTCCACGTAAAAAACTTCCCTCTCAATGCTTACACGCATGGCGATGCAGAGAATTATTCTGCGTGGTGGAACTTTAAATCGCTCCCTAAATTCAACACCGACAACCCTGTAGTGCGAGATTATATCTACGGCATCGCCAAATACTGGATGGAAGCTGGCGCAGACGGCTGGCGGCTCGATGTCCCCAACGAAATCGATTCGGACGCGTTTTGGGCTGGGTTCCGTCAAATCGTCAAAGGTGCCAACCCAGACGCTTACATCCTCGGCGAAATCTGGGAAGTAGACCCGCGCTGGGTAGACGACAATCACTTTGACGGTCTTATGCACTACCCCGTCCGCGATGCACTGATAGAGACCCTCAACAGCCAAATCAACGCCTCACAATTTGGAGACAAGGTCGAATCGCTTTTCGATGCTTATCCGCAAGAAAATGTACGCGCAATGTACGTCCCGCTTGGATCGCACGACACCAAACGAATCCATCATAAATTAAATGGCGATTTAAATAAAATCAAACTCGCATTTCTCTTCCAATTTGCCTATCCTGGCGCACCTGCCATTTATTATGGCGATGAAGTTGGCGTAGACGGCGGCAAAGACCCCGATTGTCGGCGCGCTTTCCCGTGGGATAAAAAAGATTGGAAAGGCGATTTGCGTCATTGGGTGCAAACGCTAATTGGCTTGCGAAAAGAGTTCCCCGCCACGCGGCGCGGAGAGTATATCCGCTTGTTAGCAGAAGAAAAAGGCTACGCCTTTGCTCGTAAATTGGGCGCCGAGAAAATTGTGGTTGCTCTAAATCTTTCTGAAAATCCTGAGACTTTGCGCATTCCCGTTGGTGATTTGCTGAGAGACGGAAGCGAATTGCGCTCTTTGCTCAATCACGAAAAAGTTGGTGTACAAAAGGGCATGATTGAAATAAGCCTAGACGGCTGGCATGGCGTTTGGTTAAAGTAAAAAAAAGTGACCTAGTACACTTAGGCTCAAATAGTCACTAAGTGGTTTTCAAAAACTAAGGGAGTTGGTAAACTTGGCAAAAACCTAA
>JADGEO010000036.1 GCA_016744335.1 Anaerolineales bacterium
GCACTAAACATAGTGTTGGCACTTCTGCCGCTTATGCTGGCGGTCGAGATGGTTGTGCCGCTTGCCATTCAGGCGGAACTTTTAAGGCCATGATCGCCGAAGGCGCACATCCTGGCAACTATGAAGGCGAAACCTTAGATGTTACCCATCAAGATTGCCGTACTTGCCATGAAATTCACGTCAGTTACACCGGTGATGATTGGGCTTTGGTGACTGCTGATGCAGTGGCACTTTATGCTTTTGAAGACGTAACCTATGATGGTGGTCAAGGCAACCTATGTGGTGTTTGTCACCAACCTCGACGTGTAATTGATGAAGCTGATGCTGATGGCAATATCGAAATTACCAGCGTTCATTGGGGTCCCCATCACGGGCCACAAACTGCGGTTCTTCTTGGTGTAGGTGGTGCTGGTGATGTTGAGGGTAAGGCTTCTGGACATGTTTTAGAAGTTGAAGACTCTTGTGTTGCTTGCCACTTAGGCGAAAATGACGATCATAGTTTTTCACCTAGCCTTGGTTCTTGCTTAGAGTGCCATGAAGGCATAGAGGATTTCGACTTTAGCGGTTTGGTCACCGAAGTCGATACAATGTTGGCTGAACTTTTAGAATTGCTTGAAGCTGATGGTTTGTATCATGATGGACACCCAGTTGTTGGTGTATACCCTGCTGCCAAAGCACAGGCTTTATGGAACTATATTCTGATTGCCAGTGAAGATGCCAGCCACGGTATTCATAACCCAGCTTATGTTAGAGCATTATTAGAGAGTTCTATTGAAGCAATGAAATAAGCCCTCTGCATTATCTGGAGAAGTAAAATATAAACAGAAGAGCCCCTCTACATGAGGGGCTCTTTTTGTATGAATACTATATGATTGCTTCGACAATAGCAAAAGCAATTTTTTGATTTAGCTATTATATATAGGGAGTAAATTAGAGAGTTTTATTGGGCTTTTTTAAAGAATAGGTCTTCGGCATTTCCATCACAAAAGAACAGCCATCTACCCCCGAACAGGATGCGCCACAGCCTCCGCGTTCGGGGGAGCAAGAATTTTCTTCTATTGCATCATCATTCACAAGACGACCCTTTTGCACCCAAAATTCGATCATGCCGTTAAGTGCACTACGGTCTATATCTAGTTTGTGGCTTAGTTCGTTGAGGTTTAAGCCGTTTTTTGAGCTTGATATTTCGTTTAATACTTGGTTTAACATAAGTGCTCCGTGATTAGATAATTGCCGCTACTATGCTCTACCCCAGCCCCAACAAAATGCCGCCTTGGAAGACAACAAATGCCATCAGCCATGCCAGAACTAGCTGACCAATAATGCTGACCCAAGTCCACTTCATGCCGAATTCTTGTTTTTCGGCGGCGATGGTGGTGACGCAGGGGGTGTAGATAAGAACAAAGACCATAAATGCCATCCCAGCTAAAGCACCATGCCCATTGCTGGTTTCTTCAAAGCCATCATGCACGGTTTGCATAAGGGCGGTTGGTTCTTCGGTGACTTCCTCTTCAAAGAGATCTATGCCTATAACCAGTGGAATAGATTTAATGGTATCTGCTGTTGCCCTTAGGAAAGAGGTGATAATTTCTCCTATATCTTCAAAGAATGTGGTTGATTCTGCTGTAGTATCAGCGGCATCGTCTACGGCGTAAACTTGCCCCATTGTGCTGACGACAACTTCTTTTGCTACAAAACCGCTTATGAGGGCAGAGCTGGCTTCCCAACTCCCAAAGCCGAGGGGGGTTAAAATGGGAGAAATTTTTTCACTAAGGGAGGCAAATGCACTGTCGTTTATATCTGCTTCGTTGAATTTGCTGTTGCCGCGCGTAGGGATTGCCATAAGAAACCACAAAATGATACTGGTTGCCATGATGATAGTCCACGCTTGGCGGATGAAGGAACCTGTACGCTCCCAAATATGAAACCAGATTGCGCGTAAAGTTGGCAGGCGATAAGGCGGCAACTCCATCACAAAGGTGGAGGCTTCTTTGTCCTTAAAGAGGGTGTTTTTGAGGATAATACCAATAACTATCGCGGTTAAGATGCCGAGAATATATAAGCCAAAAATAACAGTGCTCGCATTTTCAGGAAAAAAAATAGCGGCAAAAAGCACATAAACGGGAAGCCGTGCGCCACAACTCATAAAAGGGACTAAAAGCCCTGTTAAAATACGATCCTTTTCATTTTCTAGTGTGCGGGTGGCATAAATAGCAGGAACAGTACACCCGAATCCGACCAACATGGGCAAGAAAGATTTTCCGTGCAACCCCAGAACGTGCATTAATCTGTCCATCACGAAGGCGGCGCGAGCCATATAACCCGAATCTTCGAGAAGGGCGAGGGCGAGATAAAGGAACATCATTACGGGAACAAAGACCATCACGCCGCCAACGCCGGCGATAATCCCGTCTACGATGAGACTCTCTATCCACGTGGCACTCAAGCCTAAAACGCGGATGATTTCGGTTGCCCAACGGGTAATGGGTCCACTGATTACACTATCCACCCAATTTAAATAAGGGGTAGAGACATCGGCAGTCAATTTGAAAACAGCCCACATTAACAGCAAAAAGATGGGAATGCCGAGCAGACGATGAGTCACAATTTTGTCCGCTTTGTCAGAGCCTGTTAAGCGATTTTCATGGGTGCGCTTAACCGTTTCTTTGACCAAGCCGTTAATCCAGCCATAGCGATAGTCGGCGATAATTACATCGACATCGTCATTATAAATTTTTTCAAGATGGGCAATGCTTTTTTCGGCGTGTGTGAGAATTTCTTTGCCGCCCTCTAAGACTTGCAAGCGCATTTTTATATCGCTATCTTCTTCGAGCAATTTGATTGCCAGCCAACGGGTAGGATATTGGTTTTCAATATGGGCATATTGAGCAATTTTTGTTTGAATTTTTACAATTTCGTGTTCAGCTTCGCGCCCGTAGTCGATGGTGAAACCGTCTCTTTGGGTATAGGCGTGTTTGTGTTGGTGGCTCATGCTGTTTTTTCCTCCGCAACTGCGATGATGGCTTTTACCAACTGCTCCATGCCCTTGCCTTTGCGGGCAGTAGTGCGCACAACGGGTGATTCTAGCCCCATGCTGAGCATGGTTTGGTCAATTTTTATCCCACGGGCATCGGCTACATCGACCATATTGAGTGCCACGACAACGGGCACGCCTAATTCTAAAACTTGCACGGTTAGGTATAAATTGCGTTCTAAATTGGCGGCATCTACCACCGTGACCACCAGATTAGGTTTTTCGTTAATAATATAATCACGAGCAATCACTTCTTCGGGGGAGTATGCCGTTAAGCTATAAGTGCCGGGTAAATCTACAATTTCAATTTCATATTCCCCATGCTTAAATTTTCCTTCTTTTTTCTCAACCGTTTTGCCGGGCCAATTGCCCACATGCTGTTTTGAGCCAGTTAAGGCATTAAAAATGGTGCTTTTGCCCGCATTTGGATTGCCAGCAAGAGCAACGCGTAGTTCTTTCATATTTTTTTCCATTCTCACAAAGACACTCGGTTTTTCGCTTATGCCCATGTTTTTATCTTTGAAAATTGCAAAGATAAAAAATATGATTTATTTGCGAAAGAAAAACCGAGTGTCTATTTCTAGGATGAAGTGCCGTTTCGCGCGTGTTTTAGGCTTGGGTGCCTTCGCTTAGCTTGGCGCGTGATATAAGCACTTTTCACTTCATACTCACCATTACCTTTTGTGCCATTCCCCGCCCCAAGGCTATGCGTGAATCCATTACCGAGACCAAAAGCGGACCGCCATTATCTTGCACGATGCTAAAGGTGACGCCAGGCGTTAACCCCAAAGCCGTTAAGCGATGCACCAACTTCTCACCACCGTGAATACTCTTTAAGCGGAGTTCTTCGCCCACGCCTGCCATAGCCAAAGGAAATACACCTGTCATCGGGACTCCTCATCTGTTGTATTACTCAAAGGGGCAACTAGACTTTTTTTACTTAATAAAAATACTTTTTCTATCATTTCTTTTTCTCCGGTGAATGTTATTCCGTGTCGTTTTAGACTACCTTATTTGCCAGTGGTCTTTTAAGTAAGTGATAGATTGGAGTCCGAAATCTCCCAATTTTGGGTTTTTAGCAAAAAGCCAAAGTCAGGAGACTTTGGACTCCCTTTCTGTGAAAGAACTTGCCACTTACTTTAGAAGCACTACCCCTTATTTTATAAGGAGTTATTTTTCTTATTCATTAGAGCACAAGTGCAGAGAATGTTATAATAGATGTGTGCTAAGAATGTTTGGTCATTATATACTAATTTCTAAAATTAGTATATACTTATCTTCTTGATATGTGTTTAGAGATTTGAGTTAAATTAGGTGTGTGTAATGACAGATCCCACTACTATAGATAAAAATACCGATATTTCCGATTTGAGTGCCACCATCCAAGATTATCTTTCATTGATTTATGTCATGGAGCGCGATGAAGAGCCGATTGTAGGCGCAAAATTAGCCGAATTATTAGAAGTAACCCCGCCAACCGTTGCCAACACCTTAAAGCGGATGACGCGTGATGGTCTCATCACGATGGATAAAAAGGGCACTCATCTAACCGAGCGCGGCTGGGATGCGGCGCGGGTGGTCATGCGCCGTCACATGCTCATGGAGTGGATGATGGTCAAAACCCTCCCATGGTCTAAATTGCATGAAGAAGCGCATCAACTGGAGCATGCGATTTCATCTATGGCTGAGGAAGCACTAGATGAGCAGTTGGGCAATCCTAAAACCTGCCCGCACGGTAATCCCCTACCTGGATTTGAAGACGTGGTAAAAGATTGGATTCCGCTTAGCGAATTAGAAGTGGGGCAAAAGGTGATTATTCGTCGTATTCACGAATTAGCCGAAGAAAATGCCCCCTTACTTAGTTTTTTGGCTGAGAATAAAGTTTTGCCAAATACAGAAGCTACCGTATCTGAGGTATTGTCTTTCAACGAAACCATCACCATAGAAGTTAATGGTCAGCCCGTATCTTTGGGGAATATATCTGCACAATATATCTTTGTTGAGCTGAGAGATTAATGTTGGGGAGTTTTCGTAACGTGACATTTATGTCGCATTTTATCTTGCCTAGCCCATATAGTGCGATATAAATACCGTCCTATATTTTTAAGATTTGCAGTAACATGACATCCGTGCTATTATGGGTAGTGTTATGATTCAAAGATTCAAAAACTCAGCCACAGAAGATATCTTTAACGGAAAGAATACAAGAGGTGCTCGTAAAGCTTGTCCGCGCACACTCTGGAAAATTGCTTTTCGGAAATTGGATCAACTTGATTCTGTTTTAGAACTTAATGACCTGCGTATTCCGCCGGGGAATCGTTTAGAATCTCTAAAAGGGAATCGTTTGGGCGAATATAGCATTCGTATCAATCAACAGTATCGTATTTGTTTTCAGTGGACAGAAACTGGTCCTGATTTAGTTGAAATTACAGACTATTACTAAAAAGGTAAATAAAATGCCCCGTATCCCCACAAATCGTACCCCCACACATCCGGGAGAAATGTTATTAGAAGAATTTTTGAAGCCGATGGATTTAACGCAACGAGAATTAGCAGATGGAATTCACGTTCCCTATCAACGCGTTAATGAGTTAGTCAATGGGAAACGTGGAATCACCCCTAGTACCGCGTTGCGATTATCAAAATTCTTTGGCACCAGTGCGGGATTTTGGGCAAATCTCCAACTTCGCTGGGATTTATATTGGGCGCAAGAAAAAGAAGCTGAGATTATCAACGATATTCAACCTCATCTTCTTTCTGTGGGCGTATAAGCAATTAGAGATAAAGTATAATTTCCCCACTCAACCTGCAACCTTAAACCATCAACCCACACCATGCCAAAAAAACTAAAAGTATTCCTCTGCCACTCCTCCAACGATAAACCCGCTGTGCGGGAAATATATGAACGCCTCAAGTCTGAAACGTGGATTGACCTCTGGCTAGACGAAGAAGAACTCTACCCGGGGCAAGATTGGGATTTAGAGATTGAAAAAGCTGTAGAAAAAACAGATGCAGTCCTTGTTTTTCTCTCCAATAATTCGGTGAGTAAAGAAGGCTATGTTCAGCGAGAGTTACGGATGATTTTGCGCATGGCTGATTACAAACCTGAAGGGACAGTTTTTACGTTGCCTTTACGTTTAAATAATTGTTCTTTGCCACGCCGATTATCTATGAATCATTATGTTGATCTTTTTCCAGAATCCCGAAAAAATTGGGCGTATGGACGTTTGTTGGGCGGGTTGAAGGTGCGCGCGAAAAAACTGGGCATTGATGTGAGAGGAGAAGGGAAAATAGAAAGAGAAAAGAATGGTATAGAAAATAGAAAGAAGAAAGTGGAAAGTGGGACTGAGAAAAAAGAGCCAGAACTTTCAGAGAAAGAACGCATTGAAAAAAGAGCGCGTGAATTAGCCTTGGAAATTGCCCACAAAGAACGCAAAGAACGCGAAGAAGCGCAAGCGCGTGAATTGGCAAAAGAAATTGCGCGTAAAGCCCGTGAAGCAGACCTGACAGGTTTTAAAAACCTGTCAGGTCTCTCTCCAGAAGCAAACCCCGCCGGCATAGAATGGATTAAAATCCCCGCAGGCGAATTCACGATGGGGAGCAATGATTATAAAGATGAAAAACCGCCCCATAAAGTTCATTTAGATGAATACTTCATGGCAAAGACGCCTGTTACTAACGCTCAATTTGAGAAGTTTATAGAAGCAGGCGGTTATAAAAAGAAAGAGTTTTGGAGTAGTGTAGGCTGGAATTGGATTTCTAGTAAAAAACGCACTCAGCCTAGTTATTGGAACGATAAAAAATGGAATACACTTACGCACCCCGTTGTTGGTGTAAGCTGGTATGAAGCCGAAGCTTTTTCAAAATGGGCAAATTGCCGCTTGCCAAGCGAAGCGGAATGGGAAAAAGCCGCTCGTGGTTCTTCGATAGGCTCAGGAGACGGGCGCAAATATCCTTGGGGGGATGAAAAGCCAAATAAAAACTTGGCGAATTATGGTTCTCTTTTTGGAGGTAAAACTACGCCTGTAGGGAATTATAGCCCTGCAGGAGATAGCCCTTATGGGTGTGTAGATATGGCAGGGAATGTGTGGGAATGGTGCGCTAATTGGTTTGATGTTTATCCTGGTGGTGACGAAAGTGTTTCTGATCGTTTTGGGGAAAAGTACAAAGTCTTGCGCGGCGGTTCGTGGTACCTCAGCAATGTCAATCTGCGCGTCGCCAACCGCTACAGCAACCTTCCCGATCTTACTTACGACAACTTCGGGTTTCGTTGCCTGCTCTCGTTGCCTTGAGTTCTGAACTACTGTTTTCTGAGTTTCTGTTTTTCTGAGGGGTTTGGGGCGTAGCCCCAGCGGCTCGGTAGAGCCGTATGCTTTTTTCTAAGCAAAAGATACTCGTTTTTTCTCTTGCAATTAGGCGACTTTTTTGCAAGAGATTCTTTTTGGTAAGCGTTCAGGGGTCTCAAAACAGAACGCGGATTTTACGGATCAGACAGATTCTCGCGGATTTTAAAAGCTTTTTTTGTTTTTTATATGTGCAAAGATGCTAAAAACATATAAATTTTCTGGAAAGTGTAGCAACAGCAATAAAAATTCGCGTCATTCGCTCATTCGCATATAGCGTAGCGGCATTTGCGTTGAAAGCTTAAGGCATAATTTTAATATGGCTGAACACTTACTCTTTTTGTACCAGCGTATTTTCTCTCAAAAAGAAAAGCCGAGTGTCTTTGCATTAGACACCCTCCAGCCCATGTTTTTCCAATAACCCCTCATCTTTCAACAAAACCCCCGTTTCCCCATCTGCTACAATTTTGCCTTCATCCATAATCACCATGCGCGGAAAAAGTTCTTTCGCCATGCGTAGATCGTGGGTGGAGACGAGCATGGTGAGGGGTAATTCGCGTAGTAACTCAATTAGCCCGCGTCTGGCGCGCGGGTCTAAACCTGCAGAGGGTTCGTCTAGCACCAAAATCTGCGGGTGCATAGACAGAACGGTTGCGATGGCAATCCGTTTCTTTTGCCCTGTGCTAAGGTGATGTGAGAGCCTGTTTTCAAATCCGCGCATATCTACTTGGGCGAGCGCGGCTTCTACACGGGCATAGACTTCGTCTTCGCTTAATCCCATGTGCAGGGGACCAAAAGCGACATCTTCAAAAACGGTGGGAGAGAATAGCTGGTCGTCTGGGTTTTGGAAGACCAACCCAACCAGTGAACGGATGACGGGCAGATTCTGCTTATTTAACGGAAGCAAGCCCACTTCAAGGTCGCCGCGCCCGCTTAATATCCCATTTAAATGCAACATGAGGGTCGATTTCCCCGCGCCGTTGGGTCCTACCAGCGCAATCTTCTCCCCTTCTTTTATCGAGAGTGAAATACTTTGCAGGGCTATATGTCCGTCTGGGTAGGAAAAGTCTAAATCTTTAATTGAAATGACGGTGCTCTCTGCGGGTAGGGCTGGCGGGGTGGTGGGGGAACTGTGAGTTATGGGCATATTTAAGACCTTAAACACGAAGGGCACAAAGGTTCTCTAAGGAAAAACAAAAAAAGTTTTCCTTTGTGTTTAACTTATATGAGCAAATAATTGCAAAAGCGCGATAAAAATGAAGGCAAGCACAATCAGAAGCCAATCACGGGATTCCATGCTATGCGGATTGAGCGTGCGAAGGTGCCCGCTATAGCCGCGCGAAAGCATGGCGTGATAGATGCGGTCAGAGCGTTCGTAGCTTCGTAAAAAAAGTTGCCCAACCATATTACCCGCTGTGCGGGCGCGCCAGAGCAGGCTCCCGCCTCCTCTTGTTTTTGTAGTAAGGACTTTAGTCCTTAGCTTGCCAAGAGCGGGACGACTAAAATCGTCACTATGAGGGGGATTGGGCAAAAGCGCACTTCGAGATTGACGGGCGCGTAAAAGCCGTAAGGCTTCATCGCTTAGCACGGTCATATAGCGGTAGAGAAAAGCAACCACAGTGACGAGCATTTTAGGCAAGCGCAGGTGTTCGAGAGCGTGAATTAAATCGGGGAAAGTGGTGGTGGCGACCAGCAAAATGGCAATTTGTACTGAAAGCCATGAGCGCACAAGAATACTTTCAAAACGGAGCAAACCTGCGTCGGTTAAAATTAACTCAAGCGAGCCGATATGCCAAATTGCCAGCGTTTTGCCGGGGAGCGAGAAGAGCGCGCTAATCCCTGCCAGCGCAAAAGGCAGTACGATGAGCGAGCGTTTTAGGGTGTAGTGCCATTCTAGTTTAGCGAGCAAGGTGAGCGTTAAAATTATTCCCCCAGAAAGGGCAAAACTGAGCCACGCGCCATCGGGCAGGAGTGTATTCGAGAAAATAAAGAGCACCGCCACGACCACTTTTACAATGGGTGAAAGGCGGTGGATGGGGCTGGTTTTGGCGGTGTATTGGTCAAAAATATTTTGGCGGGTCATCTGTTTATGTGTCGGCTGTCACATTTTTACGTTTTGCGATGAAAAAGGCGATTAGGGCAACCACTAACGCCCCAATTATCCCTGCAATGATTGTAGAAAATGCGCCTTCGCCCAAAAGTGGTAGGGTGTAGTCTGGCAAGATAGAGTAAGGGGAATCTACGCCCTGACCCAAAAATCCCAAATCGGATGCAACGCGTTCTAAACCATCGGGATTGGATGAGGCGAGGGGTGATAAGATAAGAACGAAGAGGGATATCCCGATTCCGATAAAAATCCACTTTTTTCCGCCATGCGCGTGACCTTGGGCTTGGTCGAGCAAATCGGGGCGTGTTTTGAAGATAAACGCAAGTGCGCTAACCGTAATCAACGTCTCCCCAATCCCAATCAGGGCATGGACGCCGAGCATTGCTGGCAAGACAATATCGAGCCGAGCTGTGCCACTTAACCAAAGTTGTAATGAGGTCAGCAACGCCCCCGCCATTACCGAAAGCCAAGCCGCGATACCAGCGAGAGTGAGTTTAAGTTTTTGATTACGCCCATCTCCCATTCTATATAGTCCAAAACCAATCGCCGAAGTGATCAATCCCATATTGAGGATATTTGCGCCCATCACGAGCAACCCGCCATCTTGAAGGAGCAATCCTTGCACGCCAATGACGGCAGTCATCACCAACATCCCCGCCCAGGGACCGAGCATAATCGCCGCGAAAGCGCCACCGAGCAAATGCCCCGATGTGCCGCCCGCGACAGGGAAATTGATCATCTGCGCGGCAAAGATGAACGCCGCCATTACGCCCATTAAGGGCACTTGTTTCTCGTCCAATTTTTCGGTACGTTTAACGGCAATAGATAAAATGGCAATCGTAATTGCCCAAGTAATGAGCGAAACCGTGATGCTCAAAAACCCGTCAGGGATATGAAGTGGGGTGGGGGAATGTAGCATAAGTTCTCCTAAAAAATAGAACGCGAATTCTCGCGGAACGCCTATTTCTGTATGTCAGGAATGAAATTTGAGAAAAGATAAACCGCCTTAGCACGGGAATAAATCCCCGTGCTAAGGGGCTAAACCCGACTGAAGTCGGCTAAAAAGAGTCTGCTTTAGCCTTGAGCATGGACGTTTATGTCCATGTGGAAGCGATTATTTGGTTTATTTATGTTCAAATCACAAAATCTCTTAGAAGCCGTAATTTTTATTTGCGAGAATCTGCCTAATCCGTAAAAAACAGCGATCTGTCTTCTAATTCTCTTGGCAATCGGGACAAATACCAAAAAAGCTAAGATGATTTTGCATAAGTTTAAAGCCTGTTTCATCTTCTAAGTTTTGGCAAAGCCCTTCTACTTTGACGTGTGGGATTTCTACTTCCTTAGCGCATTTTCTACAAATCAAATGATGATGCGCATAGCCGCTTATCTCGTAAGCTGATTTACTTTTTTCACTATAAGCCTCTTGTGCTAAGCCAATTTCTGCTAAAAATTCTAAGGTGCGGTAAACCGTTGGTTCGGTGAGATTGGGCAATTTTTTATGCGCTTCTTCAAAAATCTCTGCGGGGGTGAGGTGTGCGTCTGCATGAAGGAGAATATGCAAAATCTCCCGTCTTTGGGGGGTAACACGATATCCGCGCTCGCTAAGTTTTTTTGTGAAATTGCCTTCGCAGGTCATAGAAAGTCCTTATTGCAAAAAATTGCAATAAGGATTATATGCGATATGGTTGATTTGTCAATTGAGTTTTTAACGCGAATGCCGCTACGCTATACGCGAATGAGCGAATTTTACGAATTTTTTAATATTTTTGCTTTTATTCTTTTCCCCCTTCCTAGCCTTCCCCCGAAGGGGGAAGGGACATGTCTCACAGAGACACATTCTCCCCCTTCGGGGGAGATGTCCGAAGGATAGAGGGGGCAAGCGTCAGTCAATTTTAGCCACTACCTACAATCTTAAGTCTAATGTCTGAAGTCTAAATTTTAGGTACAATAGGCGCATGAAAAAAACAATCATTTTCCCCCTGCTTTTAACACTCATTTTTCTAACGACCGCGTGTCAAGCTGAAGTGACAGAATCGGCTACGGCGACCACGATCCCCACATCTACGCCTGTGGCTTTTGTAACGGCGACTTTACCCGTGACGAATACGCCCCAAGCTTCTGCAACTGCGTCACCCGCGCCCTCTGCTACGCCAATCCCGCCTGTTATTGGGCAAACGACTTCACAAGTAAATGCACGGGATACACCATCTGAGGGGGGACAGCAAGTAGGCACAATTGAAATTTTTGCCGAAGTTGAAATTGTGGGCACAGATCCCGCTAAAAAATGGTGGTTAATTCTTTTATCTGAAAGTGCCACAGGAAAAGGATGGATTTCAGCAGAATTTGTTCAAGTAGAAAATACTTCGGGGGTGCCAGTAGTTAGTATAGAGTCTACAAACGCACCCCAAGCCTCTATAACGGAGACAAGCTCAAGCTCAAGCACGGGCGAGGCGGTTGCCACATCTGCGCCTACGCTTTCGTTGGCTACTGCCCCAGCCGATGGTGATTCCGCGCAGAATCCCGCGCTCATCCACACGCTTTCAAAAGTCGATTTTCCATATTTTGAGTATAGTAGTGAGCTTTCTGCGCCAGAGGGAGATGGTGACGATTGGGTGCAGTTTTCCTTGGCAGGCGATGCTGGGCAGGAGAAAATTGTTGCGGTTGTTGTGGATAATACGGGGAGCGGGCGGTTGAATTTAGAGTTGATGCAAAATGGCGTTCTTTTGCAAAGTTGGGAGAAATTAGATTTTTCACGCCATCAATTGCAATTATATTTATATGTAGGTGCGCCTTATTCTTTGCATTTTTCCCCCGCTTCTAGAGAAATGCCTACATATAATTCTTATAAGGTGAGTGTGCAATTGACAAAATGAGCGTTAGCGGGCACTAAGGCGTCCACTGAAAAAGGATGAGCGCAAAAAGATAAGGCTCGCCCTCAACATACTCTATGCCCACCAGCCAAGAACGCCAATCCATATTGGCATATTCTTCTGTGCCAGGCTTGAAAACCTGATAATAATTGATATTGGTATATTCGTAGGGCCACGGCTCAGGCGCAAAGGTCGCGGCTGTGCCAGGGTCGTTGCAATATAGCACATAATTTGCGCTAAAAACTTCTTTTAACATTGGCAAGGGGATTTCGCTAAAGGTGCCAATTTTCTCATCGCCACTGCCTGGCTCATGCCCCCAATTAAGGGTATATTCGCTAGAAAATGCCCACTCAGCCTCCTCTCTTGTATAATTTGCGAGCGTGCCGTAGCGATAATAACGAAGATCGAGACCATGCGCAGGGCTAACCAATGAAGCAAAAAGAGCCTCATCATCACTTTCTAGGGCGAATTTTAGGTTATCTAGCAATAATTGGACGCGTGAATCCAAGCAAAAGTCTGCGGGGGGGACGTATTCCGTAAGGTAGTGCGCGTGTACCCAACTTGCCTCCGTTGTGGATGCTTGAACCTCAGCCCAAAGCACCTCAGTCTCACTCTCCTCCTGACCCGTGCGCGGGATTTGAATCGCCGTAGCGGGGAGGGTCTCTACGACTGCGCTTTCCTCATTAGGCTCAAGGTGAGCGTTAAGAAATTGCCCCTCGCTCACCAAAATCACTGCCATATTATTGGAACTTATTTGTGTGGGGACAGGTGTCGCAGGTGCTAAGGTAGGTGTAGGCGTGGGGTCTTCTTTGCCTATAGCCGAACATCCTATTGACAACCATGTAAAAAAGAAAAGAAAGAGATAGCGAAATTCAGTCATTTTATGCTCCGTTTGAAATAGCTTTGACTATAGAATATTTTAACATATTTTTTGTCGGGGTAAATCTGTGAAATCTGATGAGCATTCTATTCGGGACGGTGAGAAAGATGGGAACATGCTATAATTTTTTTAGTTGAAAGTAGGAGTGACGAATAATAATTTAAATTTAGATATGTGGTTTGAAATCCTTTGTTTTTTTAAAGCACCAAAGCCTGAAGAATTTAGCCTCCAATTCACCTCTTTGTTAGAAGGATTCTAAGTTCGTACAATAATACGATATGACTTTATAGGATTTAACAGATTTATGGACGCTAAAGAAAAAAAAACGCTTCTACTTGGCTTTGGTGGCATTCTTTGGATTCTATCCATATTATTGGGTTACGCGTATACCCATAAGCCATTTTCTCCAGAGCAAATTTTCGGACTCTTGCGCGTTCTTTGGCAAACTTTTATTGGTATTGGTATCGCATCGCTCATGGGCGCATTGGGAGCAAAACTTTTTCCCATAATTCGAGAAGAGTTTTCTCCACTGGTTGCTCTTGCCATTCACACAGCTTTAGGATTGGGGGTTTTGGGATTATTTATTTTCCTACTTGGCGTGAGCGTTGGGTTTTCCACACTAATTTTCAGTATTTTGTTTTTAGTATTAGCCTTTTTTTTGCGAAAAGAAATCTTTGCATGGTGGAAATCATGGTATGCCCTTAGCTCTATTTTAGAAAAAAGTACTGCATTTGAACAAACGCTTGCTTTTGGCGTTTTTTTCATTCTTTTTACCAGTTTTGCCAAATCACTCGCGCCACCACTGGCATTTGATAGCCTCGTTTATCACCTCACCTTAGCTAAAATTTACCTCCTCGAAGGAGGCATTAGCTACACGCCCGACTTGATTTTTTGGGGAATGCCGCAACTTCAAGAAATGGGGCAAACTTTTTCAATGGCATTGGCGGGGGCAGAATCAGCTATCGTTTTTTCTTGGATGCTGGGCGTTCTTACCCTCACGGCTTTATTTGGCTATCTTAATGAAAAAAAATCATCCCGTGCCGCGTGGGTAGGCGTGGTGAGTTTGCTAACAGGATACTCACTCTCTGATTCGCTTTCATGGGGATATGTGGGCTGGGCAACGATACTCTATGGACTCAGTTTTTTTCTCCTTTTAGATTTATGGAGAACGCACCGAAAAGATAAGTTTTTGTGGATATCTGCCCTCCTGCTCGGCTTTGCGATGGGAATAAAGTACACGACCGTGATTTTAGCTATGGGTGCCATCCCCATCATCTTCCTGACGCATGGCAAAAGCGCTGTTAAATCTGCCTTGCGTGATGTGCTGATATTTGGTGCGATTGCTTTTTTGGCTTTTTCCCCTTGGCTCATCAAAAACTTCTTAGCTACTGGAAACCCTTTTTATCCTCTTCTTTTTCCCTCTGGGGCAATGAACGTCTACCGTCTCGAACTTTATCAAGGGGATGCCGCGTGGGGCGATTGGCGTGATACTATTTTTCTTCCTTGGCGCGCTACAATTTGGGGAGTAAGTGGCAAAGCGGGTTATTCGGCAGGAATAGGTTCTTTATTATTAGCCCTCAGCCCCTTTGCGTGGATTGGTTGGCGTAAACGTAGTGAGAAAGAGAAGCAGTTTTTACTCACAGCCTTTATACTTACCCTAACGGGTTTTATTATTTGGGCTTTAGCGGGGCGCACCTCGCGATTGCTCATTCAAACTCGGCTTTATTTGGCTTTTTTCCCCGCATGGGCAATTTTAGCAGGGGTGGGCTTTGATAATTTTTATCAAATTCGCACTTCGGAAATTCGTTTTGGGCGTATTGCATCAGCCTTAGTGATTTTAGCTTTTTCTTTTAATATTTTTTTTACAGGAGTAAAATTTACTCAATTGGGTGTGTTAGAAACGCTGGTTGGCGCACAGACTCGCGTTCACTATTGCGAACAAGCCTTGGGCGCGTATGAAAGGGCAATGTCTACTATCGCAGAATTGCCTACAGATACGCGCGTCCTCATGCTTTGGGAAACGCGCGGCTTTTCCTGCATCCTAAATTGTGAACCAGACGAAATAATTGATCGCTGGTATGCCGATTTGCGCATCTATGGCTCAGGGGAAACTGTGCTAGAAAACTGGCGTGCGGCAGGGTATACACACTTGCTATTTTTTAAACGCGCGGCAGAATTTATTGAAGAAAACGACTCTGCTTATTCTCCTAAGGATTGGATGGCGTTAGAAAAACTTCTAAAAGAACTCCCTCTACTCGAAGATATAGACGATAGTTATCAGCTTTTTTCTTTGGAGCAATATGATTGAAAAGTTTATCAATTATTTCAATCTCGATTTTTGGGTATTTTGGGGGCTTGCCGCACAAGGCTTTTTCTTTTTGCGTTTAATTATTCAGTGGTTGCGTTCAGAAAAAGAGAAGAAAACGGTTGTGCCTCTAAGTTTTTGGTGGTTGGGCATTATCGGGGCAATAATGATTTTGATTTACGCAATAGTAAGGAGAGACCTTGTTTTTATTTTGACCGCTGTCTTGCAATTAATTATTTATTCTCGAAATTATAAGATAGCCCTTGATGCTAAAGGCAAAAATGATGAAGAAAAATGAAGAAGTTGCGCCACATATTTACGGAAATTATGAAGATAAATATAAGGCTGAAAACCCTATAGCAAAATTTATGATGGGTAATTTTATTGAAAACTTCAAAAAAAATCTACTATCTCTTGAAAAGGAAAAAATAGATTCTATTTGCGAAGTAGGCTGTGCGGAGGGGGAATTATTGAAAATCACGAATAGCATGTACTCAAGCACTTCTCTTTATGCCTCTGATATTTCTGAAGAAGAAATTCAAAAAGCAAAGGAAAACTGTAATTCTTTTTCTGTTGAATTTTCTGTTCAAAATGCCGAAAATTTAACAGAATATGAAAGTGCTAGTTTTGATCTTCTTCTTTGTTGTGAAGTCTTAGAGCATTTAGAAAACCCTGAAAAAGGATTGAGAGAACTATGCCGAATTAGTAAAAAATACATTCTTCTTTCTGTGCCTAATGAGCCAATTTGGCGGTTTTTGAATATGGCACGTGGAAAATATCTTAAAGATTTCGGAAACACTCCCGGGCATATTAATCATTGGTCTATATGGAAGTTTTCAAAATTTTTGGCTACTGCTTCTGATTATTCGATAATAAGACGTAGCTACCCTTTGCCATGGCAGATGGTGCTTTTAGAAAAACAGACTTAAGAAAGAAACGGGAAAATTATGAAAGTGATTATTCAAATTCCGTGTTTTAATGAAGAAAAAAGTTTGCCCATTACCCTCAAAGAACTCCCACGCCAATTAGAGGGGGTAGACGAGGTGGAGTGGCTCATTATCAACGATGGAAGCCAAGATAGAACAATCGAAGTAGCCATAGAAAATGACGTAGATTATGTGATTTCACATATTAATAATTTGGGTTTAGCTCAAGCCTTCCTTTCAGGAATGACTGCTTGCATCCATTTTGGGGCAGATATTATCGTTAACACAGATGCCGATAATCAGTATTGTGCAAAAGATATTCAAAAACTTATTGACCCAATTATTAATGCTAAAGCTGAATACGTTATTGGCACACGCCCCGTAAAAGATACTGAACATTGGTCACCCATCAAGAAAAAATTGCAATTATTAGGGAGTTGGGTTGTTCGAAAAGCATCGCAGTCAAATGTGGCAGATGCGCCCAGTGGTTTTCGAGCCATTACGCGTTCCTCAGCAATGCGGCTTCATGTTTTTAATCGCTATACTTATACAATAGAAACCATTATTCAGGCAGGGCATCTTAAAATTCCAATTCTTAATGTCCCCATTCGTACAAATAAAGAAATGCGCCCGTCGCGGCTTATTTCAGGCATTCCGAGTTATCTTAAACGTTCTTTTTCAACCATTTTTCGTAGCTTTATGACCTACGACCCAATGCGTTTTTTTCTCATCCCAGCTGTTGCTCTTTTAGGGATCACAATTGTTTTGGGCATTCGCTATTTATATTTCTTTTCTATTGGAGAAGGTATAGGGCACGTACAATCTTTAATTTTAGCTCTCGCCATTTTTGTTTTTAGTACAGCTCTTTTTATTGTTGGTTTTTTGGCAGACCTTATTGCTGTAAACAGACAAATCTTGGAGGGCGTGGATTATAGGTTAAGGAAATTAGAATCAAATCAGGTCGAGAAATCTTCCGAGTATCCTGCTGTTTTTAATCGAGCCTATCTTGTTTATTTTCGTGATGGGATGAAAAGCCCGCATCCTTCTTGACCTTAGCTTGTGTGCGCCAACCAAGAGCGTTTAACAAAGTGACACTCACGCCGAGCATCAGCTGGAGTGCGGCACCCCAGTCAAAATCACGTTTGGAGCGGCGCGGAGCGTCCCATAAAAAGGTATAAGGTGAGCAAAAGAATCGGTAAGGGATAAAAATCTACAAAATAAATCAGGTTTCCGCCAAGAACCCAATTTCTTCCCGCATAAAAAAAGAGCCAGCTTAGGAAAATCCATAACCATAAAAAGGCACTTAGCAAAGCATCTTTTTTATTAAGTTTTTCATTGGCGTACTGAAGTAATAAAATAACAGCGGGTACCATGGCAATATAATTGCTTTTTGCTGAGGTAATTCCTGTAAATGGCATAATTACAAAGGTGAAGCTAGATGCCCAAAATAAAGCCGAAAAGCCTTTGCTAGATGTTGGCGCCCAAATTTTATAGAGGGCAAAAATACTGAAAATTGTTAGCCCCGAAGCAATGACGTTTGCGTAGGGTGTGGGCATCCAATAGCTTAGGATGGCGCGGGGTGTGCTGGGGCTGGCAACGCCGGTATAGGTGGTAACATCCTTGAAAAACTCGGTAAGCCAACTGGGTTGCAAAATAAAAGAAGTGCCAAGTAAAATTGATAAAGTGATTAGAGATGATGAGATGATTTCCCAGCGTTTTTTGAAAAATGCCCAAAGCCAAATTAATATAAAAAATAAAATTACTAATTGTGGTTTAATAGTAGAAAGTGCTAAGAAGACCCCTGCCCAGCGATCTGATTTTTTCTTTATAAAGAAAAGTGATAGCACCGCAAAAAGAGCGGCAAGGCTTGAGGGATTTCCATCAACTAAGGCTTGCAAGAACTCGGCACTAAAAAGTGAGAAGAAAATTAGTGCTATTAAAATAGATTTTGTTGGTTTATACCCAGATATTCTTAAGCTGATAAGAATAATTGCAATATGGGCAAGTTCCATTAACGTCATCCATGCCGCGCGGGCTAATAAGAAATTTTCAGTAAAAGCAAATGGAAGAAATACCGCCATTGTATAATAGGGGTAGGCAAAAATCCCTGGGGTTTCATCTTCTTGATGAGCGTGCCCGTGATGTACCAACTCTACCTGATATTCGACCTTATCACTGTAGGGATTTTCGTACCCTTCAAAAAAAACTAAGCGGGTGGGGAGCCATCTGTACAAAAAATCTGTTCCGCCGGGTTGATTTTTTGCAAAGGTGTAGTTCGCGAAGAATAAAAGCGCTATAAGTGCCATAATTAGTAGGGCAAGGATTATATAATTTTGCTTTTTATTTTCGCTCATAATTTTTACTCTCCGTTAGATATTTGAGTTTTGAAAATTATACTAACACATCTACAGGTGTTAGCAACTGCGAAAAAATGATATAGCAATGTAAGAACTGGAAAAATAAATGAAAGAACAATTTGAGCGTTTTTTATTAAGCCCTGCATATCCACTTCTGTTTAGTGTTTATCCGATACTAACTTTATTTGCCGCGAATATTTACCAAATTAGTTATATTGTTTTTTTTAGACCTTTCTTGGTATCTTTTCTCGTGGGGATATTGCTTCTCGGCATAATGAAACTTCTTTTTAGCGAGTGGCATAAAGCCGCCTTTTTTGCCACCATGGGGATTTTATTTCTAGCAACTTATGGGCATGTTGAAAATTTTCTTGTCAACAAAGAAGTACAAAATGCCACAGCTTATATTTTAATAGCTTGGCTAATTTTCATTCTTTTTTTTGTGCTTTTGAACAAAAAATATAAAGATAAATTCAATTATGTCAGCCTTGCGCCTGCTATGAATTTAATGGCTGTTATTTTGCTCATTTTCCCTATAGGGAAAATAATCCAATACACTATAGCTCAAAACACCGCCTCATCTATCCAAGAGAAAGATTATGAAAACTTAGACATGTCTTCGATAGAATCACCGCCCGATATTTATTATATTATTTTAGATGGTTATGGACGTTCTGATGTTTTGAAAGAAATGTACGATTTTGATAACAGTGAATTTGTTGGAGCTTTAGAAGAGATAGGCTTTTACGTTGCCGATTGTAGCCAGAGTAATTACCCTAAAACAGTTTTATCTCTGACTTCTACTTTGAATTTAAATTATATTCCTGATTTGAATCAAAAATTTACACCTGACGAAATCGAGCTTTTATATCTTTTCGAGCTGTTAGAAAATAACGCACTAAGCAATATCTTAGATGCGGCTGGTTATACAATCGTTTCTTTTGCTAGCGGATTTCCTTGGGCAGAGATGAAAAGCTCAGATATTTATATTTCACCTGAAGCAGGTCCTATTAATGAATTTGAAATTATATATCTACAAACAACCTTTGCACGTTTTTTTGATGATTTAGGACTTGTTGATTTCGAAGACCTGTCGGCGGAACGTTTTAGAGAACGCACTCGTTTAGTTTTCAACAGTTTTGAAGAGATTTCAAAAATATCGGAGCCAACATTCACTTTTGTCCATCTCATAGCCCCCCATGCTCCTTTTGGTTTTGATGCTGAGGGAAACGCGATAAGCCCTAAAAATGTGAATAGTGAAGAGGGCTATGTTAACCAAGCGACCTATGCGGGCGATGAAATTCTAAAAAATGTGCAGGTAATTATAAAAAATTCTAAAAGACCGCCTATCATCATCGTGCAAGGCGATCATGGACCCTGGACGGCGCGCCCCGATTGGCACCTAGGTATTCTCAATGCGTATTATTTGCCAGGCAAAGAAGAACTTCTCTACCCAAAAATCACCCCTGTAAACACATTTCGCTTGGTGCTAAATGAATATTTTGGCGCGAATTACGATATGCTTCCAGACCAAAGTTTCGATGTGAAAATGCCCTATATGTATGATTTTACTTTTATTGAAAACACATGTGAAAAATAGTGTTAAGGTAAAATTACTTCTCTCTTCATTCTCCTGGCAATCAGTCTTCTTCTCGGCTTCCTCACCATTCACGACTATGGCGAAAGTTGGTATGAAGAGCATTTTGATCATTGGATTAAAGAATCTAAACCTCTCTCTAAATTTGGTAGATGGAGCAAAAAAATAACTCATGTTTTAAACGGATTGTTAGGGACTTACTCTATATGATGCAGTAGAATACGTTACTCAAAGAGTACCATCAGGAAGTGCCGTCTATGTATATGGAGCATCTGATGTTGTTGGTACCTATGCTTGCTCAGATTTAAATTTATATTTTATTATGAGACCTTGTCCGATTCCCTCTGAGAACTCCTATGCCATTGTCCTTGTTAGAGAGAATTCTATGGAAACGATTTGCCAATATCTCTCTTATTATTGTTAGGAAAATCATATCTGAAAAACTAAATAAAAAATGACCTTTAAAGACAACATCATCATCCTTTTCCTCGCTCTTGTGCTTGCACTGGGTGTTGCATCTACTCAATCCACGCCCAGCTATATGGATGCGGATTATTATTACGCCACAGGCATTCAGCTTGCTGAGGGTAAGGGTTTTACCGAGCCCTTTTTATGGAATTATTTGGAAGATGCAGATGGATTGCCGCACCCCTCCCACGCGTATTGGATGCCTCTTGCCTCTATTCTATCTGCTTTTGGGATGCGCCTCACACGTGAATTTGGGTTTGCTTCTGCTCAAATGCCTTTTATTTTACTTTCAGCTTTGGTGCCATTAATTACTGCATATTTAGCATTTTTCTTAACCCAAAAACGTAGTCTTGCATTCACATCTGCTTTTCTTGCTATCTTTAGAGGATATTATACGCCCAATTTACTTACAACTGATTCTTTTAGCCTTTATATGATACTAGGGGGGAGCTTTCTTCTTGCATTGAAAATAGAACGTTTATGGCTAAAAGCCATTATTTTAGGTGCACTCTCTGCCCTCCTCCACCTTACTCGCGCAGATGGTGCAATTTGGCTGATAATTACCACAATTTCACTTATTATGTTTCATTTTTCACGTTTTACGCAATACGCAACACGCAAGAACTTTCTACTTTCTACTTTCTACTCGCTACTTCTCCTCCTCTCATCCTACGCCCTCCTCATAACCCCTTGGTTTCTTCGTAATTATCGTGTTTTCGGCACAATCCTCTCGCCAAATGCTGACCAAGTGCTCTGGCTTACCTCTTATAATCAGATTTTTGCTTACCCCGCTGGCAACCTCTCTCTAGAAACATGGCTTGCCTCGGGATGGGGTGAAATTATTAAAGCGCGCTTATGGGCATTAAAACTCAATCTTGGTACAGTTTTGGGTGTGCAGAGTAGCGTTATTTTATTGCCTTTTATTATCGTAGGTGCGTGGCAATATCTCAAAGACCCGAAAGGTTTTAAGCACACCACAATAGAAACAGAATCTTTATTTGCAAAATCATCATATAAAAAACGCGCCCAGATAAAACCTTTCGGATCTAAATTTCAGATAGTTTTTATCGGCGTCCTCGCGTGGTTCACCACCCTCATCGTTATGACTCTCGTATTTCCTTTTGCTGGCGCGCGGGGTGGATTCTTCCATTCTGGAGCGGCACTTCAGCCTTTATGGTGGGCACTTGCCCCGATTGGTTTAGCGCGTGTTATTGTGTGGATGGTAGAAAATAAAGGATGGAAACCAGAGTCGTTAAAAATGTTCTCCGTGATGTTAGTTCTCGTGATGGTTTTGTTGACGGGCGCGATAATGTGGGGGCGGGTACTTAGCCCAACAGCGCGCACCCAAGCCCAAAACACAGGCGTTTCGCTTTATACATCCATAGAAAAAGATGTTTTAGAGATTGAAAACCCGTCTAAAAACGCGGCGGTTATCACCTCCAATCCCCCTGGTTATTATCTTGCCAGCGAAAGATACGCACTCGCCTTACCCGATGGCGGTATTGAAACTGTTTTGGCAATTGCTAAACGCTACGATGCTGAGTTTTTGGTTTTAGAGGAGGGGAGTGTGCCAGATGATTTAATGCCCGTTTTTGATGCCCCTACTGAATGGGAAGGTTTGACCTTGCTAGCAGAAATAAGAGGAGCGAAAATCTTTGTTATCGAAAAAGAATAATATCGTTTTGGCAGTTGCAACAGTATTGAGCGTTGGTATTTATCTCCTTGCTAGTCAGCTTAAATTTCGTATTGGCTTCCCTTTAGACGATGCTTGGATTCACCAAACTTACGCCAGAAATTTAGCAGAGTGGGGGCAGTGGGCGTTTTGGCGCGGGGCAACTTCGGGCGACTCGATGGTTTTGGGCGGTTTCACTGCTTTGGGCGGCTCTACTGCTTCGGGCGGTTCGACTGCCCCCCTTTGGTCAGCATTATTGGCGTTGGGTTATTGGATAAAAATCCCTTTTTATTTTTGGACTTATGCGCTCGGCGGGGTACTTTTATGGGCGTTGGCAGTTTTAGGTGAGTATTTTTTGCGCGAAATTGTTCCTGTTTATCAAATTAAATACCCGCTTGTTGGTATTTTCATAATCGGTGAGTGGCATTTGGTTTGGGCGAGCGTATCGGGTATGGAAACTTTGCTCTATACACTCGTCGTGACCACAGTTTTGGTTTTTCTCGCAATCGGTAAACGCAAATTTTTACTTTTGGGTGCTTTAGTTGGGATTAGTTTATGGGTGCGTCCAGGCGGCGTGACGCTTTTGGGACCCGTATTGGTCGTATTGTTTTTTTCTCGGAAAGAGCGTATTTGGCAGAATCTCTTCAATCTCTCTCTTGGGTTTGGCGTCTTTCTCGCCCTTTACCTTCTCTTTAATCTTGCCATTACTGGAACGCCCCTTCCCAATACCTTTTATGCCAAACAAGCTGAGTATGCTATATTACGTGAGCTACCTTTGATAAAGCGATTTTTTGAGCAAATCACCCTTCCCTTAGTTGGTGCGGGGGTGTTGCTCTTGCCGGGTGTTTTTTACTTTGTATGGCATTCTCGCCGTAATATCGCTGTTCTTGTTGGCTATCTTTGGTTTTTAGGTTACGCGGCAATTTATGCAGTACAACTCCCTGTTACTTATCAGCATGGGCGTTATTTCATTCCCGCCATGCCCATTTTTTTTCTATGGGGATTAGCGGGACTGTTTCAGCTTTTAGCAGACATTCGTTCCAAAGAAAAAAGGCGGATGATTGCCCTAGCGTGGGGGGGCGCACTTGTATTGCTCTGGGGTGCTTTTTATATGCTTGGGGCTAATCATTATGCAGATGATGTGACCTTTGTCGAAACAGAGATGGTTGCCACTGCACATTGGGTGAACGAAAATCTTGCCCAAGATGTGTTGATTGCCGCACATGATATTGGCGCATTGGGCTATTTTGACGGACGAGAAATCATTGATTTAGCCGGCTTAGTTTCTCCTGAAGTGATCCCCTTTATGAGAGATGAAGAAAAGTTGGCTAATTATCTCAATGAAAAAGAGATTGAGTATCTAATTATCTTTCCGTCTTGGTATAGAACCCTGTCAGAAGGGCTTCCTATTGTGTATAATACAAATAGTTCTTTTGCTCCTAAAATAGGAGGGGAGAATATGACGGTATATAAATGGATTCCCTAAGAATTTTGCAATTTTTTTATCATATTTTAAAATAAGTGCTGTGCTATACTCGTGACACTTAATCAACTTCAAGGGAAAGAAAAGAGATAGCTATGGAAAAAATAAAAATAATTGTAGTAGATGATCACCCCTTATTTCGACAAGGCGTTGTCGACGCATTATCGTTAGAGCCAGATATGACCGTTATAGGGCAGGCTTCTACAGGGGAAGATGCCTTAGAAGTTATTCGTTCTCTTTCACCAGATGTAGCTGTAATAGATGTTAACTTGCCGGGCTTAAATGGGCAACAAGTTACCCACCGTGTTGTGCAAGAGAAATTGGATACGCGGGTATTATTGCTTACAGGGTATGACGATATTGAGCAAGCCTTACACGCGGCAATTGCTGGGGCGGCGGCATATTGTGCTAAAGAAATTGGTCCTAAGCGATTAATCCAAAGTATTCGAGAGATAGCCAAAGGGAAATTTGTTATAGCAGAGCAAGTTTTATCTCGAGAAGAAGTAGAGTTATGGATTAAAGACAATATGGTGGCAACAAAGCGTACTTATAGTGAGCCAGGAATGCCATTCCACCCTTTGTCAAAACGAGAAATGGAAGTCCTTTCTTGTGTTGTGCGCGGCATGAGCAACAAAGAAATTGCCGTATTATTGGGGATTAGCCATCAAACCGTTAAAAACCACGTTACTGCTATTTTGAGAAAATTTGGTGTCGAAGATCGTACGCAGGCTGTTGTCTACGCGTTAAAACGTGGATGGGTTCAATTAGGCGATGATGATAACGATAATGAGCAAAACGCATAGGAGAATCTAGTATGGTTTTATCTCAGATTAACGATGATATGGTAGAAAGAGAAATTCTTGATATAGAAGCAGAACTTGATGAAACTGAAAGCTCATTAGGTGAAATAACCCTAATGATAGAGCAAAGTCAAGAAGAAGTTGGGAAGCTAACTCAGCGAAACGCCGCTATAACAGCCCACTTACAACAAATTAAATCAGATATATCTTCTATGTCTGCAGAAGAAGTTCGTATGACCTACGACTCTGCCTTAGAAGCACAACAGCGATTACTCGTAATGCGTGGGCAATTAGACAAACTGCAAAATGATAAGACACACCTTGAACGGTATAAACTGGTCTTAAAACAGGCAAATGGGGTTGAGAGTCAGGAGCCATCTCAAGTAGGCGGAAGACAGCGAAGTGAAGCGACAAATATTGAAATGATTGTTAACGCACAAGAGTCTGAGCGTCAGCGTTTGTCTCGTCAAATGCACGATGGTCCTGCGCAAGCCTTATCCAATTTTATTTTGCAGGCTGAGATTGCACAGCGACTTTTATCCGTTGATGTTGAACAGGCAAGAGATGAATTGAACAGCCTGAAATCATCAGCGATGCGTACTTTTCAGAAAGTGCGTAATTTTATTTTTGAGCTTCGCCCGATGATGCTTGACGATTTAGGACTAGTTCCTACTATTCGGCGTTATTCAGAGACTTATAAGGAACAATCTGGCATAGAAATGAATTTGGTTGTTTCTGGAACAGAGAGAAGGTTAGAGTCATACCTTGAGGTGATGGTTTTTCGGGCTTTGCAAGAACTTTTAGGGAATGCTTCAAGGCATAGTCATGCCACCGTTGTAAAAGTATATGTTGATGTAGGTGATAACCTTATAAAAGTTAGTGTTGATGATAATGGTAAAGGTTTTGACCTTGATAGACTCAATGATGGAGGAAGTTTGGGGTTGAAGCTCATTCGAGATCGCGTTGAGATGTTGGGAGGTAACTTTGATATCGATAGCTCTATTGGAAAGGGAACGCGGGTTGCGTTTTCTATCCCAGCAGGGAGTTAGGCGGCTTACAAAATTGTAAGCAACAAACCCTATAACCCTCTTGTTTTTTTTTCTAAGATGTTTATAATATAACTATCTTCGGTAGAAAACTGAAGAAATCATAAAAAAAAGGAGGTGCTTTCACATGTTGTTCTCCCCGAAAGAGAAAGGCCAAGGTTTAGTAGAGTACGCGTTGATTCTTGTTTTAGTCGCTATTGTTGTTATTGCCGCATTGACACTACTTGGACCAACCATCGGTGGTATTTTCTCCAGCATTGACACCGAACTTAGCTAGTCGACGCTTAGTAATTAAAGCTATCTCGTAAGAAAAAAAGGTGGGACGTTGTCGTAAGACAGCGTCCCACCTTTTTCCTATAAAATAATATGATTTTCCTGCTATAATTGATTTGTTTGTATTATTCTAATAACGAAAATCTTCGAAATTTTAAAAAGAGGAGCTATTCATGCGTAGAGGAAGAATTTTTATCTACTTAGCAATCATATTGCTTATCGCCCTTGGGGGAGCCTACTTTTTTCTACAGAATCAGTCTACCCCAGAAACAGAGACACAAGAACAAACCTCAGTAAAAATCGTGATGGCTGAGCAAAATATCCCGCAGGGTGGTGAGATTACGGATGATGTTTTGGGCTGGATATCTCTGCCAGAAGGAACAGATTTTGAGCACATGTTCCGCTATGAAAATAGAGAAGAAGAACTTGTAGGGAAGTTTGCTAAATATCCGATAGATCAAGGGGTAATTATTACAGCTCCTATGGTTGGTGAGGCTGGGGAGATTGCTACAACAGGACCGGATTGGGCAAATTTGATCTCACCGGGGATGACAGCAGTTTCAATCCCTACCTCTCGTTTATCTTCTGTCGCTTATGGTGTTGCGGATGGCGCTCATGTTAATCTTATTGCTTGCTTTCTTTTTGTTGATATAGATTCTGGGTTTCAATCTATATTGCCGAATAGAACAGCTTTTGTGTCACAATCTGGGTTTACGCCAAGTGAAGCACCGAGTCTGTCGGCAAGTGTAAGTGGTGGGCAAACGAGTGAATCATCGGGGGCGGCACAGGGGCGTGTTGAACTTGACCCGACCTTCCAGCAACCTATATATATTGTTCCTTCTGAAGACCAACGCCCGCGTCCTGTTTGTAAAACTATTTTCCAAGACATTACCGTGTTGAAGTTAGGAAACTTTCCTTTGGGCGGAAGCCAAACTTCCTCTGAGGGTGAAGATGCGCCTGCCGAGACAGGGACGCAAGCATCAACCAATGCCGATATTGTTACTTTAATTGTATCTCCTCAAGATGCAACTTCTCTGACATATATGCTATACGGGGGGGCAGAGTTGACTTTAACATTGCGTAGCGCCAGTGATACATCCAGAGTAGAGACAGAAGCCGCCACATTGCAATTTCTTCTTAGCCAATACGCAATTCCCGTCCCTGCAAAATTGCCTTATAGCTCTGAGCCTCGTATAGACGATTTGGTACCACCCATTTTAGAAGGCGATGTTGAACAAGAATAATAGAGAAACACTGGATAGAAACATAGCAACGTACGTGACCCTAACTTGATTTGCCTATAGTAGCATTTGCTTGGCGTAAACTGTTTGGTAGTGTTTATGTCGCACAAATGCTCAGGGTTTAAGCACTCAGTTGGAGTTACGCGCGTTGCATTCCATCCATCAGAAGAATCTCAAAAGTGTACTTTTAACAAAAAAACTTTTAATCCAAGACAATTATTTAGTCAAGATATGGGGCAGAACAGTTAGATAATTTGAATATAGCGGAGAATACATGGCTTCCAATAATAAATTTAGAGTACTAATTGTTGATGATGTAGCAGAAACTAGAGAAAACGTTCGTAAACTTCTTCAGTTTGAATCTGATGTAGAGGTTGTTGGTGTAGCGGGCACAGGTAGGGAGGCTATTGATATTGCTCAAGAGGTTGAGCCAGATGTTATCTTGATGGATATTAACATGCCAGATATGGATGGCATTGCCGCTACAGAAGCGATACGCCAAAAAAACTCTTATGTACAAGTGGTTATTTTATCAGTGCAGGGAGACCCGAATTATTTGCGCCGAGCCATGCAAGCTGGGGCGAGCGATTTTCTCACAAAACCACCTACTGGGGATGAGCTTATTACCGCCATTCGGCGGGCAGGGACAATGGCACATCAAGAGAAAGCAAAAGGAGGGGCAAGTGCCGCGGCAGTAACAAGTAGTGGCTTACCTTCTGTGCCGAGTATTTCCGCATCACAAGGGAAAATAATTGTGGTCTATTCTCCCAAGGGGGGGGTAGGCTGTACAACTTTGGCAGTTAATCTTGGTATAGCTCTGCATAACGATGAAACCCGAGCGGTAATTGTAGACGGTAATTTGCAATACGGTGATGTGGCACTCTTTATTAATGAGCAGGGGAAAAACACAATTCTAGATTTAACCTCAATAGCTGATGATTTAGACCCAGAAATAGTGGGTGATGTTATGGTTAAGCACGAGGCTTCTGGGGTGCATGTTTTGGCGGCACCATCCCGTCCTGAGCAGGCAGAATCTGTGTCTGGCGGAGAATTTTTGAAGACCTTGCAGTACTTACGCCGTTTATATGCTTATGTAGTTATTGATACTTCTTCATTGCTTAATGATGTTGTTCTCTCTGCCATAGATGAGAGCGATATAATTGTTTTGGTTGCGACACAAGATATTCCCTCTATAAAAAGTACGCAATTATTTCTTAATTTATTGGTGACAAATTTAGGGGCAGACCAAGAATGTGTGGTTTTTGCTATAAATCGTTATGATAAACGTAATGGTATTACTCCTGAAAAAATAGGCAGTAATTTGAAAATCGATGTTGCCGCGACAGTGGTATTAGATGAGCGAGTTATTCCTCATTCCGTCAATCGAGGCACCCCATTTATATTGGATAGTAAAGCAAAAGTAGCAAGCCGAGGCATTTTGTCTTTGGCAGAGAGTGTACGAACGCGTATTGCTTCTATAGAGACAAGAGATGCCTAGCTAGAAAGTGGGTAGTATGGAGAAAAATCAATGTCATTGCTAAAGAGAATTGAACAAGGGCAAGGCTCTACATCTGGAAAGGAAGCATCTGCTGGCTCTACTGCAAAGGAATCTGCTTCGCGTTTGGGTTCATTGCAGTCGAGAAGAGCGAATGCGCCAGATACAACTCCTCAATCAGGCACATATTATGATTTAAAAACACGTGTACAGAATAAATTGCTTGCTGAGATTGACCCTTCTACAGATATTTCTCAGACGGAGGAAGTACGGCGATCGATTCAAGATTTGTTTGAACAGATTTTAGCAGAAGAAAATATCGTTTTGTCTAGACCCGAGCGGCATCGACTTTTTGAACAGATTACAGCAGAAATTTTAGGCCTTGGTCCTTTAGAGCCTCTTTTAGGTGATGATAGTCTTACGGAAGTTATGGTCAATGGTGCGAAAAATATTTATATTGAAAGAAAAGGCAGATTGCACCGTGTTCCTGTCACATTTGAAAGCGATGAGCATGTGATGCGAATTATTGACCGAATAGTTGCACCTTTGGGCAGGCGTATTGACGAATCAAGCCCTTATGTAGATGCGCGTTTGGCAGATGGTTCTCGTGTGAATGCTGTTGTTCCTCCGATTTCTCTTGTTGGCCCTACACTGACTATTCGTAAATTTTCAAAGAATCCTATTACGACAGAGCAACTTATTCAGTTTGGGTCCATTACTCCAGAAGCTTTGCAGTTTATGAAAGCCTGTGTTGAAGCTAGATTAAATATTGTTATTTCTGGTGGTACAGGGTCTGGAAAAACGACCTTGTTAAATGTTATGTCATCTTTTATCCCCTCAGACGAGCGTATCTTGACGATTGAAAATGCGGCTGAAGTTCAGTTACGACAAGAACATGTCGTCACGCTTGAATCTCGCCCTGCTAATATCGAAGGCCGTGGTGAGATAACTATTCAGCAATTAGTGGTTAACTCTTTGCGTATGCGCCCTGATCGCATTATTGTAGGAGAGATTCGAGATGAGGCGGCTCTTGATATGTTACAAGCCATGAATACAGGGCATGATGGTTCTATGACAACGACACATGCAAATAGCCCACGTGATTCACTTTCTCGCCTTGAGACTATGACACTAATGGCAGGGATGGATTTGCCAGTTAGGGCTATTCGTGAGCAGATTTCATCAGCAGTTGATGTCGTCTGTCAACAGGCACGTATGCGAGATGGCTCGCGACGCGTTACTTTTATTACAGAAGTTAGCGGTATGGAGGGGGACGTAATTACAACGACTGATATTTTTGCTTTCGAGCAAACAGGCATGGAAGATGGAAAGCTGATCGGAAGATTAAGGCCGACAGGCTTGCGCCCTAAGTTCATGAGTAAAATCGAAGCGGCTGGTATCCAGTTGCCCCCATCTATTTTTGGCATTGGTGAAAGAAGAAGATATTAAGTTTTTTAGTATAAATAGCGGACAGAACTAATGGATCCAACAACTTTATTATTTGTGATAGCGGCTGTTTTGCTCATCGTCTTGCTGATAGCTGGGGTGATGATGTCTGCAAACAGCGAGCGTAGTCTCGTGGAAGATAGGCTAGGCTCTTATTTGGAGGATGAAGAGGCGTCTTATTCAAAAGATGATGAAACATCAGCTGTAACCGATTGGGTTAATCAACGAGTTGAGAAATCTTCAAGGGGAGACAAGATTAAGAGCGCACTCGCACGCGCCGATATGAAATTCCAAGTTGCTGAATATTATGCATTGATCGTTATAGCAATAGTTGGTTTAGGACTTATTGCATGGTTTTTAGGTGGTAGAGACATTATCTCTTTAGCGATTGGTGCTGTTGTTGGTGCCATTCTCCCAGGTGTATATGTGCGTGGTCAACAAAGTAAACGACTTAAAAAATTTGATGACCAATTACCAGATATGATTAACTTGATGGTGAACGGGTTGCGAGCTGGTTTTTCTACGATGCAGGCGATGGAAGCTGTGAGCAGAGAGCTTCCGCCACCTATTAGTGATGAGTTCAGACGTGTTGTGCAAGAGATGCAACTCGGCGTTCCTATGGGGAGAGCATTAGATAATTTGTTTCGCCGTATTCCTAGTCCAGATTTAGACTTTATGATTACCGCGATTAATGTTCAACGAGAAGTAGGTGGTAATTTAGCAGAAATTCTTGACACAATTTCATTTACGATTCGAGAACGTATTCGCATTAAAGGTGAAATCCAAGTTTTAACAGCGCAAGTTAGAGCCTCGGCTAAAATTCTCTCGTTTGTTCCTATTGGCTTAGCGCTTTTTCTTTGGTTTTTCTATAATGATTATATGTTGGGCTTGTTTTTGAAAGGAACTACTTGTGCGTTTAGTGTTCTCGGAGCAGGTCTTTTCCTAATTGGCTTAGGGTATGCAATTATGATGAAAATAGCGGATATCGAGGTGTAGTATGGACATTTCAATTTTGATATGGATAGTCGTTGGATTGATTGTCATTGGGGGTGTTGTTCTTTTAGTGAGAGCAGGTGCTCGTGAATCAGCTTCAGAAGAAGATGATTTGCTTGCTTCGCGTTTGGTTGAAATTAGTGAAAGTGGTGAAGTAACCTCTCTTGAAGATATAGAGCTTTCTCAGCCGTTTAATGAGCGCGTTATCGTTCCTATTCTTTTAAAAGTGGGAGATATATCCGCTCGCTTTACACCTCAACATTTGATTGAGGAAACTGAGTTGAAAATTGAGCTGGCGGGAAATCCGATTAGTGCCTCTGCGTCTGTATTTTTAGCTACACGCTTTGTAATTGCCGCTCTTTTAGGAGGGGGATTATTTATTCTCTTTGCGATTTCGCCACCTGATATCATTGATATGAACCCTTATCTTATCGTTCTTATCTTTACAGTTTTGGGGTTCTTTTTCCCTCAGCTTTGGTTACAAGGCAAAATTGACAAGCGTCAAAAAGAAGTGTTAAAAGCAATGCCAGATGCGCTAGATTTGCTGACGATATGTGTTGAAGCAGGGTTAGGGTTTGATGCAGCAATGTCGAAAGTGAGTGAAAAATGGGAAAATGAGCTTTCGCTTGCTTTTTCTAGGGCTATTAGAGAAGTACAATTAGGAAAATTAAGGCGTGATGCTCTTAAAGATATGGCCGCTAGGATTGGGCTTGCAGAAATGACCAGTTTTATCGCCGCTGTGATTCAAAGTGAACAATTGGGGGTAAGCATGTCTAAAGTATTGCGCATTCAATCGGAACAAATGCGTGTTAGACGTAGGCAGATGGCAGAGGAAGCCGCTCATAAAGCCCCAGTAAAAATGATTATTCCGATGGCTTTTCTTACATTTCCTTCCATTTTTATTGTTCTTTTAGCGCCAGCCGCTTTTAGTATGGCAGAGAGTTTTGGATAGCCTGGATAATAACCTTGCATAAAATTCGGCGTATAAAATACTATCTATATCGTTTTTTTTGGGTAGGTGTAGATTTCTTATATCCTCCTTTTTGTGGAGGTTGTGCTAAAAAAGGAGTGCGTTGGTGCCAAGATTGCCAAAAAAGTATCAGAGCAATCCCAGAACCAAAATGCGATATTTGTGGCTTGCCACAACTGAAAAATGGGATATGCCTTTCTTGCGAGAAAAATCCCCCATTCTATAAAGTACTTCAGTCTTGGGTGGTTTTTGAAGGACCAATTCGTAAAGCTTTACATCAGATGAAGTATCGTCAAGATTTAGGATTGGGAGATTCTCTCGCCGCAGAAATGGTGCAATATGCCAACGAGCTTAACTGGCATATTGATATGGTCGTTCCCGTTCCTTTAGGTAAAAAACGTTTTAGAGAACGGGGGTATAATCAGGTAGGATTATTTGCTCGTCCTTTAGCTCTTGCAAAAGAGTGGCGATATGCTACAAATGCCCTAAAAAGAGCGCGAGAAACTATTTCGCAGGTAGGGCTTTCAGCGGATGAGCGTGAAAATAATGTGCGTAGTGCTTTTGTCGCAGACCATAAGAAGGTTGCTGGAAAAAAAATTTTAGTTATAGACGATGTGTCTACAACGGGAGCAACCTTAAACTCATGCGCTAAAGCGTTAATCAACGGTGGTGCATCTGAGGTTTACGCCCTCTCTCTAGCTAGAGCATTGCCACACCATGGTCTTAAGACCGTCTGAATCCATTTTATTTAGGAGGTACGATAATGACAAGCAAAGTACAGATTTTCGGAAAAAACATGGAAGTGACAGACAATATCCACGATTATGTTTCCGACAAAGCAGAAAATTTGGATCGTTATCTCAAGAGAATTGACAGTACGCGTGTAGATCTTGCTTATGTTAAATCTGCGCGTGATGCGGCAGACAGACAAGTTGCCCAAATTACAGTGCAGGGACCCCGCATTCTCTTACGTACAGAAGAAAGAGCAGATGATATTTTAGCCGCATTTGATACTGCTTATAACAAAATGAAGCGGCAAATAGAGCGATACAAAGGTAAAAATGAGCGCGGTAGAGGAGATGGGCGCTCAGCCGCTGAAGTAGCACCTGATACCTTTAGCAATGATGAGATTGAAGATGAAGAGATGAATATAGCCCGTAGCAAGAAATTTACGGTATATCCAATGTTAGTAGAAGAAGCCTACGAGCAGATGCAGTTGCTCGAGCATGACAACTTCTTTATCTTTTATAATGGCGATACAAACGCTATCAACGTTCTTTATCGCCGCCGTGACGGAAGCTATGGCTTGATTGAACCAGAAATAGCCTAATTTAATTTACCCAAAAATAAAAAATGAATAGAAAACAGAAACTGACTCGAAACACAGAGTCAGTTTCTGCATTTTATAAAGAATGATGCAAAATACAAACTCATATAATAATTTAGAAGAAAAAGAACACTTCATTGACAGCAAAGCCATTGAAGAATCTTCAAAAAAACTCCTCCTTGCTATAGGAGAAGATCCAGAACGAGAAGGGTTAATAAAAACCCCGCTAAGAATTGCAGATATGTACAAAGAACTTGTTTCTGGATACAACACCGACCCTGAGAAATTGATTAATGGTGCCCTTTTCAATGTTGAATACGATGAGATGGTGCTTGTTCGCGATATCGAGTTCTACAGCCTCTGCGAACATCACATGTTACCCTTTATTGGGCGCGCTCATATAGCTTATATTCCCAACGAAAAAGTAATTGGTCTCTCTAAAATCCCCCGCATTGTCGATATGTTTGCCCGCCGTCTACAAGTGCAAGAGCGTATGACGCGCCAAATAGCGGATTTTATTCGTGACACACTTAAGCCGCAAGGAGTAGCAGTTGTTGTTGAAGGACTACACTTTTGCATGATGATGCGTGGCGTAAAAAAACAAAATGCTCGCATGACCACCTCAGCCATGCACGGCGCATTTCGTGCCAACCTTGCTACCCGCCAAGAATTTTTAGATAATATCTCCCGCGGAGCTTCTTCTTTAAAGATTTAATGGGATGAAGTGCCGCACCGCGCGTGATTTGGGCTTGATTTCCCTTTAACGAACTAGGCAGAGTGTTCCCAGTCCATCAAATGGAATCGGGGCACTTTGCCTTTGTGAGTCTATGAACTTTGGGCGCGTTTAATCTCTACCCCAACTCTTTCTACAAAATCAATTGCTTCTGGCTTCTCTACGCGGATTTTGGCTTTTTTCACCCCTTCTTCTTTTAAGCATATTTTAGAAATATCTTCAGCAAGAGCCTCTACCGTTAACCGTTTTGCGCGTTCAGCGTGTTTTTTTATTTTTTGTGAAAGCGCATCATAATTAATGCAATCGTTTAGTGAATCAGATTTTGCCGCGCTACGTGTGTCGGTATAGAGCGTGATATTGATTAAAATAGCTTGTGGTGTGACGCGCTCTTTATCATAAACGCCAATAATGCCATGTGCACGCAAATTTGTGATTAGAATTTTATCCATTATTTATTACCCTAACTATATCTCCAACCTTTGCTTTTAGTCTTTTTTCTGCACTTCCATTCACAACTGCGATCTCAAGATAACCACCACTATCTATCACTGAGACCAAATCGCCTATAGTATGATGTCCGTAAGATGCAGAGATTTTCTCAATATCTTTGCCGAGTACGCGGATACTCACCTTATCATCAATATCGGCGGCAAGTAAATTGGTGCGCAGATTGCCGAAATGGTCAATGAGGGTGATTTTAGCCGCCCAGCCATCATCCGTTTTTTCTGCTTTGGGGAATTCTAATAATATGGGATCATTTATAATTTTTCCCGTTTTTTCAAGTGGAACACCTGCCGCAAGATGTGCGCCAACGGGCGCAAAAATATCGCGCCCATGAAAGGTGCTAGTTATATCGTGTAGCCAATAATCGGCATTGTCAAGAGAGACAATTTTTAACGGTAGATGCTTATCTTTGGCACGCTGTAAACTCAACGTGAGCAAGCCATTGTCAGGAGCGACACAGAATTGCGTGCCTATTTGCGCCGCGATTGCTCTTCGCCGCGTCCCCACGCCTGGGTCTACCACCGCGACGTGTACAGTTCCATCTCCAAAATAGGGAAAAACGCGCGATAGGGTTATGCTTGCTTGGCGCACATTTTGCGGTTGAATCTGATGAGAAATATCAGAAATTTGCACAGTAGGGCAAATCTCCCAAATGACGCCTTTCATCACGCCAATGAAACCATCTTGCGTACCAAAATCGGTGAGGAGGGTGAGTACGCTCATTTTATAAGTTCCTTCACCAATTGCGGCAAAATTTCACCTGATTTTCCGTGTAGGGCAAAATCAACGTGCGGTGTGAGCGGCGTAGGGTCGAGATTTATTTCAATGACAATCGCGCCATTTTGGCGCGCAGTATGCGCCAAAGACGCGGCGGGTTCTACTAGGCCCGATGTGCCGATAGAGAAAAAGGCTTGCGCCTCAAGTGCGGCTTTATGCGCGGCGGTGATGGTGTCTAAGGGAAGCGATTCGCCAAACCAAACCACATCGGGGCGTAAATAGGCATTACATTTTGGGCAATGTGGAGGCGTATCGCCAGTATTCCAGCTTTCTACCACACCGCAACCATCATAGCACTTCACTTTTTGGATATTGCCGTGTAGTTCGAGCACATTTTTGCTTCCCGCTTGGCGATGGTAGCCATCTACATTTTGGGTGATGAGCGTAAAGTTAGGGATGAGACTCTCAAGTTCAACGAGGGCAAAATGCCCTGCGTTGGGGGTTGCCTCAGTAACTTTATTGCGGCGCATTGCGTACCAGTCCCACACAAGTTTGGGGTCACGCGTGAAGGCTTCGGGTGTTGCTAAATCCTCGGGGCGATATTTTGCCCAATGACCATCTTGCGCATCTCGGAAGGTCTTCAATCCCGATTCTGCCGAAATCCCTGCACCTGTTAATACCGCGATATGCGTTGTTTTTTTAAGATAGTTGATAAGTTCTATGGGTATTTTCATTTTTTCTCTCGTTACTCTGGGCTTGCTTTCATGTATCAACAGCTTCTTCGCTGATATTCTATTTTAGCTCAAAATCTTAGCGATGCATTGCATCTTAAAGATGCGTTGCACCGCTGGTTCACCTTTGAAAACCGAACTGCAATGCATCCAAAAGCAGAGGCAATGCAGTTCTGCCACCATGATTTTGAGCAATTACGTTATATGCTATTTTACCCTCAAAATCTCCATTACCGCACCAGTCATTAGAGCTACGGCACGCGGCAAAGCATCCTCATCAAAATCAAATTTAGGGTGGTGGTGGTCATAATTCAATTCTTTTTCATCGTTCGCCGACCCCACGAAAAAATAGCATCCAGGCACTTTTTCTAGCACAAAAGACATATCTTCTGCGCCCATGGTGAGGTAATTTTCTGTGGCAATTTCCGTTTCAGGATAAATCTTTCGTGCCGCTTTTTGCACTTGTGCTGTAATTTCTGCATCGTTAATCACCGCGGGCGAGATGCGTTTCAATTCAATTTCAGCTTCACATCCCATTGCTTTGGCTGTATTTTCAACAATTTCTCTAAAGCGTTGGATGACGATTTCGCGCACTTCTTTCTCAAAGGTACGGATTGTTCCCGTCATCTCCGCTTTAGGAGGAATGACGTTGAAGGCTTCGCCCGCGTCTAAACTTGCGACCGTTAAAAGAGCGGATTGCAGGGGACTCACGTTTCTTGCCACCACACTCTGCAAAGCGGAGACAATTTCACTTATTGCCAAAATGGGATCAATCGTAGTTTGCGGCATGGCACCATGCCCGCCCTTGCCATAAACCGTGACCTTGAAATACTCTGCCCCCGCCATCATGGGACCCGCGCCAATTCCCAACCAGCCGAGGGGTTTTCCATTCCACAAATGCAGAGAGAGTGCATAATCTACTTTGGGATTTTCCAGTACACCATCGGCAATCATTTGCTCTGCGCCACCCATGCCATTTTCGTTACGAACGCCTTCTTCGGCGGGCTGAAAGATAAATTTGATAGAGCCAGCAATATCCTCACGCATTTCGTTGAGTATTTTGGCTACAGTTAGCCCTACAGCTACGTGACCATCATGCCCGCAAGCGTGCATTCTTTTAGGTGTTTTTGAAGCGTATTCTGCCCCCGTTTCTTCTTGAATAGGGAGGGCATCCATATCAAAGCGGAGCAAGAGAACGGGTCCCGGCTTTGCACCTTCGAGCAGGGCAACCACGCCCGTTTTGGCGACACCTGTAGTTACTTCAAGGTCAAGGGTGCGTAATTCTTTGGCAATGATGCCAGCTGTGCGAACTTCTTCAAACCCTAGTTC
>JADGEO010000037.1 GCA_016744335.1 Anaerolineales bacterium
TGAGAAAAACAAGCATAAAAAAGGCATTTTGAAGGGGATTCAGAAAGAATTCGGGGGAAAAGAAGAAAAAAGAGAGTGGGGGAGAGCTACTTCGACATATTTAGGCAAAAAAAATCCCCTATGATGGGGATTAGGTGGAGAGTAGATTGAATTATGCAACACTCTCCATATGCTTAGCTAATTCCAATAGGTATTTTTCAGCAATAGGAGACTTTGAATTCCGATAAATATCGTAAGACAAATCAATATCTTGTTTCATTGCTTTTGAAATTAATAAATTGCCTAACCCATCCACTATACCCGCTAAGAAAACAACCTGCTCTCTTTTCTCACCATCTACTCCGCTTGATGGAATAATAATATCAACAGGAACACCCTTTAAATTAAGTGCCTGAAAATATTCTAAAAAAGTATGGTGAGAAAAAGATATGTATCGCCCTTGTAATTTAAGCATTCCTCGACCAATCAAGTCGTGCAAAATGGTTGTAGCTACTTTTTTGGGTTTTTTTACCGAATTCAGCGAAGTAATGAAGGAATCCATTACTCTTTCCCACGGCAATGAGATAGTTATCATTTTAGTAGATAAATCCATTAAAACAGAAAAAACTATATCAAGATATTTTTTTTTATTTACCAAATCCCCATACTGCAAAGACAAGGTCTTAAGCATATTGTCATTCTTTTTTTCATCCCCCCATCTTAGCAATAAATCAATGAATTGCCCATAAAGTTTACCCTTGCCAGTTGCTACGATATTTTTCTCCTTATATACTGCAAAAAACATATTTAGCATTAAAGGATTTGCACAAATTTCCATAACTCCAGAATCTAATTCACGATACACAGTAAGCGCATTGTGTTCGTTAGAATCCAATCCATCTTTTAAAAATTCATAAATAAGATCTGGCGATAGAGGCTGAATCTCCCAAGTGTTTTTATCAAGATGCTCCAAACCCACAAGTTTACGTTGTGTTTCATAATCAAATTTCCGACCAGACACAATCCACTGAGACCGTGAAGTAGTGATATTAGGATTGGTAAATTTATCAATTTCACGTCGAATTTTTCTTTGCATATTAGCAGGATGAACTTCGTTAAGTCCATCCAAAATAATGGTAAAACCTCCAGAATCTAGTAGCACCTTTATAGCACCCGCAGAAAATGTATCTACACTACTACCTACTTGCTTTCCGATATCAACTAAAAGATTCCCGGAGTACTGATTAAGTGGCATAAATATAGGTGTTCTTCCTCCTTGTTCTGCCAACTCTTCTGCCAAAACTTTGAGACTCGTTGTTTTTCCACCACCCGGATCGCCTAATAACAAAAATGACCCTGTTTTTGACATCGCTCTAAACAAATCCGCTTCATCTCGACCTTGGGTTGAAGTAATTTTTGTAGGCGCAATTGTAGACAGTGTTTGAAACTGTGTGCGCCAAGTTGCATCTTGTGATTCTTTTACAATGACTTCACGCAACTTCTTAATAGACAATCCACTCGAAGAAATCTCCTCATTTATATAATCTAGTCCATAATCATAAACCAAAGTGTTTGCTAAATCATCAAAAAAAAGAGCACAGTTTATGCTTGCTTTTCTTAGTTCATCATGTAATATCTGCTGTTGTTTTTCAGAAACACTGTTAAAAATAACAAACAAAACATTCTCCACTCCAGACTCTTTGATACTATAAATAACATCTTGGACAGATAATAAACCATCATCTTTTCGAGAAAAACCAATCAACCAGCTTTCCTCTGATTTAAAAAGTTTATCAGTTGATTCACGTATGAGAGTATCAATAAATGTTTTATCTAATTCAGCAACAGCATATTCTTTTGAAGAGTTAAAGCCCAGACCATTTACAATAGCTTCACAAAGCCCTTCAAAATCACTATCCAGTAAGTCTTTGACTAAATCTTGTTTATTCATTTTCCACACTCCTCTAGCAACAGTTTACAATAAATCTCGGCTATTATACTCATCTTTAAGGTCTACATCAATACAATTTAATTTCTTCTCAAACAGACGTTAAACATATCCCCTAAAACCCCTCCGCCACATACTCGCCCCACACACCGCGCAAGATATTCGCAATCTCCCCTAAAGTCATATCACTTTCAACCGCTTCAATAAAGAGCGGCATCAAATTTTCTATGCCACGCGCGGCATTCTCTATTTTCGCACTCAACTCAGCCACTTTTTTCTCATCTCTATTCTCTCGTAAATTCGCCAACTTCACTCGCTGGGATTGCTCTATCGCGGGGTCTACAGCCATGCGTTCGATGTCTATATCTTCGTCTACTTGGAATTTATTCACACCAACGACAATATCTTCTTCGCGCTCAATCGCTTTTTGGGCATCGTAGGCGGCATTTTGGATTTCACCTTGCATATAGCCGCGTTCAATGGCATTCAGCGCGCCGCCCATTTCGTCAATTTTGGCTATATATTCTTCGGCGCGTTTTTCAATTTCGTCTGTTAGATGCTCAATTAGGTACGACCCTGCCAGCGGATCAATCGAATCCGCTACGCCAGATTCGTGGGCAATGATTTGCTGTGTCCGCAAGGCGACTCGCACCGATTTTTCGGTCGGGAGCCAGAGGGCTTCGTCCATTGAGTTGGTGTGCAGGGATTGTGTACCGCCGAAGACTGCCGCCAATGCCTGAATGGTCACACGCGCCACATTGTTTTCGGGTTGTTGCGCGGTCAGGGTCGAGCCAGCGGTTTGGGTATGGAATCGCAACCGCCACGATTTGGGGTCTTTTGCGCCAAATCGCTCTTTCATCGTGCGCGCCCACAATCGGCGGGCGGCGCGGTATTTGGCAATTTCTTCGAGCAAATTATTATGGGCGTTGAAGAAAAACGAGAGTTGCGGGGCAAATTTATCTACGTCCAAACCCGCGTCAATCGCCGCCTGCACATAGGCAATCCCATTTGCCAGCGTAAACGCCATTTCCTGCACCGCAGTCGAGCCAGCTTCACGGATGTGGTATCCCGAAATGCTGATCGTATTCCAGCGCGGCACTTCGGCTTGACAGTATTGAAAAATATCCGTTATCAGGCGCATCGAGGGCGCGGGCGGGTAAATATAGGTCCCCCGCGCAACATATTCTTTGAGAATATCATTTTGGATTGTGCCGCGCAGTTTGCGAATATCCGCACCTTGTTTTTTTGCAACGGCGATATACATCGCCAGCAAAATGGCGGCAGGTGCGTTGATGGTCATCGACGTGGAAACTTTTTCAAGCGGGATTTGATCGAAAAGCTGTTCCATATCTTTTATGGATGAGATGGCTACCCCAACTTTTCCCACCTCCCCAGCCGCGAGCGGATCGTCAGCATCGTACCCGATTTGAGTTGGCAAATCGAACGCGACCGATAAGCCTGTTTGCCCATTCTCAAGTAGATAGCGGTACCGAGCATTGGATTCTTCGGCGGAGGCATAGCCCGCGTATTGACGCATCGTCCAAAAGCGTCCGCGATACATAGTCGGCTGAACGCCACGAGTGTAGGGGTACTCCCCTGGGTATCCGAGAGAAGATGCTGGTTGAGGGCAATCAAGTTTAGGGTCAGGGGCGATGCGCGGCACTTCTATCCCAGAAGAAGTTTTAAATTCGTCTTTCCGTTCACCAAACCTATCCAAAAGCGGATTTAATGTCTCATCTTCCCAATTTTTGATGGTTCTCATATATTTCTCCATGTGTTTTTAGCTTTCCTCTATTATAATGGAGGGGTGTTTTTTCTTGGTTAGGAAAAAGGAGTAAAAATGAAAACGATTGCTTATATTGGGGCGGCTATTTTAATTTTCTTCGGCGTGATGTTTATTTGGTCGGCTTTTGGGACTACGCCGCAACCTGCAAATATCGGCATTGGCGCAGTGAGCGTGGCTATTGGCTTCGGGATTATTTGGTTTGCCCAGAGAAAAGCAAAAGTAGAAGGGGATACTAATGTCTCTGTAAATATCGATTTACCCGGTGAAATGAAATTGGAAACTATGCAATGCCAAGCCTGCGGGGGAAGTTTAACGAGCAAGAATATCGAAATGCAATCTGGCGCACCGATGATTGTTTGCCCTTATTGTGAGACAACCTATCAGTTAAATGAAGAACCTAAGTGGTAGAAAAACAAATTTAAAAAGTTAAAAGGTTTGGAGGTTTAAGATTTCAACCTTCTAATATCTTTTCAAAGGAATATCCTATGAAACAAAAAATCTTTATTCTCTTCATTCTTCTTGCTTTGGTTTTTAGCATAACGACCAGCGCACTTGCACAATCCTATTCTCTTGAATTGACAGAAGAGGTTGTTCACGTCTACTGGCACGATGACGGAACAATGTCTTTAGAGTATGCTCTTTCCTTCAAGAATAATCCTGATGCACTCGCCATTAAATTTGTTGATCTTGTGTTGCCCAATAAAAACTACGTCATTAGTGAAATTTCCGCTGAAAAAGATGGTCAGGTTCTAAGCGTTGAAGAGAGTTATGCGGGCAAAGGACCTGGTGTAGCGGTTGACTTAGGGGAATATGCCATTCCAGCTGGTGAAAATGGCAGTGTCCATATCACTATTGGACATATTGAAAATGTACTCACTCCAGACACTGACGAAAACTACGCCAGTGCGATTTTTGGCACAACTTGGTATGGGAGTGAATATATGACAGGGAATACCGATGTGACTGTTATTTTCCACTTTCCTGCTGGCATCCAAGAGAAAGAGATACGCGCTCATCTTCCCAACGTTGATTGGGGCGGCAATAGCGAAGCAGAGAAATCTGTAGATGAGATGGGGCGCGTGACCTACACTTGGCACGATGAAGAAGCAAACGGATATACTCAATATACGTTTGGGGCATCTTTTCCAAATAAAGATATTCCAAAATCAGCAATTGTAGAGCCAGCGTCAAAAGAAATTACCGATTTCGCACTCAGTCCCGTTATTTATCTTCCTATATTGGTGGTGTTGGTGAGCATCCCTATAATTTGGCTTATTTATCGAAAAACAAGTGCCCATCCAGACCAAGCAAGTAATCAGGATTAAGTTTGAAAATTCAAAGGTCAAAACCTTCAACTATCAAACCTTCAAACCTGCAACCTCAAAGGAGTACCCCATGAAACGCAAACTCTTTATTCTCATTTTAGCCCTTGTGCTTATTTTTGGCTTAACAGCTAGCACAAACGCGCAGGAATACTCATTTGAATTAGAAAAAGAAGTTGTTCATGTTTTTTATAATGAAGACGGAAGTATGTCTTTAGACTATACTTTTTTCTTTAAAAATAATGCGGGCGCACATATAATTGATTTTGTAGATGTAGGAACGCCCAATAATAATTGGCGTTTTTCCTCAATTTCTGCCGACGTAAATGGGCAAGCTGTTGAAATTTCATCCGATTATCAAGGCGATGGCTCTGGCTTTGCCATAGATATGGGCGGATATGCTATCCCCGCCGGTGGAAGTGCAAAGGTGCATGTTTATGTGGGCTATGTTGACGAAGTGCTCTACCCCAACGATGAAAAAGAAGATTATGCCAGCGCAGTTTTTGGCGCAACTTATTTTGGCGGTCAATATGTAACGGGGAATACCGACATGTCCGTCTCGCTCCACTTGCCCCCAGGCGTTCAACCCGATGAATCTATTTATTATTATCCCAGCGACAACTGGGGTGGCAACCAAGAACCCATAAGCAAAATAGATGAAAACGGGCGCATTACCTACACTTGGTATGACCCCAACGCAAACGGCTATACGCAATATCAATTTGGCGCATCCTTCCCCAGTAACTATGTGCCGGCTTCGGCAATTATTACACAATCTTGGCTCGAAAAAATAGGCTTTGATGCGGATGCTATTTTCGGTCTGCTCATGTGTTTGGGCATGGTCTTTTTCTTTGTTGGCATTCCCATTATCTCAACTGTTCAGCAACGCAAACGCAAGATGAAATATATGACCCCAAAAATTGCTATTGAAGGGCACGGAATCAAACGCGGCCTAACCGCTGTAGAATCGGCGATATTAATGGAAGAGCCCCTCGACAAAGTAATGACCATGATACTTTTCGGCGTTATCAAAAAAGAAGCGGCAACGGTCACCAACAAAGACCCCCTCAGAATTAAAGTAGCAAACCCCATCCCTGAAAAATTGCGCAAATACGAAAAAGACTTCCTCGATGCATTCACCGATGGCAAGAATAACCGCGCTGTGCAACGCAAGAAAATGCAAAAAGTAACTGTAAATTTAATCGAGAGTGTTAGCAAAAAGATGAAAGGCTTTAGTAGAAAAGAAACAATTGCCTACTATAAAAAGATTATGGAACGCGCTTGGGAACAAATCGAAGCCGCTGATACGCCCGAAATCATGAGCGAAAAATACGACAAAGCCCTCGAATGGACAATGCTAGACGATAATTACCAAGACCGCACCTCAACCGTCTTCCAACATCGCCCCGTTTACACCCCCATGTGGTGGGGGCGTTACGACCCCGCCTTTGGCAAAAGTTCCGCGGGCAAATCGGTATCTGCACCTTCATCATCGGGCGGGAAGAGTTTAGCCTCCTCTATGCCCCAACTCCCCGGCGCAGACTTTGCCGCATCGGTTGTGGGTGGTGCGCAAACTTTCTCTGATAAAGTTGTTGGCAATCTCAACAAATTTACTAGCCCAGTAACACAAAAAACCAATCCGCCCCCAGTTAGCACATCATCGGGAAGCAGTGGCAGTAGCGGAAGTTGCGCCTGTGCCTGTGCAGGATGCGCCTGCGCTTGCGCGGGTGGCGGAAGATAGCCGAAGTCGAGAGACTTCGGACTCCGATATTCTTGGGATGAAGTACCGCGATGCGCGTACTTCGGCTCGGCTCAGTACAAGTTTTTGGCTGGGGTACTGCTCCCAACCATCCGCGCGACGTAAAGGGAATCCCCATTTTACGCCGAGAAAATGTTTACCAAGGGCACGCAAGCCCAAATTTACGCGCGATGCGCTTACGTCCCATTCATCAAATCAATGCCAACGCTGAGATTACAAAAGTCTTAAAGACTTTTGTAATCTCAGCGTCTAAACACTATCTATGACAGAAATCACCTTAGAAAAAATCCAACATTTTCCTTATAACTTTGCAAGCGGTAATGTTCTTATGCGGGGTAGAAATTATTATAATCAAGGTCGCGTGCTCGATATAAATTATATGGGCGATAGCGCCTATTTTCGCGTTCGTGGAAACGGGAGAATGTATTCAGTTGAAATTCGGATGCTTAGCGACAATAAGGTTCATGTTTCTTGCGATTGCCCTCATAATGTGCAAATTTGTAAACATATTGTTGCCTCTGCAATGGCACTAGAGGCATATCTTGAAGAAAATATTATCCCTAAATGGGAAAGACAATTAGACGAAGTTTTTGAAAACACACCACATCGCTCTGCTGTTTCATCTGGACGATATTATCTGGCTTTATTTTTATTAATACGCACCGAAAGTTATAGCCATCAGGGCTATGATTATAGATTCGTCCCACGTATTATCAAGGCTTCTAGGTGGAGTTTACTAAAGGAACAAAAACTAGACGATTACGAAAGTGCCAATGCCCTCTTGAGTGAACACACATTATGGAAAGCGTATGTAGAAAATCCCTATAGCCCCGTTAACAAAGAGAGATGTCTTAATATCCCGCCTTCGGGAATGACTATTTTCAATTATATTCTCGAATCTTCTCGCTATCATTACCACCAGGCAAGCACTACAGGTGAATATCTTTCCTTTTTTAAGCAACTAAACTTCCCCATCTTTTTAGCCGATAGCGGACGAGAAATGATTTCTCAGCCATTAACAATTCAGACAAAACCCCTAGAGATAAAAGCCGCACTTGCCCAAGATAAAAATGCTTTTACCATAGAAGCAGGGACAATCTATGAAGAGGAATTTTTCTCATCGGCAAAAAAGAATTTAGCTATTATTTCAAGAGATCCCGCATGGGCTTTGCTTGGCAAAAATATCGTACCTATCAAAAACCCAGAAAGCCTCGACTTGCTTTCTAGTTTCCCTATTGAAATTCCGCTTGAAGAAGAAGAGAAGTTTCGCACCGATTATCTGCCTAAACTTTCTGAACACATCCCCATTGAAAGCGATTTGGTCTCTTGGGAAGAAATAGAAGAAGAGCCGCTACCCCGCCTTTATTTACGCAAAGAAGACGAAGAACTGGTTGCTGAACTTCGATTTGGCTATGGTGAATACGAAGTTTTCGCCGACAAAAAAGCACCCAGTGTCGAAGTCAAAAACAAACCCAACTCTTGGGCATTAACCCGCTTGCACCGTGATACCCAAAAAGAGTACGATATTTACACAAGCATCAAAGGTGTCGCCTTTGGCTTAAAGCGTGGCGGAAGCAGGTATCCTTACGGCTCTTATATCTTACGCGCCAACACGCACCCCTACGACTTTTTAACAGGCGGCATCCCCGCCCTAACTGAAGCAGGATTTGAAATTTACGGTGATAAAGATGCACTGGGCAAAATTAACAAAAATTCGCCTTCAATTAGCCTTAATATCACCAGCGGCATTGATTGGTTCGATCTTGACGTTCTCGTCCAATATGGCGAGCAAGAAGTAAAGCTAGGCGATATTCGCAAAGCCGTCAAAAAAGGACGCAAATATATAAAATTAGCCGATGGCTCTATAGGAGAAATTCCCGACAAATGGCTAGAACGCTATAAACACATCTTCAATATGACCAAAGAAACCGAAGATGGCTTCCGTCTAAGAGACTATCAACTCGCCATGCTCGATGAGCTTCTCGAAGATGCCGAGAGCCAAAATATCGCCCCTGAATTTGAAGAAAAACGTAAAAGACTAAAAAATATCAAGGATATTAAAGTTCAACCTATCCCCAAAGGATTTACAGGAGAATTACGCACCTATCAAAAAGCCGGTTTAGATTGGCTCGGGTTTCTCAACGAATATGGCTTTGGCGGCATCTTAGCCGATGATATGGGCTTAGGAAAAACCATTCAGATGCTCGCTTTCTTGCAACTCAAAAAAGAAGAAGGCGAGATGAAGAACGCCAGCTTGCTCATTGTTCCTAAAAGTCTCATCACAAATTGGCAACGAGAATCGGCTAAATTCACCCCCGATTTACGCATTTTAGAGCACTTAGGTATTGAACGCGAAAAAGACACAAAAACCTTTGACGATTACGACATCGTCATCACCACCTATGGCACCATGCTCAGAGATATAGAAACTCTGCGCAACTATCGTTTTTATGCAGTCGTTTTAGACGAATCACAAGCAATCAAAAACCCACTCGCCAAAACATCTAAAGCCGCGCGTCTCATCAACGCCAAATACCGCATGGCAATGACGGGCACACCCGTTGAAAATAATAGCTTCGAGCTATGGTCACAATTTGCCTTTATCAACCCCGGTTTACTCGGCAATATGACCTATTTCAAACGTGAATTTGCCAAGCCCATTGAAAGCCGTGAAGGTGAAAACGAAGCCAATTTACTCAGGCGTATGGTTTACCCCTTCATCTTGCGGCGTACTAAAAAAGAAGTTGCCCCCGAACTGCCACCCCGCACAGAACGCATTATCTACACCGATTTTGAACCCGCTCAACGCAAAATCTACGATGAAACCCGTGACCGTTATCGCAGTCAGCTGCTCGGTCTCTTAGATGAAGGTGGCATGAATAACGCCAGAATGCACATTTTAGAAGGTTTATTGCGTTTACGCCAAATTTGTATTCATCCTCAACTCGTTGATCCAACTTATAAAGACAATGTCGCCAAATTCGATATTTTGCTCGAAACCCTAGAAACGCTCAAAAACGAAGGACATAAAGCCTTAATCTTCTCTCAATTTGTGCAAACGCTCAAATTGCTAGAAGTTGAAATGAAGAAAAACAAACTCAAATATACCTATCTCGACGGCAAGACTCGCAAGCGACAAGACAAGGTCGATACTTTTCAAAATGACCCCAAAATCCCATTTTTTCTCATCAGCCTTAAAGCAGGTGGCGTAGGCTTAAATCTCACCGCCGCCGATTATGTTATCCATCTCGACCCATGGTGGAATCCCGCCGTAGAGATGCAAGCCGCAGACCGTGCCCATCGTATAGGGCAAGAAAATCCCGTTTTCATCTATAAATATATCGCCCGTGATACGATTGAAGAGAAAATCCTAGAGCTTCAAGAACGTAAAAAAGCCCTCGTAGAACAACTCATCTCTTCGGAAGGCAGTTTCTTCAAATCCCTCACACGGGATGATGTGGCGGTGCTCTTTAGCTAATTGGATATGAAACCGCGCCGCGCGTGACCTTGGGCTTGAGTGCCTTCGACAAACAGCCCCGCACGGGCGTAAACGCACCGTGCTAATGGGCTAAACCCGACTAAAGTCGACTGAGAAGAGGTTGCTTTAGCAGGCTTTAGCCTTGAGCATGGACGTTTACGTCCATGCGGAAACGAATATCTAATTTATTTATCTGAAAGCCACGAAACCCGTTAGAAGAAAGAAAACTCATCTTTTTGCCGCTAAGACTAAATTATAATGACCCTAACCCAAAAGCTCAAAACCCTACTTAAACCCTTCGCCCTCCCAACGGGACTTTTTCACTACAAACATAAAAACTTCCAAGAGAGTTCTGATATTCATCTGCGCCTAGACCCAGATGGGCATGGAACTTTACTCGTTAACGCAAGCCAAGTTATGCACCTAAACCCCACCGCGGCATTAATGGCATATTTGACTTTAGAAAAGAAAAGCAAAAAAGAAATTATTAAAATAGTGTGCAAAACTTATTCCGTAAGTACAGAACAAGCTCTTGCAGACCTTCAAACTTTTAACATCCAACTTGATGAATTAATTCGTCCTGATGGTGCATGTGCAATTCACGAATTAGATTTAGAAATGAATATGCCCTTCTCAGCGCGCCCTTCTGCGCCTTACCGAATGGATTTAGCAATCACTTACCGCTGTAATAACGATTGTGCCCATTGCTACAACGCCCGCGAAAGAACTTTCCCATCTATGAGCGTAAAAGATTGGAAACGCGTTCTCGACATCACCTGGGATTTGGGAATCCCGCATATCGTTTTTACTGGTGGCGAGCCGACTTTAATGAACTTTTTACCAGAGCTAATTGCTCACGCTGAATCCAATGGTCAGATAACGGGATTAAACTCCAACGCGCGCCGAATGGCAGATCCAAAGTATCTCGACAAGTTGGTGTCTGCTGGGCTAGATCACGTTCAAATCACGGTCGAGTCGCACGATTCCCATATCCATGATGAAATGATGAGAGCAAAAGGTGCTCATCGGCAAACCATCCAAGGTCTGCAAAACGCCTTGAAATCCCCGCTATATGTGATGACGAATACGACTATGTTAAAAGATAATGTTCACACTATCCCCGAAACGCTCGATTTTCTCGCAGATTTAGGCGTGCCAACGGTGGGCTTGAATGCACTAATTTATTCTGGGCGCGGCGCAAATGTTGGAACGGGTTTAGATGAAAGCGAGCTTACGCCAATTCTCGAAATGGCACAAGCAAAAACAGAGCAATATGGGCAAAAGCTAATTTGGTATACGCCCACGCAATACTGCAATTTTGACCCCACGAAGCTAAATTTGGGCATCAAAGGTTGCACTGCCGCACTCTATAATATGTGCGTAGAGCCAGATGGCGCGGTATTGCCCTGCCAGTCGTATTACACGCCCGTTGGCAATCTTTTGACCGATAGCTGGGATTCGATTTGGAATCACAATTTATCGGTGAAATTGCGTGAGAGACAGGGCTTGCCCAACAAATGCGGCGATTGCGATTTACTAGCTGAGTGCGGCGGTGGTTGCCCACTACAATTTGAAGAAAATAATTTGAGTTAAGTATTTAAGTTTTTGTACACCGAAGAATGTGGATTACACGGAGAAAAACATTTGTTTTTTGTCTTTCTCCGTGCAATCCCTAAACTCCGTGTACAAAATAAAAAGGAGCAAAAATGAGCATATTCGACTTATTTACCCCCGAAAAACCTCTCCCCGCGGGCGTATTACATTACGAATCCCCGCCCGATGAAGCTACGCCCTACCGCCTGCACTTGCGAATGCACGGTGATGGCAATAGCATTCTCGTACTCAACGCGTCTACCATTTTGCACCTCAACCCCACCGCCACCGAATTTGCCTATCACTTCATCAAAGGCACGTCCAGCGATGAAGTTACCAAAAAAGTCGCCAAGCGATATCGTGCACCCAAAGCCCAAATTCGCGATGATTTTCTGACTTTTTCAGATAGGCTAGATACCCTCCTCTACACCCAAGATTTGGATCCCGTCTCCTATCTCGGATTTGAGCGCACCACGCCTCATGCAGAGGGACTAACCGCGCCGCTACGCTTGGATTGCGCCCTCACCTACGATTTGCCCCCCAAGATGAGCGCAGACGATGCGCCCACGAAACGAGTCGACCGTGAATTGGATACCGCTGAATGGGCATCTATCTTAGACCGAGCTTGGGACGCGGGAATCCCCCACATCACCTTTACGGGTGGAGAACCAACACTACGAGATGATTTGCCCAAACTTATTGCCCACGCCGAAGAAAAAGGGATGGTCACAGGGCTACTCAGCGATGGACTAAAACTTGCAGACGCAGAATATCTAAATACCCTCCTGATGACGGGGCTAGATCATCTCCTTTTCATTTTACACCCCGAAAGCGAAAAATCATGGGAAGCCTTAGATGTGATTCTGCCCAAAGATTTGTTCACCACCGTTCACCTAACAATTACCGAAAAGAACGCGTCAGCTATAGAAAATATCATTGCAAAATTGAGCAATCTCGAAATAAACGCCCTCTCGCTCAGCGCAGACCCCGCTCACGATGAGATTCTGCAAAATGCCAGCAACCAAGCCCAAAACGCGGGCGTAACGCTAACGTGGGACCTGCCTGTCCCCTACTCATCCCATAACCCAGTTGAATTGGAAACAGAAGAAGAAAATAATCCCAAAGGCGCGGGGTACGCATGGTTCTATATCGAACCCGATGGTGATATTCTCCCCGCACAAGGTATGGCTGACCAAGTTTTAGGCAATGCCCTAAAAGATGATTGGAGCAAAATATGGAAAAATCGCTAAACGCAAAAACACGCTTTGAAGAAAGTTTCTCTTGCTCACAGTCCGTTTTTTCAACCCTTGCCCCCGAATTGGGCATTGATGAAGAGACCGCGCTAAAAATTAGCTCTGCCTTCGGCGGCGGGATCTCACGTCATGGCGAGGTTTGCGGCGCGGTAACAGGCGCACTAATGTCGTTGGGACTAAAATTTGGCTCCTCTTCACCCAATGATGAAGAAAAAGTTCGAGAAGCCAGCCAAGAACTAATGCACAAATTTAAAGAGACGAATGGGTCATTGCTTTGCAAAGAGCTATTAGGCTATCATTTAATTGTGCCCGAAGAGCGTGAAAAAGCAAAAGAGAGCGGTGTTTTTAACACCATCTGCCCACTTTTGGTACAAAATGCAACCGAATTGGCAGAAGAAATAATGAACAAAACATAATTTTTTTTCTAAGAAAGGAGTAAAAAATGGAAGAAAGACGAAAACTCCCCAGAAAATACTTAATGGCATTCTCATCTGTTTACGATAATGCAAGTAGAATCTTGCTCGGTTATCTCTGCGATTTAACCCTTAATGGCTTGATGGTCATTAGCAAAATCCCCAAAGAAGCTGAAAGCGAAATAGAATTATATATAGAGTTACCTGAAACGCCACAATTTCCCAAAGATAGCCTCCTCATTCAAACTCGTATCATCTGGTGCAAAGATGATATAGACCCCAGACTCTATAATATCGGTTTTCAATTTATTGACATCTCTGAAGAAGACAAAGCTATCGTAAAACAAATGATAGAAATCTATGAATTTAACCGCGAGCAAGAGCTTTTTCCGCCACTTGCAAACGAATTGAATAGAGAATTTTGATGTACAAACTCCCTCCTTATAACTCCTATTGGGTCATCCCGCAAAAATTTATGGCAGGTGAATACCCTGGCCATAACTATAACCAAGACCTGACCCCGCGCCGTTTAGATGCGCTCATTGAAGCTAATGTCCACACCTATATTGACCTCACCGAAGCAAATGAGCGTGCTCCCTACGAAGCCACCATACAAGAAAGAGCGGGCTATTATGGCGTAGAAATTCAATATCACCGCTTCTCTATTGGCGATTTTGGCACCCCCTCACGCCAAAATATGCGTATCATTCTCGATACCATTCACAACGCCGTCGCACAAGGAAAAACGCCCTACGTCCATTGCTGGGCAGGCATGGGACGTACAGGCACGGTTGTTGGATGCTATTTTGTCGAAACAGGCATGAGCGGCGCAGATGCCCTCAAAAAAGTAGATAAACTCTGCTATTACGCACCCTCGCCGCAAACGGTGGGGCAAAAAAACTTTGTGAGAAATTGGAAAAAATAGCCCTACGAAGAACCCGTTCCCTTTGAGGGAACGGGTTCTTCGTACTTTTAGAAATGGAATCACACAAACGCTACCTTCACCAAGCCAATTGGACGCGTGATTTACGCGCATATATTTTTGAAAAAATAGGATTAGACGAATCATCCCGCGCACTCGAAGTGGGATGCGGAACGGGGGCAATTCTTTCGCAAACGAACTTCCCCGTAGTCGGCCTCGACCTGAACTTGCGTGCCCTCAAAGAGGCTTGGGCGCGGCTTCAAACATCAAAAATCACACACCCTCGTAGTAATCGCTTTAGCGATTATCTTATACGCAAAGAAAGGGCTAAAACCCTTACTACAAAGAAAAAAGAGCGAGATAAATCTCGCGTTACGCTAACCTGTGGAGACGCATTTTCTCTCCCTTATGCTAACGCTAGCTTTGATATTCTTTTTTCTCATTTTTTATTGCTTTGGCTACCCAATCCGCAAAAGGCAATTGAAGAGATGATGCGCGTTACCGTGCCAAATGGAGACGTCGTCTTTTTTGCAGAGCCAGATTATAGCCAACGCGTAGATATACCCGCCGAACTAGCCCAGCTCGGCAAACTACAAGCCGATGCGTTAAGAGCGCGCGGCGCAAACCCTGATATTGGTGCGGATTTAGCTGAACTCTGCTATGGGGCAAGAATTAAGATTATCGAAACAGGCACCCTGCAAAAGTCGACGCGCGAAGCATCCGCTAATGAACGCGCAAATGAATGGGATACGCTCGAAGCCGATTTGCGCGGAAGCGTCCCAGATATAGATATCCAAAAAATGAAAAAAACAGATGCCGAGGCTTGGGCACGCGGGGCGAGAATTTTAGATGTTCCGACCTATTATCTTTGGGGGAAAAATCAAGTATAATGCCTTGCAGAATTTTGGAGGCACTTTTTGGAAACACCACAGTTAGCCGAGTCTGAAATCCCGACTCAACCTATAAAAGAAAAAGAAAGCTGGACACGTTTTTTTTTCGATTTATTAGAGACAATTCTTTTATCTATTGCCTTATTTTTAGGCATTAACGCGCTCACAGCGCGTGTATTGGTAGAGGGCAGTAGTATGCGCCCTACGCTCGAAAATCATCAACGCTTAATTGTAAATAAGTTAGCGTATAAATCTGATTTGCCCGAGCGCGGCGATATTGTTGTTTTTCACTTCCCTATTGACCCCGACCAAGATTTTATTAAGCGCGTTATTGGCTTGCCGGGCGATGATATTGAGATTGACAATGGTGAGGTGCGCGTAAATGGCGAAATTTTGATTGAGCCTTATATTGCCTCTGCACCGAGTTATGTTGGTGTGTGGCATGTGCCTGAAAATCAGATTTTTGTTTTAGGCGATAATAGGAATAATTCTTCTGACTCTCATGCTTGGGGGGCTGTGCCAATGGAGAATTTTATAGGCAAGGCAATTTTGATTTATTGGCCCCCCTCTGATTGGGCAGTAACGGAGCATATTCAGTTTTCAATTGATGCACCTTAGAATATGTCAATAATTTAGATATTATATAAGCAAAAAACATGAAAAACACAAAAAAAATACCCGAGACTTATCCTTGTAAAGAATGTTTAGCTGGCGTTGTGCGCCCGCAATATATTACCTACTTTACTTGGCTAAATAATGAGTTGATTACTGTGCCTAATTTTCCGGCATGGATTTGTGATCTTTGCGGGAAACGGGAATATGACCAACGCGCAATTTCATGGCTAACAACTTTACTTGAACCCGACGCCGGAAAATCATCTAAAAGCAATCAAAAACCTCACCCCTATCAACGCTCAGCAGATAGCATATCCCCCGCTGTTAAATAGCTTATTACGGAGAAAAAATGCACCAATCACATACTCATCACTTTGTACCTGTTGATATTCTGACAGTAAGTTATCGTGTTGTAGGAAAAATGATGGTTTCAAATACGGGCATTGTTGGGCTGTTAAATAACCCAAACACTTCTTTTATGGAAATTCATGATGCGCGTTTGGCGCGCATTCACATGCCTACAAAATTGGCAGACCATTTTGAAGTAATTCGCCTTACAAAAACCAATCTTTTAATCGTTTCTCTCAATAGACGCGAGGATATAGGACCTCAATCATTGGCTCGGGGTGGCTATGCAACAACAAAGCAATATGAGTCTCTGGTTACTATGCAAAATTATGAGGTAGAAGGCGCAATTGAGTGGCAAGGTCGCTTTGATTTCAGAGTGCTCATGGCAGAAGGAACGAGAGATTTTATTCCACTATATAATGCAAAGGTAACGGGCGTGTTAATCCCTACGCTGAAAATTCAATCTCCTGTGATGCTTTTTAATCGCCAACAGGTTGATTTATTTGGTTTACTCAACCAACGCAAAGAGGGTGAGGCGTAATCCCAAAATTCATCTATAAATTTGCTTGACCTATACCAAAGTGAATGTTAGAATACCGTTCGCTTGATTACCCGCCCCCATCGTCTAGGGGACCAGGACGTGACCCTTTCAAGGTCAAGACCGGGGTTCGAATCCCCGTGGGGGCATCAAGATATAGACATAGTATATATGTCTCAACGGTAATTCGCCCGAGAGGGCGAAAAGCCAAAGAAAAACGACCCTAATGGGTCGTTTTTTGTTTCTGAATCATCGACAAAATAAAATATGGAATGCTTTTTGTATCTCATAATCAACTATTCATAAGCTAGCTTTCATTACTTAAAATGCTAAACTACCTCCAATAGGCAGATTAGAAGGGGTTTCTCTATTTCTAAAACTTATCTTTTTACTTCACACTTACCAAAACCGCCCTCACCGCTCTTCGGAAGAGATACTCTCCCGTAAATGGATTATAGAATTCACAGGTCACGAGCGTAAGCCAATCAAGTTCTTCGGATTGGAGGACTACGTTCACGTTTTTGCTAGTGACTAAATTACTCTCGCGCACTTCGTAGGTATAAATTTGTCCCCACGCGTGGATTTGAACTTGGTCGCCGTATTTCAGCATTTTCAGGTCTGAGAAGATACCGGGGTTATTATACGCATCCCAAACGTGCCCCGTGATGACGGTGTTGCCTGCCCAAGTAGGGAAGGCAGAACCAGCCAGATAACCAGCACTATTGCCAAGCCAGTTTACATCCCAGGCATTCTCTGTTTGCGGCACACCGACGATGGGCATACTCACGCCAATTTTGGGGATTTCAAGCATCATCGTTGTTTCGGTGTAGGCTTTGACAGCGGGCTGCTCGGGGACCGAGGTGACCTGTCCATGACGGAAGCCTGTGTCGGGCAAAGCTGATGCGGTGGCTTGGACGGTGAAATCCACTGTTGTGTCACTGAGTCCATTGTTAAGTTCTAATCCAGCAGCACTCCAAATGGAAGTGGTTCCGCAGATGAAGAGGCGATAATGCCCCGGGGTTGTCAACGAGCTAGCAAGGGTCAGCGTGGCAGTCAGGGTTGCTGGATTGTAGTTGATGGAAGAAAGAGAAACGGTTTGTAAAACATCGTCAGCTTGAACGCCACCGGCGCAAGATTGAGTATCAAAGATAGCGTCGCCACGCTCTACAAGGAGATAGTTGCCAGGGTTATCGACAGCTTTGGCGTTGGTGCTACCTGTGACGGGATCTTCATTAAAGGTGATTTCGATAGTTGTGGCGCTGCTTAGGGTGGCACCTGTGGATGGGCTGGTGTCAGTGACTGTCAGGATTACAGCGCCTGCTTCATAGGCGCCAATGTCACAAGTTGCGCCTTGCGGGCGGGTTACCCCACGCTGATCAGTGGTCTCACAGGAAGTATTCTCGCCTGCATCAATAGCAGGGCTGCCAGAGAGCAAAGCGAAAGTTTGTGTGTCGCCGCCGTTATTTGCCAGACCACCAAGTTGGGGATCGGCACTCAGCATGGGCGTGCCGGGCGAGACACACTGATGTTGACCAACAGCGTCAGTCTCAATCAGATTGTTCGTATTCGTAACAATACCTGTTGGAAAATTGTCGCAATCTTCAATACCTGCTACACTATTTGCCAGAATACTATTTTTTAGTTTTAGTTCACTCAAACTCGCATTATAGATGCCGCCACCGTAGGTAATAGCAGCATTGCTGGAAAAAGTACTGTTATTGACGGTTATTATACTATCATTGTAAATGCCGCCGCCAGCGTAATAGGCAGTGTTGCCAGAAAAAGTACTGTTGTTGACAGTCATTAGGGCGCCGTCATTGTACATGCCGCCGCCATCATTGGCAACATTGCCGGAAAAAGTACTGTTATTGACAGTCAGCATGTTGCCATTGTAAATGCCGCCGCCGTAGGTGGCAGCAACATTGCCAGAAAAAGTACTGTTGTTGATCGTCAGCACGTGGCCATTGTAGATGCCGCCGCCGATGTAACTAGCAGTGTTGCTAGAAAAGGTACAGTTGTTGATAGTCAGTGTGCCGCTATTAAAGATGCCGCCGCCACTATTATTATAGAGACGATTACCATTCGTGATTATCAGGTTATTTAGCGAAACTGTTACTCCGTAACTAATGGACATAACCTGAATGGTATTGTTACCGCTGATGGTGATATTATGCCCCGTGCCATCAATGGTGAGATACTTATCAATGGTTAAGGTACTGGCCAAAGTGATGGTGTAATCACCGTCGAAAGTGATTGTGCTACCTGCGCTTATACCTGCATCAGCAATCGCTTGACGCAACGAACCAGGTCCACTATCGTTCGCGTTGGTTACAGTATTTGGGGCGTCCTGGGCTGGCTTTGCGGCAATCAGCAGTACAGTCAAAATCAATATAGCGATGGATTTTTTAAGAAATTTCATGTCTGTTTCCTCCCGTGATATACGAAAGTAGAGTTTGATGTTGTCACAAATAACAAGCAAATTGTACCCTAAAAAAGAGGAGACCATAAGCTGTTGGTAAATGTTTTGATGTTTTCGTCGAACTATTATTGACACTACTCCTAAATAACAAAAAACGCCAAGTGTTTCAAGAACACTCGGCGTTTACAGTTTCTAGAAAAAGCCTTCCGAAGTTTCTAAAACTTTGAAAAGCTTTGCTCTCCTGATTTATTAATCCTTATTCCACCGTCACACTCTTCGCCAAATTTCTTGGCTGGTCAACATCTAAACCGCGCAGAGATGCAATATGATACGCCAGCACCTGCAAGGGGATCACCGTAATTACTGGGCTGAGCATCCACGGGGTTGGGGGAATCCACAGAACGTGGTCTGCCATGTCAGCGATGACTTCGTCTCCGTCTGTTGCGACGGCAATGACAGGGGAACTCAGCGCCTTTGCCTGCTGAATTTGGCTGATCATTTTCTCGTGCCAGGGGTCACGCGGCGCAAGGCAAACCACGGGCATCTCTTCATCTATCAGGGCAATGGGTCCGTGCTTCATCTCGCCAGCGGGGTAGCCCTCGGCGTGGATATAGGAAATCTCTTTCAGTTTCAGCGCGCCCTCGTAGGCAATGGGCATATTGATTCCGCACCCCAAATAGAGACAGCCTTTAATATCTTTGAGCGCATGAGCTACTTTTTCAATATCGCTTTCTCGGTCCAAAACCTGCCCAACTAAATCAGGCACAAGGCGTAAATTAGCGACCATTTGGCGGCGGGAGGCGGCATCCAGTGTCCCGCGCAAATCGGCCAATAGAACGGCAAGCAAGTATAAATCCACGAGCGGAGCGGTGAAGGTTTTTGTCGAGGCAACGCCAATTTCTGGTCCCGTTTGCATGGGGATCACGCCATCCGATATCCGCATCGTCTGCGAACCAATCGCGTTCACGATGCTCCCCTCCAAAAAACACTCAAAACTATGAACGGCCTTCCAGAATCTCAAGTATTTGCTCTGCGCGATAAATGCGGTTTCGTCCTTTGCCTGTCACTTCACGCACAATCCCGTAAGATTCCAGCTTTTGAATATGACGCTGAATGGTCGTAAAACTCCCTATGTCAAGGTTTTCTTGTGCTTGAGAGATGGATGTGATTGGGGCGCCGATAAGATAATCAACCATTCGTTCAAGTTTTATTCTGCTACGCTCTTGCTTAAATTCTTCATGGTATGAAAGTCGTAATTCCTGCAAATGCGCTATGCTTTGACTGGCATCTTGAGCTTGGCTATGCACCCCATCCAGAAAGAAGAGCAGCCATGCTTCCCATTCTCCCTTTTGGCTCACTCCCAATAAGCGATCATAGTACTCTTGGCGGTTCGACTCAATAAAGTTACTCAAGTACAGAAGGGGTTGAGAAAGCAATTCCCACGCAACCAAGAGAAAAGTGACTAATAAACGACCAACACGCCCATTTCCGTCTAGAAAGGGATGAATCGCTTCAAATTGGTAATGGATCATTCCTATCCGCAACAAGGGTGGAAGCTCAGAGTCTGCATGGATATAGCGTTCTAAAGCGGATAGGCACTCATGCATTTCATCCACTGGCGGCGGTACATGACGCGCATTATCAAGCGTTGCACCTGGTCTTCCTATCCAGTTTTGGCTTCGCCGTACTTCACCTGGCGTCATCAGGTCGCCTCGTACACCCTGCATCAAAATACCGTGAATTTCTCGGATTAAGCGAATGCTCAAGGGCAACGTTTCAAGGCGTTCAAGCCCATAATCTAGTGCCTGAACATAGTTATGGACTTCTTTTGTGTCCTCTAAATCACCGAATAAACTAAGTTGCCCAGCCTCAAAGGAGAGTAATTCTTGAAAAGAAGTTCGAGTACCTTCAATTTGAGAAGACAAGACCGCTTCCTTACGAATAAATGGTCGAGCGACAACGTGTGGAACAGGGAAAGCATTTCCCACTTCTGCAAGTCGCACCAAGCTACGATCTGCTTTAGAGAGGGCTGATAGCAGCTTATTTGACCAAACTATATCTGGAGGCAAGGGGGCTGGGACAAAAGCTAAGTAGCCTTGTAGCGTTTTAAATGTTTTTCCGGGAGCGTTTTGGAAAAAGTCAGTTTTTTTCATGGTTAGCCTATCTGAATATGAAAATAAGAAATATTAGTATTTTCATTTTATGCTAAAAATGAAAATAACACAAAGGGTTATTTTTATTTTTAGATTCCAGAGTTTACGCATGAAAACAGTGTGACCGTATAAAATAGCAAGTAATGTATCTCGCAGAGTATTACGTATTACAGAGTAGACCATCATACCGAATTCAAAAAATGCTATTTATCAACATTCATTCTAGTTTTTAGAAACTTATGCACTTTTCAATTGTGCAAAATGCTGTATGAACCCACGAAATTTCATAAAGATTTTTTTGTTTTCATCACCACAATATTGAGAAGTTACAGCCCTTTCTTAATTTACTCAATATTGGGTATGGACTGCTCCCTGAATCGCGTTTTTTAAGTATGAGAAAATGATAGCAGAACCCGTCTTGTATGCCAGCTTTCTAAAAAACAAAACCTACGCGTAGAACTTCGATGCGGATGACGATTCTGTTGAGTACGAGATCAGAGATTCATTTTTGGTAGCGCGTCACGGTTTGATGGGAGCAGGTGCAGGCTTTGAGGCCATCACCTGCGTAGCCTTAGGACTAGGGGATTGTTTTTTTCTTGTTCAATCAAGAGGTCGGAAAATTATTTCAAAAGCACATTTAGAGCGGGGGCTACACAGAATTTCAAGCATAAAAAACATTTAAGCACATCTATTTCTGTGCAAAAACTTGACAAACAGCGAAAAAGTTGCTATTATGCACAGTAATGGAGACAAAAATGCCCCAAAAAACCTATAATCTCGGCAGTATCTTGCGCGAAACAAATATAAAAGCCGATACGCTGCGCGCATGGGAAAGACGTTATGACCTCCCCAAACCTGCTCGTAGCGCAGGAGGACATCGCCTTTATTCTGAGCGAGATTTAAAGATTATCCGCTGGTTATTACAACGCCAGCAGGAAGGGATGCGCATCAGCCAAGCAGTTAATCTGTGGAAAAGTACGATTACAAATGGGGACGACCCACTTCTTGACGATAAAAGCAATCTTTTTTCTCTCTCCAAAAACAATCTTACGCTCCAAAGATTTAAAAACAACTGGATATCTGCCTGCCTAGATTTTGATGAAGCTAGTGCCGAAAAAACAACTCACGAATCTTTTTCTCTCTTCCTGCCAGAAAGCGCACTGCTCGAGATATTTATTCCCGCCATTCGTGAAATAGGCGCACTTTGGTATGAAGGCAAAGCGACCATTCAGCAAGAGCATTTTGCTTCCGCTTTGCTGGTACGCCGCTTAAATGCCCTCATCTTATCCACACCCCTTCCCATCCGCCCCGAAACAATAGTCCTTGCTTGTCCCCCTGAAGAAGAACATACACTATACCTTTTAGTCCTCGCCTTTTTCTTACGCCGTAAAGGATTCAGTGTGATTTATTTGGGCGCAAACGTCCCCATTGACCAGCTTAAAGAAACAGTTCAAAAAATCCACCCACAGCTACTTATTCTTACAGCCCAACAACTAAACACCGCCGCTACGCTATCCCAAACAGTTAAGGCATTAAGCGCAACTGTGCCTGTCGCATACGGCGGAAGTATTTTTGAAACTACTCCATCCGTCAAAAAACAAATAAACGCTTATTTTCTAGGCGATCATATCGAAAAAATCTCCCCCAGCATCGAAGAAATTCTCGCAACAAGAGAGCTTTATCCTGAAAACACACTTGCAAACCCCTTAGAAGCACTGCATGAAGAATTTACGCTTTATCGCCCTGCCGCACACGCCCATCTTATAACTAAGTTTGCTTCTCTTGATTTTCCCCTTGGTCCCATTATTAATGCAAATGATTTTCTAAGCAATAATGTTGCCGCAGCACTCTATTTTGGCAATTTCGATGTGCTCTCTTCTGAATTGCTATGGGTTAAAAAATTGATAGAAAATCGACATTTTGAACATATCACACTCGACAAATACTTGGAAAGCTACGTCAATGCTTTTCTCGAAATAATAGGAGAAAAAGCAACCCCCTTAGCCCTTTGGCTGGAGCAAAAAATCAACGAAATTCAAGAGAGTGACCGATGAAAATTCTCATCACAGGCGGCACGGGATTAATTGGATGCGCGCTCATCAACGTACTTTTGCGCGATGGACATGAAATTAGCGTGCTGACGCGCAATCCCGAAAAAGCACGGAACACTCTTCCTCTGGGCGTGATCCCCTTTAAATGGGATGGGTGCAGTCCCGAAGTTTTATTCCCTTTAATCTCCGCATCTGACGCAGTCATCAACCTCGCAGGCGAGAGTATTGCCGGAGAGAATTTGCTCGCTATTCTAAGCAAAAGGTGGAACGATAAAAGAAAAAAGCATATTCAGCAAAGCCGCGTGAGTATAGGAAAAGCACTGGTAGAAGCAATTTCAGCATCCGAGAAAAAACCGAGGATTTTCATCCAAGCTTCGGCGGTGGGATTTTACGGCGCAAGTGGTGATGAAAAAATCACCGAAAAAACGCCAAATGGCAATGATTTTCTCGCAGAAACTTGCCGCATTTGGGAAAATTCGACAGCCGCGCTAGAAGAAATGGGCATACGCCGCGTAATCATCCGCACAGGATTGGTGCTAGATGCGAAAAATGGCATTTTGCCAATGATGCTACTCCCTTTTCGTCTTTTTCTGGGTGGAAAATTGGGCGGTGGTGAACAATATGTCCCGTGGATTCATGTTGAAGATGAGGTAAATGCCATTCGTTTTCTGCTTAATAATGAAGATGCGCGGGGCGCGTATAACCTTTCCGCACCGCAAGCTGTCAAACAAGGGGAACAAGCCAAAATTAGCGGGCGTCTTCTGCGGCGCCCCAGCTTTATGCCGACTCCGACATTTATCCTGAAATTGGCATTGGGAGAAAAGTCTACATTAATCCTTGATGGGCAACGCGCAATCCCAGAAAAGTTGCTTCTTGAGGGTTTTAATTTTAAATTTACAAATTTTGAATCAGCATTGTCTGATTTAATCTAGGAGAAGAAGTATGAAAACATCTAAAAATATCGTTTTGTCTAGTGTGGCAACTGCTTTTGCGCTGACGCTTGTTATCTGGCTCACGGCGGGAAATCTTGCGAGCCGTTTTGATGTGGTGAACGAAAAATATTTTCCGTTTTTTTATCCGTGGCAGACGCATAACCCGACCACGATGGCGTATATTACAGCTTGGGTGGGCTATGCCTTGCATAATATCTTGGCGTGGGGTGTGATTTATGCCGCCAAACAGCAAAAGCCAAAATACGAGCATGGTTTTCGTTGGTTCAATTGGGCGATGCTGGGCATAAATGGCGTTTTTTATATTTTGCACTGGCTGCAAACTCAATTATGGTACGACGGGTTGGCAATTGCTGTACCAGAAGTGACATCACAAGGTTCGGTTATTTTGATGCTTGTCATTATTCTGATCTTGGAAACACCACGTCGTGGTTTGGCTTTTGGGAAAAAGGTTAAATTTCATAAACGCTTTATGCAAATTGTGCGCGAGTATCACGGATATATTTTCTCGTGGGCAATTATTTACACCTTTTGGTATCACCCGATGGAGAATACTTTTGGGCATTTAGCGGGCTTTTTCTATATATTCTTGCTTTTTGCACAATCCGTTTTGCTTTTCAATCGAACGCATCTCAATAAATACTGGACATTTGCTCTTGAAGCAATTGTTTTAGTACACGGGACGCTGGTTGCTATTTCTCAGGCAAATGGAATTTGGCCCATGTTTGCCTTTGGCTTTGGCGCAATGATTATACTAACGCAAATGTATGGAATTGGGCTAAGTACTTGGGTGCGGCGTGCTATTGCAGTGAGCTTTTTGCTTGGCGTAAGCGCGTTCTACCTATTGAGCGGAAATTTGGCAGGCGTGAACGAAGTTATTCGCATCCCCTTCATTGATTATGCGCTGATTGGCGTGATTTATCTGCTCTTTTTAGGTATAAACGCGCTGGTAACGGCAGTTCGTCCAGAGAAATAGGAGAGGGATATGACCGTCCGTATTATTACTGATAGCACTTGTGACTTGCCAAGAAAAATGATTGAAGAGCACAATATAGATGTCCTGCCCTTACATATCAATATGGGTAGTGAAACCTTCTTTGATGGTGTGAGTATCACGAAAGAAGAGTTTTACAGCCGTCTTCCAAATCATGACCCTACCCCAAGCACAGCCGCGCCGGGACCTGAAGTTTTCATCCAGCATTTTGATAAATTGGTCGAGCAGGGCGCGAAAGAAATTGTATCTATACATATTTCTGAAAACCTGAGTGCAACGGTCAACTCTGCGCGTCTGGCGGCGAAGAAATTTACGAAAGTGCCTGTTACGGTGTTGGATTCAGGTCAATTGAGTCTCGGCTTAGGCTTCCTTGTGCTTCGCGCAGCTGAGATGGCGCAAGCGGGCGAAAAAACGGATGCAATTTTAGCGAATCTGCGCAGCTTAATGCCGCGTAGCTATGTCTTCGCCGCGCTGGATACCCTCGAATATCTGCGCCGTAGTGGACGAATGCATATTGCCGTAGCGCGTTTTGGTGAATTATTGCGCCTGAAACCGCTTGTTTATATGCATAATGGCAAAGCAGATGCGCATCGCGTGCGCACCCGCCAAAAAGCGATAGCTCGTCTTTTCGAGTGGATGGATAGACACGGTCCCTTCGAGCAATTAGCCGTTGTCCACGCTGGCGTGCAAGAACGTGCCGAAGAATTGCGTGAACAAGCCAGAAAATATCTGCCCGAAGGCGAAATTCTCATTCAACAGATTACACCCGTGCTAGGCACGAATTTGGGCATTGGCGCGCTCGGTTTTGCGGGGATTGCGAAGGAAAAATGATCCATCGCCTATATCACCAGCAAATTATCAAAGCCCCGCTCGAAGAAGTTTGGGCATATTTCGCTACCCCCGAAAACCTGAATGAGATGACACCAGACGACATGAAATTTGAAATCATTCATGGAGACGAAGGCAAAATGTTTCAGGGACAAACCATCGAATACCGCGTGCAATTTATGCCGCTTATCAAATCGCTCTGGCTCACGGAAATTGCGCATGTGAACGAAGGTAGCTATTTCGTAGATGAACAACAGATTGGTCCCTATCGTCTCTGGTATCACGAGCATCGTTTTGAAGCTGTCGATGGCGGCACGCAAATAACAGATCAAGTCACTTATGTGATGCCCTTTAGCTTCTTGGGCGATATTGTCCACGCCCTTTGGGTCAAAAACCGCTTGAAAGGGATTTTTGATTTTCGGCAGAAAAAAGTTACAGAATTATTTGGTTAAGGAGCATCTATGTTTCTATCAATCTTACAATTTATTGCCATTATCGCCACCATCGCAATAGGCATTTTCTCGCTCGTTGCCCCAAGAAAAATTGAGGGTTTTACGGGGCTAAAAGCCCTCGGCGGACGCGGCACAGCAGAAATTCGCGCTATATTTGGCGGCGTTTTCATCGGGATGGGCATCGCTGCTTTATTGCTCGAAAAGAGCATCGCCTATCCAATGTTCGGGATCATCTACCTAACCATGGGTCTCGTACGTGTCGTCACGATTTTCCTCGACAAATCTCGTGAATCATCCAATCTTATTAGTATCGCCTCTGAGTTACTCTTTGGCGTCCTTTTCCTCTTATGAAAACTGCAAAAACACTCTCTCTACTCGGCATTCTTGCCATGACCGCTGTGCTAATCTATGGTTTTACCATTGGCGATTTTGGCGGCGAAGGCAGTCAACTCCTCGCCATGCCCTGGGGCATCGTCTCACTTGTCGATCTCTATGTTGGCTTCACGCTTTTCTCACTTTGGATTATCTACCGCGAAGAAAATCTCATTGCCATCATCTTATGGGTCATCGCCATGATGACGCTCGGCTTCTTTGCGGGTGCGCTCTACGCCTTTATTGCCCTGCAAAAATCGGGTGGCGACTGGATGAAATTCTGGATGGGAAAACATGCCCTCTAAGCTGTCCGAGCTAAAAGAAGAATTTCGTGCGGTCTTGGGAGCTCGCCTTATTGACGCGCTCCTCCCACCGCTATTCTTTTTAATTGCTAATGCGATTTGGGGATTACGCTTCGCCATGTGGACTGCGCTAGGATTAAGCATCCTGCTCGGCATTAGACGCATTCGGCGGAACGAATCCCTGACCTACGGCTTGCTCGGCGTTTCCAGCGTTTTGCTGGCAATAGGCTTGGTCACCTTACTCGGAGGTGCCGAGAACTTCTTTCTGCCCGGTCTACTCGGTGGCGGGCTAACAGTTGCTTTGTGCCTCCTCAGCCTTCTGGTTAAACGTCCCCTAACAGCGTGGAGCAGTTTTATCTCCCGCCGCTGGATTTTGGCATGGTACTGGCATCCCCAAGTGCGCCCCGCTTACACCGAAACCACCCTGCTCTGGACACTTTTCTTCGGATTAAAATTTTGGTGGCAGTTTACCCTCTATCAAGGCGGCGATGCAGATAGTTTGGCATGGGTGCAAACCCTAACAGGATTTCCCGCATTGGTGATTTTGCTCGTCATCACCTATCTCTACGGCACATGGCGACTGCGCAACCTACAAGGCCCCAGCGTGGATGAATTTAAAGCAAATAAACCCGCGCCATGGTTCGGTCAACAGCGTGGATTTTGATGTAACACGACATTCATGTCATGCTGAACCCTAACGCGACATAAATGTCGCACTACGAGATTGAAAAAAATAAAACTCTGGCTTAAACGAATATCCCTCACCCTCCTCGCCTTGCTCATCATCAGCACGGTAGCCTTCGTCATCTGGGCGGAAAATCCGCTCAAAGCGATGCCCGAAACGATTGCTTCCCTTGAAAGTGACAATGAAGTCCTCGTCATCAATAAAAAATGGCTGGTCTTCTCTTCGCTAGATGCTTCCACAAAAACGGGCGTCATCATATCCCCGGGCGGGCGCGTTGATCCACGAGCTTATGCCCCGCTGGCAAAAGAAATTGCCCGCGCGGGTTATCTTGTCACCTTACCGCCAATGCCGCTCAATTTGGCGTTTACGGGCATCAATATCGCCGATGAGATCATGGCAGCCAATCCTACGATTGAGCATTGGTACGTTGGCGGTCACTCGCTTGGTGGGGCTATGGCAGCCAAATACGTTGCAGCTAACGCGGATAAGGTCGATGGTCTCTTTTTGTGGGCATCCTACTCCGCTGAGAACACAGACTTAAGCATAATCCCCGACTTAAAGGTCTTGTCTATCTACGGGACAGAAGATGGTGGCGTTGAAGAAATTCGCCACTCACGCGAGCGTTCGCCCGACGATGTGGTCTGGGGCGAGATAGATGGCGTCAATCACGCCCAATTCGGTTGGTACGGTATCCAGCCCGGGGACGGGGTCGCCACGATTTCTCGTGAATCCCAGCAAGCATGGATTTTAGAAGAGACGCTTGCCTTTATTGGTAAATAAATCCGCACGGGGATAAATCCACCGTGCTACATATACGAAGCCCACTAAAGCGGACTAAGCAGTCCGTAAGTGCGCTTCAAGGAGAAAAAATGACTCAAGAAGAAAAAAAGTATCTCATTGCTATTGTTATAGAGGTACTCATCGCTGTTGGTGTTGCATTTGCAGGTAGCCAACACAGTGTCCAAGTTGGCGGTGTGCCGCTTTTTGGGATTTTGGTCGCTTGGGCATTTTTGCTCAATTGGCTGGTCTTTATCCATGCCTATAAAAATCAGACCGAAAAATTTTTCGATCTGACGGGCAGTATCACCTATATCACGACGATTCTTTTGGCGTTCTTCCTGAACCCTGAAGCACGCGATGCTCGCTCGGTCTTGATGCTGGGCATTGTTTTGGCGTGGGCGTTCCGCTTGGGGACTTTTCTCTTCTCTCGCATTCAACGTGATGGAAAGGATGGACGCTTTGACGACATCAAGCCCTCCTTTGTGCGCTTTTTCCACGTTTGGACATTGCAGGGATTGTGGGTGACCTTCACTGTGATTGCCGCTTCAATGACTTTAACCAGTATCACACACGCATCGCTCGGCGTTTGGGGCTTGGTCGGCGGGTTGGTTTGGCTTTTCGGTTTTTCTATAGAAGTGACTGCAGACAATCAGAAAACCGCTTTCCGCAAAGATCCCGCCAACAAGGGCAGGTTCATCAATGTTGGTTTGTGGTCACGCTCTCGTCACCCAAATTATTTTGGTGAGATTACGCTCTGGCTGGGCGTGATGTTGATTGCTGTGCCTGTTTTGCAGGGCTGGCAGTGGATTGCGCTTATTTCTCCAATCTTTGTCACTTTTCTGCTCACACGTGTTAGCGGTGTGCCGATGCTTGAAAAACGTTCCGATGAGAAATGGGGCGGGCAAGAAGATTACGAAGCGTATAAAAAGAATACGCCTGTCTTAGTGCCGAAACTTTAATAATAAGACCTGACAGGTTTTCAAAACCTGTCAGGTCTATATGAAAAACCGCAGTACATTTCACTGCGGTTTTGAAGGGCTAAAGCCCTTACTACGAGGTAAATATGGATTTGAAAAACAAAGTCATTGTCATCACTGGCTCTACGCGCGGATTTGGACATGCAATCGCCGAAGAGATGCTCGCTGTTGGGGCGCGGGTGGTTATTTCAGGGCGCAAACAAAGGGTAGTGGATCAGGTTGTAGCAGAACTCGACAAACGAGAGCAAGTTTCGGGTCAGGCATGTGACGTGTCTGTTGCCGAAGATGTGTACGCCCTTGCTCGTCACGCCATCCAAGAATTTGGGCAGATCGACATCTGGGTCAACAATGCCGGGATTACGCCAACTTCGGGCGGTATCCTTGATTTTGCGCCCGAAGTGGTGGAGCAGACTTTTCGTGTGAATTGTATTGGGACAGTCAATGGGACGCAGGCGGCGATGCATTATATGAAAAAAGCGGGGCAGGGTACGATTGTGACCTTGTATGGACGCGGGAGCGATTTGCGTGCCGCAAACTCGACCGGGATTTATGCCACAACCAAAGCGTGGATTACGTCTTTTACACGCACGATGGCGTCAGAGTATAAAGGGTTGGGGATTCAATTTATTGGCTATAGCCCGGGCGTGATGTCAACCGATTTGATTCAGGTTGATGAGGTGGTTGGCGAAGTGTCGGCTAAAACGATGAAAAATTATCCGCTGGTCATGGGTGCTCTATCGAACCCAGCGGAATTGCCCGCACGTCAATTTGTGCATTTGCTAGAGAAGAATAAAAAACCTTTTGTGGAGCATAATGTGTTGAGCGGATTTCACCTGATGGGCAAGCTGGCAAAGTTACTCTGGGTGAGCGTCACGAAGAAGAAGTCTGCGCTTCCACAAGAATTTGAAACCTTACCAGCTTTTGAAGTACCGATGGAGGGAGCGAATGAAAAATAAACCACTGGCTTCAATTTTTTTGATTGTCTTTATAGACTTACTTGGCTTTGGGCTGATTTTGCCCCTTTTGCCTTATTATGCTGAGAGCTTCGGGGCTAGCGATACGCTAATCGGATTTTTGGTCGCATCCTACGCCGCCGCTCAGTTGGTCGGTGCCCCACTGCTTGGACGCCTGTCCGACAGATTTGGTCGTCGCCCGATCTTGCTTCTGAGCTTGCTCGGGACCTTGCTTTCGTTTCTTGCGCTTGGTTTCGCTAAGACGCTTTTACTACTTTTTATTGCGCGTATTACCGATGGCATCACGGGTGGCAATATCAGCGTAGCGCAAGCCTATATCGCTGATGTGACGGACGAAAAAAGTCGCGCCAAAGGCTTGGGCATGATCGGTGCGGCTTTTGGCTTGGGCTTTATCTTTGGTCCTGCCACAGGCGGATTTTTAAGCCAATGGGGTTACGCTGTACCGGCTTTTGCCGCGGCGGGTTTGGTCACGATTAATTTGTTGATGGTTTTCTTTTGGTTGCCTGAATCACTCACTCTAGAAAAACGTACCGAATTAGCGCAAGCCGAAAAACCGAAATTTACCTTTGGGGCACTACTAACAGCCCTTAAACGCCCCTTTTCTGGCTCTTTGCTCATCACGCGCTTTTTCTTTGGCTTGGCTTTTTCTATCTTTCAGACCATTTTTTCGCTCTACGCCTTGCGGAGATTTAATCTCGAAGCCCAGCAGACAGGCTATATCCTAACTTATGTGGGCGTACTTTCGGTTATCGTGCAGGGCGGATTGGTTGGCAAATTGAGCGAGCGATACCGAGATGATTATCTCATCATCACTAGCGTTGGGATTATGGCATTCTCTCTGCTCGGCTGGGCATTTGTGCCTTCAGTGACGATGTTGCTGGTCGTGCTCGCCCCAATTGCCTTTGCGGGCGGGATTCTGAACACAGTTATTTCCAGTGCCTTGACAAAAGCCGTCCAACCACAAGAAATTGGCGGGATTCTGGGATTAGCGGCTTCCATCGAAAGCCTGACGCGAGTCATCGCGCCTACCTTGGGCGGGCTACTCCTCGAAAGGCTGGGGTACTGGTCTCCGGGCGTTTTGAGTGCCCTTGTGCTGGCAGTTTTATTCGTTTACGTTTGGTTCTCTATTTTCAATCATCCAATGGCACAAGCTACGCCAGTAAAATAGAATTTCTCGGGAGGGAAGCATGATTCCTAATCAGTGGTATGTTGTACTCGACTCGAAGCAGGTTCGGGAAAAGCCAGTAGGGGTAACCCGTTTGGGCGAAAAATTGGTCTTTTGGCGCGATGACAAGCAAAAGGTCAGGTGCGCTTTCGACCGTTGTCCGCATCGAGGGGTTGCTTTGAGCATTGGCAAAGTCCACGATGGGCATTTGCAATGTCCATTTCACGGATTTGAGTTTGATTCGAGCGGGCAGTGCGTTTACATCCCCGCCGATGGGCGCAGTAGCCAACCCTCTGCTGCTATGCGCCTGAATTCTTATCCCACTTACGAAGCGCACGACTTCATCTGGGTTTGGTGGGGACAAAATCCACCCACTGATTTAGAGCCGCCACCCTTTTTCGATAACCTCGACGAGCGTTTTTATTGCGGCACAGCTATCGACCCTTGGAAAGCGCATTATTCGCGTGTAATCGAAAACCAGCTTGATGTGGCACATTTGCCCTTTGTGCACTACAACTCCATTGGGCGCGGCAATCGTACGCTTGTAGACGGTCCTAAAGTGACTTGGTGTGACAAAAACGAGACGATGATGTGTACCTACGTCTTTAATCGTGAAGATGACGGCACAAAACCACGATCTGCTAGTGAATTAACCCCGCGAGAGGGACAAGTGCATCTTGAGTTCATTATGCCCAATCTCTGGCAGAACCATATTAGCGAGAAAGTGCGCGTGCTTGCCGCTTTTGTCCCCGTTGATGAAGAAAACAGCCTGCTCTACCTGCGTTTTTACCAGAAATTCCTGCCTATACCTGTACTTGGCAAATGGATTGCACAACTCGCTATGCCGCTGAATATCTACATCGCCCATCAAGATCGGGTTGTGGTCGAGACACAGATCCCCGCCGCGAGCAGTTTGCGCGGCGGCAACGAGAAACCAATAAAAGCCGATGCGCCGATTATCGAATATCGCCGTCAGCGTGAAAGACTTAAAGAAGAGGAAAGCGAAAATGCCAAAAGTTGAGATTAACACAATTTTCCCCACCACGTGGGGATGAACCGTAGATGTCAAGGCAGAACAAAATTATACAGTTAATTTTCCCCACCACGTGGGGATGAACCGTATACCCTGTTTTCCTGTAATCTTTTCTTCGCCAATTTTCCCCACCACGTGGGGATGAACCGGCGAACGCGACTACCCTACAGAGTGGGCGGCAAATTTTCCCCACCACGTGGGGATGAACCGATACTGGGTCGATTTCTTCGATTATATTGGCGAATTTTCCCCACCACGTGGGGATGAACCGCAACACAAAAAGCATGTTGTGTTGCATACATCAATTTTCCCCACCACGTGGGGATGAACCGTTGCGAGCGTGTACGAATTAGAGAGTGCAATAAATTTTCCCCACCACGTGGGGATGAACCGGCATTAGCCGCTAAATTAGCGGCTATTTTGATCCTTATCCGTATGAACGCATTCACCTAGGAATATTCCTAATCTAAATGTCAATCTCAAAATCTTCGGTTTACTAGCTACACTGGCTGTAGCTCCATTGATC
>JADGEO010000038.1 GCA_016744335.1 Anaerolineales bacterium
TAAATATCTGCTCCAACAACGGGGACAAATCCAACAAATCTCTAAGGCGGTTGAGTATGTGCATCAGCATCTGGACCAGCCCGTCTCAGTGGATGGTCTAGCCGATATTGTCAACATGAGCAGCTCCGGGTTCCACAAGAAATTTAAACAGGTGATGCATTTATCCCCCTTACAATACGCCAAGGCGATCAAGCTTAACCGAGCCCAAACCTATATTGTGGACGGCAAAAGTGTCACCGAAGCGAGTTATATGGTGGGGTATAACAACCTAGCCCAGTTCAGCCGGGAGTACAAACGCCATTTTGGGTTTGCTCCGTCCGCAACTTGAGAAAATCATGTGAAAGCCAACCTGCTGATAAGAGCAACTTGGCACTCGCTTAAGATAGATGATGAGTAAAGCCACTTGGAATTTGAAGCTAGTGCCTAACACTAGCTTCAAATAGATAAGATAAATCTCAAGAGCGTTTTTACTGAGTTTTCGGTATCGTCATATTTGGGCACTGGCTCGTTGTCCCTGTCTACGTTAACCCCGCTGGCAATTTACAATTCCCCGACATTCTTTATACCCTCCCGTGAGCGCAATAGACTTCGTAGATATTCCAAGTTATGCCCATTTTCTTTATCGTGGGAGGGGTCAAATAGCATCTTGTGGAAATTGGCGCAAAGACGAAAAAAATTACTTAACTTGATTTTCGGTACGTTTGCGCCGGTTAATCATCCCCATTCTTCCCCTTTTAGCCATCTGGAGCGGCATTGTGTTATTAAGCCTTGTCCCAATCTTTGTGGAAGCAGATTAATAGAGATTATGAAAATTAAGAAGTAAAAATCTTTTTCAAAACATCCACAAAATAATCAATCTCTTCTTCGCTGTTATAACTCTGAATTGAAATTCGCAAAAAAGATTGCTCACACCAGCGTGTATGTGGAATTTCGATCTGATATTCATCATAAAGTCTTTTTTGCAAATCTGCGCCATCCACGCTTTCAGGAAGGGGGAGAATAGCCATTTGCCCCAACCATTCTCTGGGATTTGGCATAATCGGTGGCATTTTAGTGATGGCTTGGACTCTCTCTATCGTAAGATCCAATAAATTTCTACAGCGAGAGCGAACGAGACCCCAATCTTGCTCCCGCTGGTAATCAATTGCCGCGGGAACAGACAAAAACGCGGCAATATCGCGCGTCCCTTGCCATTCGTGATAATCCACGAACTGATTCCCACTCCCAAAACCAGTTTCGGCATCATAACCCCAACTCACCACCAATGGATCGAGCCAGCTTTGCACTTCACGCCGTGCGTGAAGAAAAGCCGCGCCTTTCGGAGCCATCATCCACTTATGACATGCACCAACGTAAATATCTGCCCCCACTTCTTCTAAATCAAGGTCAATTTGAGCGGGGGCGTGTGCGCCATCTATAATGCAAAGAATACCTGCTTCGCGCGCTCTTTTGCAAATCTCGGTGACGGGGAAAATCAGCGCAGTACCGCTGGTGATATGGCTGAGAAAGATGATTTTTGTTTTCGGCGTAACGCCTTCCCAAAAATGTTCTACAAAGTCGGCATGAGTTGTTAGGGGTAGTGGAATATGTCGCTGTATATAATTTGCGCCACTTTTCTTGCAAAAAAATCGCCAAGTTCTATCCATTGCGCCGTATTCGTGGTTGGTGGTCAAAACTTCATCGCCTGCCTGCAAATCAAGATTACGGACAACCATGTTAATAGCGGTGGTTGGGTTGGGGAAGTAGACCAAATCGTCAGCGTGGCAGTGAAGATATTCGGCTAATTTCTCGCGTGATTTTGCGAGCAAAGAAATAGCGCGTCTATTGAGAAATTCGACGGGGCGTTGCTCCAAGTCGCGTTGCCATTGCTGATAGACATCAAAAATAGGCTGGGGGCATGCGCCAAAAGAGCCATGATTAAGGAATGTAATTTCAGGGTCGAGGAGGAAGTCTTTTTTCATGGGGCAATTATACCTTTTTTGTGGAGGGATTTCGAGAGAAATAAGATTTTTTTAACGCGAATTACGCGAATAAAAACAAAGAAAATAAAAACATTCGCGAAATTCACTCATTTGTGTATAGCGTAGCGGCATTCGCGTTGACAAGTATGACATACTGTTTTTTATTCTGATAACATTTGTTTGCTCACCAAATAAAAGCAAAAAATAAAAACACGTAAGAGAGTGGGTATAATTATTGTTCAGCAGAAATGCCCACGCCAAGAAAAAGTTGGTTTAGGGTACGCAAGTTGAGGTCACGTATGCTGTGTCTGTTGAAAAACGCGGCGCGTTTAATCCCATAAATCATCATCGGAGGCATTAATGTCAGGAAAAGAAATCCCATCTCAAGCACAAGTCGTTATCGTAGGCGGAGGCGTGATTGGTACGAGCGTTGCTTACCATCTCACCAAATTAGGTTGGAAAGATGTGGTGCTTTTAGAGAAAAAAGAGCTTACATCGGGCACAACTTGGCATGCGGCGGGATTGGTGGTAACGCCAAGCGGTAGTGAATTGGGGGTTGAAATGTCGGTTTATACAAGGGAGTTGCTCAAGACTTTGGAAGCAGAAACGGGGCAAAAGACCGGTTTTAAAGATGTTGGTTATATACAGTTGGCTTCCTCTAAAGATTGGCTGGAAGATAGGCGCAGAATGGCGGTTGCGGCGCGAAGATATGGCGTTGATTATCAGGAAATTTCTCCTACTGAAATTAAAAAGATGTTTCCATTAGCAAATGTTGATGATATTTTAGCGGGCTTCTATGTAGAAGATGACGGGCGCGCAAATCCTGTTGATTTTACGATGGCTTTGGCAAAAGGGGCGCGGATGGGCGGTGCAAAAATCTTTGAAGAAACCGAAGTAGTTGGCATCAACCAAGAGAAGGGGCGCGTAACGGGCGTGGTAACTGCCAGCGGAGAAATTAAGGCTGAGATTGTTGTAAATTGTGCGGGTTTATGGGGGCGAGAGTTGGGGAAAATGGCGGGCGTTAATGTGCCTTTGCAAGCGGCAGAGCATTATTATTTGCTCACACAGCCGATAGAGGGCATACACGCCGATTTACCCATTATTGAAGATTTCGAGCGTTATTCTTATTTTCGTGAAGAAGTGGGCGGGCTTTTGGTTGGTTTCTTTGAGCCGATAGCCGCACCGTGGGGCGTGGGCGGTATTCCGAAGAATTTTGCTTTTGGTGAAATCAACCCCGATTGGGATCGGATGATGCCTTATATAGAAATGTCTATGGGGCGTATCCCTGCCCTTGAAGATGCGGGCATTCATAAATTCTTTTGTGGTCCTGAAAGTTTTACGCCAGATGGCAAACCTTTATTGGGTGAAGCCCCCGAGCTAAAGAATTTCTTTGTCGCGGCGGGGTTGAATTCTATCGGCATTTTGCGGGGCGGTGGAGTCGGTAAAATAATGGCGCAGTGGATTGTAGATGGTTATTGCCCCGTTGAATCGCATGGGATTGATATTGCCCGATGCCAACCTTTTCAGGGTACCCAAAAATTCCTGAAAGATAGAACCGTAGAAACGCTTGGATTGCAATATCAGCTTATTTATCCGAATTTTTCAAAGAAGACAGCCCGAAACCTTCGCAAAACAGCAATTAATGAGCAATTGACAAAAGCGGGCGCATTTTTTACTGAAGGCATGGGCTGGGAAATGCCCGATTGGTACGCGCCTGCAGGTACAGAAGCTAAAGTTGAGCAATACTCATGGGGTAGGCAAAATTGGTTTAAATATCATGCCGAAGAGCATAGGGCTTGTAGAGAAGATGTGATTTTGATGGATGTAAGTTCCATGTCTAAATTCTTGGTGCAGGGACGAGATGCAGAGAAAGTACTTAACCAAATTTGTGCCAATGATGTTGCGGTGCCTGTTGGTAAAATCGTTTATACCCAATGGCTCAATGAACGCGGCGGCATGGAAGCAGATCTAACCGTGACGCGTTTGGCAGAGGATAAATACTTTATTGTTAGTGCCAGCGATTTTTATACCCACGACCTTTGGTGGCTGAAAAAACATATTCCCCATAACGCGCACGCCTTCGTTACCGATGTGACTTCGAGCTATACGCTCATGAATATACAGGGACCAAAATCCCGTGATTTGATAAAGCAACTTACAACTGCGGATATATCTAACGCCGCTTTTCCTTATATGAGCGCGCAAAATATCGACATCAATTATGCCCTAATCCAAACGCTACGCGTTACTTTTGAAGGCGAATTGGGCTATGAGCTATATGTCCCCACTGAATTTTCTGCCCATATATACGACGCTGTTCTAGAAGCAGGGCAAGATTTTGGTTTGCGTCATGCTGGTTTTCAAGCCCTAAACTCCCTCCGCATCGAAAAGGCATATCGAGAATATGGGCACGATATGGATAATATGGATACGCCCTTAGAAGCTGGTTTGGGTTTTGCCGTGAACTTCGATAAACCCAATGGCTTCATCGGCAGAGACGCCCTTTTGCGTCATAAAGAAAGTGCCCCCCTCAAATATCGCATGGTGCAATTCCTTTTGGACGACCCCGAGCCACTTCTTTATGGCAACGAAAGTATTTATAGAAATGGCAAGCTCGTTGGGCATCTACAAACGGGGGCTTATGGCTTCACGCTCGGCGGTGCGATGGGCATGGGCTTTGTCAAAAATGAAGCTGGTGCAACCCCAGATTTCATCAATAGCGGTAGCTACGAGATTGATATTGCCGGCGTGCGCCATTCTGCAAAGGCATCTTTACGCCCGATGTATGACGCAAAGAATGAAAGGGTGCGGATGTAAAAAAGCAGACACTCGGTTTTTGTCTCGAACCCAAAGCTTCTTTCTTCGGATTTATTTCTTGGTGAAAGAAGGTCTTGGTGTAAAAGAAAAACCGAGTGTCTTAATTTTAGGATATAAACCCGCGGCGCGCGTGGTTTAGGCTTGCGTGCCGCTGTCAACATTTTTTGACGTTTACCCCTTCGACTCTGCCACTAGCGCAAGGTAAATGGCTAAAAAAAACGGTCTTATTTCGTCTAGAGATTTCTCCAAAACCAACGTCCTGTCACAAGTCCCTGCACATCTTGTGCTAGTTCACCCGCACTAGCGTAGCGGTCACTAGGAGATTTCGCCATAGCTTTGTTTATAATCTCTTGCCAGGCATGAGGTAAGTTGGGTTGTATATCGGCTATCGTGGGGACGGGCTGATTGACATGTAAGTCCATCAACTCTTTTTCAGAAGAGCCACTAAAGGGCACTTGTCCCGTTAATACTTTATACAGTAATACACCTAGCGAGTAGACATCTGAGCGCGCCCCTACCTCTTGCGATAGACATTGTTCAGGACTCATATAGCTCGGCGTGCCAACTACCCAACCATCCCCTTCACCTACGCCACTGCTTTTTTTAGCTATCCCAAAATCTGCCAGAAAAGCTTTTTTCTCAATATCAAAAAGGATATTAGCTGGTTTTATATCTCGGTGAATGATATTTTGCGCGTGAGCGGCATCTAGTGCTTCGCATATCCTTTGAAAGATACTTGAAAACTCAGATAGTTGTAATTTTTGTCCTTCTAATAAATTTGCAAGTGAGCCACCCCGCATATAGCGCATAACGATATAGGGTTGTGCGCCTTGCCAGTCGAAATCATATACGGGCACAATATAAGGGTGCTCTAGAGATGCAATAATTTTTGCTTCTTGCTTAAAAAATTCTCGGTGATATTCTTCGGATGCAAATTGATAGGTTAGCACTTTTATGATTACCGAGCGATGCACAAATGGGTCATGCGCGATAAAAATAACCCCCATGCCCCCTATCTCCAACTCCGATTCAATTTCGTAACGTCCTATTTGAGATACTGACATAGAAATCCTTCTAAAATTTAATCCTGTTTTATCGTATTATCGTTCAAGGGGAGATACTTATTCTTTGCTTTTCATTTCCACGACTAGCCCAAAGTCAAATTCTGCCAGTATCTCAAAATCGCCATCGGGACGTGCATAATAGGTATTTTCGATTCTCACACCCATGCCGCGGTTTGGATAATAAAGTCCTGGCTCAATAGTGAAAACAACACCGGGTTGAAGTGCGTTTCCTTTCATCCCCATCCGTGCCCAGGGGCGTTCGTGAATATTTACACCTAATCCATGCCCCACGCTATGTACATATCCCTCTTGTGGAGATTCGGTACTCAGTGGTGATGGATGCCCTTGCGCTTCAAAAAGTTCACAAGTAATGCGCTGTAATTCACCGAAAGACATCCCGCTTTCCATTTTCTCAATAATAGTTTCATAAACATCTCGCACATCATCGTAGAGTTTTTGCTCCGCTTCGGGCGCATAGCCGAGACACCAAGTCCGTGTGAAATCGTAAAAATAGCCACCGCCAGCTTCACAGGGGAAAATATCGAAGATAATTGTTTTGCCTAAACGAAGTTCATCATCAGGCGTGCCCACAGAATGGGGGAAACCCGCGTCTCTGCCTATAGAGAAAATAGTCGCTTCGGGATTTTCTGCACCTCGCTCTGCGAGCCAGAGATTGATTTTTGCCTTCACCTCACCAATGCGTAGGGAAGAGCCATCTTCTTTTATCAAAACTTCATCTTCATTTACAGCATGGTCTGTCAAAAAGGATTTCACTTTACCGACCACTTCTGTTGTGATTTTGCCCATTTTGCGAATACGAGCGACTTCATCTTCTGTTTTTGTTTCCATTGCCTGCAAAAAGACAGAATCCAGTTCAGATTCGCCAATAAACTGAATATTGGGCATTAATTTTCCTGCATCTAATAGCATAGAAAAGGATGCGCTTAAATCGGTATGCCCATAAACGCCAACGTGACCTTCGGTCACGCCGCAATCTGTGAGCATTTTTTGCAAACGAAGTGCGAAAAGCGTTGTCTCTTTTTCTTTGGCTTCCTTATTCAGTTTCTTGAGCGAATAAACGCTATAAACTTGTGTTTTTAGCCCCGTATTTTTGGCTTCTTCGCGTTCCATATCATTACAGAAAAGGGTTGCATCTTTGTCGCGCGGCTTAATCAAAGTTGCCGCGTTGACATGGCCGCCACCAGTCAGGTAGTACATGGGGGCGTTATGTTCTGCATCACCAAGAACGAGCAGGGCATCGATATTGCGGTCTTGCATAATTTGGTCTAGGTTGGTTTTCATTTTGGCTCCGTTTTTTTAACGAGAATTACGCGAAAAAGGCGAAAAGCGCGAATAATACTTAAGGTTTTATTTTTTTGTAATTCGTTTGATCCGCGTTTTTCGTGTTAAAACTATTTCAACACATTTTGCAATGCGACCAATAACGCGCCTTCTTGCTCTGGGAGCACAGTACGTGGGTCTAGCAAAATACGATTGTTTTCAGTGCGGGCTATGACCGGGGGATTTTCTTTGCGGAGTTCTGCGAGAAATTTATCGGGCTTGGCGATGTCGAGGGCAAGTAACCAAGTGGGGAGGGTTTCCTCGGGGAGACTGCCGCCACCTACAGCGGATTTTCCTTGGATGATTTCTCCGCGCCCTAGTGCTTGTTTCCAATTTCCGGCGCGTTTCTTGATTTGGGCTGGGGTGCGGGACATCATCTGCCAGATGGGAATTTCGCGCTCGGCTTCATCTTTGAGATAGTGCATCAATGTTGCTGTAATGCCAGCTAATGCAACTTTATCAGCGCGTACTGCGCGTGCAAGGGGGTGTTTTTTTATCTTTTCCATCAAATCTGCGCGCCCAACGATGATGCCTGCTTGAGGTCCACCGAGCAGTTTATCACCAGAAAATGAGACAATGTCTGCGCCTGCTTCTAATGATTCTTGTACGGTGCGTTCGTGGATTAACCCGTAGTTTTCGGTATTGAGTAAAGTGCCAGAACCGAGATCGTCTATAACAGGAATATCAGCAGAGTGGGCAACTTTGGTGATTTCTGCTAGTTCTGGTTCTTGGGTAAAGCCGACTATTTTAAAATTAGAGCGATGGGCAAGCATGACTAATTTAATCGGTTGTTCTTCAATTGCTCGTTCATAATCAGCGAGATGGACTTTGTTGGTTGTGCCTACTTCTACTAATTTTGCGCCCGAGCTTTTCATTACGTCTGGGATTCTAAATCCGCCACCAATTTCGATGAGTTGGGAACGCGCAATCACTACTCTGCGCCGATTGGCGAGTGCGGCGAGAATTAACATGACTGCTGAGGCGTTGTTATTTACAATTACGGCTGATTCTGCCCCTGTAATTTTTTGCAAAAGGGCTTCGGCATGAATTAACCTTGAGCCACGTTTTCCGTTCTTCATATCAAATTCGAGGGTGGTGTAGCCATGCCCTATAGAGGACATCGCTTTGCGGGTGGCTTTGCTGAGGGGAGCGCGCCCCAAGTTTGTGTGCAGGATTACGCCAGTCGCGTTGATAACGGGATAAAGTGTGGGGTGCGTCCACGCGTCTAAACGGTATCCTGCTAAATTCAGGAGCGTTTCAGCTGGTGGCACTCGCACATCGCTTTTTGACGCGTATTTTGCTCGGATTTCGTTTAGCGTTTCTCGGAGGGCATCCAGCACCAGCGGTCGTCCAAATTCTGCAATTAATTCTGCGGAGGTATGGCTGGTGAGTAATTTATCTACTGATGGAAGGTTGCGTAAGTTAGTCATTTTCAATCTCCGGGGGTGTCCATTGCGATTTTTCTCGGACGCGGATGATGCTCTCGATGGCGATTAGTCCGAGTGCCAGCCCAACGATGGTGGATAGGTTGACGACTTTGCCGAGTTGTAGCCAAGCGAGGGTGGCACCGTATGCGCCGACCCACAGAGATTGGCGGGTGATGACGCTGGCAGGGGGGAGTTCTGCGGCAAATCTTCGATGAAAAAAATAAACGATGGGGAGCGCAGTGCCGCTGAGCGCAAGGGTGGCAAGGAAGAAAAATGCCCAGCGTGGGAGCAATGTGGGGAGGGTGAGGGTGATGAGTAAATATAGCCCAACCCAGCCAACGATGGCAAGGGCGAGGGTGGGGAATAGGTAGGGGCGGAAGGTTGGTTTTTTCATGGGGGTAGGGGTGACAAGGGTAACAGGGGTGACAAAAAATTCAATGCGAATCTTCGTAAATTAACGAATGAGGCAAATAAAAACTTTTTGGTTTTTGAAAAACTCGCAATATTTGTCCTTTTGCATAAGTTTTTGTTGATGAGATTATACCGCAGGGTTTTGGAGAGGGTATAATTCTTTTAGTGTTTATGCAATAAATCTTACCCAAACCGATGATTGAAATCATCGTCTGAAAATATGAAGTGCGATTTATCGCACCTTTCAACCTTCCAACCTTCAAACATTCCAACCTTAAACCCTAAAACCCTATGACTAATTGCCTAACCCCCTTCTTTCATCCTCAAGGCATCGCCATTGTTGGTGCCTCAAGTCACCCTGAAAAACTAGGCTACGGCGTAGCCCGCAACTTATTCAAAAGCGGATACGGTGGCGCGGTTCATCTTGTTAATCCCAAAGGTGGAAAGATTTTTGAGCGTGAAATGTTTAAAAACATTGCCGATATTCCCGATCCCGTAGATTTAGCCGTGCTGGTTATCCCGCCAAAATATGCGCCTGCCACGATGCGAGCCTGTGGCGAGCGTGGCATTAAGGCGACTATTCTTGTCTCTGGCGGATTCCGCGAAACGGGCGAAGAAGGTGCAAAACTTGAGAATGAAACCGTAGAAGTCGCTCGTGAATATGGAATTCGTATGATAGGACCCAATTGCATTGGTCTTATTGATACCCATCTTCCGCTAGACACAACTTTCCTTCCCTTAGATATGCCGATGGCAGGACAAATCGCCTTTATTTCTCATTCTGGCGCAATTTGTGACGCGCTCATAGATTGGTCTAAGGGACAAGGATTTGGATTCTCACGTATCATCAGCATTGGCAATCAAGCTGATGTCAACGAAACCGACCTTTTGCCTCTGGTCGCCGAAGATGAGCATACCAAAGTTATCACGCTTTATCTTGAAAATGTGAATGATGGGGAGCGTTTTATCCAAAATGCTCGCAAAATTGTTGCTGAGAAACCCATTATCGTCCTTAAAACAGGACGTTCCCAAAGTGGGCAACGTGCCGCCGCATCTCATACGGGCGCACTCGCAGGCGCAGATACCGCCTACACCGCCGCTTTCGAGAAAGCGGGTATTTTCCGCGCCAATACCACCGAAGAAATTTTTGATTGGGCACGCGCCCTCGCTTGGTCTCCGCTTCCGCAGGGGCGGCGCGTTGGCGTGTTGTCTAATGCGGGCGGTCTTTGCGTTGTCACCGCCGATAGCCTCGATTATGAAGGGTTAGAACTTGCTGATTTCGCCCCCGAAACTACCCGCGCGCTCAATGATTTTCTTGTCCCCGCCGCAAGCACTCAAAATCCCATTGATATGCTCGCTGGCGCCACAGCAAAAGATTACGCCAAAGCCTTGCGCCTGCTCCTTGCCGACCCCAATACCGATTCTGTGCTTGTTCTCGTCCCGCCTCCGCCCATGTATCCCGCCGAAGAAGTTTCCGATGAGATAATCCCCATCATTCAGCAGGCGAAGAAGCCCGTGCTGGTTGTGTTGGTGGGCAGTGAACATATAAAAGAAGCCTCCCATCGTTTGCAGAAAGCCAAAATTCCCGAATACCGTTTCCCCGAAAGAGCAACATCTGCTTTAGCACGTTTAACCGAAAGAGCAGGATTTTTATCCACCATGCTCCAGCCGCCGCCTAGAGCTAAGGGAGGGGAGATTGAGACAGGGGTGCCAACTTCAACATCTCCCGATTTAACCAATATCCGCGCGGCTTTAGCCGATTCCCGAAGTGGGGACTGGCTTAACCCAGAACTTGCGGAGCGTTTAATGAACCTCTACGCGATCCCAACCTCACCAATCAAATTTGCGCCCAGCGCAGAAGGTGCATCAAAAATTGCAGAAGAACTGGGTTTCCCCATTGCGATAAAAATTGCATCTCCTGATATTTCCCACAAATCGGATGTAGATGGGATTCTGCTCAACCTTGCCTCCGTGGACGAAGTTGTTGAGGGCTACGAGATGTTGATGAAAGGGGTGCAAGCCAAACGTCCACGCGCGAAGCTAGAAGGCGTCCTCCTGCAAAAAATGATTCCAGTTGGTCAAGAGGTGATTGTCGGCGCAGTCCGCGATCCCCAATTCGGTGCCTTAATGATGTTCGGCTCTGGCGGGGTAGAGGTAGAAGGATTAAAAGATGTTGCATTCGCCATTGCCCCATTATCTGCAAAAGAAGCAGAAAAAATGATAGAGAAAACTTGGGCAGGAAAAAAGTTGGGTGGCTACCGAAACCTTCCCGCCGTAGATAAAACTGCGTTAATAGACGCCCTCTGCAAACTCTCTCAACTTGCCCACGATTTGCCTGAGATTGCTGAAATTGAGATAAATCCGCTCACTATTTTGGGCAAAGGCGTTGTGGCGGTAGATGTGCGGGTGAAAATGTCCTAACGCGAGGTTTATCGCGTACCAAATTGAAATTTCGCTTGACGCATTTGCTTACCTTTGGTAGTATTGGCGGGCTCAACTAATCGATGCGGGGTAGAGCAGTGGCAGCTCGTCGGGCTCATAACCCGGAGGTCGCAGGTTCGAGTCCTGTCCCCGCTACTGAGGCAATACCATAGACCGTCAGACTCCTGTAAAAAGGATTATCTGGCGGTTTTTGGTTTTGAATGGGGGGCACTTGGACTTGAATGGCACAGTGCTGAGTTTGATTTAAGCAAAATGTAATTGGGTCGTTGTTTTTCTTCACATTTTAAGTTGTTTAGAGGCAATTAAGCCCAAAACGCGCGCGGTGCGGTTCTTAATCCCTTCAAAAAACAAAAAAAGAGCAGACTTTTCAAAAGTCTGCTCTTTTTTATTTTTCTTATGGCTAGTTTTTTATTTTGCGGCGATTTCTTCTAGCATTGCAGTTGTGAGGGATTTAGGTCGCTCTAGGGGTTGCCCAAGTGCGCGTGCCCAAACGTAGTTGGCGGTTACGCCGAGTGCACGACCAACGCCAAAGAGGACGGTGTAGAAATCGAATTCGGTGATGCCATAGTGATATTGGAGTGTGCCTGAGATAGAGTCTACATTGGGCCATGGGTTCTTGGCTTTGCCCTGTTCTTGGAGAACTCTGGGAACAACTTTATTCATTATGTTGGCGATTTCGAAAAGTTTATCTTCGGGGAAGTGAGATTTTGCATACTCAAATTGTGCGGTGTAGCGAGGATCGGGCACGCGGAGAACTGCATGTCCGTAACCAGGGATAACTTTGCCACTGTTGAGGGTATCCCAGCAGTATTTTTCCATTTCTTCTTCGGTAGGGGTGCCATCAAATTCTTTTTGGACATTCATTAAGAATGCAAGGCAGTTTTGATTTGCTAAACCGTGTAGTGGACCGGCTAAGCCGTTCATGGAAGCTGAGAAGGCATAGTAGATATCAGAGAGTGATGAGCCTACAAGGTGCATTGTGTGGGCAGAGACATTGCCTGATTCGTGGTCAGAATGCAGGATGAAGTATAAACGAGCCATATCTGCATATTCTGGGTCTTTGACACCCATCATTTGAGCGAAGTTTGCACCATAATCTAGGTTAGGATCGTAAGTAGGTTCTCCCTTATCTCCATATTTCAGGCGATAAATGAAGGCTGCGATTACGCCTAATTTACTGGTTAGGTACATGGCATCATCAAGTGCAGGACGCCAAATATCCATTTTGCTCATGCCTTCAGCGTAGCGTTTTGCAAATTTTGAGCCGCCTTGCATGGCTAAAATTGCTTGGGAGAAAAGTGCCATCGGATGGGTATCTTCGGGCATATTTCGTAAAATTGTGAAAACATGATCTGGCACTTTGCTATCTTTTGCCCATGCACGCTCAACTTTCAATGCCTCTTCTTCGGTTGGGAACTCACCAACCATGAGCAGATAATAAAGCCCACCAACGTAGGGCATTTCTGCGCCTTCGGGTTTGGGTAGGGCTTCTATTACTTCAGGAAGGGTGTGACCACGAAAGCGGATGCCTACGTTAGGGTCAACAAAAGAAATATCGGTAACAAGTGCTTTTACACTACGCATACCACCATAAATTTGGCTAATGGTGACTTCGCCAGCAACTTTATCGCCATGCTCTTTGAGCAGTGTGGTTACTCGGTTGCGCCAGCTTGGTAATTGTGCATCAATCTTATTATGTAAAATCATTAGAAACTCCTCCAATAGTAAAAAAAAGCCATATCTAATTAAAAGATACGGCTGATTTCAATTAAAGCTCAATTAAACCTTTAAGTTCTTCTACACTCTTTGCAACTGCATCAGCGGATGCTTGCAAAGCAGTTATTTCTTCTTCGTTTAGTTCATATTCAATAATCTTTTCAACGCCGTCTTTGCCAAGCATGACGGGAACGCCAAAGAAGATGTCTTTTTGACCATATTCGCCATCCAAATAAACGGCACATGGGAGAATGAGCTTTCGGTCAGATAAAATAGCTTCTGCCATTTGAACAACTGCCATCGAAGGGGCATAGAAAGCAGAGCCAGTCTTCAAAAGACCAACAATCTCGCCACCACCTTTGCGGGTGCGGGTTAGAATAGCTTCTAATTTGTCTGCTTCAATATATTTTTCTAGTGGAACGCCAGCGATATTTGAGTGACGGGTGAGAGGAACCATAGAATCGCCATGACCGCCGAGAACGTAGCAGTTGATGTTTTGTACACTTACGCCAGTTTCCATGGCAATAAATGCGCTCATACGAGCTGAGTCTAAAACGCCAGCCTGTCCCAAAACCTTATTTGCGGGCAAGCCCGTTTTTTTCATGGTCATGAAGGTCATTGTATCAAGCGGATTGGTCAAAACGATATAGGTTGCGTTAGGTGAGTATTTAATTGTTTCTTCGGCAACGGAACCAACGATATTCGCATTTTTGACAAGCAAATCTTCACGTGTCATGCCAGGTTTTCGAGGCAAACCAGCAGTGATAACGATGATGTCAGAATCTTTGGTATCGGCATAATCGTTTGTGCCTGTGATTTTTGCATCTTTGCCAATAATGGGCATTGCTTCAGCTAAATCTAGGGCTTTGCCTTGAGGCATGCCTTCCATGATGTCTACTAAGACAACATCAGCAATTTCACGTTCAGCCAACCAATGTGCCGCGGTAGAGCCAGTCATACCAGCACCAATTACAGATATTTTTGCCATTTTTCCTCCAAGGGGAATAGTGAATATGTTTGTTTGAATCGAAAATATCGCTACTTACTAGAATACTCTATAAAAACCTAGCTAGGTAGTTTGTTTTGTCATATTTTTATTATATCAACTTCCTATTAAAAAGAAATATTCGCCACAAATTTGTGACAAATTTCTCAATCAAACTTGTTGGTAGGGTTTATAACCCTTTTTCTTCAATGTATCGGATAGCCTGAATTGCCGCACCTGCGCCCATCCCCGCAGATGTGATTACCTGACGGAAATGTGGATCAGCGACCTCACCCGCGGCGTAAACGCCCTCGATTTGGGCTTGCATCAGGTGGTCAACAACGATATATCCCTGAGCATCGAGCGTTAATTTACCCTCGAACAACTCGGTATTTGGCGTATGCCCAATAAAGATGAAAACGCCTTCTGTAGACAAGTCAGATTCTTCACCTGTCTTAACATTTTTCACCTTAACTGATTCAACTTTTTCCCCTTCGGGAATATTCGTAAGCACAGAATCCCAGATAAAGTGAATTTTATCGTTCTCTTCGGCGCGCTGTTTGAGAATAGAACCAGCTCGTAACTCATCGCGTCTGTGAATAATTGTGACTTTTGAAGCATGGTGGGTGAGATAGAGTGCTTCTTCTAGTGCGCTATCTCCGCCACCAACAACGACCACTTCCATATCTTTGAAAAAGTGACCATCACAAGTCGCGCAATAAGATACGCCGCGCCCAATCATCTCTTCTTCGCCGGGGATGTTTAAAGTCACAGCTGCCGCACCTGTGGTGATAATCAGGGTGTCTGCTGTGAACTCTTCACCATAAGTTGTCACCTTAAAGGGGCGAGCTGAAAAGTCCACTTCAGTGGCAACATCAAAAATAATTTCCGTTCCAAAGCGTATAGCTTGGTCATTAAAATCCTTAACTAAGCCCTCACCAGAAATGCCGTCAGGGAAACCGGGGTAATTCTCTACGGCATGAGTTTTTGAGACTTGTCCGCCTAAATCCATGCCCGTTAAAACAACGGGAGCCAAGTTTGCCCGCGCCGCGTAAAGTGCCGCAGTCAATCCCGCAGGACCAGAACCGATAATTAATATCTTTACGTGACGAGGGGTGTTTTCTTCTGTCATAATTTCTCCTGAATGTAAAGCATATTTCGTGTTGCGTAATGTTTTTGGTGATCCGGACTAAAAAGCCCGACAGTGTACAAAATCATTACGTAATACATTTTACGCACTAGATATTTTGTAAATACTCTCTAATTGCCACTGCTGCCTTCGCCCCGTCTCCAACAGCTACTGTAACTTGTGCTAAATTTTCAGAAACCACATCACCGCCAGCAAAGATGCCAGGAACCGATGTTTTCATGTGTTTGTCTGCGATAATATAGCCATAATCATCCAATTTAACTAAATCTGCTACGAAATCGGTATAAGGTTTATAGCCAACATAAATGAAAATGGCTTTAGCGGGAATCTCTACTAGTTTATCCGTTTCTCGGCTTTTTACAACCAAAGATGTGACCAAATTGTCACCCTTTACTTCTGTAGCCATGTGCGAGAACATACAAGTCGTTTTCTCGTGACCTTTTACTCTATCTTGTAAAACTTTTTCGGCAATGGAGTGGTCTAAGAATTCAACAAAGGTTACTTTTTTAGCATACTCAAGCAAAATTTCGGCTTCTTGCAAACCTGAATTACCACAGCCAATCACGACTACTTCTTCATCTTTATAAAGCGGGCCATCGCAAGTGGCGCAATAAGAAACACCTTTATTATAAAATTCTGCCTCACCAGTGATGCCGAGTTTCTTTGGTTCACTACCTGTGGCTAATAAAACTGTGCGCCCTCGATAGTTCTTCCCTTCGGTGGTTGTTATGGTGAAAAGGTCGTCATCACCTTTGACGATATTTTCTACACCGTCAAACTCTTCCACCAATGCCCCAAATTTTTCGGCCTGTTTATGAAAATCTTCTAAAAGTTTAGAGCCATCTACTCCGTCTGGAAAACCAGGATAGTTTTCGATAGAGTGGGTAGATGCGGCTAAGCCGCCACTGGCTTCTTTTTCGAGAACCAGCACTTTCCAGCCATCGCGTGAGGCGTAAATGGCGGTAGTTAAGCCAGCAGATCCTGCTCCAACAACAACTACGTCGTAAAGCAAATTTACATCTGCGGCTTCTGAATTATCTATATTTAACGAGAACATTTTTTATCTCCTGTTTTGTTTTTTGTACTGTGTATTCACGATCTATAAAACGATTGTCAACATATTTATGTAGCACACTCGCAATTAAAGTTTGGTAAGGGATACCCTCAGATAAAGCGTGTTTCTTGAGAGCTTGTAAATCTCGATTAGGAATTCGAATATTGTTTCGCTTATCTTTTTAAAGGTTGCTGTGGTGTATTCTTGATGTTTTTTAATGATAACAACTGAAGATCTTTTATTTGGGCGATTGTAAACGTCAATTTCATCGCCATTCTGGATGTGAAACACTACATCTTCAAAAGAAATTTGTAGATTATCAAACACTAGCTCTAGCTAAGATGCTCTATTCTTCTCTTCATCTTACAAATAAAAAATGACCAGATTAACAAACATAAAAAATGCTTGCTAATCTGGTCATTGAAAAAAAGAGGTACACTCTTCTTTTTATGTTTATTTTACAATAGCAAGCAAATCGCCATCTTCCATGATGATGTGATCAACACCTTCAACTTTGATGTCGGTGCCAGTATATTTGGGGTAAAGTACGTTTTGACCAACCTTGACTACAATATCTTCATCTGTGCCAATAGCCATAACTTCACCAATTTGGGGTTTTTCTTTGGCAGAATCGGGCAAAATCAATCCGCTGGCGGTTTTTGCTTCGGTTTCAATGGGGCGTACGAGAACGCGTAATCCTAGGGGTTCGATATTCATTTAACTTTCTCCTTAAATTTTTAGTCAATTATAAATCTAACAGGTTTCTATTTAATTCCGTCACTATTCTATCAGATGAATTTCAGAGCGAAAGGTTACATAAGCAATTCATATAAAATGCTTATATAAAACTGACTTGCGCCATATTTTCAAAATGTAACGCAAGTCAGTTTTTATGCTAAAGCCGAGGCGCAGCGTAGTTCTAATTCACTGCCTTATCCGTAATCTTCAACGCCTCGTCAATCACTGCAATTCCCTCAGCCAACTGCTCTTCAGTAATCACCAAAGGCGGGATAATGAAAGCCTTGTGCCAATGCACAGAGATATATAAATCATGTTCAAAACAATACTTTTTGAGCGCATTCATCTCAGGGCTAGATGCATTATAAGGTGCTATTGGTTCTTTTGTTTCTCTGTTTTTGACGATTTCGACCACGCCGAAAAGTCCAATAGAGCGGACGTCTCCCACAGATGGGTGTTTTTCTTTCAGCTCGGATAGCATCCGAGACAAACTTGGCTCGAGACTTGCGGAGTGTTCGACCAACTTTTCTTCTTGAAGTACGCGGATATTTGCTATCATCGCCGCGAGAGAAACGGGATGCGCGGTATACGTTAGCCCACCTGCAAAGACGCGTTCGTCAAAATAGGCGGCAATCTCGTCCGTCATCCCCACCGCGCCGAGGGGGGCATACGCGGAGGTGAGGCCTTTTGCCATTGTCAAAAGATCGGGGCGCACATCCCACCTGTCCACTGCGAACCACGCGCCCGCACGTCCGAAGCCGCTCATCACTTCATCTGCAATGAGCATGATATTGTATTTATCACAGATTGCGCGCACGCCCTGCAAATATCCATCTGGTGGAATAAGAATGCCGTTTTTTCCAACAATTGGCTCTAGCAAAATTGCGGCGATGGTATTTGCACCCTCATATTGAATAATTTCTTCGAGATGGTTGAGATAATCTTGCGTAAAATCGGCTTCAGAAATATCGGGATTTGTGCGATGAAAAGTGGAGCGATAGCGATAGGGGTTGAGAAAATGAACAATGCCGGGCATGAGGTTTGGTTCCCACTCGTGCTTGCGAGGGTCGCCAGTGGCTGCCATTGCGCCGGCCGTTGCGCCGTGATAAGAACGATAAAATGCGAGAACTTTATGCTTGCCCGTATAAGCGCGAGCGAGTTTGATGGCGTTTTCGTTGGCATCTGCGCCGCCGAGGGTGAAGAGAAAATGATTGATGCCTTCGGGGGTGATTTCTGTTAATGCCTTGCCCGCCAGTGAGCGAATTTTGGTCGCCATTCCGGGGGCGGCATAGGGGAGCGTATCGAGTTGTTCCTTCATCGCGTTGATGATGCGCTCGTCTCCGTGACCGGCGTTGACGCACATGGTCATGGAGCTAAAATCGAGATAGCGTTTGCTATCTGTATCCCAAAAGTAAACGCCTTTGGCGCGTTCCACGGGGATAGGGTTGACTTTGCCTTGCGCCGACCACGTCCAGAAGCCGTGTTCTTGCATCAGGGGGAGAATTTGGTCGTTGGGGAGAGTGAACATAAATACCTCGCTAGTTGGAATTCAAGAGTCTCAATTTATGCGGCGAATGGTATCACGATTTTAGATTTCGTAAAGTATTTTGTGTATGGTTTTTGTTATGTTTTGGGGAGTACAAATTAACCATCTTTATGGATAAATCTCTACTAATTTATTTGTCAGCGTTATTCGTATTTCTGTTTTTGTGTAGTCATCATCTTCGGCGACTTTTTCTTTAACCAAAGCACGAATTTCCTTCAAATTTCCTCTGAATAATCTGGCAAGAGGTTTACCTTTATTGTCAAAAAATATGATTTTATATTTGTGCGCTCTTTCAGCATAGTGGATGGGCATTTTGAGTGTTGTTTTCTTTGAAGGCGGATACTTCTTTTCTTCTCGAACTTTTTTGCCTTCCTGTTTTCTTTTCAGTTCTTCATCAAATTTATTTTTCCCCTTGATATATCGCTTTTTTTGAGAAATAGATAGACTGCTCCAAATAAAATCCTTGTCTTCTTTGGGCATACGGAACAAATCATCTCTGTCTTTTCTTCGACGTAAAGTTATTTTATATAAATGGGGGACGAAGCTAATTTTTTCTTCTCTCATTTCTTTAAAAAGATAGGCTAAGTTTTGGGGCGAAAAGCCGCCATGCTCTTGGTATTCTTGGACGTATTTTTGCACTTTATTTTGAGAATCTTCTCTTGCCTTCCAAAGTTTTCGCAAAGGCTCCAAGATTATCTCTTCTTTCTTGGCGTTAATCTCCTCCCTTAATTGCTTTCCTACTGCCTCGCTTTCCATTTTTTTCCCTTCTTCATCGTAGACTCTTATTCCAAATTTCTCTATGCAACTGGAACCGATTTGTAGGGTTGCCCGTGTTTCGTGATTAACAATCTCAAAATGGTAGCGCAGATTTGCATGGTCGCAAAGTTGACAGGTCTCAACAGGGTATAGATGGTCAATCGCGATGCCTCTATGCTCCCATTCTTTCAGTGCAACCTTGAAATCAGATTGCTCTTTACTGAGGGGGAGGAGATTTGCTTGAGATGCTTCTGACCAATAATTCATTGCAAAAATTTAGGTGCTTACTTTGTATAGATTGGTACGTCCTTGCTTCCCTACCAGCTCAACCAGATTCGCTTTGCGTAGCGTATACGCCATTTTTTGTGATAGCTTTCTGCTAATGCCAAGTGCTTCTGACAAATCTTTGGTTGTAAACTCATTTGTTTCCTTTGGAAGAAGTGCCAACCAATCTGTGGGGGTTTCAAATGGGAAACGGTCTACAACTGCTAATAAGCGGTGTTCTACTATTCCCCATCCTTTTCTGCGCCAATTTTTATTTTTATTATATTGCCTTATTTCTTCTTCTTGGATCATTAGTACTTCTAGAGAAAAGTTTTTATTGCTCAATAATTCAGGGATGCGAACCATTTCCCAGAATAGGTCTTCTACTCTGCCGCGTTTGGGTGATTTTCGGCGGGTGCTTTTACTGCCGCCATCTTTTGGCAATTTAATAAGCCATTTTTCTTGAGCTATAGGGTAAACCAATCGCACTTGATGAGATTTTATTAGCTTCTTGAGTTTAGTTTTTATAGAAGAGAAATTCCCCGTTTGGATTTCTACCAACAAATCGCCCTGAACGATGTCAATGACAAAGCCATCTACTTTGACTTCAAATTGAGCCTCTGGTTTTGCGTACCATGCCTTGAGCGAGGCATGGAGTGGTTTTTCGTTTAGGGTACCGATTTTTGGCATTTGAAGTTTTCTACAAATAAACGCAGATAAAAGGGGTTTTTGTTGATAAAAACGCCAAAGTCATATCGTGAAATGTGAAGCGAAAAACATGCTTTACGTTTTCTGAATTATTAGCCCATCCGCCCTGTAATATATGCTTCGGTCAATTCTTCTTTGGGGTTGGTGAATAGATCATTGGTGTTGCCAAATTCAACCAAATCACCGAGCCAGAAAAATCCTGTTTTATCAGAGACGCGTGCCGCTTGTTGCATACTGTGTGTAACTATAACAATGGTGTAATCTTTTTTCAATTCGGCAATCAAGTCTTCAACGTGACCGGTAGCAATGGGGTCGAGTGCAGATGTCGATTCATCCATCAGAATCACTTCGGGTTGAATGGCGATAACGCGTGCAATGCAAAGGCGTTGCTGTTGTCCCAATGAAAGGTTCATCGCATTTTGTTTAAGGTCATTTTTGACTTCGTCCCAGAGTGCGGCTTGGCGGAGACTCTGTTCAATGGTTTCGCGCAAAGCTGATTTGCCCTCAGCAAGCCCGAGCACGCGCGGTCCGAAGGCGACATTGTCGAAGATAGATTGGGGAAAGGGGTTCGGGGCTTGGAAAACCATCCCAACACGCTGGCGCAAATCCACTACATCCATATCGGGGGCATAAATATCTTCGCCCTTTAGACGTATTTTGCCCTCTACGCGTGTGTTTTCAATTGTGTCATTCATGCGGTTTAGGCAACGCAGATAGGTTGATTTTCCACATCCTGAAGGACCAATTAGGGCGGTTACTTCGCGAGGCATGATGTTCATATTGATATTAGATAAGGCATGCTTTTCGCCGTAGAAAAAATTGAGGTTTTCAATGGTAAAAACGGGGTTGGTTTTATTCATAGAAGGATTTTACCGTAAAATTTATGTATTGCGTTAACAAAATAACGACTATTTATTTCTGAAATACGTTATAATTTGTGAATAATGAAAAAAACTCTCGTCATCCTTCTCCCGCTTTTTTTTCTAGTCTCCTGCTCCTCTTTGGGAACAAGTGCTGCAGATTCCCAAGAACCCCAAACTTATATTGAAAATAAAGGCTCAGATACCATTGTTAATTTGGCATTGGCGTGGGCAGAAAAATACCAGATTGATAACCCAGATATTAGCATCTCGGTAACAGGTGGTGGTTCGGGGACGGGTATTGCCGCGCTGGTTAATGGCACAGTAGATATCGCTAACGCATCTCGCCAAATTAAGCAAAAAGAAATTGATTTGGCTAACGAAGATGGGATTGAGCCTATGGAGCATATTATTGCTGGGGACGCTATTGCGGTAGTTGTTAATCCCAGCAATCCCGTTAATGAGTTAACGCTTCAACAAATCTCCGACATTTATAGTGGCGTTTATACCAACTGGAGCGAAGTTGGTGGCGATGACCGCCCAATTGTGCGCCTTTCTCGTGAGACGAACTCTGGCACGCATGTCTATTTTCTCGAAACGGTGGTGCGCTTGGGCGATGAAGAGTCGGAAACGCTTTTCTCGACCAATACGCTTTTACTTCCTTCATCTGAGGGTATTATTTCAGAAGTGCGTCAAAACCCCAATGCAATTGGTTACGATGGTTTGGGCTATGTGCCCGAAGACCTAAATATAATTGCCATTGCCCCAGAAGAAGGCGATGTGTATGTTTTGCCTTCTGTAGAATCTGTTAATAATGGCACTTACGCTATTGCGCGTGATTTATACATGTATACCAATGGCGAGCCTACGGGTGAAATTGCCATTTATTTAGAATGGATACTATCAGCAGAAGCGCAAGAAATTGTACAAGAACTTGGCTTTGTGCCGATAAATTAAGATTCACCACAAAGAGAATCAAGCTCACGAAGGGAAAAACCCTTTTCTACACGGACAACGCGGATTACACGGAGTTTTTTGTTTTTCTCCTTAAACTACAAAATCTCTTTCCGTGAAAACTGTGAAATTCCGTGTACAAAAAACTTTGTATTCCTTTGCACTCTTAGTGGTAAAAAAATCACGGAAATACTATGCAAAAAGACCTTAACTGGCAAGAATATGTCATCACCCGCCTCATCAAATTTTCTGGTTATTCAGCTGTAATTTTTGTTGTTATGATCTTCTTTTTTCTTCTTAAAGAAGGTCTACCCACGCTCAGCGAAGTGCCACTTGGTGATCTCTTTGCCACACGCTGGTACCCCATTGAAAGCTACTACGGAATTTTGCCCCTCATTAGTGGCTCAATTCTTGTTACTATTGGGGCGGCAATTATTGCAGTCCCCTTTGGGGTTGGCGTAGCCATCTACCTCTCTGAAATTGCCCCACGTTGGGTACGAGATATGCTGAAACCTTTGGTGGAATTATTAGGCGGACTGCCCTCTGTAGTGCTTGGTTTTTTGGGGATGCTCATCCTTTCGCCGGCACTACGCGTAATCCTAAACTTACCAACTGGCTTAACGGCTTTGACGGGGGCGTTACTCTTGGGTGGCATCGCGATTCCCACCATTGTTTCGATATCCGAAGACGCGTTGGACGCGGTCCCGAAATCGTACCGTGACGCGGCTCTTGCTTTGGGTGCCACCCGTTGGCAGACGATTTGGAAAGTGACTCTGCCTGCCGCGCGTTCTGGTGTATTAACGGCTGTTATGCTTGGCGTGGGTCGCTCTATTGGCGAGACCATGACCGTGATGATGGTCACAGGGAACGCACCTATTTTAGCCAATAGCCTTACCGATTTACTCTCACCCGTTCGCACCATGACAGCCACTATCGCCGCAGAAATGGGTGAGGTGGCAAATGGAAGTACACATTATCATGTCTTGTTTTTCATTGGTTTGGTTTTATTTTTAATCTCTCTAATTGTAAATGTAACCGCCTCAGCTGTTGTTTTTAGACAAAGGAAGAAGGCTGAACGGGTTTTATCGTAATACTTTCTCATAAATCTCATAGTTTGACTGCAATCTTATGAATAAATTCTTTGTTAAAAATCGAGATCTAACGCAAAAGCTTGGCTTCTCTCTGCTCACATTGATGACGGTGATGACTATTGTTCCAATCATTGCAACTGTTATCTATATCTTTGTGATGGGGTTGCCTGCTATTTCTTGGGAATTTTTGACCGAATTCCCCAGCAATGGTATGCGAGATGGTGGCATTTTGCCCGCAATTGTGGGTACTTTTTATCTCACCATTGGAACAGCCATATTCTCTGTGCCCCTTGGTATTGCCGCCGCAATCTATCTCTCAGAATATGCCTCAGATAATAAAGCCACCCGCTTAATTCGTTTGGCGATTATCAACTTAGCTGGTATTCCTTCGGTGGTTTATGGACTTTTTGGGTTGGGGTTATTCGTACTCTTCCTAAATTTTGGGACCAGTATTTTAGCGGCATCATTAACGCTTTCAATTATGACCCTTCCCGTTATTATTAGCACCACAGAAGAAGCCTTGCGGGCAGTGCCCCAATCTTTCCGCACTGTTAGCATTTCTTTGGGTGGAACGCGGTGGCAAACAATCCGCAAAACAGTGCTTCCGCAGGCTCTTCCTGGCATTACTACAGGCGTTATTCTTGGCTTAGAACGCGCCGCAGGCGAGACTGCACCTATCCTTTTTACGGGTGCGGCATTCTTCTTGCCCCGCTTGCCCCAATCGCCTTTTGATGCAACTATGGCATTGCCTTATCACCTTTATGTTATTTCTACTCAAGTTCCTGAAATGCCTGTAGAAATCCAATACGGGACTGCGCTAGTCTTACTCGTTTTCGTGATTGGGATGAATGCGTTGGCATCTTTGGTTCGCTCTCGGGCGCGGGCGAAACGGCAGTGGTAATTATTATCATTGTAGGGCGCAGCATGTTGCGCCTACAATAAAAAAAATGAAAAATAAAATCGTAATCGAAAACCTCACACTCCAATACGCTGATGGGAAAGAAGCCCTTACAGATATTAACTTAGATATTCCTGCTAACGCGACAACTGTATTATTTGGTCCTGCTGGGGGCGGTAAAAGCTCTTTATTACGCTCTTTGAATCGGCTTAATGATTTGGCAGATGTGGAGAGTATTACTGGAAAAATCTTTTTAGACGGAGAGAATATCTTAGACCCAAAAACAGATGTGATTGCTCTTCGCCGAAAAGTAGGAATGGTTTTTGCTCGCCCTGTAGTTTTACCTTTTAGTATTCGCGGTAATCTGACTTATGGGCTTGAACTTGCAGGCGAAAAACGTAAATCCCGCCTTGATGAGGCAGTTGAGAGCAGTTTAAAACTCGCCGCACTTTGGGACGAGGTTCACGACAGACTCGATGACCCTGCTATTGCGCTCTCTGGTGGACAACAACAACGACTTTGTCTCGCTCGTTCTATCGCACTAGAACCAGAAGTGCTCTTATTAGATGAACCAACTTCTGGGCTTGACCCTATATCTACAGCTAAGGTTGAAAATGCTTTGGTTGAACTTAAGAAAGAATATACGGTTATTCTCGTGCCTCATTCTGTTCAGCAGGCGGCGCGAACATCTGATTATGCGGCGTTTTTTTTGCAAGGAAAGTTGATAGAATATATGCCTGGCACAGAGATTTTTACCAACCCCAAAAGACAACGTACAGAAGATTATGTCACCGGACGATTTGGGTAATACTGAATAAAACATATAGGATAAAAATGCTACGTACAGAAATACCTTTACCCAAAAAGAAGCATATTGCGCTTGTCGCGCATGATAATAAGAAAAAAGATTTGCTCGAATGGTGTCTTTTTAATAAATCTACCTTAGCGAGACATCATTTATACGCGACAGGCACAACGGGAAGTCTTCTAGAAGAAAAATTAGATTTGCCCTTCACTAAACTCAAAAGTGGACCACTTGGTGGGGATCAGCAAATTGGTGCGAAAATTGCCGAGGGGGAGATTGAAATGCTGATTTTCTTTTGGGATCCGCTTGAACCCCAGCCTCACGACCCAGATGTGAAGGCTCTTCTGAGAATAGCGCAGGTTTGGAATATACCCGTGGCAAATAACCGTACTTCGGCAGATTTTATGATTTCTTCACCGCTTATGCAAGAAGTTTATAGCCGTCTTATTTCGGTTTATGAGCGCAATTTAGGTGATTTGGCAGTGGTAGATGATGATGAAGATGAGCTTGATTAGGGGAACCCCCCGTTATTTTTCAAGAAAACGTTTTTTTAGGGAAAGCAAGCCTAAAATACGCGCTAAGTTGTTATCATCCCCGAAAAAAAATATGAGGTGAATTATGAGAAAAGCATTTGAAATCGAAATTCAAAAATTAAAAGACGATATCCTTGAGTTAGGAAGCCTTGCTGAAAAAGCTATCTTAGACTCGGTCGATTCTCTTAAGAACAGAGATATTTCACGTTCGCAAAGGATTTACGATGACGATGAAATACTCAATGAAAAGCGGTTTGAAATTGAGAAGGATGTGATGATCTCAATTGCTACCCAGCAACCGATGGCGCATGATTTACGTTTATTGGCTTCGATGCTAGATGTGGCGGGGGAGTTGGAACGAATGGGCGATTATGCGAAGGGCATTGCTAAAATTAATGTGGCGATGGGTGAGCAGAAGTTAATTAAGCCTCTCGTAGATTTGCCGGTTATGGCTGAGAAAGCGGCGAATATGCTTCATCGTGCTTTGGCAGCTTTTATTGAAGAAGATGTGGAGGCGGCGGAAAAGATTCCTGCAGAAGATGATGAGGTCGATGCGCTTTATACAAAGATTTATCGTGAAGCGATTACTTATGTGATTTCTGACCCTACCGCGATTGAACGCTCTAATTGGTTAATTTGGGCGGCGCATAACCTTGAGCGAGTTGGCGACCGCGTAACCAATATCTGTGAGCGGACAGTTTTTATCGCTACAGGTGAGATGGAAGAAGTTGATGATACGGAAATTTCGATAAAGAATTGATGCAAAGTTGAATATATAGAATCAAAAAGGGCGGGATTTCCCGTCCTTTTTTTTGTTGCGCAAGATTTATCTTGCGTTTATTTTTTTGTTGTCCCATAATATGCGGGCAAATCAATGAGATGAATTTTGCATAAGCGTTTATCTAAAATGCGGGAGCGAATGCGCTCATCAATTTCTTCGAGCGAATCGGCGGTAGTGATGAGGGTGGGGAGTTCGGCGTTATAGCGATAATTAAAAAGTTGATAGAGCTTCTCGCGCACCCAGGGGGTCATAGATTGTGTGCCGAGATCGTCCAAAATAAGTAGCGGTGAAGTGCGGATTTCATCAAATCGGCGGTCGTAGCTAACTTCGCTTTTGGGGCTAAAGGTAGCGCGCAGATGGTCGAGCAAATCTGGCACCATGATGAAGAGTGGGGGTGCGCCTAATTTTGCGCGATAATTTGCAATTGCCGCGGCAAGATGTGTTTTTCCGCATCCATAGCCGCCCATGAAGATTAGCCAACCCTTTGGTTTTTCTGCAAATTTATAGGCTGTTTTCAAGGCTCTTTCTAGTGTTTTGACTTCTTTTGCGCTCAACCCTTCATTGCGTCTTTCGTCTATATTCCCAAATTCTTTATTTGCTAATAAATCGAGAGAAGAAAGCACAGAATGACCCATATCATCGGTTGGACGGCGATAATCAGGGGCGTTAATACGCACATTGCTCACCAGCTCAGGGTCTTGCAAACGGGAACGAATGCGGGCTTCAATTTCGCTCAAATTCAAATTTGTGGTCACAACCAAAGGCAATTTATTAATATAGCGGTAATTAATAATCTGAAAGAGTTTCTCTTGCGCCCAATCAGTGGCGTTTTGTGTGCCAAAATCATCTAAAATCAATAAATTTGCATTCTTAATTTGATTAAAACGCTCTTCAAATGTGGGACCTTCTGCGCTATACGAAAAGCGCAACATATCTAACAAGTCTGGCACGGTTAAGAAGAGTGTTGGTACACTCATGCTAACCGCAAAATTTGCAATCGCGGCGGCAAGATGCGTTTTTCCACAGCCATACGCGCCTTCTAAAAGCAACCAGCCCTTTAGAGAATTTGCATAAACGCGCGCCTGATTAAATGCCATTTCAATCGAAGTCGCTTGTAAATCGCCCAGCCCTCTGCGCCCGCGTGGTTTGAAATTTTCAAAGTCTAAGTCTTGTAATTCATCTAAATGACTAATCGAAAAGAGTCTTTCGCGAGCTTGCGCGGCTACATCACGATTTCTGCACGAGCAAATTTCTAACTTTCCAAAATTCGGATGCCTAGGTGGAACATCGGCGCGTAAATAGCCACCGCCACCACAGAACTTGCAATTTGGGTCGCCGGGCAGGTCGTGATTAGTCAAAGAAATCGGCGTATTTGTCTTGTGTGTATCGGCTACGATTTTTCTGATCGTCTCGTCTATTTTCGCCATAACCTTCTTCCTTCCATCGTTTCAAAATGGCTTCCACATAACTCCATTTTCTTGCATTTGCCTTCACCGCCAGCCCAATTGCTTCAGCAATTCTCTCGCTCTCATATTCTTCTTCGGCTTCTTTTAAAGTGTCCGCAATCATTGGTGTTAGTGCACCGATATTTTCTTCGTAGAGCTTAAATATATTTGAGCGGATAATAGGTGCTCTACTATTTTTGGGGGATGGATGCCATTGTCCGTCTCGTACAGATTTAGCCGATGCGCGCCCGCGTGGAGAGTTAATAAAGTAGACATCTTCCTCGGCTTCGCGCGTGACCCTGAGCAGGCTTCCGCGTAATACGCATTTTTCTAGCCCTTCGGCAACGTGCTCCGCATCTAGGCTTTCGGTAAAATTGCTCACAAATAAAGGATGTGCCGCCCCCTCCATATTTGCCACCAGCCACAATGCGTAAAGTGTCACCTTGAGTTCAGCGATATTATCAATACTATTCAATAATTCGTCAAAAAACTCGTTGGGAAAGGGGGAAAAACCTTCACCGCCAGAAAAACCATCAAATTGATTAACACTCACTAATAATTCCTTAAGTGCCCTTAGTAGTAAGGGCTTCAGCCCTTAATCGAGTGTGAGTGAGACGACTAAAGTCGTCACTACAAAGGGGACTGATTAGACCTACTGCTCAAAATCTACACGGCGCGTCGCCGCATTTTCAAATTTCGCCAAATTCGGGCGGAAAATCAACTCGATATTCCCTGTAGGACCATTACGATGTTTTGCTACAATAATCTCGGCTACGTTCTGCTTGGTTGTCTCTTCTTCGTATTGGTCGGGGCGATAAATAAACATAACGATGTCCGCGTCTTGCTCTAAACTGCCGCTTTCGCGTAAATCTGAGAGCACGGGGCGTTTATCGGAGCGTTGTTCGATGGCACGGCTAAGTTGTGCCGCTGTAAGAACCGGGACATTAATCTCTTTCGCCAAAACTTTTAAGCTACGAGAGATATAAGAAACTTCTTGCACACGGTTGCTTGAGCGCGTATCGCCGCCCATGAGTTGCAAATAATCAATGACGATTAAGTCTATGCCGTATTCCATGTGCAAACGTCTACATTTTGTGCGTAATTGAAGCGGAGAAACTGCGGGGGTATCATCCAGAAACATGGTTGTTCCTGAAAACATTTCTATAGATTGGGTGAATTTGGGCCAATCGTCGTCATTTAGTTTGCCTGTTCGTAAGCTCTGAGAATCGATTCCTGTTTCTTGAGAAATCATACGTTGTGCCACTTGTTCATTTGACATTTCTAATGAAAATACGGCAACGTGCTTTTTGTGCAAGACTGCCGCATTTTTGGCAACTGACATCAGAAAACCAGATTTACCTTGCCCAGGACGACCTGCAATAATGAGCAAATCGGAGGCTTGTAAGCCGCCGAGTAAACGGTCGAGGTCTATAAAGCCAGTTGGCACGCCGAAAATCTCATCGTCACGTTTAGAAAGTTCATCAACGGTATCATAGACATTGCTCATCACCGTTTTGATTGGTTGCACGTCGTTCGACATGCGTCTTTCGCTGACGCTGAAAATCGCTTTTTCGGCATTGTCCATTACGTCGTCAATGGCGGTTTCTTCTTCGTAGGCGAGGGTGGCGACTTTATTTGCCGCGGTTAGGAGCTTGCGCCTTAGAGAATGTGCTTCGATAACGCGCCCGTAGGCTTCTGCGTGCAAAGATGTGGGGACTTGGTTAACAAGTGATGTTAAATAAGCAGATCCACCAATATCGGCGAGTTGATTATGATTGCTTAATTCTTCTGAGACGGTCAGCAAGTCGAAGGGGATACGCGATTCTTGGAGGCGGGTGAAGGCATCCCAAATCCAGCCGAGGCGGTGGATGTAGAAATCATCGCCTTGCAGGAATTGAGCGAGGTCATAATATACTTCGGGATTAATGAGCACCGCACCGATTACGGCTTCTTCGGCTTCTCGGCTATGGGGAACGCCGGGGGCGGCGTTTTCAATTTCTGGGGGGGCAATATCATTCATAAGGAAAGTATAAGCTCGTGGAAATGGATGGGGAGAGTGTAAAGTTTACGCTAAAAAGATGCCGATTGTGGGCACTCACGTTTGGGGCACGCACGTCGCGGTATTTTATCCAAAAATAAAATTAGTTGGAATTATCGGTGTCGGTTTTATTGTCTAATCCATCAAGAAAATCTTCAAAAATGGAGAGGTGTTTATCGTCTGGTGAGGGTGTTTCGCTATCTTGTTTTTCTTCTTGTATATTTTCATCGGGGAAAATTCCGGCATTGTTAAGAACTGCGGGGTCGACAAAGATGGGGACGTGTGCGCGCACTGCCATAGCGATGGCATCGGAGGGGCGGGAATCGATATGGATTGTTTCTCCATTGATTTCGGTGACGATATTGCCAAAGAAGATATTTTCTCTTAGGGCTACGATTTCTATGTGTAAAATTCGTGCACCTAAGAGATTGATGGTATTTTTTAGGAGGTCGTGGGTAAGGGGGCGCGCCATTTCTATTTCTTGTAGTGAAACACTGATGGCTTCTGCTTCGTGGGGTCCGACCCAAATGGGTAGGTATCTATTGGTGTTGATTTGGTGCAAAATAATGACCCGTTGTGGGGACATTAAGCTGACGCGAACACTATCTATGGTGACTTGAATCATTTTACTCATGCGAACTCCGTATTTTATAGAAGGACTTGTATTTTATCATTATTTTGCTGTTGCTATAATAATAAAAAGGGGCTATAATACCGTTCGCTCAAATCGGGGCGTGGCGCAGCCCGGCTAGCGCGCTTGCATGGGGTGTAAGAGGTCCCGGGTTCAAATCCCGGCGCCCCGACTGAGAAAAAGTCTCCCTAAAAGGGAGACTTTTTTTGTTTTAGATGGCAAGCGTAAAGTTTTATGGAATAAAGGGTTGAGAAATGGATGAAGCAAATTTTCCGAAAGATAGCATCTCTTTTAGAAAAGAAAAAGGCTCCTACAAAGGAGCCTTTTTTCGTGTTTAGAAAAATAAAACTTAGCAATTGGGTGCGCAACCAGCTCTTAAGATAATGCTGTTATTTTCAATTACAAGTTGTACACTTGCTGTGTTTTTGAGTTGAAAAGTAGTTGTTGCATTAAAATCTTTCTTTCCACTCACCCAAGCTGTAGCACTATAATCGCCTAGTGGCACAGAAGCACTGCCTGATTTATCTACGGGTATGCTAATATAGCCAATTTCGCCTGCCGCAGTAACGATACATAGGAAAACATTTGCGGTGGTGCCTTTAACATTATTTGTAACTGATAGTGGCACGCTGTCTCCCGTCCAGCCAGAGAGTGGTTGGTCGGCGCAAGAGACGGTATTAGAAGTTGCTACTAGCACAGCCGTTGGTGAGGCTATTTCTGTGGGGGGTGTTGCCGATGCAATCTCGGTAGAAAGTGTAGGCACTGTCGTAAATGTGGCAGTAGGTTCTAGAGGTAGCGGCGTATTGGTTGGTGGGATGATGGTATTGGTCGGCATTGCTGCTTGGGTTTGGGTCAGCATATCGTAGACCATTGCATCGGCTGTAGCACGAATATCTTCTGTGCTATATGTTGGGGTAGCATCTTCTGCGGGCGTTGCGCCAAAAGCACCACAAGCACTGAGTAAAAAACTAGATAATAGGAGTAAAGAGAGTAATCGTTTCATGAGTAAAGCTTTCCTTGATTGAGTGTGTTTTTAAATCGTGCGGAGTATATCATAAAGTTGCTTTTCTTTTTTTAACGCGAATGGCGCGAATGGGCGAATTACGCGAATAAAAGCAAAGACTTCGGAAGTTTTGGAAACTTCCGAAGTCTCGTTATGCTGGTTTTTAGTCCGTTTTAACGGGCTTGAGCCATTTAGCACGGTCGGTTTACCGCCGTGCGGAGACTAATCTTTACGAAAAGAACCTGTTCCATTGCAAGAAACAGGTTCTTTTTTGATAACTTTTCATCAAGCTACGAATATGCTTTATACAAACTCAACTCGTAAACGTTTATCTACCGCAAGTGCCGCGCTTTCTAGTGTTTGTAGAGTAACCGATTTATTAGCAGGGTCTAGCAATCTATTTAATGCTGCCCGACTTGTTTTCATTCGTTTTGCCATAGCAGTTTTAGATAATCGTTTTTCTTCCATTAATTCTGCAAGTTGAAATGCGATGACGCGTTTTATTGCAACCGCTTCTACCTCAGCCAAAATCCCTTCCTCTTCTAAAAAGTCATCGAAATTACTTCCGAGATGTTTATTATCCATTCTTTTATCCTTTTAATTGAGCCGCTCTTTTCTTAGCGAGTTCTAAATCGTTCTTGGGTGTTTTCTGTGATTTTTTTATAAAACCATGCAGAAGCACCATCAGACCATCTTCTGCAGTGAAAATTATGCGCGCAATACGCTTATTTAACCGTGAGCGGACTTCCCATAAATCTTTGTCTAATTTACGCACGACAGGCATTCCTATGGGCCATCCAAACTGTACGGTTTTAATATCTTCACCAATTGTCTTTTTATCATCATTTGACAAAGATCTTAGCCATTCTCTGACGGGGTCTCTCCCTGATTGTGTTTTATAAAAAAGTACCCGTAAGCGAATATTTTTATCCATAGCAGGAGTGTATCAATTATGGTACGCAAAGTCAAGAGTTTTTATGCAGATTCTCAGTCCGTTTTAACGGGCTTGAGCTATTTAGCACGGTCGGTTTACCGCCGTGCGGAGATGGGATTCGCAAATCGTCACCGTACGCCCCAACTGTGTTTAGAAATGGAATTCGTAGAGTAATTATCCCCTAAAAATATTATTTAAAGCCGCATCTATCACGTCATCCAAGTTCTCGTAATCAAAAACCGTATAAGGAATCTTCAAAACGGTCAAGATTTCTTCAAATTTTCTATATCCATTGGGGCTTCGCAATTTTAGCCATTGTGCACCATGACTGTCAAATTGTATTTTGTTCTTTTCTGATAATTTATCAGCGATAAAAACTTTACTCTCGCGTGCAATAAAAACATCTGCACTTTCAGGATTACCTTTGCCCATTAATTTAACTTCGCATTTGTGGATAATTTCCCCACTTTTTAGGAAGAAATCAATTTCTCGTTCAAAATTGCCTGTGCTGGCTTTTCCTCCGCCCACAATATCTAAACTGTAATTTTCTTCGGGGACAGAGTAGAGTTTACAGAGAGTGAGCATGAGGGGACCTTCTACACTTTTTCCCGTTGCGCTATATGCTCCGCCTCGTATTGCGGCGCGTTTTATGGTTAAGAGATG
>JADGEO010000039.1 GCA_016744335.1 Anaerolineales bacterium
GACATTACCCTTCCCGAAGGTGTAGAGATGGTCATGCCTGGCGATAACGTCAACTTGACTGTAGAGTTGATTGTTCCAGTCGCATTGGAGCAAGGCTCCAAATTCGCCATCCGTGAAGGCGGTCTCACCGTCGGCGCAGGCGTTATCACCAAATTGCTTAATTAATAAGGTATTTCATTATGGCTAAACAGAAAATCCGTATCCGCCTTAAGGCTTATGACCATCGCGTTCTTGACCAATCCGCAAAACGGATTGTAGATACTGCTGAACGAAGTGGCGCCCATGTTGTTGGACCAGTACCCTTGCCAACAAAGAAAGAAAGGTTTACAATACGTCGCTCGACTTTCATTGACAAAGATTCTCACGAGCACTTTGAGATCCGTACGCATAATCGTTTGATTGACGTTTTGGATCCTGAATCAAAAACGATTGATATGCTAATGCGGCTCAACCTTCCCGCAGGTGTGGATATCGAGATTAAAATTTAGTCTCTTGTAATTTGAAGTTACAGTAATAACGCATACTGCTTTACTGGTTCAAAAAACAAAACCAGTAAAGTAGGTGCGCGTAAGACGGTATGGTAAGAGTTTTGTTGTGAGCAGACCCAAAATAAAGGCTCTGTAGCAAAAAACTAACTGCGATACTCAGGAGATGATGTGGCCAAGCCCGGCTGTCAGTCTTATTAATTTACTAAGGAGAAATACAAAATGTTGAAAGGGCTAATAGGCAAGAAAATTGGAATGACCCAAATTTTTGACGAGAACGGCGTAGCATTGCCGATCACTGTCATAGAAGCGGGTCCTTGTTATGTTACACAGGTGCGTAATCCAGAAAGAGATGGATACTCAGCTGTGCAACTTGGCTTTAATGAGGTGCATCCAAAAAAACTCACAGGTGGACAGCGTGGGCATCTCAAGTCTAATGATTTACCCCCTTTGCGCTATTTGCGTGAATTCCGTACAAAATCCCCAGAAGTCAAAGTTGGCGAAAAGCTTACTGTTGAAGAATTTGAACTTGGCGAACGTGTCGATATTACTGGCATTAGCAAAGGCAAAGGCTTTCAAGGTGGCATGAAGCGTCACGGCTTTAAGGGCGGACCCAAAACACATGGTCAATCAGATAGGCATCGTGCGCCTGGTTCAGTCGGCGCGGGTTCTTCTCCTGGTCGTGTTCATAAAGGGAAGAAAATGCCTGGCCACATGGGCAATGTTCGTGTCACATCTCAAGGGTTGAAAGTTGTCCTTGTGGACGCAGAACGAAACCTAATTGGCGTAAGAGGAGCTGTTCCCGGCGGTAAAGGCGGGATTGTTATCGTTAACGGCGCGCGTAAGCAGTAGCTGTAGGGTATTGGAGCAAATATCATGAAAGTAGATGTAATAAATATCGCAGGCGAAAAACTTCGTGAGGTAGATTTACCCGCCGAAGTCTTTGAAGCCCCGATAAATGTAGATTTGATGCACCAAGCCTATGTTCGGCAAATGGCGAACGCACGCTTAGGAACGCATAAAACCAAAAGCCGAGGCGAAGTCTCTGGCGGTGGTCGTAAGCCGTGGAAGCAAAAAGGCACAGGTCGCGCCCGTCAGGGTACAACCCGTGCACCCCAATGGGTAGGTGGTGGTAGAGTTCATACCCCTCGCCCCCGCAGCTACGAAAAGAAAATGCCAAAGAAAATGCGCCAAGCCGCACTTCGCTCTGTGCTTTCTGCAAAAGCAGCAGAATCTGAAATAATTCTCGTAGAAGATTTTCTTATAGAAGAGCCTAAGACTAGCGTAATGGCAGAAGTTTTAGGTAAATGGGCAGGGGACTCAAGCGCACTTCTTCTTTTGGCTGAAAAAGATAAAGAATACGATGTAGCCATGCGCTCATCGGATAATATCTCAAATGCTAAAGTTTTATTGGCAGGTTATCTTAATGTCCGCGATATTTTAGGATTTGATAAGCTGATTATTTCAGTAAAGACTTTAGATGCGCTAACAGCGCACTTAGGATAGGAGGCAACGATGACTACTATATATGATGTGCTTCGTCGCCCGGTGGTTACGGAAAAAAGTAATTATCAAATGAGCGAGTTGAATCAGTACACATTTGTTGTGAGTAATGATGCAACCAAAACGATGGTGAAAGAAGCTGTTGAAACAATTTTTGATGTAGATGTAGTACGTGTAAACATCATAAAAACTGCGGCGAAACGCACTGTTCAAGCTCGCAGTCGCCGAATGGCTGTGCGCAAATCTGGTGTCAAGAAAGCAATTATTACGCTAATTGATGGCGATTCGCTCCCAATTTTTGAAGGTGTACAGTAATGGCTGTCAAAAAATATAAACCAACTACACCCGGTCAGCGTGGTATGACAGGGTATACGTTTGAAGAAATCACAAAAAAGACTCCTGAGCGTTCTTTGATTATTCCATTGCGTAAAACCGGTGGACGTAACGCTCATGGACGTGTGACCGTTCGTCATCGTGGTGGTGGACACCGTAGATTTATTCGTATAGTAGATTTCAAGCGAAAAAAATTAGGTGTACCTGCACGTGTGGCGGCTATAGAATATGACCCCAACCGTACAGCGCGTTTAGCATTGCTTTTTTATGCAGACGGTGCAAAGCGATATATTATTGCTCCACTAGGTTTAAAAGTTGGTGAAACAATCGTCTCTGGTCCAGAAGCAGAAATCAAGATCGGAAACGCATTGCCCATCGCAAATATCCCTGTTGGCACAATGGTTCATAATATAGAGATGAAAGAAGGCAAAGGCGCACAAATGGTTCGCTCGGCTGGTGCTTCGGCACAAGTTTTGGCGAAAGAAGGCGACTATGCTCAAATTCGTTTACCTTCTGGCGAAGTTCGCTTGATTCGTCAGGGATGTTATGCAACTATCGGGCAAGTTGGCAACGTAGACCATAGCAATATCAAACTCGGTAAAGCTGGTCGTAAACGCCACATGGGCATTCGTCCTACCGTTCGTGGCTCAGCCATGAACCCCAACGATCACCCTCATGGTGGTGGTGAAGGTCGCCAACCGATTGGTATGCCAAGTCCGAAAAGCCCTTGGGGGCAGAAGACTTTGGGCAAAAAGACTCGTCGCAACAAAGATACAGACAAGTATATTGTTCGTCGTCGTGGTCAGAAGCGGAAATAAGCGAGGATATAAAATATGTCACGTTCATTAAAAAAGGGACCATTCATTGATCCCAAACTACTCGTAAAAATTGATGCCATGAACAAAAAGGGCGATAAGAAAGTTATTCGCACTTGGAGCAGGGCAAGCGTAATCTTCCCGCAGATGGTTGGGCATACAATCGCCGTTCACGATGGGCGTCGTCACGTCCCCATCTATATCACCGAGAATATGGTCGGTCATCGTTTGGGTGAATTTGCCCCAACACGTACCTACCGCGGTCACTTAGTGAAGTAGGAATTTATATATGGCTACTCAAGATATTCGCGCAAAATTGAGCTATCACTCAGTATCTGCCCAAAAGGCACGCCTCGTAATTGATCTAATTCGTGGCAAAGATGCAGTAGAAGCACTCGAAATGTTGCGTTTTATACAAAAACGCTCGGCAGACCCCGTACGTAAATTATTGGTCTCTGCTGTAGCTAATGCCGAAGAAAACTTTGGGCTAAACCGGGACGATCTCTACGTTGCCAAAGTTTATGCAGATGAAGCCCCCACCCGTAAATGGAGACGCTTCGGTGCGCGAGGGCGATTTAAACCGCTGTTGCGCCGCGCTTCGCATGTGACTATCATCTTGCGCGAGCGAGAAGCATAAGAATAAGGAGAGATAGGTTCTTATAAACTTTGTGGATGTGAAACCGCAACAAACGTGATTTGAACTTGCTTGCTGAGCCCCAACAGATATGAGACGTAAACAGAAAAATGTTTACGCCCGCAAAAATGTTGACTGAAGGCAATCAAGTAAAAATGAGAACGTTTCGAGCACTTCATCCCCTAAAAAGAACCATCCCAAAAGGACGTAAAGGAGATATTATGGGTCGTAAAGTTCATCCCGTTGGATTTCGCCTAAAGATTACACAGCCATGGAAAGCTCGTTGGTTTGCAAAAGGGTCGCAGTATCGTGATTTATTGCAACAGGATATTGCTATTCGTAGCTTATTAACTGGTGTTTCTGCTAAAGGTGGCTCAGCTACCTTAAGAAGAGTTGGTGAGCTTCGGAAAGGTTTGGAAGAATCTGTACTTACAGAACGTGCAGGTATTTCAAATATCGAAATCGAACGTTTTCCTGGTAAGGTGAAGGTTTCTATTCATACAGCTAAGCCTGGTGTGCTCATTGGGCGCAAAGGCGCAAGTGTGAAGAAAATTCGTAAAGCCTTAGAGGAACTAGTAGGGCAGAAGGTTGATTTAGATGTAAAAGAAATCAAATCGCCCGATACCGATGCTTATTTGATTGCGGTTAATATTGCAGACCAACTGACTCGCCGTATTGCTTATCGCCGTGCTATGCAACGTGCGATGCAAAACGCAATGCGACAGGGTGCAGAAGGTGTAAAAATTGAAGTTTCGGGTCGCTTGAGCGGTGCTGAAATGGCGCGGCGTGTGTGGATGCGTGATGGACGTGTGCCTCTACAAACCTTAAGAGCTGATCTTGACTTTGCTGTTTCTAAGGCAGTTACTGCTTACGGAGTGGTTGGTGTCAAAGTTTGGGTTTATAAAGGCGAAAAACTGCCGCAAGTAGAAGAGAAAGCTGAAGCAACTAAAGGCGTCTACGTTAGTAAGTAGGCTCCCTGCTAAAGTTCTCTAAGGAAAGAGGTTATTTTTATGTTGATGCCAAAACGATTTAAATGGCGTAAACAAATGCGTGGACGAATGCGTGGTAAAGCACTGCGCGGTGCCGAAGTTAATTTTGGTGACTATGGCATTCAAGCTTTAGAACCGGGCTGGATTTCAGCTCGACAAATTGAAGCCGCTCGTCGTGCAATTGTGCGCTCTATGAAACGCCGTGGAAAAGTGTGGATTCGTATTTTTCCTGATAAACCTTATACAAAGCGTGCCGCAGAATCCCGTATGGGTAAAGGCAAAGGCGCAGTGGAGTATTATGTTGCGGTTGTAAAACCTGGACGTATTATGTTTGAAATTGGTGGTCTTCCAGATGATGTGGCTGTAAAAGCTTTAAAGCTGGCGCAGTATAAACTATCAATCAAAACCAAAATTGTTTCTAGCAATATAGGAGATGAATAGACATGAATGCGACTGAATTGCGCCAATTGTCTGTTGGCGAGATTGAAGATAAGTTACTGGATGCTCGTGAAGAGTTAATGAAATTCCGTTTTCAGCAGGTAACAGGTCAATTAACAGATACTAGCCAAGTGCGTTTCGTGCGCCGTGACATTGCTCGTATGAGTACTATCATTAAAGAGCTCGAAGCTGGGGCTGAACTGGAAGGTGATGCATGAACAAACGCCGTAGAATGACTGGTTTTGTGACCAGCGATAAAATGATGAAAACCGTAACGGTTGAAATTACACGAACTTATAGACACCCTCTATACCGTAAGGTCGTTCATAGTAGCAAACGTGTTAAAGCACATGATGAGCTATCGTGTAATATCGGTGATGAGGTTCGTATTGTTGAGAGCCGCCCGATTTCTAAGACTAAACGTTGGGTTGTTGAAGAAGTTATCAAACGCGAAAAACGCACTGCTGATGCAGGTGTAGAAAATTTGAGCGGCGTAACTGCAGGAGATGTGACTGATGATACAAACTGAATCACGTTTAAAGATTGCAGATAATACAGGCGCACGCGAGATTTTGGTAATCAACGTGATGGGGGGCTCGGTTGTCAAATATGGTGGCATTGGTGATGTTGTTATTGCTACAGTGAAGGTAGCTTCACCTCAAGGCTCAGTAAAGAAGAGTGAGATTGTGAAGGCAGTAATTGTGCGCACATCTAAAGAGTGGCGACGTGATGACGGATCTCGTATTCGTTTTGATGATAATGCTGCAGTGATTTTAGATGGCGATAGCAAAAACCCTAAAGGAAGCCGTATTTTTGGACCTGTGGCTCGTGAATTGCGAGAGCATGGATACACAAAAATTGTTTCCTTAGCCCCAGAAGCACTGTAGGATTTTAGGAGCAAAATTATGAAGAATAAAATCCGTAAAGGTGATACCGTAGAGATTATTAGCGGTCGCTTTGAAGATAAAGGAAGACGTGGCGAGGTGATTAACGTCATCCCTAAAAAAGACCGCGTTGTTGTACAAGGCATTAACCTGCGTACTAAACACCAAGCTCAGGTGCAAACACAAGGGCGTACCATTAACCCGGGTTTGATAAAATTTGAGGGACCTATGCACGTTTCTAATGTGATGTTGGTTTGCCCCAAATGTGATCAGCCCACACGCATTGCGATTCAACGTGATGCAGATGGTGCTTACCGAGTTTGCAAAAAATGCGAAGCAATTATTGAATAGGGTATTGATTATGAATAAAATGAAAAAGTTTTATATCGAAGAAGCGGTACCCTCGTTGACAAAAGAGTTTGGCTATACGAGCGTAATGCAAGTGCCTGGTATTGAAAAAATAGTTTTAAATATCGGCTTGGGTGAAGCAAAAGAAAATCCTAAGGTTATTGAAGCCGCGGTTAGCGATATTATGACGATAACGGGACAGAAACCTGTTCTGACAAAATCTCGCAAAAATATCGCAAACTTCAAATTGCGTGCTGACATTGTAATTGGCGCAAAAGTAACATTGCGTGGTGAGAAGATGTGGGCATTTGCAGATCGTTTAATCAATGTCGCCCTCCCACGTGTTCGTGATTTTCGTGGCATTTCACCTAACTCCTTTGATGGACGAGGTAACTATACCTTGGGTCTAAAGGACCAACTGATTTGGCCCGAGATTGATTATGACAAAATAGACAAAATGCGTGGTATGGAAGTTACCATTGTTACCACCGCAGAGAATGATGACCAAGCACGCTCTTTATTGACCTTGCTTGGAATGCCCTTCAAAAAGGAAGCGTAATTATGGCAAAAAAATGTATGCAGTATCGTGATATGCGCCGCAAATACCCAACCCGTGTTCGTAACCGCTGTCAACGCTGTGGTCGTCCGCGTGGTTATATTCGGCGCTTTGGTTTATGTCGAATTTGTTTCCGTGAGTTAGCGTTAGAAGGGAAGATCCCTGGCGTTACCAAAGCTTCTTGGTAGTCGGGTAAAGGTGAAATTATGAGTTTTTCTGATCCTATTGCTGATATGCTGACCCGAATCCGTAACGCGGTTATGGTAGGTCAAGCAACTGTTGCCATGCCTAGCTCCAAGATGAAGATAGAAATAGCTAACATTCTTAAGAATGAAGGCTTCTTGGAAAAGGTTGAAGTCGTAGATGGAACACGACCCAATCAACCTGTGCTTCGTATGCGCGTAAAATATGTAGGTAAACGTCGCGAACGCCAATCGGTTTTAACCGGTTTGGAGCGAGTGAGCCGCCCTGGTCGCCGTGTTTATACCAAGAAAAATGACATCCCCTGGGTGCTTTCTGGTATCGGCATTGCTATCTTGTCTACTTCTCAGGGAGTTATGACAGGGCAAAAAGCTCGTTCGCTTGGTGTTGGTGGCGAACTCCTCTGTAAAATTTGGTAGCCGGAGGTTATAAATAATGTCTCGTATTGGACGTTTACCTGTAGACATCCCCGCGGATGTACAGGTTGATATTAAAGGGTCTTTTGTCAAAGTAAAAGGCAAAAAAGGCGAAATGCAACGGCAGTTTTCATATTTGATGGAAATCGCTGAAGAAGATGGACAGGTTGTTGTTAAAAGAAAATCTAACCATCCGACAGAGCGAGCTTTGCATGGCACGACACGTGCCTTAATCGCAAATATGGTGGAAGGTGTTAACACTGGCTTCGAGAAGATTCTTGAATTGCAAGGTGTTGGCTATCGAGCCGAAATGAAAGGTAAAGATCTTATTTTAAATGTGGGCTATTCACACCCAGTAGAAATTACTCCTGTGGATGGCATTAGTTTTGAATCAGATCCTAAAACTAAACAAGTAAAGGTTATGGGTATAGACAAGGAAGTCGTTGGTAAAGTTGCCTCCGAAATCCGAAGCGTTCGCCCGCCTGAACCTTATCATGGTAAAGGAATTCGCTATCTTGGTGAATATGTCCGCCGTAAAGCTGGCAAAGCCGCCGCGAAAGGATTATAAATTATGTCTAAAAATCGTTCTAAAGCTCGTATTAGACGACACGCGCGCGTGCGTAAACATATTTCAGGAACGCCAGAACGTCCACGTTTAAGCGTTTTTCGCAGTCTGTCAGAAATTTATGCTCAAGTTATCGATGATGAAGCGGGTAAGACTCTCGTATCAGCATCTAGCATAGATAAAGAACTGAGTGCTAAGATGAAAGATCTAAAGAAAACAGAGCAAGCTCGCTTGGTTGGTGAAGCTGTTGCCGAGCGCGCAAAAGAAGCAGGAATTACCAGCATCGTTTTTGATCGCGGTGGTTTCCGTTATACAGGGCGAGTAAAAGCTCTAGCAGATGCCGCGCGTGAAGGTGGCTTACAGTTCTAGGACTGAGTGGAGAATACTATGGCAAAATTCGATAAAAAACAGAAATTTGAAAAAGACGATCTTGATGAACGCATGATTGAGATTGCTCGTGTAGCCAAAGTGGTCAAAGGTGGTCGCCGTTTCCGATTTCGCGCAACTATTGTAGTTGGTGATGGACGAGGAAAAATCGGGATGGGCACAGGCAAAGCTAATACCGTTCCTGATGCTATCCGCAAAGCATCCGACCGTGCGCGTCGTGATTTGCATTTTGTGAACTTATCAGATACGACTATCTTCCATAAAGCTATTGGACGCGTTGCTGGTGCAAGAGTTTTACTGAAACCAGCTTCCCCCGGTACAGGAGTTATTGCGGCAGGTGGCGTTCGCGCCGTTTTAGAAGCCGCTGGTGTTAAGGATATTTTGACCAAATCTTTGGGTAGCAATAATGTACTTAATGTGGTCAAGGCAACATTTGATGCTCTCGAACAACAAAAATCTCCCGCCGAAGAGGCCGCCAAGCGTGGCAAAGACATCAAAGAACTGGTTCCCTTCTGGGAACGGAGGTAATTAAATCATGGCAAAGAAAACTGCTGAGAAAAAATTACGCGTTACTTTGGTAAAAAGCCCAATTGGATACAACAAAAGGCAAAAAGCCACAGTTCGCGCATTAGGATTGCGTCGCATGAACCACACGGTGGAGCATGTGGATAACCCTGCTTTGCGTGGTATGCTTTTTAAAGTTAGCCACCTCATCAAAGTAGAAGAGTAGGATTTTGATATGAAATTACATGAGCTTGCGCCGAATCCTGGCGCTAAGAAAAACAGAAAACGTGTTGGACGTGGTATAGCCGCAGGACAAGGCAAAACAGCCGGTCGTGGTTATAAAGGGCAAAAATCTCGCTCTGGGAGCGGTGGCGCTTTACACCGTCAGGGCGGTAATGTGCCTTTCTATCGCCGATTACCATTTATGCGCGGTAAAGGGATGCATGTCCGTAACCGAATAGATTATAACGAAATCAATCTCGATCAATTAGCCGAAGTGTTTAATGCTAATGACGAAGTGACCCCAGAGAGCTTGCACAATGCTCGCCTCTTACGCGATGTTCGTAACCCCGTTGTACTTTTAGGACGTGGAGAACTAAGCACAGCTCTTACAGTGCGCGTGCATCGTATAAGCAAAGGCGCGCAGGAGAAAGTTGAATCCGTTGGCGGTAATGTAGAGCTGATTAGCTAACTCGTTATAGAACAGGAGACTTTTATATGAAGTCAAAATTGTCTGGTTGGCGTTACCTATGGACATCTATAGATATTCGGCGTAAATTACTTTATACGTTGGGCTTTTTAGCACTCTATAGAGTCGCCGCTAATGTACCCGTTCCTGGTGTTGATAGTGCCGCGCTAGAGGCATTTCGTTCTAGTGGTGCGGGAGGAAGCATATTTGGCTTTCTCGATTTGCTATCAGGTGGTACAGTATCGCAGTTTTCATTACTGTCTATGGGCGTTTACCCTTATATTACCGCTCAAATTATTTTGCAATTGCTTACGCCCATCATTCCTGCTTTACAACAACGTATGGAAGATGACCCACGTGAAGGGCAAAAATGGATGGAAAAATGGACCTATATCTTAGCTGTTCCTATGGCTATGCTTTCAGCAATAGGTCAGGTTAATATTTTTAATTCATTTGCGACCCAAAGCGGCTTAGAGCAAATTGTTCCCTTCGGCTTTTCAGGCGACCTTATCCTTCCCTCTTTAGCTGTTCTTTTTGCTATGACAGCAGGCACCATGTTTGCTATATGGCTTGGAGAATTAATCTCTGAATACGGAATGCGAAAGCAAGGTCTTTCCTTAATTATTTTTGCGGGCATTGTTGTAAGCCTTCCCAGCAATATCGTTCGTATGATGAGTGATGAACAAAACCGTTGGATATTATTGGCGGTAACAGTCATTTCGTTGTTACTAACAATCTATGCTGTTGTTTTTGTGCAACAAGGACAACGCAACGTCCCGGTTATGTACCCAGGTCGTCGAATGGGAAACCGCATGTCTATGCCCGTCAAAGGCTCTTTGCCACTGAAAGTTAATATGGCAGGCATGATCCCGCTTATTTTTGCGAGTGCTATTCTACAATTTCCTGCTATTCTTTCCAGCTATTTTGTTGGTTCAGAAACAGCGTGGGTAGCAAGTTTTGCTCAAGCTACGCAGAGTACGTTTGATGGCACAGGTGGCACCTACTGGCTAATTTACTTTGTCATGGTTGTTATTTTCACCTTCTTCTACACAGATGTTCTCTTTGCACAGCAAAATTATGGAGAAAACCTGAAACGAATGGGTGCACAAATTCCTGGTGTTAGTCGTGGTGCCCCAACTCAACGGTACCTTACCAAAGTTCAACGCCGTATCACTCTTCCTGGTGCGCTATTTCTTGGTTTTATCGCAATACTGCCCTACCTAATGCAATTCATTATGCCAATCTCCTCGCAAGGTTCAAGTTTAATGCTCGTTTCCTCTGCTGGATTACTTATTGTTGTTGGTGTTGTTCGCGATGTTTTCCAAAATATCGATGCCGAACTCAAATTGCACGGATACCAAGATTCGATTCTTGTAAAATAGAAGAAAATCTGAGAGGTCTCAAAGACCTCTCAGATTTATATAGGATAAAGAGATCGGTTCGTGCGTGACCTCAGCTTGAGTGCCTTTGGTTAGTATTGTGGCAGAGTAGGTAGCCCCCCCCCCGTTTTCCTAGGGAGCAGTTCACTCGTAGCATTCAAGCCTAAAGTAAGTGCGAAACGGTATTCCAGTATCCGTATATTGCCTTTAAAAAAGAAATATCGTATAGTCCAAATATAAGGAACTTGATTTTATGTCCACATATATCGTTTTGCTCGGTGCCCCTGGCGTTGGAAAAGGAACTCAGGCAGATATATTAGCGCAGGAAACTGGCTTGGTACATATTTCATCAGGCGATCTTTTTAGAGAACATATAAATAATAAAACAGAGTTAGGTGCTTTAGCCGCAAGTTTTATGTCAAAAGGTGAGTTAGTGCCAGATGACGTGACCATTGCTATGGTAGAAGAACGCCTGTCTTATTCAGATTGTAAAAAAGGCGCACTTTTAGACGGTTTCCCTAGGACGCCAACGCAAGCAGATGCGCTGTCGGTTATACTAAATGAGAAAAATGCAAGCCTAAGTATTGTTCCGTATATAACTGCCTCAGATGAGGTGCTTATAGAACGTCTTTCTGGGCGTTGGACTTGTCGTGCCCCTGGACATCATACTTTTCATATGATATTCAGCCCCCCTGCTAAAGAAGGAATTTGCGACATAGATGGCTCTGAACTTTATCAGCGTGATGACGATACTGTTGAGACAGCAAGAAAACGGCTTGCCGTTTATAAAAAACAAACTTCACCGCTGATTGCTTATTATCGTGAGCAGGGCAAGTTGGTAAAAATACAAGGTGATCAACCTATTGAAGGTGTAACAAAAGAATTGCTTAGTGTTTTAGAGAGATAATTATGAGTTGGGCAAAAAGAAAAGTACAGATTAAAAATCCTGCTGAAGTTGAAATAATGCGCGAAGCAGGGCGCATTAACGCTACGGTTCATGCAACTGTGCGAGAAATGTTAGTACCTGGTACAACCACCGCTGAGATGAATGATGTTGCGGAAGAAGTGCTAAGAAAACACAATGCAATATCACCTTTTAAAAACTACCCTGGACCTTATCCCTACCCCGCATCTATTACAGTTTGCATTAATGAAGAGTTGGTACACGGAATCCCGAGTAGTAAAAGAAAGTTGAAAGAAGGCGATATCGTTTCGGTTGATTGCGGTACACTCTTTGGTGGCTTTGTGGCTGATTCTGCTTTTTCTGCTGGAGTTGGGAAACTCTCAAAGAGAGCACAAAAATTGCTTGACGTAACCGAAGGTGCGCTGATGGCAGGCATTGATAAAATGCGACCTGGCAATAAAACGGGTGATGTTTCTGCCGCAATCCAAAAATATGTTGAAAGCCGTGGCTTTTATCTCACTAGAGAATATACAGGCCACGGAGTAGGACGAAAAATGCACGAAGCCCCACAGGTGCCCAATTATGGCACAGCGGGGCGCGGCTTAGTTCTTCGTCCTGGGGTCACTATCGCCCTAGAACCGATGGTACTTGTTGGTACAGCACAGACTAAAGTTCTTGCTGACCAATGGACAGTAGTTTCCGCTGACAGGTCATTGACGGCACACCATGAACATACAATTGCCGTAACCGAAGGAAAACCTCTAATCCTGACTGTCCTTTGACCAAAAGCAGAAACCACGATTTAAAATACGTAAGAAGTTTAGATACTAGACGGAATGGAAATCAGCGAGTATAATGCAGTGTTTTGGCTGAGTTATGTTCCAGTTCTAAAGTAGGAGATGTTATTATGAAAGTGTCACCATCTGTTCGCAAGCGTTGTGCGAAATGCAAAATCGTTCGCCGCAAAGGCAAATTGTACGTTATTTGCGAAAATCCTAAACATAAACAACGACAAGGTTAGAAAATATTATGGCAAGAATCGAAGGTGTTGATCTTCCCCGTAATAAGCGGGTTGAAATTGGCTTGACCTATATCTATGGGATCGGGCGAACGCGTGCAAAGACTATCTTAGCCGCGACGAATGTGAATCCTGACCAGCGTATTCAAGATTTATCTGAAGGCGATTTAGCTTTGTTGCGTGAGTTCATCAATAAGAACTATACGCTTGAGGGCGATCTTCGCCGTCAGAAACAGATGAGTATTAAGCGATTGATCGAAATCGGTTGCTATCGTGGTCTCCGTCACCGCCGCGGGCTACCTGTCCGTGGGCAACGCACGCGTACAAACGCGCGCACTCGCAAAGGTCCTAAAAAGACAGTTGCTGGTCGTGGTCGTCGTCGTGGCGCAACTAAATAGTTTTGTGAGGAATTATGGCTAAAGCAAAAAAAACACAAAAACGCCGTGGTGGTAAGAAGACGAAACGCACATTGTCTAAAGGACAAGTGCATATCATGGCTTCTTTTAACAACACGATTGTCACGGTAACTGATTTACAAGGCAATACCGTTGCTTGGGGAAGTGCAGGCTCAGTAGGTTTTAAAGGATCTCGTAAGAGTACACCTTTTGCCGCTCGCTTGGCTTCAGAACAAGCTGGTAAAGCAGCGCAACAATTTGGTATTCAGGAAGTTGATATTTTTGTCAAAGGTCCTGGACCTGGTCGCGAAAATGCAATCCGTGCTATTCAGGCACTAGGGATTAGAGTCCGCTCTATTGCAGATATTACCCCAGTTCCGCATAATGGTTGCCGTCCTCCCAAGAAACGTCGCGTTTAGAAAAAATAAGGAAAGAATAGTATGGCGAAATATATAGGTCCGGTATGTAAATTATGTCGGCGCGAAGGCGAAAAGCTATTTTTGAAAGGAGAACGTTGTTTTTCTCCGAAGTGTTCGTTTGATAAACGCGATTATGCTCCAGGTCAACATGGTCGGAATATGAGCCGCAGAAGAAAGCGTGAGTCTGATTACGGTAAGCAATTGCGTGCCAAGCAACGCGCTCGTCGGGTTTATGGCGTTTTCGAACGTCAATTTAGCCGATATTATAAAGTTGCTTTGCAACGCCGTGGGCTAACTGGTTTGAACTTGCTTCAAATTCTTGAATCTCGTTTAGATAATGTTATCTTCCGCATGGGGTTTGCCTCCAGCCGATCAGAAGCTCGCTTGATGGTCGCTCACGGTCATTTTATGGTGAACGGTCGCCGCACTAATGTTCCATCTATGCTTCTTTCAGATGGTGATGAAATTGCCGTGCGCGAGGGTTCTCGTAAAAAGACTTATTTCAAGACTTTGGGTGAAGTTGTAGAAAAACGCAATGTCCCCGCGTGGCTTGAACGAGATGCAAAAACATTGGCAGGAAAAGTTGGGCGTTTGCCAGAGCGAACCGAGATTGATGGTAGCTTAAACGAACAGCTTATTGTTGAGTATTACTCACGCTAATGAAGAAGTTTATCCAAGCAGAGTTTTCTGCTTGGGTAGGGAGAGTGAACCGTGGCAGGTATCACAAATATGGTTATACCAAAAGTTGAGAGAGATGCTGAATCTCGCAACTATAGCAAATTTATTATCAGTCCCTTAGAGCCAGGTTACGGTGCTACTATCGGGAATTCAATGAGACGTGCTCTTTTGTCTTCGTTGCCCGGTGTTGCTGTGACCTCTATGAGGATTGCCGATGTGTTGCATGAGTTTACAGATGTTGCAGGTGTGCGCGAAGATGTTGTGCAAATTATGTTGCAGGTCAAGCAAATTCGCATGAAGTTAGATGGCGTAGATAGCACTCGTATGCACCTTGAAGTGCGTGGCGAGGGTGTTGTTACTGCCGCTGATATTATTGCGCCACCAGAAGTAGAAATTGTTAACCCTGAACTTTATTTGTTCACTGTGGATAATAATACTGCTGAAATGGATGTCGAATTCTCAGTAGAGCGTGGGCGGGGTTATTCTCCCGCAGACGAGCGTAGTGGGCACATGTCGATTGGTGAAATGCCTGTAGATGCGTTATTTAGCCCTGTGAAACGAGTAAATTGGGATGTGACATCTGCGCGTGTTGGTCAGAGTACTAATTATGATAGTTTGATGCTCGAAGTTTGGACAGACGGTTCTATTGCTCCTGAGAGAGCTTTGAGTATGTCTGGCAAAGTGTTAATTGAGCACATACGTCATATTGCTGGTGTTAGTGAAGAAACATTGATGGCAGTAGTTGAAGAGGAAGAAGAAGAGGAAGGCGTAAACAGCGAAATTGCTGAGACACCTGTAGAAGCTCTAGATCTTTCGGTACGCGTTTTCAACTCTTTGAAGCGCACAGGTATCACTACGGTTGGCGATGTGCTTGATTTGCTAGAAAAAGGCGATCAAGCAATTATGTCCATCCGCAATTTTGGTGAAAAGAGTCTTGAAGAATTAGTCCAGAAGATGACAGATAAAGGTTATCTGGATGATGAAGACGATGAAGAAAGTGAAGATAACGCGGAGTAATTAAGATGCGACATCAAATATCAGGAAAGCGATTAAATCGCTCCACAGGCGCACGCAAAGCTTTGCGCCGTACCCTCATCCGTCAGCTTTTTGAGCATGAACGGATTAAGACAACAAAAGCAAAAGCTCAGGCTATTCGTGGCGAAGCTGAAAAATTGATTACCATTGCCCGCAATAGTATTGATGCTGATGATGCACAAAAAGTGCACGCACGCCGTTTGGTGGCGAAAAAATTGGGAACAAATAAAGATTTACCCAAACTCTTTGATGAGATTGCTCCCCGTTTTGTTAACCGCCCCGGTGGATATACTCGCACCTTAAAACTTGGTCCTCGCAAAGGCGATGCGGCTGAGATGGTGCTGATCGAATTAGTAGAAGAGTAAAGACAGTAGACTAGTGGAGCATAAATCAGTAAATCAGTTTTTCTGATTGCCTGAGCCTTGATTTACTAATCTACTGATTTATTGAAAGAATGGCACGTTACCAGATTATTCTTGCTTATGACGGCACCGATTTTTTCGGGAGTCAAAGGCAGGCAAAAGCCCGAACTGTGCAAGGCGATTTCGAGAATGCTTTGCATAGAATAGGGTGGCGAGATAGCTCAGTTCTCATGGCTGGACGCACCGATGCAGGTGTCCATGCTTCGGGACAGGTGGTTGCTTTTGATTTTGATTGGAAGCATAGCCTCACCGATTTGAGAAATGCGCTCAACGCTACTTTGCCTGCTGAGTTGGCTGTAAGTTCGGTCGAAATTGCACCGGATGATTTTCATCCGCGATTTGTTGCGACCGCTCGCTTATACCGTTATCGTATTTTTTGCCAAAAAACGAGAGACCCGCTACGTGAACGATTTGCATGGCGAGTTGATCCTGAATTAGATGGCGAAATACTTCACAAACTTGCAGAAATGCTCCCAGGAAAACACGATTTTTCCGCCTTCGGCTCCCCCCCCCGTCCCGGAGGCAGTACAGAGCGTCACCTTATGCGAGCGAGTTGGATAAAGCAAGCTGACGAATGGATTTTTGAAGTGCAGGCGAATGCCTTTCTCTATCACATGGTACGAAAGCTAGTATTCACACAGGTTGTGATTGCCCAGCATAAAGTATCAGTTGAGAAATTTGCCCAATCTTTAGCCGACCAAGCTGAAATTACGAGCGGAATCGCTCCGCCTAATGGTTTGACGCTGGTCGAAGTATCTTATCCTGATAATCTGAAATTTAAATCTAAAAAATAATGTCTAAAGTCCGATGTCTAACGTCTGACGTCAAAAATGGAGAGACGAAGTGTACAAAACTTATTATCCGAAAAAAGCTGAAATAGAGCGCGATTGGTATATAGTAGATGCCAACGGTGAAAACTTGGGGCGTTTGGCGACCAGAATTGCCACCGTGTTGCTCGGCAAACACAAAGCCACTTTTACGCCTGGCGTAGAAATGGGCGATAATGTGATCGTGACTAATGCTGGTGGAATTACCGTAACTGGCACGCGTACCAACTCTAAGTTGGATACGAAAAAATACTACAGACACTCTGGTTATCCCGGTGGTTTTAGCGAAAAAACTTTGCGAGAACAACTTGCTACTTTCCCAGATCGTGTTATCCGCTCGGCTGTTTGGGGCATGTTGCCTCATAATAAAATGGGCAGAAGTGTATTAAAACGCCTCAAGGTTTACGCAACGGACGAACACCCCCACGCCGTGCAAGAACCAAAAGAATTAAAGTAGTAGAGGAATTATTATGTCTGAACGATATTTTGAAGGAATTGGTCGCCGCAAAGAAAGCACCGCTCGTGTACGCCTTTCAAACGGCTCTGGCAAGTTCATTGTTAACGAGAAAGAAATCGAAGCCTATTTCACTCGTCATGGTGATACCGGTACTATTTTAGAGCCTTTTTCTGCAAGTGGAGAAAAACGAAACTCTTACGATGTGAGCGTTCTCGTTAAAGGTGGCGGTGTAACCGGCCAAACCGATGCCGTTATGCTTGGTTTAGCCCGTGCCCTCATCAAATTTAACCCCGATTTGCAACCCCCACTTCGCAAAGGTGGCTATCTTACCCGTAACCCTTTGGTCAAGGAACGCAAAAAACCTGGTCTCAAAGGCGCACGCAAGGCTCCTACCTACACCAAGCGTTAACCTTTTTTTCATACAAAACTCAAGAGCTAATGTTTTTTACATTAGCTTTTGCGCTTTAAGTCCATCTCTGCCCTAGCCGCTGTCCCCAGCGGCGGGCTTCATCAGGAAATCCCATGCTCAAACTTCTCTCCACTTTCAACCTTGAAAACACCGACAAGCTTATTCTCCTCAATGCCAGCGAGTTAAAAGATGCCCATGTTCCGTCCTTTCAGCCTGATTTTCCTGTTTTGATATGGGGAACTGCTCCGCTAGATTTGGATGGGATTGTCCGCGTCTTGCAGACCACCTATTTGGACTCTCATGCTTTGCGCATAGCCACAGAGAGCGGAGCCGTGACAGACTTAACATTAGGCTTGCTATCCCTCAACGAGCAGAATTTTGAAGTAAATGCTATTTTTGTCCCCCCGCTGGAGACAGGCACTTCTCTGTCATCTTTCCAAGAGATAGTTGCTCACCTTCGCGCCCCAAACGGTTGCCCCTGGGACAAAGAACAGACGCACAAAAGCCTACGTCCACATTTGTTAGAAGAATCCTATGAAACCCTCGATGCCATAGATACAGGTGACTATGCTGGCATGGCAGAAGAATTTGGCGATTTGTTGCTCCAAATTGTGCTACACGCCCAAATCGCTACTGAAAATAAAGATTTTGCCATGACCGAGATTATCAAAGGTATTTATGACAAAATTGTCCGCCGACATCCGCACATTTTTGGGGAGCAGGATATAGATGGCGTAGGTGAAGTTCTCTCGAATTGGGAAGCTCTCAAAGATAAAGAACGCAAAGATAACGGACAATTTGAAAAAGGGATTTTAGATGGCGTTCCCCTCTCATTCCCTGCACTCAACCAATCACAAGAATATCAAGACCGAGCCGCTCGCGTAGGCTTTGACTGGGGCGACATTAGCGGTGTACTCGATAAGATGATGGAAGAGATTGCTGAAATCCAAGAAGCTGAAACCGCTGAAGAAATTGCCTCCGAGATTGGGGATTTGTTCTTCGTTCTCGTCAACTTTGCCCGCTGGCAAAAGGTAGATGCAGAATCAGCACTACGCGAGGCAAATATCCGCTTCAAGCGCAGATTTAGCTATATAGAACAATGCGCTCGCGACGGGGAGTTTTCTATGCAAGATATGAGTTTAGATGAAATGGAAGCCTGTTGGGATGAAGCGAAAAAGACGGGATTGTAGTGTAAAAAAGACTTCCGAATTTTTTAAAACTTCGGAAGTCTTTTTTGTGTAGATGGACAGTTGATTTCTAACTCAAGCAAATAATATCCCTTGCCCGTTAAAATGACTTTTCTCTAATTTCAGCAAATGCTTTTTAATCGGTAACCCGCCTCCATAACCGACAAGTTTTCCATCGCTTCCAATAATACGATGACAGGGGATAACGACACCAATAGCGTTGGCTCCATTTGCATTTGCGACTGCTCGCACAGCTTTCTCGTTATTGATTTCTTTTGCCAGAGCCAAATAAGTGGATGTCGTTCCGTAAGGCACTTTTATTAGTGCATCCCAAACACTTTTCTGAAATTCTGAGCCGACCATCAAGAGGGGGATATCAAATTCTTTTCTTTCGCCCTGTAGATATTCATCTAATTCTTTTCTGGTCTGCGCTAAAACAGGATCATCTTTCTCTACAAATTCTGCGTTTAATCCTTTTTTGATTCTATTATCAACAGTTTTTCTCATTTTTCTGTATCTGAAATCGAGAAGGCAGAGTTTGCTATCAAAAGAGCCGAGAATTAAGTCTCCGATTTTTGTTTTATGATATTGGATACTGATTTGATTCATTTTCTGCCACTTTCTTGACTGTATTTCTTTCTGATCTCATCCATGTCTGGGATTTCTTGTGCGGCGTGTTCAAGTACTTTAAAGGCGCGATCAATAAGCGGAGATAAACGTGCCTCATCAACTTCTTTCCCACCTTCAATTTCAGCGAGAACTTTGATGATATTGCCGCGTGTTCCACTGGCTCGCCGTGCCCAGAGGGAATCTACGTTTAGGCGTTCGAGGCGGGGAGCGAGTAGTTTTAGCAAGTGAATATCAGATTCTTTCACGCTTTTTTCTCAGTGAGACGTTTTTTATTTGTGCCCAGATAGATTTTATCAACAACTCCACTCGCCAAAACGCGACTGCCGCCATGCCGTGCGCCAGCACCGCGAAGAGAGGTGGGCTTTCGTAGGTGTAATATGTCCAGCACTCGCGGGTTGTGCCCCAGAGTTCGAGAAAATAGCCTAAACTAGCCCCTGCTACAAAAGTTAGCATAGTAAGTCTGTAATTAGTGGGCGTGATGATAAGTAGCACAACCAGCAAAAGCGAAATAAGGGTATAGCTTTTATCGAATGTGGGTGCGACAAATTGGAGCATTAGGGCGAAGAAACTGGTAAAAAATATCCAATAAATTGTTTTTAACTGCCAAGACGCAGAGTTTTTTTCTGAAGAAGGTTTTTCTCTGTACCCCTTTATATACTTCGTGGTGAGCGAATCAAGCACCATGACCATGCGATTGATTGTTAGTGTCGCGATGGGCCAAGCGGGGATAATCCACAAAGGTGGTCGTTCGGCGGTGTAATAATGCCAGAGATTCGTTTGTGTCCCCCACGATTCGATAACAAGCCCGCCAACCGCCGCAACCAAGATTATGAGTGAATCCCGCGCTAAATTCGCGCGCGTTACGATGGCGATGCTCATAAAAAGAAAAATACCGATGAGCAACCAATCTATATAGAGCCACCACGCGCCATCCCAATCCACATAAGATAAAACTTCTTCGGCGAGGGGATACCAGATGTAGACGATTAATCCTATCGTCAGAAAAAAGATGCTCAGCAAGATGCTACTGTCACGCGTCCAGCCGATAAAATTTGTGATTTTATTCTTCATCAAATTCGATTTCTACGTTCATCCCCCAGCGCAAACTGTCTGGAATTTCATCTAGTTGCAGGGTGGCGGTGTAAAGCGTATCGTTATTTTCAAGTGTTGCGCGGGGTGCCAGCGCAGTGATTTTGGCAGGAATTTCGAGATTGAGTGCTTCAATGAAAACCAACGCATTTTGCCCGATTTCTAGCGTAACAATTTCGCGTTCACTGAGATTGGTGGTTTTGATGAGTAAATGTGAAAGGTCGGCGAGCAAAATTACCTTTTGATGCGGGTTGAGATAGGTTCCAAGCGTGGCTTCGTTTGTGATAATTGTTGCATCGTAAGGCGCGTGCAAAACGACCTCATCTTTTTCGGTGAGCGTTCTTTGCCAGCTCGCTTTTTTTTCAAAAACTAACGCCTCAGCCATCCAACGCCGCTCTGGGGGCTTGTCACGGGGGCGTTTCCAATACTCATATTCGGCTTCAACAACTGCCAAACTAGCCTTGGCTTCCATTACGGCACTATCTAAATCGGGATTATGAATAACGAGTAAGGTTTCACCCTTTTTTACAAAATCGCCTTCTTCTTGGGATATTTGGATAACTGTGCCGGGTACCAAAAAAGCAAGCTGGGATTGCTCTGCGGGGACAACTACACCCTCAACAACCTCCGCTTCGCGCGTGTTTTCAGCTTGCGTGTAGGCAGTGGGCGTGGGTACGACTTCAACAGGGCGCGCAGAAGTGCAACTTGCGATGAAAAGAAATAAAGGTAAAAGAGAAAATATCTTTTTCATCTTTGCCTACTCTTCACTTTCTAGCATGATCTCAACTTCGGCGCTCATGCCCCAACGCAAATTTTCGGGAATAGCATCAATGCCAATCGTGACGGTATAAACCACATCCCCGCCAAGCGTATTTGCTCGCGTTGCAATTTCGCTAACCTTGCCCTTTACTTTTTTGTTAAGTGCCTCAAAATAGACTTCTGCTTTTTGCCCAACTTTCACATTGGGCACATCTTTTTCACTTAAATCGGTAGTTTCAACTTGCATTTTGTTCAAATCGGCAATAGTGACCACAATTAAGCCCGGTGTTACAGTTTCGCCTACAGTAATATCTACAGCTACAACAGTGCCAGCGATAGGCGTTTTCAAGGTTGCCTGATTTAGTCGTTCAAGCGCAACGGCTGATACGGATTGTTTGCGTTCTACTTCTGCTTCGGCGGCGGCAATATCTTCATGTGCGTATTCATAGCTTCTTTTTAGGTAACGAACGCGATATTCGGCAGCCATGATGCTGGCAGTTGCCTGATCTAAATTTGCTTGAAGAATAGACGTTTCTAATTGTGCAATCGTCTTTCCTGCGCGGACTTGGTCGCCGACCTGAACATTGACCGCTTCAACGCGTCCTGTAAGCGGGAAGCTTAATTGAATACTATTTTGTGGCACTACCACAGCCGAAGCACGGATGCTCTCTTCGCTAGAAGCGGGTGCAGGGGCATCCTCAGCGGAGCTATCCGCTTCTGCTATATTATCTAGCGTAATAGTTGGGATGGCGGTTGGTTCAGTCCCAAACCCCGTACAAGCGGAGAGAAGGAGGGGGAGAAGGAGTATGAGGTAGGTGAATTTTTGATTTTTCATGGTCTTTAAGTGTAGCAAAGGTGACTAGGGTTTCAAGAGTGATAAGTTTTTAGGCAATACTTTCATCTTTCTCAATTTGCCCATCACGTAAGGTGACAACGCGTTTTGCATATTTAATAACGCGTGGGTCGTGCGTAGCAAAAACGAAGGTGGTATTTGTTTCTTCGTTGAGCTTTTTCATAATGCTCATAATTTGTTCGCCATTTTCTGTATCGAGATTGGCTGTAGGTTCATCGGCGAGAATGAGGAGCGGGTCAACGGCAAGGGCGCGGGCAACCGCGACACGTTGTTGCTGACCGCCGCTCATCTGGTCGGGACGATGCTCGGCACGGTCAGAGAGACCTACAGCATCCAATAATTCCATCACGCGAGATTTTTGATTTTTTTTGCCCATTAGCAAAAGAGGTAATTCCACATTTTCATACGCTGTGAGGGTGGGAATAAGTGCGAAGAATTGAAAGATGAAGCCGATTGTACCTTTGCGTAAATCGGCACGTTGATTGCGATTCATTTTTGTAACTTCTTCGTTATTGATGAAAACCTTTCCAGAAGTGGGCTGGTCGAGACAGCCTACCATTTGTAAAAGAGTTGTTTTCCCCGAACCAGAGGGACCGACCAATGTGGTGAATTCACCTTCATCAATGCTCAAATCAACGCCGCGGAGGGCGTGGGTTTCTACTTCACCGATTTGGTAAATGCGGGTTATATCTGTAAGTTTTGCGATTTCCATGAGAATTCTCCTTAATTGGTGCCGTGCAATGCGTCTACAGGCTCTAGTTTTGCCGCCTGTGATGCGGGGTAATAGCCAGAAAGAATGGTGATGATAAGTGCCGCAAGGCTCACGCTGATTGCATCACCAATGGTGGGGTAGGGGTAAATTGAGTTGCCAAGCATAATCCCTGAGTTTGCAGATATGCCCATGTCTCCAAAATAAAAACCGACTTGGGCATAGTAGAGAACGATGGGTACTCCGATGGCTAGTCCGATGAGAACGCCACCAAGACCTAATAAAGTGGCTTCTGTGAGAAATAGAGCCTTGATTTGCTTGCTCTTCATCCCAAGTGCCCCCAAAATGCCCATTTCTCGGGTGCGTTCATAAACAGCCATCAAAAGGGTATTCATAATAACCGTTGCGGTAACGCCTAAGACCATCATATTGAAGAAGAACATCATGGCATTAGATAACTCCATAACGATTATAAAGAGTTTGTTAATTTCTTCCCAGTCTTCAATAACATATTGCGAAGATTGTAAAGCATTTTTGACTGCCGCTGTGTCGTCCATATCGTATAGAAGAATATAGACCATGCTGGCATAATTTTCTGTGCGCGTGATAGTTTGCGCTTTTTCTAGGGGCATGAAAATAGTTGCTTTATCGTAGCCTGGGGTATCTGTAGTGTAGACACCGCGAACAGTAAAACTTTGCTTGTCTGTATCTCCTTCTGAGGTATTAACGATGAGATTAATCGTATCGCCGGGGTTGAGATTTAGATTCTCTGAAAGTGGTAAGCCAATTAGAACACCTTCGCGGTCATCTGCTTCAAGAAACTCGCCCGCTACCAAGCCATCCCGATAGGGGGCATTGGTTTCAGAGGGTGGGTCTATGCCGATGATTTGTATGCCAATGGTTTCATTTTTATAAGCTAATATGCCGCTGGCATTCAGACGTGGAGCCGCAGATTTGACCTCAGTAATTTCTTCAATTTGACTAGATATTGCCATAGGAGCTTCGATCATATCTGCTCGTTTTAGGCTCATATTTTCATCTTTATAATCTTCTGTGTGGACTTGTAAATGCCCAGTACGCAGATTGATATTGAGTTCAAGCGCGCCGCGCATTTCGCCACGAATAGTAGCAGACATGAGAAGCAATAGGGCTGTTCCCATTGCGATTGCAATCGCAGAAAGGGCAGTGCGGCGGCGGTTGCGCCCGAGATTGCGTAATGACATTTTTAGAATGTAGTTCATACCGATTCTCCTAAACGTGATGCAGAGCATCCGCAGGTTCGCGGCGAGATGCTTCAATTGCAGGGTATAACGCGGCTATTGTGGATATAAGTGCTACCATGCCGGCACGTTGTAGTGTCAGATTAATATCGAAGGTGGGATAAATATGGGTGCCCATCAACGCCAGATAATCCATCATATCTACAGCAAATCCGTAGTTGATGCCGTAAATACCTAAGACTAGGGTGATTAAATAGCCCATCCCTGTCCCTACCAGAGCACCTACGATTCCGATCATGATGCCTTCAAGTAGAAAAAGAAATGATATTTGCCGAGGTTTAAGCCCAATGGCACCGAGCAAGCCGATTTCACGCGTGCGCTCGTAGATCGCCATCAGCAAGATGTTGAAGATACCAATTGCGGCGATGCTTAAAATCACGACGCTGAATCCCGTCATCACAGCGTTTTTCATCTCCATTGTTGAACTTAACTCTGGGACGGCAGTTTTCCAGGTGGTGATTTCATATCCCGTTATTGAATCTTCGAGTGCTTCTACAATGGGGGTTTCTTTGCCTGTGACTTCGGTATAGACGATAACTTCGGTGATATTTTCGTCTAAATCGTAAAGATTTTGTGCTTCACTGAGCGAAATATAAAGCCCTTGCCGTTCGAGAGAAGTCAGGTTGATGTCGTAGATGCCGACAACGGTCATGGTGCGTTTTCGCATCTCTTCGTGAACGGATTTTCCGCTCATTGAAATACGATCACCTACGCCGATTTCTAGTGCATCTGCCAGCCCTTTTCCGATGAAAACCATATCTTCATCGTCTGATTTGAGAAGACGCCCGTCTACCAGAAAATCTTCTTGAAAAATAGGATTTACAGCCGCTTCTATTTCTGGCTCAATGCCATAAATACTTATAGGAAATGAGCCAGCCCGATTGGTGACCAAGCCGCCCGTGTTGGCATGGCGTAAAACAGCTTCTACACCAGGCTGTGCCTGAATAGCTTGAACGACATCTAATCCATCGCCCATGGGCAACATGGGATTTGCACTATAAGAATCTTCGTAGCCGATTGCTCGAACTTGGATATTTCCGCCGCTAAGTTTAATGGCGTTGCCATAAACAGCGGTTTCAAAACCAAGTATCATGCCATCGTACATGACAAGGAAGGACATCATCATGCCCATTGCCATCACGACTATCAGTGTTCTGCGCTTGTTGCGCCAAAGATTGCGCCAAGCTAATTTGAAAAGTAGCATAATTTGCTCCTTCTTTTAGGATCTTCACAGTTAAATTCTTGCACATCATGCCGATACAGTGCAAATAATAAGAAAATTAAACACTAAGGTCACGAAGAAAGCACAAAGGAAAAACTTTTATGTTTTTTTCTTAGAGAACCTTGGTGAACTTTGTGTTTAAAACTTTTTGGATTCGGCTTATCCGAGCTAGGCATTTTTCTCAAATTCCGATTCGGTTTTTCGCAAGCCATATTCCATTACATATAAAAGTTTATCAATTCTTTCTTGGGTCTCTGCCGAGCGCACCCATTCCATAATATCTTTTTGCTTCATACCTTCGTCAAAAATATAAGTGGTAATTGTGTTTTGCCACGTCTCCATAATCATAATGGCTAATTCAATATCTATGCTGGGGTCAATTTCACCCCGCTCACGGGCTTCGTTAATCATTAGCTCAAAAAAATCTCTTGTTTTTTCACGTACATCTTCAAAATACTCGCTAAAAAACAATCTTTCGCCTAGCAATACGCGGCTTACCGCTTGCGCCATATTTGGGTGAGTAGAATTAAACGCCATCCCAACTTTGACCATCCAACGATAATACTCAAAAAGACCCGTTTGCATACTGGGCGGTTTTTCATCTTGAAAATATGCCTTTTTTTCGGATTCGAGCAATGATACCAGATGCATAAAAAGGTCGTGCTTATCATCAAAATACTGGTAAAAACTACCCTTTGAAATTTTGCTCTTTTCTATAATCCGATTTGTAGACGCGTTCTCTAAGCCGTGTTCCACGAACTCATTCACCGCGGCATCAATAATGATGTTGCGTTTTTCTGAGGGGAGGTTAAGAAAGGTTTGTTTAGGCATAGGATGATGTGACTTGTTGGTCATGTGACTAGAAGGTCATATTATATCCTTTAGCTTTTTCCTGTCAATAGGATGAAGTGCACGCTACGCGCGTGACCTCAACTTGCTGAGGCTTCGAGAGACTTGTGTGCGGCTCAAGCGTTGTTTTTGCTCTTAATCAAAAAGACCACCACAAAATGTGATGGTCTTGATAGTAATTAATTGAAAATTCTCATCAAAAAAAGTTTTACGGATGCAATGCCTCATCAAAAAACGCGATCATCTTTCCCGCATATTCTTCGGGGTAAAGGAACATGGCTTCAACATGTCGTGCGCCCTCAATAATCCATAAATCTGCCGCAGAATCGGTAGCTTCGTGTAGCGTATAGGCAGATGAGACATTAATCCACTCATCTTCTGTGCCGTGCGTAATTGTCATAGGGCGATTAGCGTGATTTTTTATTGATTTAGCGGGGCTAATTTCATTTAAATCGTAGCCATCTAATTTGGCAACGAGTATAACTGCGCTTTTCATAAAGGCGGGTAAGCCATTCATCGCAAGTTGATCTTCTAAAACTGTGGGGAGGTCAGAGAAAGATGAATCAGACCAAAGCGCGGCGATATTCTCTTCTGCGCCAAAAGCATTAACGCTGGTTGCCGCGCCCATCGATACGCCCATAATACCGATAGATTCTGGTGCGTAGCCTTGCGTTATGAGCCAATCATAAGCACCAAGAGCATCTTTATATTCGTCTGTGCCTGTAAAGCGTTCTCCAACTACTTCTGAATCGCCGTGATTGCGTAAATCTATTAGAAGAACATCAAAGCCATTATTTGCTAACATGCCGGCTGGCAATAATACGGAAGTGTTCCGCTTGCAAACATCGCCACCATGAACAACGATAACGACTCTCTCTGAAGGCGTGGAGGCGGGAGCAAACCAACCGCTGACGCGAATCCCATCCTCGCGGGCGGGGAATTCTACATCTTCGTAACTTTCCATTAAATAGGTAGAAACGTCTATATCAATTTCAGGATAATCGTATTCGCCTTCAAAATAAGAGGGCGTGAAATCCCGTCTGCCATCCATATAAACGCTTTCGCATTTGGGATGTGCGATAGTCATTGTGTTGTAGATATAATAGCCAAGAGCAAAATAGGCTACTATGCCAAAGAGCATTATGATGGCGATGATGTTTAGGAACTTTTTCATATTTTTAAGGACTCCAGATATTTTTAATATGCCGTATTTTACCAAGAAAATATGAAGACTGGGGATTTAAAAGCACCGGTCACTAGCCGCGGAGGTAGTTGCCCATAGTATATCGGCACTTGGAGATTGGTAATCGGGGTTCGCGTCTTTGGACGGGGAGAAGAAGCTGGAAATGCCGTTTTCTTTGGTGGGGGCAGCGTTCGGGCGGGTAAAATTCATAGCCAAATTATAAGGCGTTTTTCAGATGGTGGGGGCATGTTTTTGGAGGGGTTTTAGCATGAAATCTTTTTTCCTTTATTGTAGAACGCAATAGAGTTACTCTTCTGATAAACATTGTTCTCCTAAGTAAGACAATTTCCTTAAATCATTTCCATCGTGGTTAATTACATATAAATACCCACATTTTGGTTTGTCATATGTAGCACCAGCAAATACAATCTCGTTATTAGTAACAAAAAGTATTTCTGCTATTGCTAAACCAGAGACTAATTGTTGATTCTCAGTACCATCAATCTTGGAGAGCATAATGCTAGATGGCGAATTGATTTTTCTGTGATGACTGTACGCAATATAATCGTTGCTGTTTGTAAAGTTTACAGAACTATACCATCCTTCATTAAAAGTCATGCACTCGACCTTCTGTCTCTCTAAATTTATCAAAAGGCAAACCTGTTTGTCTAAAGCTACCATATCTGTTGCTACCCATTCACCATCAGAAGATACGTCAATATCGTGGAAGGCTATCTGAAATTCAGCTATATCTAATTCTACAATAGCCCCAGTAATTAAATCTATCGTTGCTAAGCCCGCGTGAGTTTCACCATTATCGCTATGCCAATTATAAGAAAAAAATATCATGTCATCATTTGGAGTAAACGCTATCCCCCCAATTGCTGCACTGTGAGATAAATCTTCTGAAGTATTTATCAGTTCTCTCGATTTATTAGTATTCAAATCCCAGATACTAATTTTGGAAAAATTTCCATGCCCATAAACTAAGTACCTTTCATTATGAGAGAGTATAGGAACAACTCCAGATATCTCTTGCTCATTTAAAAATACAAATGGGTCATACTCAATTGGCTCTCCCGAGAGATGGACAAAAGAATTCTGCCAATAGACTTGCCGAGAAGCTAATTCTTCAGGTAATTCATCTGGAGAACTTATTTCTCGAGGGATAGGTTCTAGAGCGACATTTTTGATAGACTGAGTTGTACACCCTGATAAAAGTAAGAGTAATATAAAAAATAGTGTTTTTATTTGCATAAGTGATTTTAAGAGATAGCCTTTCTAAGGATGAAGTGCTTGCAGTGTTTCTTTTATTATTGTCACGGATGGAATCGCTTCTATTACTGCCGCTCCTAATCCAGCTTCTAACGCAAAAGCAAGCGCGACAATTGCCAATAATGCTCGAGGAGAACGGTGAACATTAATCTCTCCTTTAAGCGTTTCAACAGTGGATATAGAATACTCTTCGCCTGAACGCAATTCTGTTGGTCCTAAGGATGGTGTTGATGTCCCTACAGCATGCGATACTTTGAAAGAAGTCCAATTTTTCCCGACAAGATCAATATCAAAAGCACTTACATTTATGTCTCGTGCATTAGAAGTTAGTCTACTTGGTGCTGATATTATTTGCCCAAAACTCAATGCGCCTGGTTGAATAAAATAATCTGTGCGTTGGCCAGAGGAAGTTTCTGACCCTCGAAATGTCAAACGCCCATATGAAGTGTTTAGATTCAAACGGCCAGAAGGATTTGATGTTATGATATTTGTACTCGACGCACTAATAGAATCTTTTTGATAAACCATGCTTTCAAAAATATTGTGAGCAGAAGGCTGATAAGAAATCAACTCATCTGTAAACAAATTTTTGGGTGAAAAAGGCATGTCCACGTTGTATGACACACTCAAAAATGGTGGAGGATAGCGGACAAAAGGTTCAACTCTAGATCGCATCCAACTCCCAACTTGTTGCATAACAGTTATATTTCTTTCAGGTGGGGGAAAAGGAGACCAAGGCTTATGCCCACGCTCAATAGCATCCAAGCTATGTTTATCTCTCCACTCTTCGGCTCTCATATATTCAGCAAGAGGGTCTCTTTCTTCCCCAGCCTTTCGCCCATCATAATATGCTTGCAAACCTGCTAGGCGTTGTTCTTCTTTTTTCTGTGCATCAACTGCCGCACCAACTTCAGCCATATCCCCCTCCCTCCAATCGGCGAGGGATTGAGTTTTATCATCTTCCTCAGGCAAATCACTCAACTCAAGAAAACTCTCTTTTTGACTAAGCGATTTTTCACGTAACGCCTGTTGTGCTTCAATTCGTTCTTCTTCTTCTTCTTTTTCTTCCTGCGCTTTCCCCAAATTAGTTGAATACAAACCTGCATTAAATACACCGCCCACTGTAGCCTCTGCTATTGCCTTCTCTCTGGTAGTCGAATCCATTTTATGCCCATGTTCAGATTCGAAGGCTTTATTTGCCTCATAAATCGCGGCACCGTTCGCATCCCAAATGGCTTGCCGCTCTTGCTTTTTCTTCCATTCTTTATCACTCAAACCACTTTTCTCACGTTGCTTCTGGTCTCTTTTCTTTTGGTCTTTGCGGCGAATTCTATCTGCTTTGGCTTTTCTTTGCGCGGCTTTTTCTTTACGTTTTCCGCGTAGATATGTGCCCAAAGTTCCCGCTTTTTCCGCTGCACGTCTTTTGGCATGGTCATTATTATTATTATGCTTGGCACGTGCCTCTGCTTCTTTTCTCTTCTTTTCGGCAATTACCGTGTTGAAAGCACCCACAGCCGCCGCGGCGGCTGTACCCCACAAAATGGGGGATTGGGTATTAGATGATTGGGAAGCGGGTTTTGGGGCTTTAGGCAGAGAAAAGAAGCCAGAAATGCCGTTTTCTTTGGTGGGGGCAGCGTTCGGGCGGGTGAAGTTCATAGTCAATGTATAAGGCGTTTTTCAGATGGTGGGGCGTGTTTTTGGAGGGGTTTTAGCATATTTGCATTCTTTCAAGAAAGCTTATTTATTGTATTTTAGTTGGTATGCGTGTCGGTTTTATGTTTTTCAGAGAATCCAGTATTTCTCCTGTATTTGGATCAAGATAAAGAATTTCTGGAGGCTTAACGCAATCTGATATGTATAGAGACCAAACAAGAGATTGGTTTTCTAAAATGGAGGAACGATAAAGTTTTAACGAACTGCAGACTGCGCTATGACTTTCAAGGGTATGGCGAAGGCTAGGGTTAGAGACGAATTCTAAAATATTTTGACTATCTATTTTCCAATCATTCAGTTGTATTGGGGAATGCTGGTAAATTGAATGCTGGTGAGAAAGAATTTCAGATGTTATTGTCCCATCCCATAAAATATATACACCAAGGGTCTCTTTATCTTGAGAAGAAGAATAAAAGATTGCACGAATAGCGTATGTAGTTTCTGGGAACAATCGGATAGTTGCTTCGTTCAGGTAAGCATCAGTTTTCCACTTATGAGCTTCTTCTAAGAGAAGGCTATAGTTTTCATCAAGTGAAGGAACAAGTAGCGTGAGAGGAACATAATCTTGCCTAGATGAACAACTAACAAGAATGGCAGAAAGAAGAAGTAACAAAAAAACTTTTTTTCGGTAAGCAATCATAAAACTCATCCTATGGGAGTTCTGCTGGTCCAGGATTCATTTGCAACCATTCCCAGGTACCGTCTATATTTCCTATATTGTTGATTAGTGACGTGTAGTATTCAGATTTTGCATCTTTATATGCACGCTCATTATGTTCCTGTAAAGCTTTTAGATAGTTTGGCTCATAATTCATTATGAACTCATTTCCATAATCTAATTGTAGTTCAATCATAAAATACTGCATACCAACAGATTGATTCCAAAGACCGTAGCTATAAATATAATCAAGATTGACATTTGCGTTTTTCCAATCAGATATTTCCATGGGATTATTGTATAGTGGTTTTTGTGTTGCTAGAAATGAAAGATCAAATCCCGCCTTTTCATAAGCGTCATATGCTAACCGTGCTTGCTCTTTAATATTCAGTTTGCTTTGATAGTCATGGCTTCTGTAAAAGGGGTCGAAACGCCTATCTATTTCGTTGAGTATGTTCAAGGCAGTAATTGAGAGTGTCGGGGAAATTAAATGCATTCTTTCAATAATCTCTAACCCTTCTTTGTTCATTTGATCTTGTCGCTCTATCCAGTCGCCAATGTCATCGTAAGTATCCCCCTCCTTCCAATCGGCGAGGGCTTGGGTTTTGTCATCCTCCTCAGGTAAATCACTCAACTCAAGCAAACTCTCTTTTTGACTAAGCGATTCTTCATGCAACGCCTTCTGTGCGGCAACTCGTTTTTCTTCTTTTTCTTCCTGAGCGTTCTCTAACCCAGTCGAATATAACCCAGCATTAAAGACCCCGCCCACAGTAGCATCTTTAATCGCCTTCTCTCTGGTAGTCGAACCCATTTTGTGCCCATGTTCAGATTCGAAGGCTTTATTTGCTTCATAAATCGCCGCGCCGTTTGCATCCCAAATCTTTTGTAGTTCTCTGCGTTTGTTTTTCTTTCTTGCGCGTTCTGCTGTACGCGCGGCGATAGCTTCTCTACGCTTTCTCTGTGCAATTGCGGCATTGAAGGCACCCAAAGCGGCTGCCGCTGTGGCACCCCACAAGATATTATTCTTTTGTTCTTGCGGAGTGATTGGCACTTTGGGCGCGCTGAAAAAGCTGAATACGCCACCCTCATCATCATCTTCTGTGGCAGGATTGATAGGCGCAATGAAGATAAAGGGTGTTTGGGTAGGCATTGGTGTTTGAGATGGCACAATAAAGGCTCTATCTACGGCGGTGTCTGTGGGGGTATTTGTTGCAGTTGGTGTAGCCGTAAAAGTGGGTAAGGCAGTTGCATTGGGCGCAGGAATAATAATTTGTGCGCTTTTCTGGTTTCTATTTCCTGCCGCATCTTTTGCATACACCGTCACATGATAAT
>JADGEO010000003.1 GCA_016744335.1 Anaerolineales bacterium
CATTCTCCATATCTCCTTTTTCTAAAAGGGGACATTTTAACTTATGGGAAACAGGACATTACTACTTAACGCTAACATACTGCTTTACTGAACACTGATATACTTATTCACTATGAAAACTTTTCTCTCTACTATTCTAGGTATTTTGATTGGGCTTTTCCTTGCGGCGGCAATTTGGAATACCGCCCGCCAGCCAAAAGGGGTGCCTGTAGAACTTCAACCACCGCCTACGCAGATACCGATTTCTGTGCATGTGACTGGCTCAGTCGTTGCGCCGGGGATCTACGATTTGCCCGAAGGCAGTCGTATGGCAGATGCAATTGATGCGGCGGGTGGGTTTCTTCCCATTGCTGACCAAGAGCAAATTAACCTTGTTGGATTAGTTACAGATGGTGAAAAAATTGTTATCGGCACTCGCTCTAATTATGGCGCAAGTGGAGAGAGTTCGGACCGAATTAATATCAACACCGCCACACTTGATGCGCTAGATACCTTGCCAGGAATTGGTCCTTCTACCGCACAGACGATTATCGACTACCGTCAAGAAAATGGGGATTTTGAGCGTATTGACCAAATAACAAATGTTAGCGGCATTGGTCCTGCAACCTATGACCGTATAAAAGATTTGATTACAGTGGATTAGCGAGACTAGTAAACTAATAGGAATAAATATGCCTTTTGACCATTTTGACTTTCTCGCCCCTTTTTACGATAAGGTTATCCCATCTGCGGCGATAGAGGCGATGCTACGCGAACTTGACCCTAAGCCTGAGTGCCGTCTCCTGGACGCAGGCGGCGGGACGGGGCGTGTGTCGGGGTATTTACAAGAGCATGTTGGCTCTGTTGTTCTCTCTGATATTTCGATGGGGATGCTGAAAGAAGCTGGCACAAAAGATAATCTTCAGCCTACTTGCGCATTGACCGAGATAATGCCCTTTGCCCCCGATTTCTTTGACTGTGTTTTGATGGTAGACGCGCTCCATCACGTCAGTGACCAAGCCCAAACCGCGCGCGAACTCTGGCGCATTGTTAAGCCGGGCGGGCGTATCGTCATCCAAGAGCCAGATATTCATAGGTTCGCGGTTAAGCTAATCGCAGTCGCAGAAAAATTGGCACTGATGCGAAGCCACTTTCTCAATATTCAAGAAATTGCCGAGCTTTTCCCCTTTGATAACGCAGATATAGAGATGCATACAGAAGAGTTCAATGCTTGGGTGGTGGTGAAAAAGAATTGATCAGTTTCTGAAGTCTTCAGACTTCGGCTTTTTAACAATACAATCAACGCCCTCAATTAAAAAAAGAGCCTTCCGTTTTGGAAGGCTCTTTTTTTGTCATGATTTCGATAGTTGTGATTTCGTATTTCTAATGCCATCAAAAACTGATTTCAAGCGAGAAGGTCTTTTGCTTTCTTGAACCGTTATCTCTTAGATAGGGGGATTGCGCGTCTGTTGGTATTTTTCTACGATTAGACCAACTGACCAGAAAACTGTTTAGATTGCCAAACACCGTTTGGCTAAAGTCACTGCCACATCTTGCCGATATTCTGCTGAAGCCCATTCATCGTTTGCATCATGTGCGGCATTCTTTGCGGCAGATTCTATACCTTCGGTACCTTTTCCATCCATTGCCAATGAAGGGGATTTGCCCCATCCGCCCAGCACAAGACGGGTGCGTCCCGATGACCATTGCGTTAGCCCCGCAGAGATAATGGCTTTATCTTTGGGTGTGCGGGCAACATATTCATACGCAAATTTGGCATCGAGGGGGATTGTAATTTCTACGATTAATTTATTTTCGATAGTTTCTTCGCGCAGAGGCAGAAAATCACCAAGCCGGATACTTTCTTCTTCGTTTTTACTATTCTTTAGGGTAATTTTTGCATCTAATGCCATCATCATGGTGGCAAAAGGTGAGCGTCCATCAGATGAGACCAATGTGCCTGCAACAGTGGCAAGATTGCGATTATTGAGTGCGGCTTCATGCTGGATCGCTTTTTTGAGTGCGTCTGGGGCGTTTTCAGATTGAAGCAATTCTTCCAATGTCGCGGTCGCACCGATTTGGAGCGAATCAGCATTTTTTGTAATAGCGTTTAGCTCAAGAGATTGCAAGTCAACGACTGCATACTCTTCGTTGCTGAAACGGTTTAGGGTAATCCCACCACCGAGAGGGTACGTCTTCGGCTGGGCGATTAGGGTTAATGCTTCGGTTAAGGTTTTTGGTCGGTGGTATTGGGTTATCATATTTTTAGTCCTTTGGTCTGGTGGTCTGAATGGTCTGGTGGTCTGAATGGTCTGGTGGTCTGAATGGTCTGGTGGTCTGAATGGTCTGGTGGTCTGATTGGTCTGGTGGTCTGATTGGTCTGGTGGTCTGAATGGTCTGGTAGTCTACTGGTCGGGAGGGTCTAGGGTGTAGGGAGGGTTGGTTTCGCGTATGGTTTTGGTTTTTGATTTTTTGAGATAGCCGATTAAACCATTAATTTGTTTTTTTGTGATTTCGGCTTTTTTATAGCTTGTGTCGAAAAGTTCTTGGGATATATATTTTTGGTCAAGAGCCGTATATAGTTGCGATTGCACTTCGGAGGCTGAACGTCTTGCGTAGCCAAGAGAACGGATAAATTCTGCATCTGATCCAGCATCAAACCCCTCGGCGATATTGCTCATGACAGAAGAAGCGGCACGTCTAATTTGGTCTTTTAAACCAAAGTCTTTTGAGAAATCCCCCTTGCTCGTCATTTTATAGGAGAGATTGGTTAAATCTCGCGCACTTTGCCAGCCTCGTATATCTTCAAATCGTTTTATAGTTGCCATGTCAGTATTATACAAGACAAATCTCTTTTGACCAACCAGTAGACCAGTAGACCTGCGACCAGTCAGACCAGTTAGACCAGAAGACTAATCAGGATAAACTTTCCAGCCCAGTGCATCAAGATTTGTCGAAGCAAGCATTTCATCTGGCACATTGAAAAGCAAGGTTGTGGCTTCGGCAAGCAGAGTCCCATCTGGGTGATAAACACCCGCCCAGCCTTCGGCGGTGCGTTTTCGAACTTTGCCCGCCCGCCCAATTATTTTGAGTGGTACGCCGATGGGGACGTTCTTGCGATATTTCACTTCCATTTTTCCCGTATACATAAATCTCGGCTTGGATGGATCGCCCATGTGAGCGCGTCCGCTGATTTCATCGAGAATGGTTGCCACAATCCCGCCGTGGAGTACGCCCGGGTATCCCTGAAAATGATCGGGAGCGGTGTAGGTGGTTTCGATAACACCAGATTTAATTTGGTAAATATGGAGCTTTAATCCCTGCGGATTTTCAAGCCCGCAGACAAAGCACATTTTTGAGTTAGGTTGTTTGTTATTTGCCATAGAAGTTTTAGGTTATTTTGGGTTAGGGTAAATCTTTCAACGCGAATTTATGCGAATGGGCGAATTTCACGAATAGAAACTTTTAAAAATTCGTGTCATTCGCTAATTCGCGGAATTAGCGTTGAATCTTTTGACGTTTTATTCACCTTGTTCCCTCAAGACTCTCTGAAACGCCTTCAGCAAGACCCCGTGTTGCTCGAATCCCGATTCTCCTAACTCAGATAACCCCAAATATAAGCGTCCCTTACAGCGGCGCAACAAGCCCGTTGTCAGCCGTGCCAGTGTCTCTTTTGTGGCGGACACTTCGTCTGCGTCGCTCCAGTAGTGACCTTCGGCGTTATCCCAATTGCGCGATAAAACGTAAGGGTGCGTTAGTGGTTGAAAGAGTCGCTCCACCCAGCCATCTGAGCCGGGATTGAGCCAAAATTGCACATCCACCGCCCGATTTTGCATCAAAAATGTATAGGCGGGCGCAACTAACACGGCGTTCTCGACTTCCACTTTCCACGCGCCCAAATACTGCGCCGCAAGCACGCCTTCGTTCAACATTTCTATATATTCTCTCCCCAAAGTCAAAGAATCTGCATTCGCGGATGCCATCGCCCAGCGGAATTTTTTGACGGATTCGATTAAGCTCGCGGTCACTTGTGCAGAATCAGGTGCGCGGAATCCGAAGCCGGGTTGGGATAGAATTTCTCCAAATAATTTACGCAAAAAATGGTCGAAGGGGGGAATATCATCTTGCTCGCGGTACGCCAAAATCCAGTTGCGGAGGTCGTCATAGTGCCCGCCGTAAACGTAGGTGATGCGTTCTTGGACTTCGGACTTGATACCGTCAAAGGGACTTGATTTTTGCCCCTGAGCATTGTACACAATCTTTGTTAGCAAATTGGCACGGATTAAGTCGAGGCCCTCGATAGATTGCATGAGGGCATACGCCACATCAAATTCGGATGGCTTAATGCCCCACTGTGGATGTGCGAGCGCGGCGATTGTGAGTAATGCCTGTGTAGCGGCTTCATCTCTCAAAGACCGTGATGGACGATGCGAGCGGACGGGAATTCCGCGTGTTTCTAGTCTGTGCATGAGTGAAAAGCGGAGCGCATCTGAAAGATAGGGTGCAAGAACGACTATCTCTTCTGGCTCTGTGCCTTCTTCGAGCAAAGTTGCGATTTCTTCGGTGAGCCAGTCGAGGAGTTCGGGGTAGAAGTGGGTGTCGGCGTATTGGAGGACTTCTCTTGCCCCCTTCCTAAGTCCTTCCCCCGAGGGGGGAAGGACTTGTGTGTTGCTCGCAACACCCGTCTCTTCCCCTTCGGGGGAGAGACCGAGAGAGGGGGTATTGCGTGCGTCCTCAACAAATTCCCAAATCGCGTCCAAAACATCTTCTGTATTATGTAAAGCATCATTATTCCAAAAGCGAAGAACTGTAATGCCATCTTCGTTCAGGTTTTCAGTTCTTTGTTCATCGTGCACTCTTTGTTCTTCTTCTAAATGCCCGCTACCGTCTAATTCGATAGCGAGTTTGAATTCATAGCAGTAGAAATCTAAAATATACCCTTTATATGGATGTTGTCTGCGAAAGCGAGCGTCATTGATTTGTTTTCTGCGTAAGAATTCCCACAAGAATTCTTCGGCATCGGTTGCATCTTTTCGGAGTTCACGGGCGCGGGCTTTGAGACCTTTGGGTAGAGGGGTTTTTCTGAGGTATTCGCGTTCTTCCCCCTTCCTAAATCCTTCTCCCGGGGGGGGAAGGACTTGTGTGTTGCTCGCAACACCCTTCTCTCCCCCTGAGGGGGAGAGACCGAGAGAGGGGGCACTTTGCGGCAAAATGACTCTTGCCAAGGAATCGCTCAATGCCAGCACCTCAGCTGGGGTCACGAATGATCCCGAATGAGATGCATGGGTATCGCATACGTCTTTTAAACGCGCCGCAGAGATGGGGTCGGCACCCAAGAATCTTCTGTATCCCGCTCCCTCATCAAAAATGATTAGGGCTGAATCGAAATCGGGCATCCATTCTAAAATTAGGTCGTGGGCACGGGGCATATCTTCTTCGGCGTTGTCGTAGATGAGATGGCGGTAGGTATCGCTGAGATACTCGCGGACGAGGGGATGCGGGGCGAGGGTTTCGTAGAAAATTTCGAGTTGAAGGGAGAAATCGAGCAGGTTATTCTCAAGGCAGTAGGTACGGAAACGGTTGGCGCAATCTTGGGTGTCGGCATAGATGCGGCGTTGAGATGGATCGCCAAACCAGGCGCGGTCGAGACGCTCTCCGATGCGCGTGTGGGGGAAGCCGACCACGGCGGCTTTGTTGAGATTGTCGATAATTTGGCTATAAAGGCGATTGCGGTTGATGGTGAGGGACTCGAAATATCCCTCATCGAGTAGCGGGCGGACGATGTGCGCCATATAATACTGGGCGGTTTCGAGGGTGAGGAAGGTGGGCGGCTGGTCGGGATGGGCAAAGCCGGCTGGTTCGGCGGCAAGGGGCCAAAAGAGATCGACCATGCGGCGCGCCAGACCACCGATTGTAGCCAGGGTCACTTGCCCACCTGCGCCAATTTCGGGGCTTTGCAAAACTTCTTGATAGGGTGCTTGGAGGGTGCGCTGGGGCGTGAGGACGAGAATGCTCTCGCCATATACACCGCGCTGGAGCAGGTGGCGCATTCGCTCTACGCCGACTGTGGTTTTGCCGCTCCCTGCTATGCCGCTAAGGTAGATTTTTGTGTCGAGGGGGGCGTTGATGGTGGAGTTTTGTTCTTGGGTGAGTTTCATGTTTTTTGTTTTTTTGTACACGGAGTTGCACGGATACTTCGACACAACTCAGTACAAGTTTCACGGAGAAAAACTTTTTGGTTGTGATAAATATGATTTAGAGGGTATAGGATGTGGAGGGCTTTGTCAAGACGATGTTAAAGGAAAAAGCCGCGATGCAGAACATCGCGGCTGAAAACTGAACACCGAATACTGATTAGAAATTACTACCCCTTTGCTTTCAATGCCGCCCACATCAACAAGCCCCAGCCGACAATCATCAGCACGCCGCCAAGGGGCGTGATATATGCGGGATTAAGCAAGGTGGTGTACGCGGTTTCTAAATCGCCAGTGAAAACGCGGATATAAACACTGCCAGAGAAGATAACCGTCCCGGCGATGAAAGACCAGCCAGCCGCTTTGAGTGTTTTAGCCTGATCTATCCATTGTGTCATTGCCCAAACGACGGCGAAAAGCGCAAAGGCATGAAACATTTGGTAACGAACGGCTTTTTCCCAAGTGTGAACTCGTTCGATAGGGACGATTTTTTGTAAACCGTGTGCGCCATAAGAGCCGGTAGCGACTGCCAAGCCAGCAAGAAATGCGCCAATTGCATAGAATTTTTTCTCCATAATTTTTCCTTTTTTAGTGAAGAGTATTTTCAGTAAGTATATAAAGTATTCCCCGTTCTGACCTTATCTTATGATAACTCTTTGTGCTATTTTTAGCCAGATGATAGTTTGAAGAAGCTGTTCCGCACGGGCGTTAACGCCCGTGCTGATGGGGGTTGAGAAGAGTCTGCTTTAGCAGGTTTCAGCTTTGAGCATGGATGTTTACATTCATGTGGGAGCGATTATCGGGTTTATTTATGTTTAAACCGCTTAAAAAGTTATATAGTTAGCCCTGTTTTTCAAGAAGATTATTTTCAATTTTAAGCTTGCGCACTCGGAGACCAATTCCACCCAAACGCCCGCCCATAATGCCGATAATGATGCACATAATCACATCAGAAAGAGTTACTAAATCGAAGACATAGCTAAAGAGCACCTTTGCAATCACCAAAACCCAAATTAGTACAAGGTAAATTTTATCTATAGAGAGAGTGACTGCTTTAACTTCGAGATTTCCTTTCATCGGCACAAGAAGGCTCATCAGAAAGCCGACGGGAATGAAAACGAGAATCGTTAGCGCAACCCATTTCCAAGTGAAATAGCCATCTGCAATATCTCGGTATAAAAGAATGCTGAAGAAAAAGGAAAATTGAACGAGAAGAAAAGCTCGCAACCAGATTTTAAAACGACTTTTCTTCATTTCTCCTCGTTTGGATTGGAGGAAAGTTATTAGAGAATTTATTTTGTTCATACTAAGGTCCGTAATAGATTATTATTAAAATGCGAATGAATTGTATCACCATAGCGTTGTGTACGTGTTTTTTGTGAGCCTACATTTTTCTCAAAGGCACAATGCAATTATCGCGTTTTACACAAAAAAAGTCCCAAAGCAGAATGCTTTGGGACTTTTTTTGTTAAGAAACAGAGTTAGGCAGAAACACCGTTTTCTTGTGATACCGCCACAGGTGTGCTCTTTAGCGCGGCGTAGGCGAACATACCTAAGCCAACTAAGAAAAGAATCCCACCGCCAATCATCATTTGAGTATGGAAAGCATCGGCAAGGTTAACGCCATCAAAAATATGTGTAGGTCCTGCCCACATTTGTACGCTGGAGACAAGCATCCCCATCACAATAGCCGTCATTCCGCCTGCGGCGGTTTTGCCATTACTGCCACCTTCTCCAAATCCGACCATTTGCTTGACTTTGGGAATACCAAAAAGCAAGAAAATAATCAGCGTGAAAACTACCGCATAAACGATAAAATCAAGAGGCATAGATGAGCCACCGTCTCTTAATGCTCTCGAAGTTGCCATGTGAATAGCACCAACGACCAATGAGAGCACAAGGACTATTATAGAATCACGATAGGCATTTTCTTTTCCACGAACAAGAGAGATAGTTGCCCGAACCCCCATAATACCCAGAGCCACAAAAGCAAGGACATAGATGATATAGAGCCATTGAAATTGTGCAATAGCCTCCATGCCTTCATACTGTGTCGCATCAAGAGCAACGCAAGTTGTCCCAACGCCGCTAAGCAAAACGAGCGCAGAGGTTAACCCCATGAAGAGAATACCGATAAAACGTAGAAATTTACCCATTTTTTATCTCCTTATGATTAAGATGAGTGGATAGACAGAGGCATTTTACAATATCAGATTGCCCGATGGAAATGATTTTCGTCTTAAAATAAAAACCCCAAGACATATCTTGGGGTTTTTATGGGATGAAGAACCGCATCGCGCGCGTTTTGGGCTTGCGTTCTGTCAACAAACAGAATCTTGATGTTGCGCTTTATCCTGCTGAAAAACCTACCACAAAAGCCGTTGTCATCAGCAAAAGTAAAGCAGGGAGTACAGTTAATATCATTTCTTTAGAAAGAATAGCTTTGCCTGATTTCAAAAAAGTAAGCAATAAACCGCCTACGCCAATCAACGCACCACCAATCCCGACCCAAGCAAATCCGGCAGGGGCTTTGCCTTGAATACTGAAAATAATGGGTAGCAAAAAGATAGTCATGCCAGCAATGCCGTGAACTGAGGCAACGGGGATAACTTTAAGAGCTTTGTTTTTTGCCGAACGAGTGAAGATAATGAAGAGAAATCCGACTATAGTAAAAATTAGATAAACAGTTTCATATTGGGGCAGGTATTCAGAGACAAGTCCCAATGAAAGGGTTAGGGGGATAATGGTAGAAACAATGACCACCAATGGGCTATCGAGAATTTCAAATCCCATAATGATGATGAGCAAGCCCGCTACCAGTAAAACGCCAAAGGCTATGGTGTATGCCCACGTAGCGAGCGTTCCTGCTTTATCAATCCCTACAACGATTTGGTAGGCGGCGAGTAGCCCTGTAACGAGAAGGAGAATTCGGTCGAGGATTGAGATTTTTTTCATTATTATTTTTCCTTGAAACGTAATACGAGATTTATCTCGCATTTGCAACATAAATGTTGCGTTACCTTTAGAACATTAATAAAATCATTGAGCTAAGCATATAAAGTGATGCGTATTTGAAAAGCCCAAAATTAACTTTTTCAGAAGGCTTGATTACACTGGTAATGGCAAGTGCAAGTAAGCCGCCAGAGAGAACCACCATGAGGCGTAAGAAGCCCCAATTTGTGCCGATGCCGTAGGCGGCAATGCCAATGGCAAGTGCCGCGAGAACGCTAGATATAGCGATGATAATTTGTGTAACTTTATCTCCATAAGTGGAGGGAAAGGTGGGAACGCCAGCGGCTGCATAATCTTTGCGATAGCGTATGGAGAAGGTGAGGATGTGAGTGGGGATCCAGAAGAGGATGGCAAGCATGAGGGCGATGCCTATCCAATCTATGCCACCAATGCCAAGTGCTCGCCCAGCTAAGATGGGCATTCCGCCAGAGATGCCACCCCAGACAATTGACCATGCGGTTTTTCGTTTGAGCCAGATGGTGTAAATAACTACGTCTATGAAGATACCACCAAAAATGATGATGCCGTAGAGAATGTCCATGGCTAAGCCGATGCCAACTCCGAGAATAGAAATAAAGAGACCAACAAGAAGGACTTCGGTGGGGTCTACTTTGCCAGCGGGGAGCGGGCGTTTGCTTGTGCGTCCCATTTTTGCGTCTATGTCACGGTCGTACCACATATTGAGAATGGTGCTTCCGCTGATGGTGAGGAAGAGACTTAGGGCAAGCCCAAGCATTGTGGGGCGCGTGGTGACGGGGCAACGCGCACTCATATAGCCAGCAAGCCCTGTGATAAGAAGCAAGGCGGTTTGGAGGCTTTTGATGAGAGGGGTGTAGAGACGGAGTTTGTCTTTGATTTTATTCATATTGGTAGACCCGTAAATTAGTAGATTTTTAAAACAGTGTTCTTCATTTCTGGTGCACCGGTTTTCTGATGTCTGTTTGATTTGTTTACGCTGAGATAATGATGATTAGGGCTCTCAAGTTGAGGTCAGGTTCGTTGCGGTTTTTTATTCCGATTATAAGGCAAGTCGGACAAAAAAGGGCGAGATTCAATCTCGCCCTTTTTAAAAGTCTAGTTATCTTGCACAGCGGAAGCCTACATCAGGATCGTAGTGATAGGGAGCTACGCCATTTTCTTTCCAATTGCGTAAATCTATTTCGTAGGTCATAAATGAGCCGCCACGGAGGTGACGATAGTGTTGGTTGGAATGGTTGTCTCCCGCCCATTGCCAGACGTTGCCTGCCATGTCGTATAGTCCATAGGGGCTGGGGGAGTCGATGGTTTCGTAATCTCCGTAGCCATCAATACTATATGTTTGACCATTATAGAAACCAACGGGGGTGGTGCTGCCTAATTTACCGTACATCTCTTCATAAATGTCAAATGATGCGTAGTAGTTGGCGTTGTTTTGTTGAAATTCATAGCCCCATGGGAAGGGGATTCCATCACTCTTGTCGTTAACTTCTGTGCCGCGGAAGGCTTTTTCCCATTCAAGCTCGAGGGGAAGGCGGTAATCATAGTATTCACAATAAGTGTTGGCTCCAAACCAAGTGACCATGGTCATGGGATGATTTTCGTAGCCAGGGATGGCTGTGAAGGTATCTCCCTCGCGAGTTAAGCGTAGAGTTGAGTTAGGGAAGGGGATAAGGATTTTGTCTTCGGCTAAAACTTCTTCTTCGTGTTTATAGCCATCGTAGTCGTCGCCTTCGTAATAACCAGTTACGCCTTTTTCTGTCCAGATAAGGTCACGATCATCAACTGCAATATCAACTTCGCCCATCTGAATATCACCAGAGGCGAAAGCTTCGTTTAGAAAATTCGCATATTGTTCAACGGTGACGTGGGTGACCATCATTTCATAATCATAATCAATATCGGTCATGACGCTTTGTTGCCCAAGAGGGAATTTGCCCGCAGGAATGGTTGCCCACGATTCGGGGTCTATACCTGTGTCGATATAGGGTGGAGGGACTTGTTGAGTAAGGGGTGTTGCTTGACAAGCAGTTATCAAAAAGACAAGGAGTATTAGACTAAAGATGAGCTTTTTCATTATTCTGCCTCCTTTAAGGTTTTTTCTAGTTCAGCTAGTTTTTGTTTTTGTTCTTCTATTTCGTTTTTAGTGTTAAATTGTTTTTCTTCTTTGAGTTCTTTTGTCCAGAGACCATCATCTTGGAAGAGATCATAAAGTCGCCAAATCATAAAGAGTGCGAATAGGACGAGAATGATGCCTAAGCCAAACTCTATCATCAACATTGTATTGTTGACAGTTGTTTGTTGGTTGGATGCGTCTACAAAAAGACGTTTCATCGAGAAGATGGTTGCACCTGCAAAAGCGATGTCGGAGGCGATGATTACTATCCAGCCAAACCATTTACGTGTTTTCCCTTTAAGACCTGAAAGGTCGGCGTAATATAGAATGATAATGGTTGCTATTAAAGCGGCTAAGACATGCCAGTGCCCAGTGAGTGTGATACGTTCTTCACGATGGGGCCATACACGGAATACTTTGTCCAAGCGAATAGCCAAGAAGATACCAACGCCACTGACGGTAAAGTTCATGAAAACCATTTGCCAGCCAACGCCGAATTTGAGCGGGTCGCTAAATAAGGCACCCATTTTCTGGAAGAATGTTGGTTTTTCAATATGTGCTGTGCCTGTTCTAATTAACATATCCCATGAGTAAATCACGAAGAACAGGGCTTCCATCATAATAAAGACTGCACCAACATAAATGATATTATGTGCCCAAGTGAACCATACAATGGAAAGAGCACCTATAGTGAGAACAATAATACCGAAAATGCCCAAGGGTATACCCCATTTGTGCAATTTGCCTTTGAAATCAAGCCATCTGCCGACAATTAAAGTGATTGCGGAAGCAACCAAAGAGACCATAATGTGCAAATGTCCGATAATGGCTTTTTGCAAAGCGGTATGACCAGGGTGCCGAATAATATCTTCACCTAAGAAGGTCTCATGTCCATTACCCCAATAGGAGCCAGTTACGGCACCCCAGATGGATGAGGTCAAAGTCATTGCCGCCATAGCAAAGAAGGCAACGCGTTCCAAATCTACGCCATTTTTAGAGCGTGCGTAAGGGGACCCTTCGGGTAAAAGATATTTCTCTTGCCAGGGCCAGATTGCGGCGAGTAACATGAGCCCAGCAGAGAAAATCAAAGTCTGCCCAACAAGGAAAAGTCCATGAAAAGCGTAATTGTGTCCGAAATAAGCAAAGCCTAAACCGAAAAACAATGCGAGCATATAACCAATGGTTATTACTGCGTTGATGCTGACTTGCTCCCGGCGTTTCATAGGGAGGACTTCAGTGATGAAATAAACCTCGATGGCTATGATGGTCATCGCGATGGTGTGGTAGAGCATGATAATGCGCCCTTCACGATCGGCGGGGATTATATCCATGCCGAGGGTATTGACAATGATGTCTCGAACGCCCCACTCGACCATAGGTCCTGAGAGCGTACCCCAAATTCCGGTCACGATGGCAACCAATGCAATTGCTACAAGGGTTAAGCCTTTCGTGGAGCGGAAGAGGTACTCGAAACGTTTTCCTAAAAATTCTTTCATATTTCACTTCTCCATATAATATAGAATGATGCTTTTCTAGAGCACGACTAATACCTAATAAAGATAGCATGGGTTAGCATAATTATCTTTATTAAAAGGCAAATCTTTTTGAAAGACAGCTTGTAAAAAAAAACTGAGTGTCTAGTTTTTAAACACTCAGTTTAAGTAATTGTATTTTTTACTGTTTTAGTCTAGAAAATGGCACCGAAAATTACGCCGTATAGTATGATCGCGATAAAGACGACGATAAATGTGAGAATGATTGTAAGAAGTGCTTTCCAGAGCTTGATTTTAGTATATGCCGCAAGCCCAAACATGAGCGCAAAGTTATAAGCAAGCCATAGCCCTATGCCAGCTATCATCCCAACAATGCCAAGGTCTACGCCAAGATTAAGGATTAGGCTGAAAATAGTCCCTATGATAGTCCAAATAATGGCGGCACCATAAAGCCTTAAGGTTTCAGGATAGGTGATTTTTACCTTGAAAGCACGAATGGTAAAAGTCATCACATACGCACTTAGGAAGGTGCCAAGTGTGGCACTGCCCAGTTCGGCAAGAGCCGCTTGCCAGCCCATATAACCATCTCTACCAAAGCCACTGTTGCCACCATTGCCGTAAAAAAAGGCAAGAACTGTAGTAAGTAAGACTGAAAAGGCCAAGAGACCTATAGCCAGCTGGGTGTTTTTTTCTTCACCACAAGCCTCAGCCATTTCGGAACCACTAAACTTTAATCCAGATATAACCAAATTTGTTTCTTTATTTTCTTCAGACATCGTATCTCCTTCGTTGCATAAATTGAAAAGCGATAACAGCCTCGTTACTAAATTTTAGAAAGGGGCATTTTTTCTTAAAATTTTTGATAAAAAAAACCGCAGTTCCTTATGAGAAAGAATTGCGGTTTTTACTAATGAAAAGATAATTATTTATCTTTATTGATGTCTCTCATAAACCCAAAAGTGAAAGCAAGAGCCATTAAGAGAAGTAGTGGGGCTAGTATCATCATCACAACATCGGCACTAAAGAAAAGAAGTTGTTTCCCAGCGTTCAAGAAAGCCAAAGCCATACCGCCGAGAGAAATCAAAATGCCGCCAAGACCAATTAGACCAAAACCTTTAGGGGCATTGTCTTTAAGACAGCGTTTGAGAGGAATTCCAACAATGAGTAAACCAGCTACGCCATGAAAAACAGGCACGGCAATGCTTTTTGCAGACATATTACCAAGGCTGGTGACAGCAATGGCAAGAAAACCAATCACAGCAAAGATGGTATACGCTTTCTGGTATTTAGGCAAAAATTGTGCTACCAAGCCCAATGAAAGAGCTAGTGGCATCAAAGTTGTTACTGTTAAAATCAAAGGTGAAGCTAAAAGTCCCCAACCAAATAAAATTAACAAAACGCCAGAAACGAACAAAACAGCCATCATCGCCATATAATAAATATCATAGAGATTTTTCTCTACGCTGTAGCGTCCCCAAAGACGATAAATAGCATATACAGCGGTCAATCCGGTAAGCAAAAGAATTGCTCCGTCAAAGTTAAGCATCATAATACATTCTCCTAATAAGGTGGGTGAGATGAAAACCGGTCATTTAATAATAGATTTTCAAAGCTGACACTGCGATATATATCACAGCTGGACTTTAACAATTATAACCCTTCTTTGAAGAAATGGTGATGAGTTTTTAGGATGATATGCCGATTCCCGCGCGTTTTAGGCTTGATACCCTTACAGGGACATTTATCTGTCTTGAGCAATTTGCCAGCATCCAAGCCGAAAATATGGGACGCATCTGATGTGATTAACGAAAAAAGCCTTCTCAAAATTTTGAGAAGGCTTTTTTTTATTTTCGAGTGAGGGTTTCAATCATAAAAAACCGTTATTTATTTCCGCGCCCACCGCCATTTCCACCACGCCCATTGCCTCCATTCCCATTGCCTCCATTCCCTCCATTCCCTTTACCGGCGTTCCCACCACGTGCATTTTCTGCACTTATAATGGAGTCGTAAAGTTCTTGTGAGAGATATTGTGGCACATAAGTTTCACCTGTTTGAGCCTCTAGCTGAGAGACGAATGCACGCAGATGGTTTTCAGAGCCAGCCAACAGATTTTCATAAACCCATTCAATATTTTCTTCTTCTGTACCCTCAATATATTCGATCAAATCGAGAATATCAATCTCTTCAATGGCTACACCGACTTTCAAAGCCTCTACAAGAGATGTGCTACCCATTTCAACCAATTGGTCATTAAGGGCTTGCAAATCTTGGTTGCTAAAGACACCAATTGTATCGTCTGTTACAGGGTCCGTAATTTCATAGGTTTCTAATAAGCCCTTAACTGCATTTGTGTGAGTCTGTTCACTAGCCGCTATATTGCTAAAAAGTCTCAGTCCCCATTGGTCATAGAGGGTTAGATAAACATCACGTGCAAGTTTTTCTTCTTCACGCATAAAGGCTAAACCATCTGCTTCTGCTTGGCTAATTTCTCCAATGGCGTAACTCGGTGTTTGGCTCTCCATCTCATCACTGTGGCCATTGCCCTGTTGACTGTGACCGTCGCCTTCATTTTGATATTCAGCATTTTCGTTTTTGGGCATATTGTCGCCCTCTGTATTTTGCACATTCTCAACAGATGTTTTAGAAACCTCTGCACTAGAAGGATTGTCTTCAGGGGCAGAAGCAACAGGTGTTAATGGTTGACAAGCACTAAAGAGTAATGTGCTCATTATGAGCACGGATGTGATTATAAGGGTTTTCTTTTTCATTATCTTCTCCTAGGGCTTTTTTGAAGCCCGTTTTTATTTTATATTAGATATTTAGTATAAAGAAGGTAGATAAACTTTCTTTATGATTTTTGTAAAGGTTTAGTAAAGAATATTTTGGATAGAGTCTATGAAAATAGACCTCTTGAAAAAGCTCGTTTTTTCTACACTCCCTGCGCCGCCCTCGGCGCAGGCTTCTCTAAAATACGCCGCGGAGGACGGCGGCTAGAGCACTTATGCAAGAGGTCTAATATCGTTCGTGTTTTAGGATTGTTTTCGTTGTGGGCAGATTTGTGCGTCTTCAAACAGATGCTGGTTAAACGTGACCCAGCCCAAAGTACGGACGCACCTACCGCGGTTAATGAAAAAATCCCCCCAGATGTTGAGGGGATCGTATTCGTTTATTTTCAAGCAGATGGTTCAATCTTCCATCGAAAAAATAGAGTGATAGAGCTACATTGCATTTCAAAAATGCGTTGCGGTTTGGGTTATTTTAGACCCGATATGTAGCGCATCCAAAGGCAGATGCAACGCACATCTACATTAATACCCAAGCACACGACCACGTTTGTGGAGCTTGATGGATGGCAAAAGAAAGAGAATGCCCGAGACGAAGAGAACGATGATGTCGAGCCATAGGTTGAGTTCTCCCATCCCTAAAACGGCGTGGTTCATTAAATCTTGCGCATAGGTGAGCGGGGAGATATACGAGACCGCGCGTGCGACCGGCGACATATCGGCGAGGGGAATGAAAACGCCACTGATGAAGAGCAACACCCAACGAATGAGCGTACTGGGCATTTGCACATCGCCTGGGTTGCTGGTGGGGATAGAGCCAAAGATTAGCCCCATTGCCGAGAATGTGAACGCACCCATAATTATGCCGAGAACCATAAGCGCAGGCTGGGCAACTGTGCCGTTTAGAAAGACAATGCCAACAAAGGACGCTACCGCGGCAACTGCGATGGCGAAAAATGCGCCAACAGCGATTTTGCCAAGAAGTAGGGTGATAAGCGACATCGGCGCGGCTAGCAGGCGGTCATAAGTGCCCATACGCCGTTCGGTAGGAATAATGAAGGGACCTGCGGCGGCGGCGGTGAAGAAGATTGTGAGAGCAAGTAGGCGTGACATGCCTTCTCCTGCCGCCATTTCGCGGCGCACAGAGAAGGAGAAAAACATGAAAAATGGCATTAAGAAGCCAAACATAATCATGCCTGGGCGTAGATAATAAACTTTGATGTCTTTTAGTGTGACTGTCCAGGCTTGGGCGAACTCATCGGAGATGCGTGAAAAGTTTTTCATCGTTTGCCTCCTTTGCGGCGTTTTTTATTTGGCTTGGGGGGCACTTTAATTGTGCCAACTTCTTGTCCTGTAATTTGCAGGAAAACATCTTCAAGGCTGGGGGCTAAGGTGTTGAGGCTAAGAATGCTTAGATTTTCTTCTTCAGCAAATTTCACCAAATGGGGCAATAATATAGGTGGAGCATCATTATAAAGCCGCCATTTATCGCCAATTTTTATTACTGAACTAACTTCGGGAAGTGCGGTGAGTTTTTCTTTTATCCCTTCTGGGGTTCCCGTGAAGGCAATTTCTACAGATTGCACTTGCTGAAAAGTTTGTTTAAGTTTTTCGGGGGTATCAATCACGGCAATTTTGCCTTGATTGATAATCGCCACTCGGTCACAGAGTTGGTTCGCTTCTTCAATTTGATGTGTGGTGATGAAAACCGTTGTGCCTTCTTTGCTGAGTTGACGGATGATTTTTTGAATGGCGCGTGCGCTTTGGGCATCTAATCCAGGTGTTGGTTCATCGAGAAAAAGCAACGCAGGTTTGTGGATGATTGCCATCGCAATGCTTAATCTGCGTCTCATACCCTTCGAGAAGTTTTCGGCTTTGACATCCTTTTTCTCCCATAACCCGAAGATTTTGAGCAATTCTTCGGCACGGGCATTTCGATCATCTTTTGACATGCGATAAAGGCGACCGGTGAACATCAGATTATCCCAAGCCGTTAGCTCGGTGTAAACATTCGATTCTTCTGGAACGAGTCCGATCTGACCCTTAGCTGGGTACGCGTCGTGAGCGAGATCGTGTCCCAAAATGCGAATCTGCCCCTCGCTGGGCGTGAGCAGGGAGGTCAACATTCGCTGTGTGGTTGATTTTCCTGCACCGTTTGGTCCGAGAAATCCGAAGATTTCTCCCTTTTCAACGGTGAAGTTGATCTTATCCACAGCGAGGAAAGCTTGCCCTGAACCTGTCGCAGGGTAGTATTTCGTTAAGTTTTTTACTTCGATTGCATTGGTCATAATGGGTCTTGTCTCCAAAATTATTCCTTGAAAGTCATAATTTCAAGTGTTTCTTTTACCAAAAACTGATTGATTTTATTGCAGGATAAGCTGTTCCGAAATTTGCTGAACGCATCCCAATTTTCAAATTTTTTACCCGTAATTCTTGAACATTCAAAATATTCAAATTCGTTGATAAATTTATCAACTAAAATTTTTGATTTGTTGAAAAACTCTGAATCCATAGCTCTGTAGATGTTTTTCAGCTTGGCTGGGTCTGTGTTTTTGGTGTCGAGTGCGTATTTGAGGCCAAGAGCCATGAGCGCGCCAGAGAGCGCACCACATCCGCCACCAGATAACCCTATACCGCCATCTAAAGCCACAGATATTCGCTCTAGTTCTTCGTTCCCAATACCTGTTTCTTCTCTAATTTCTTTGAGTACTTTTTGTGCGCAATGTTCGCAGGTTTCTTTAACCCCAAAAGATTTCTCATGTGATTCGAGATTAAAATGATTTCTTTTCCCTCCAGCATCATGCTTCTTTCGGGTGTTTTCAGAAACCTTTCGGGGTTTAGAATCAGCATTGTATTTCTCAACAAAGTACGCCATGCTTTTATTGGCGCGAGCAACGCATCCTTTCGCTTTTTGTGGATTGAGCAACCCCAGTGCGGTAATTCTTTGATAGTTAAGCTCTTCTCTTTCGCGGCAGAGCGATGTGTTGAATTTACTCTCAAACCAGGAAATATCTTCCCTTATTTCATTTAAAAGTTGAACTTCATCTTCAACTGTCCACTTTCCTGCTAATTCTTTATCTCTAATCGCGGCAGAGCTAATGGCTCCGCCAATTACCACACCGCAGGTAGAGCCATTATTTAAAATTCCGCCAGCAAGACCAGTTAATGCCATAATCAAATCGTCGTTATGGGCATTTTTTAGATTTTGAAGTGGAATCAATTGTGACTTGGCACAGTTAAAGGTAGTAAAGAGTAGCTTCTTTGATTGCTTGCTATAAGAAATAGGTTTCAAAATAATTCTTTCTTTTATGTAGTATTTGGCTCGTTTTAGGGAAAGTAGGTTTTATATTTTTTGATAGGTCGATATAGTCACACCATTAAACGCTTTTCTACTATCTTTAACGAGTTCAAACTTATCTGCTTTGATTAGACTTGTCAAGCCATCGTTGGCGATATATTTCTTGAAATTAAGATAATGTTCGCCTCCGGCAATTCGTTCGATAAAATCTATCCCTATTCTGCCAAGTTTTGTTGTTTTTTCATCGAAAGAAAAATCAACGATAAGAATAGTGCCATTTTCTTTAAGAATCCGATATGCTTCGCCCAACATTTTCTCTTGAGTTTCTCGATTTTTTTCATGAATTGCAAAACTGAGCATTACAATATCAAATGTGTCGTCATCAAAACTTGTTTTCGTAGCATCTTCGAAATAAATTTCTATAGAATGTTCGCCTTTTTTGGCTACCCTTAACATTGATTCTGAGAGATCAAGACAATGTAGGTTTTTGAATCCGTTTTTTGAGAGTAATTTAAGTTGATTACCTGTCCCGCAACATAAATCTAAAATAGCACTATCTTTGTGTTGGGAAAGCTCTTCAAGCACAGTTAATCGGATGGGGTTTAGGGCAAAATAGAGCATTGGGTCGTAAATTTTTGCTGAGGAAATATATTCTTCTTTCACAGGTTAAGTTCTCCTTTTTCACTGTTGAAGATAACTTTGCTCACCGTGAGGAAAGCTTGCCCTGAGCCTGTCGTAGGGTAGTGTTTTGATAAGTTTTTTACTTCGCTTGCATTGGTCATAGCGAGCCTTCTAAGTTTCTTTTCTCAAGAGTGAGATGATGATAATCCAAGTTGCTATTCGGATAGCCATTGCGATAAGGCTAAATATAGAAACTGTGCCGTTATAGGAAATCAGCAGAAATAATGTCACGGCACTATGGCTGACGAGGGTTGCAACAGAGATGGGGAGTGCTAAGCGGGAGTTTTTCCAGATTAGTATCGTGCTGAGGAAAACAGCCAGCAAGCCCAAAACAAGGTTGTAGACGGGCAACCATCCGATAACGTAGTAGGGCATTTTTTGTCCAAGAAATGCCACGCGTACGCCAATGAAGACTGCCATCGCTCCTATAACGAAAGAAAGAATGGTTGCAATTTTAATTCTTTTCATTTGTTGCTTCTTTTTGGAATTAGGAAAGGTGTGATTTTTTTATAAGCAAGATAATCTGCACCATATCTTTGTTCCAATTCTTTCTCTTCAATATTTTTGATATAGAGCAAAATCAAGGTAGAGAAAATCAGAATTATAACCATCGAACTAATCGAGCCAAGTGCAATGCTAATTCCGAAATAAAAGTTGATGATTCCAAAAGCAAGCGGATTACGCGTAAAAGAATAGGGGGCTTGGATAACCAATTTTTGAGTCGCCATTAAAGGCATCGGAGTTCCTTTTCCTATCTCTTTTTGGGCTTTGAGGGTCCAGAGTAAAAAGAAAACGCCTAATAAAATCATCACCCCTCCAAAAATTGGCGAGGCAATTTTTGGCAAATCAAGCCATGCGTCCAATACAAAGTTGGGGAGGACAAAAAAGAGCGTGGGGAAAAAAATAAAGAAGACGAAAACAGGAAGCCCCCTCGCCAGAAAATTATTTTTTGGCGAGAGGGGTTTCTTAGATACTTTTACGAGTCTATCAACAAGTTTCATTAACTGACTTTAAGAGCTTCTGCTTTCTTGCGTTTCTTGCGTTGTGCTTTGACAATATAGGGAATTAGGTACAAATAAGCTCCACTAATGGCCAATACAAGCATCAACAAAGATTGAATCGATTCAAATTGTTTCAGTATTACCTGCCATTCGGGTTTGCCAGAAAATTTGATAACGATTGCTATCGGGATTAAAATGGCAGTTGGAACTGCCAGCCAGCGGTGAATTCTTCGTAACCATCGGTTCAAGAGTTTAGTCATTTTATTTCTCCTTAAGATTCTTTTTCTGCTGCATCGAGAGCTTTCTCAAGCAGTCTTACTAAATTTTCTCTTTCTTCGGGATCTAACCCGCTCAAAAGTTTTTGGAATTTTTGACAATGAAAAGAGCGTACATTTTCTTGGATTTCTTTGCCCTTTACTGTAAGTGAAAGTTGAACAGCGCGACCATCCGTGGGGTCGGGTTTGCGTGTCATCAACCCGCTTTTTTCTAGCTGACGCACGCTAATGCTCACCGTTGGCGTTGAGAGGCCTAAGGCTTCTGCGATTTCTTGTACGCCGCAATTGGGGTTGCTACCTGCGTACTCAATCAAAGCCAAGTGAGATGGGGAGGTTATCTCAGTCTCCAATTGTGAATCCTCTGAACCCAGACGACGTAGGCGACGAGATAGTCTCAGAAATCTATTTGCAGTTTCTTCAAGATTATTGTCCATAGTCTCTTCCTTTCTATTCGACTTCTTGCAAAAGTCTATATTATCCATGCTCCCTGCGCTGTCCTCGGTGCAGGGAGCACTTATGCAAGAGGTCTATTCTTTATTGGATACTGCTTTGTTCAGAATATTCAAAAATTCGTTCAGGGGTACACGGTGAACGCGTGCAGCTGTCTGCACAGAAATCATTTTTGCAATAAAAGCGCGTAGCGAATAACCGCCAACACGTTTTACACCAAAAACCTCCATAACTTCTGCAATATCACCATATTTCTTGAGTATTTCAGATACACGAGTATCTTTTGTTATTTCCAAAAACTCTCTCCTTTCTGATTGAGATATAGTTAGTTTGTGAAACTAACTATATCGCTTGTGCTGAAAGATGTCAATGCGGATTCGATTAGTGTTTTTTAAGAAATATCCCCGGAGCTGTGAATACAGCAAATAAAATTTACAAAATCTTTATATATTTGTGATAATATTCTTATATATAACTTGTATAAAGAAAATAAATGCACTGATCTTGAGCATTCGGTAGCAGATACATTTTTCCCATAAAAATCTTCTTTCTGGAGATATATAAAATGACCACAAAAAGAATTGTCCCCCCTCAGACTCGCAACAATTTAATCATAGACAGCTTATTGTTTATAGGTGGCATGATCACAGCCTTATCGGGCATATACTTTTTATTCTTGCCGATAGGCGGCTATCAGGGTGGACGCAACCCGCTCTATGGCGTGATAATTTTATTTAAACGCCACACTTGGAGTGATATTCACGTCTGGGCAAGCGTAGCCGTCCTCGCTCTGGGAGCGATGCATATCCCCCTACATTGGAAGTGGTTTGTCAATATGAGCAAACGCTCTGCAAAGATGTTCGTAGGGAAAGCCAAAATGAGTTCTAACGCTAAATTTAATCTGCAAATCAATATATTAATTGGTTTGTGTGCATTAATTTTGGCTATCAGTGGCTTATATTTTCTTTTAATACCTGGTGCATCTCATGAATCCCATGCACCTGACCCAATGTGGTTATTCAGTCTCCCCCTTTGGAACATAATCCACACTTGGAGTGGCATCATCATGCTTCAGGCGGCAATACTACACTCCTATCTTCACTGGAAATGGGCTTATAAAGTTATCCGTAAATACTGGAGAGCCTTTGCCAAAAGCATGGTCTAATAATCACGAAGAACAAAAAAAGCGGAACTGTTTAGCTCCGCTTTTTTGATTTAGGGCATTTTTTAGTTATCCCAACTTCAACACAACCGTATCTTCAACGGCGCAAGTCTCTACACATTCCAAACATTGTATGCATTCCAGACTGCGCATATTATCAGGTATAGCGGGGATGTCTACAGGGCATTCTGTTTCACAGCGACCACAACTGGTGCAGTTGTTTTTGTCGATAGTTACTCGTAAGGGAGCAAATTTATTTGTAATTGCTAAGAATGCACCCAGTGGGCAGAGATATTTGCACCAAAATCGCTTAATGAGTAGCGAGGTGATGATGAATGTTAATAAGACGCTGGCAAGAAGCGGCGTGAGTTGAAAGCTAAATACCGCACGAGCAGGGCAAATCTCCCGCAGAGGGGGATAAACCGTCCACATGCTGGCGATGAGTACGACCAAAAGGACGACATATTTAAGATAGCGGGCATATTTATCAATTTTGGGAGGTAATTCCATCGGGAATTTCGCTTTGCTTTGTTTCCCGCGTATATGACGCTTGCCTCCGCTACTCAAGCGACGTGCCCAGCCCGCAAACATATCTTGCAATGTGCCAAGTGGACACATCCAGCCGCAGAAGGAACGTCCTGAAAGTAGAGAGACCCCAATAACACCGATTAGTACAGCAAAGTTGAGCAAGTTCGTAGTCTTGAGCGTTTCCCCCGTAGTGATATAACGAAAAAAAGTTTCAATGCCGCCCATCGGGCAGAATACGTCAAATGCGCCGCCTGTTGATTCGCGCCCCGGCATGATGTGGCGTAAACCGAGTAAGAGGGTGACGAAGAGAAAAATCCGCTGAATTATGCCGCGAACTTTGGTGATAGAACTACGTTCTTTATTTTGTTTTTTTGCCATAAGTGTAGGGGTTCCCTAAGCCTCCAAAGGTATAGAAGACCTTTGGAGGCTTTTCACGAGGAGATGCTAAAAACCAGATAGGTGCTAATGAGCTGGTGTCAAGCCGAGGGCAAGGGCGATTACGGTACAGACCACGAGGGTAGTAATGATAATGATCGGGTAATTATATTTATCTACTTTCACGCAGACTCTCCTATCATTCTAGTTGTGTTTAGCAATCCATTCTTCGAGCATTTTGGTAGTGCTGGGCATGAGCATATAAATCAGCAATGCTGTACCCATCATTGGGGCGACGAGGAACATAGAGAAGCGACCTTGAATGATTACATCAGTAAGCCCGACGGGGAAACCGCCAAACATGGACATGGCTGCTGCGAAAACGCCGAGGGGAATTATCCATGGCTTACCTTTGACCAGTGCGTAGATGAAGAATGCCCAGACAATTGCACCTAACCAGTTCACAAATTGTGACATAGCATACATCGAAGCAATAAATCCTTTTTCTTCAGTTTGGTAGCGTGAGATGGCGCCAACGCCGTCAATATAGGTGAGAACGTAAGCCAGCCCGCTGATGAAAGCAAAGATGATGATTTTGTTTTCTACACCGCCGATGAGGAGCATTCCGAACCAAAGTACGAGGGCTATCAAGAAAACCCAGATGGTGGGGATGGGTAAACCAATGCTGGCAGGGGGAATCATTGGGAAGAAGCCAGCGAGGAGTTGGATGGTAGCGGCAACTACGCCGAACCCCCAAGCCCAATCGGCTTTGTTGATGAAGCCGTAAAGAACCATAACCCAGAGTGCGCCGGCAGAGACACCTACCCAACTGAGCATGGCAAAGACGATTTGTACAGTGATAGCTTCGTCAGGACGTTCGCCAGCGATTTTGCCATCAATATTGACTTGATAGATGTTAGCGAGAAGGAAGAGAATGAGCAATCCTGTTAGGATGCCGACTATGGAGAGAATAGCTCCGAGTTTATGGTTATTTTTTATGTTTTTCATCTGTATTTCCTTTTGAGGTGGTAGGCCAGTGGATTAGGAGATCAGTTTCCTGATCCCTAATCGCTGATCTCTTACCCCTGATTGACTACTCAGCAAGGTCTTCGTCTGTAATCAGTCGTTTTTGGAAGTACGGAACGAACATGAAGACTAAAACACCGATGGCGAGAATGGATCCATAGAAATAATCCAATGTTTTCATACGGAAGAATTGAGTTGGGACGTTGATCATCAAAATAGTGATTGAGGGGACAATTGCAAACCACCAGCCCTTGCGTTTGCCCATAGCAATGAGAGGGATGGACATAAAGAGGAAAATTACAGCAACCCAGTTTACTTCGCCTGCCCAGCGGAAGAGCCAGAAGGTCCAGTCATTGGGGTAGAAAGGATAGGTGATGCGAGTTGCCATGGTGCGCTGTGCGCCGATGCCGATAGTGAAAGCGTGGGTAATGAGCATACCAATAAAGGTTAACGCGCCAGCTTGTGTCCACTTGGTAGAAGTTTCTCCCTTGCGGAGGAAAATGAATGCCCAATAACCTGTTAGACCGATAAAGGCAATAATCATTGGTAGAGGGAAGCCTGGAACCCAGCTAACGTAGGGGAGGAACATGAAAAAGCCACCAATGGAGGGCAGTGCAAAAAGGCTTAGAGCAAGCGGGAAGCTCCATTCTGTACCTTTTTTGATTTCCTGCGAAATGACAATCAGGGCAGCACCAGCAGCGAAGATTACCGCTTGCCAGGCTGAGTAGAAGAAATCAAAGAGTGGTAGCCCGCTGGAGAAAAGGGGAAAGCCTTCTTCGATATGGACGTTTAGGTGAAAAAGTACCCGAGCAAGGGATGTTTGCACCATGAAGGGAATGATATAAGCCATTACCAAACCAATCACAATTGCCAACCAAGACATGATAGTACGGTTTTTCTGTGAAGTTTCTTTCATTTTTATGCCTCCTGAGCATACGAATAAATGGAAATAATCTTTCTGATGGAATTCTATTGTGCATATTATCCCAATCGTTACTTAAAGGCTTTGCTTTAAGGCAAATCGTAAAAAAAAGAAGCGCAATTTGTTGAATTGCGCTTCTTCTTAGACTTTACTTAGGAATGGAATTTAAATAACTTATATATTTGGAGCATACATCATTCAAACTTTGCCTTATTAATGGTTTTTCCTAAGTCCTTAGCTAATATGTAAATTTTATTCGTAGGTAGTTACTGTGATAAAGCCATCGATGACATCGGAATTATCCAATGTGAATATCGCTCGATCGTTCCAGTATTCCTGATAGTCAGTAGCTTCTTCAGGAGTAGCTTCGCCCGCAGCCATCTTCTTACCCATTGATATACGTCCAGGGGTTGGGATTGGCAGGATGATAACGAGATTATATTTCACACCCACTTTTGCGCCAGTATCAAGACGTGTGAAAATCCATTCCATTTTTGGATAAAGAGTTCCAGTTGGCTCTTCTGTGTAAAGCATTTTGTTTTGGCGCACAAAGATATCGTCTGTTTTTCCGAATTCTGCACCATTAAAGCCGGTGTGTGGAGAAGCACCAGTAACAAAGGTCATCGTATCACCAAAGACACCGAGGAACCATTCATCTTCTGCACCGGGGGCATCTATAGCAATTTGACCACGCATAGGGATTTCTCCGTCGGGGTAAAGAGCTTCAAGGGCTTTACGGGTCATTTCCCATGCACCTGTTATCGCGCCACATGAGTGACCTGCTACTTTAGCTGCTTCTTCGTAATAATAGGGAACTGGCACTTGTGATTGTCCAAAAATGCTGAAGTATGGGTCAATCATCATAATTGGGGGGACTTCGGTAATATAGTCTTGGTCCCATGCAAAGTCATCTGGGGATGTGGGGGCAATAGCAGAGGCGGTTGTTGCAGTACCTTCATCGTAAACGGTGACAGTGAAGAAACCATCGAGGCTATCTGCATTATCTAATACAAATTCCGCTCTATCGTTCCAGTATTCGTAATAGTCATCGGCTTCTTCAGGAGTAGCTTCGCCTGCTGCCATTTTCTTGCCCATTTCCTGGCGTTCAGGTGTCGAGAGCGGTGTGACTACCATCAAATTGAATACAACGCCTACTTTCGCGCCAGTATCTTTGCGTGTAAAAATCCACTCCATTTTTGGAGGGGCTGTTCCGGTTGGATCATCGGGGTAAATCATTTTGTTTTGGCGAACAAAGACATCGTCCGTTTGTCCAAACTCTGCACCAATGAAACCAGTTTTGGGCGCAGCACCAGTAATATAAGTAATGATTTCGCCAAAGACACCAACGAACCATTCATCTTCTGCGCCGGGGGCATCTACTTGAATTTGACCGCGTACAGGGGTTTCTCCACCGGGGTAGAGCACTTCAAGAGCCTTGCGGGTAATTGTCCATGCGCCCGTTGTCGCGCCACATGAGTGACCCGCTAATTTGACAGCAGTTTCATAGGTATAAGGAACCCCAACTTGTGACTGCCCAAAAATTTGGAAATAAGGGTCAATCATCATAATCGGTGGGACTTCAGTAATATAGTCTTGATCCCATCCAAATTCAGCCTCTTCAACAGGGGCTTCTTCCTCTGTTGCTGGAGCTTCTTCTGCAACAGGTGCCTCCTCAGCAGCGGGAGCTTCTTCTGCCGCAGGAGCTTCCTCGGCAACTGGTGCTTCTTCAGCCTCAGCTTGTGGTTCTGCTGGGGATGCAGTGGGCGCACATGCCGATAAGGACATGGCCGCGATAATTAATATCGCAAAAACAAAATACAGTTTTTTCATCATTCTCTTTTTCCTTGAATAGTGTAATAAAATTCACAATCGTATTGGAGATGATAAATGCTTATAGGTAAAGTGTCCTTGATATATGTCAAGAACTCAGAAGTGCACCTAAAAAAAGTTACATTTGGCGGCGTGAACCTTTTTAGGGATAGCGTATTTTTCAATACCTTCGCCAAATTCAGAGGTTAGTTTTGCAAGCCCTCTGAGAAAATATTTTCATCAACAAAAAAGCAAGATAAATAAAATAGGGTACGCATTTTGCGAAGAAGATTTTATTTGTTGACGAGTACATAGTCCCAACGGGGCTTTCGCTTTGAGCCTGCCCCGTTTACGGGCAGGCGGTCTAAATTCATCGCACCCGCCTGTGGATAAATCCACAGGCTCAAAGCTAAAGGACGGTAAACCGCCCTGCAAAATGGCGAAGGTATTGATTTTTAAAATACGTTTTTTATTCGCCAGCAATAAGCTTTTGTGTCTTGGGAAGACAGAGGATAACGAGCAAAATAGTACTGATAATCGGGGCAGGCAAGAACATTGAAAAGCGATTGACTTCAAGCATATTGTGGATACCCATTGGATAACCGCCAATTATAGACATGGTTGCCGCGAAGATGCCAACCGGGATCGCCCATGATTTTTGCTTGAGTGCCGCAAAAATAAAGATTGCCCATCCCGCCGCGCCCCACCAATTAACCTGCTGAAAGATAATAAACATCCCGTTCCAGAAAGAGTCTGTGCCAGCAACAAATTCTGAGGGGAACTGATAAGTTGATTGAAATTTAGAGATTGGCGCCACGCCATCAATAAAAGTCAACACATAAGCCAGCCCAGCAGTAAAGGTGAGACCAATTATCTTTTTATCTACGCCGCCAATGAAAAGCATCCCAAACCACATCATTATCGCGAGTAAAAAGACCCAAAGTGTGGGGACGGGCAATCCGCTATCAGCAGCGGGGATCATTGGGAAAAATCCAGCAAGCAAGAGAATAGTCGCGGCAATTGCTCCCCAAAACCATGCCCAATCTTGCTTTTTGGTGAATCCCCATAAAACCGCGGCCGAAAGTGCGCCAGCGGCAGTTCCTAGCCAACCTAATAATGCATAAACAAAGCGAACAGTATTGCTCTCTTCCCATTGTCCCGCATTAAAATGAGCGTGTATAACTGTGTTGTAGGTGCTGGCGATGAAATACAGAGATAATATCCCTGCCAAGATGCCAATGATGGATAGAAATGCGCCGAGCTTGTTGTTATTTTTCATGTTCATATTCTCCTTGAAGATTAAAATACAATTCGATTTTAAGTACGAATATAACACGACTAATTTTATGAAGATTTGCCTTATAGCAAATAAAAAAAGAGACGTTGCAAGCTGCAACGTCTCTTTTAGTAAAAAGATATGTGGTTTACTCTTCTACGTCGAAAAGAGCTGATTTAAACGCAGGCAACATCAACAAAGCAACCAAGATGATGCCTTGTAACCCCGCCATCCAATAAGTGGATGTAAAGACTGAAGCAGCCATAGTTCCTTTAGGGGCAAGTGATGCCACGAGTGGGCGTGCATAATGAGCAGGGAATGCACCAAAGATCATCATTAGACCTGTCAGAAGAGCTAAATACCAGCCAGACTCTTTACGCTGGGCAAGTTTCCAAATAGCAAAGCCTGCGAGAATAACGACGAGGAACATCATAGGTCCCGTGCGTTTCAGAACGGCGGCGGCTGGGTCAAGGAGAGCATCAGCGGGGCTTTTCAGAATTACGCGCAAAGCGTGGGGGAAAAGCATGAAGCCCTGAGCACCGAGCATGCCCAAAAGGGTGAAGACCCAGAATGTAGCATTTTTGGTTTTCTTATCACTTTCTTTCAGGAAAATAAATGCCCAAAAAGCAAGTAAACTCAAGAAAAAAGTGATATAAGCGGGGGGAAATCTCTTAAGGTTTTCCAGCCAACCTAAGCCGATATACCCGTTTACCATGGCAGGGATGGAAAGCAGAGCCATAGTAGTGGCCCAAGCCCATTTTTTGCCAGTATAGAGAGCGGCCGAAACTGCGATTAATGCCAAACCTATCAGCATTTCAATACCACTATAGATAGCGCCCACATAAAAGCGGCTAAGATGCCCAGCATTTAAGGCTGTGGCTTGTTTAGATTGCTTCATAATGAGTGTATCCATTGTGGTGTCATATAGCCCTGGGGCTATGAAAACAATGAAAAGTCCCATTGCTAAGGCGATTATCGCCATGATCGTCCAATTATTCTTTTTTACTTCAGTCATTTCAAGTCTCCTTCTTCGATTTGTTTGTCTCTGAATACCCCGTAGCCGGTTATGGCGTATTCAGAGTTTTAAGAAAAATCTGCACCCATAGGGGTAAAATTCCTTCAATTCGCTTTCGGTGAGGACAGGAATTTTAAAGATTTTTCAAGTTTATTGAAAGCACTTCTTGAGTATTATGTAATAATATCACAGCGAGCCTATTAAAGCGCGCGCTTTGTCACATAAAAAGCGCGATAATAGTTATATAAAAAAACAAGATATTTGTCTTTTTGTGGTAGTTTGTGATAAAAGAAAAAAAAAGAGCTGGGATGTTTATCATCCCAGCTCTTTTTTTCTTATAGAGATAGTTTATTCTTCAGAAAGAAATTGATTCTTGAAGAAAGGGATTAATAGGATGATAACGAGCAACACACCTAAAGTCCCGCCGAGGAAGTATACAGAAGTAAAAATTGAAGGGGTTCCAGCACCAACTACAGCGGCACCTGGAGCAAAAGCGTCGGCACCTTCAAGAGAGAAAGAGGCTTTAGGGCGAGCAAAGTGGACAGAATAAGCCGCCACAGCCATAGCCGTACCAGCGACAAGACTTGTCCACCAGCCTTTTTCTGAATTCTTTGCAACATAATAAATAGAGATAAAAACAGAAATCAAGACCATCACCATAATAGGCTGTGATAAGCGTAAGATACCGATGCTGGGGTCAAGAATAGCTTCAGTTTTGCCACCCTGATAATAGCCACGTAAACCATGCTCAGAGAAAGCGAAAGCTTGAACACCAACCATGCCAAGGAAAGTAAGTGGCGCAAATAATGCCCACATTTCTTTCCCTTTTTTCTCAAGTAAAATAATTGCCCAGAAAGCGACTAATCCAATTACAAAGGCGTAAAAAGAAGGAGCAAAAACTTTCTTGCGCACCATATAGCCAGCAAAGCTACTCACGTAGAAGCTACCAATAGGCAATATAGCAAGGCTCACTAGAGCAGTAGGAAAAGCCCATGTTTTATTTTTCAAGAAACCATAAACAACAGCAACGAGCAAAATAACGCCAGCAAAAACAGTGGCACCAAGCCAGCCAAAACTAACGGTGCTACGTAAGGATACAACAGGATTCATTGGGGTAGTTGCGCCTTCCGTCATTCCTTTCAGGAACATATTGGTATTCGCCGTAACGAGACCGGGGTTAATAAAAATCAAAAATAATCCAACACCTGCTACGATAAGAGCTTGGATCTTGCGTGCTACTTCATTCATTATTCATTCTCCTTTTTTGAAAAAAACAGTTGAGTGCTCATTATTTAGAGCAAAGATTGGCTAGAGTGTCATTTTTTTTGCGCAATAGTGCTTTATAAAAAAATAAGTTCTCATCTTTTATAAGAAAAGGATGGACGAATGTCACATCTTTTTTATTTAGGATGAAGACCGCACCTCGCTTAACTTTAGCTTGTGTGCTCTTGGTCAACATTTTCGCTGGCGTAAACTGTTTTTGCCCACACCGCACTCCCAGCTTGGGGTTCAGCACGCAAGCCCAAAACACGCATTAACCGGTACTTCATCCTAGAATCAAAAAGAGACGGATGTGAAAACATCCGTCTCTTAGTATTCGTAACGCGACATTTATGTCGCACTTTGTTTTTATTCGCCTTCTTCAATTAAGAATTGTTTGAAGACAGGCAACATCAAGACAACGAAGAGAAGCAAGGAGAGAATACCACCTTGTAACCATTCTGTTGAATTGCGAACAACAAAGCCTTGAATGCTAACAAAAGCAGTTGCCAAAGCGGTGCTAGAAGCAATATACCAGCCAGTTTTCTTTTTCATTGCCATCAAGGGGATTGCAATAATGAGCAGAACGGAGGAAACATAGAGCATGAATCCACCGAGAAGTAATGCTAAGGTTTGGGGGTTATAAACAAGGGGTTGTGCCAAAGGCTCAAAAGTAACCCAATCAAGATGCTCAAGATTGGTGATTACGCTGGAAAGCGGGTCTGTGATGAGCGGTGGGTTGGGGTTGCCAACGACGAGGCCTTCAGCATTTTTGATGAAATTGCCAGGAATATGAATGAAGTAGCGTACGCCGTGTTGCCCATTCATGAAAACCATACCAGAAATAACACCCATTAAAGTAAAGGGAACAAATTTCAGGAGTTTGTTTTTGATGCTGTCGGTATCTGCAAAGAGAATGACGTAATAAATCGCTAAGCTGATAAAGAGTACAGGGGCGACTGAGGGCATTCCGCTAATTTCTGCTGGGGGTACGCCTTTTTCAGGATATTCGGCTAAAACAAGTACGAACCAGGGGATTACCATCGTCATACCTGCAACAGCAGGAGCGGCGAAAAGCCCTAAAGCAGTTGCGCGTGCCCAATGAGCACCTTCTTGAATTTTCTTCGAGATCATCACGGCGAGAGCGCCAACGAAGAGGAAGCTGACAATCCATGCAGAGTAGGTTGCTGTAAGAACAGGAACCGCGGGGTAAAAATCTGCGTCGTAAGGAATAAGGCGTATAAAGGCTTGGTCAAGAGAAATCTTGAGCGTTTGCATTGCCTGTGTTGGGGCAAGTGCCATCAAATAGATGCCACCTAAAATTGCCACAACCATCATAATGGTGCGTTGGGTTTTGGTTGTTTCTTTAATCATTTTCAAATCTCCTTATAAAGTGTTTATTTGATATAATCATTCTTACCATTTCAGTATACATTAAAATAACATGAGATAGATTGAATGTCTTTATAGATTTATAAATTGCATTCAAGACAAAAGTCATAGGAAAATCAAACTTTTATCTTTTTAAAGAAAATCAGGAAGAATATATGTCTCAAAAATTTGCCCAAAAACTGGCTAAAGATGATGTTTTCTCTCATCTCAGTACACGCGATCATGAAGAACTTGCTCGCTTAGCCTTCGTGAGAAAATATCATAAGGGGCAATATATTTCTATGCAAGATGATATTTGGGCGCGTGCGCTTTATATTAAATCAGGTAAATTGGGGTGGGTGATGCTTTCGCCTGATGGTAAACGACAAGTTGTCTTTCGGATGGGGGCTGGGCGCGTAGTTTGGGGACATTCTCTTTTTGATGGTGAACCCATGCCCGCCGCCCTAGAAGTGATGGAAGATTGCGAAGTTTGTATATGGGAAGGGGATGTAATTATGCCCATTCTTTCTCGCAATGTAGATGCGGTTTGGGCAATTACACGAAAATTGGTAGCCATCATGCGAAAGGTGCGAGATGTGGTCTACGGTTTTGCTTTTCATCCAGTGGCGGGTAGGTTGGCACATCTTTTGCTCAATCATTATAAAGATATTGAAGGTGAAGTCGCCCCCCGTGATTTGACTTTAGATGAGATGGCACAGACAATCGGTACTACACGTGAGTTGGTCAGTAAAACGCTTCATCAATTTGCGGGCGAAGGCATGATAGAAATTAGCCGAGTAGAAATCACCTTTACGGATAGGGGTAAATTAGAAGAACTTATTGATGAGTAATTTAACCCAAGAACTGGCACAAGACCCAATCTTTGCTAGTCTTCCCTCTGCTGAGCTTGAAAAGCTTGCTCGTCTTGCTCTTTCACGTAGTTTTAAGAAAAAAGAGTGGATTGTGCACCGTGGTGATATTTGGCCCTACTTTTTATGGGTGGAAAGTGGAAAAATTGTCGGGCTAAAAGAATCTGGCGAAGGGCGTAGTCTTATTGCCACCACAATACTGCCGCAAGAAAACTTTTGGGGATTGGCTTTTTTTCAAGAAGATATGCCTATGCCTGTTGCGCTCGTTGCCGAAGAAAACACAAAAATTCGTTTGTGGTCGCGCCAGCAATTTTTGCCCTATATACTCGAAAATGGAAAAATGTCTTGGGAGTTTTCACGTCAAATGGTTTTTCGGATGCAGGAAGCCAGTGAAATTGTTGAGAGTCTTGCTTTTCATCCCGTTCCTGGGCGTTTGGCAAAGCTCCTTCTTGAGCGTTATAGCGGAAGTGGTGATTCGCCTGTTGCCCGTGATCTGACCCTCGATCAGATGGCCGCTCATATTGGCAGCACCAGAGAAATGGTTTGTCGTGCACTCTACAAATTTGCGGATGATGGGGCGATTAATATCAATCGGACGGAATTTATTATCTCAGACGAATCCCAACTAGGAGAAATTGCCCACCGAGACTGACTTGTTTTAGGCTTGGACGCTGTTAAAAGAATAGGGCAAACGCACTAAAATTCAGGTGAATTCACTTAGTTTTTTTGAGAAGTCCGTATATTTTTCTAAGAATTTTTCTTCAAAAGGGTCTTTTTCGTAGAAAATATCCAGCGGTGCGGACTAAAGTCCTGCCTCAGCGCATGGAAGTCGGATAAATCCGACTCTTTTCTAGCCCTAAGGGCTTCCATGTACTGAGAAAGTGGCTTTAGCCCACACGAAACAGAGATTTTAGTGCGTACACTCTGGTTAAAAGAAAAAGCCACGTTTTGAAAACGTGGCTTTTAGATTATACTAACTCTTTTAGCGGCTATTCGCCATCATATTCTTTGAGTAAACGTTCTTTGAAAATAGGGATGAGAGCGAAAACGACAGTGGCTAATCCTAAGAAACCGTTCAAGTAATAGTCTACAGTCGCATAGCGAACGACACCTGTTGCAAAACCAGCAACCATGGCAAATGCGCCGCCCATAAGCATCAGGTACCAACCAGATTCTTTGCGGTTACCCAGTTGGTAGATAGCTGCAGAGAGGAACCACCATGCCATCCAAAGGCCAATAAAACCAACATATGTTATTGCAATACCTTCAGCAAACATTGGGCGTTTGGGGTGCCCGTAAAGCACACGGAAGGCTGCATGTCCATTGGCGAAACTATAAGAAGCCGTAACACCCATAGCCAAGAAAGCGAGGAAATCAACGATTTTCTGTTGCTTGTCGCCTTTGTCTATCAAGAGGATGGCAAAAAATGGGATCAAGCCAATCATCATCGTTGCAACTGCTGGAGGAAATCCGCCTTCTTTAGTGCCGACAAAATTCATCCACGGCACAATCATATAGGCTCCACCAATCGCAGGGAATGAGCAAGCTAATAATGCGGCACCTCGAGCCCAACCTTCGCCATTATATAATGGTTTGACAAGCACTAGTAGGGCTATACCAGCGAGAACGCTCATTGTGCCCCAGAAGGGGAAGAAGAAGCTAACCAACCAAGTGGTGAGGGTTAGCAGATGCCATTTTGCGTTTCCATCAGCTTGGAATTGCTCAATACGTTCAAGCTGAAGTTCAAGAATGGGATTAACCATACTGAACGATGAGAAGGGGACAAAGGCAATCATGAGGATTGCGGCGAGCAGGACGATCCAAACTACGGTTTTTGACTTTTCTAACATTTGCTTTCTCCTTATGAAAGTAAAATGAATATGTAAACCTATATTATCTAATAATGAATATATTTACCTTGATATTTGTCAAGAATTTCACAAACTAATTTGCTCTTATTTTTAGAGTCGAGTAAAATTCATTAACCACCTAAATTCTGGGGAAGGAGAAATCACAAAATGAACGATTTGACTAAAAAACTGGCTAATGCCGAATTTTTTGGAAAATTCCCCAAGAGCGATCGTGCCGAACTTGCGAAACTTGCTATCCCACGTCGCTTGCAAGCTGGGGAATATCCCTGTTTTCAAGGGAATATATGGCCCAATGTGTTATTTCTTGCTAATGGACGCTTGGATTGGTCCATGCTTTCTGTTGCAGGCAAAGAACATATCCTGTTCTCTCTAAGCCCCAACGATGTGTTTTGGGGGCACTCTATTTTTGATGATAAACCAATGCCTGCTTCACTTAAGGCTACAGAAAACTCAATGATATATCGCTGGGAGCGCGAAGCAATTTTACCCATTCTTTACCGTCATCCCGAAACACTTTGGGAAGTTGCAGGTATGTTAACCGGCACAATGCGCAAAGCCAGAGAAATTATTTATGGGTTAGCTTTTCAGCCTGTTGCCGGACGCTTGGCATCGTTACTTCTAGAGCGTTTTTCTGATCCCGATGACATCTCCGTTGAGCGTGATCTAACCCTACACGCAATTGCATCAAGAGTTGCCTCCTCTCCCGAAGTTGTTTGTCGAGTATTGCATCAATTTCAAAGAGAGGGAGTTCTGGATGTGACGCGCGCTACCATCACATTGCATAATCGTTCAGCCCTAGTAGATATGATAGAACCAGAATAGCCGCATTGTGCTTATTTTGGGCTTGGTACCGTTAAGAAAAAACACATTTTTCTGATGAATGGCAAAAAAGAACCCGTTCCTTCCCCTCGAAGGAGCGGGTTCTTTTTTATAGTGTGAGGCGCACACCTGTATCTATAATAAGAGCAAGCTAAAATCCACGCGTTAAGATGTTTGGAGACAGGAATATGTTGAAGATAGGGAGATGCTTTTTTGCATACACAAGCTTGGTGATTCTAAAAATAAAAAAAGCTCTTGCACATATCTCGTGCAAGAGCTTTTTAGTTAGGTTGAGTTTTGGCTAAATTTCTGTTTTGGCTTCACCGCGGGTGACACCGAGCATCATTATGAATGCGAAGAGCATGAAGGTAGAGGCTACGATCATGATGGAGTTGTAGTTTTCTCCCATTGATTGAATTATCCAGCCGTTGAGGTTGGGTCCGAAGATTGCGGCCATGGTAGAGAAAAGATAGTAGAGACCAGTGTATGTGCCGATACGGCTATCGTCAACCATATCAACGACCATGGGAAGGGAGTTGATGTTGATGAAAGCCCACGCTACGCCCGCACCCATTAAAAAGAGACTGATTACAGGGATATTGCCGAGTACAGGGAGCTTTGTGAGAATTGGCGTAAGAGAAGTTGGTGGCATTAAGTAGAGGGCAAGGAAAATTCCACCTAGCGTTAATATGCCTGCAGAGATGGTTTTTTTGCGACCAACTTTACCGCCCACGAAACCAGCGATGAGTGCAGAGAAGACGAAGGATAGAGAAAGGTGTCCGAGCAAACGTGTGCCGTCTGCAACAGTCATGCCTAGATAGTTTTTAGCGTAGAGGGTGAAGAAGGCTTCGATGGCGTTATAGCCGATAAACCAAAAGAGAATTGCACCGAAAAGGCGCATGGCACTTTTGTCATTATCTACCCATACTTCTTTTAAGCTGGCGATTAAGCCTGGCTCTTCTTTGCTTTCTTCATAAATTGTGGGTTCTTTGATGAAGATGAAAACCATTAGAGCGGAGATAAGCACGAGTATAGAACCCATCCAGAAGGGAAAGGCGGGATTCATTTCATAAAGGGCTGCGCCACCGAGAAATGAGAAGATTGCACCGATACCGCCCATAAAGTTGATGATGCCATTTGCTTGGGAACGATAGGGAGAGGGGGTGATGTCGGGCATTAGTGCGACTACAGGCGTGCGCCAGAGTGCCATGCTTAGCAGGAGTGTAGTTGTTCCTGCAACAAAGAGAGGAAGCACTGATGCAAGAGGAATCCAGCCAAAGGCGGCGGCAGAAATCGGTGCGCCGACGAGTAAGAAGGGCATACGGCGTCCAATTTTTGTTCGTAGGCGATCTGACCATGCACCAACATTTGGTTGAATAAAGAGAGCGGCTATATTATCGAGGGTCATGAAGAAGCCGATCCATGCGGGGGCTAGGTTGAATTTTTCGGAGAGGAAGATGGGGACAAAGGCATTATATACGCCCCAAACAACGCTTACGCCAAAAAAACCAAAACCGAGCAGAAAAATTTTTCCGTATTTAAATTTCATCTTATTCTCCTTAAAATTGTTATGAATAAACACTTGTTTTTTTGTCTAGCCAATACCTTTCTTTTGAAAATCCCTGAGGTTTTAATGGATACTTTTTTATAGAAGAAAAACCGAGTGTTCTTTATTTAGAAATAATGCTATTTATATTGTCGAACTACCAAGACTGAATTATGTCCGCCAAAGCCAAAGGCATTGCTGACGACAACTTTTATTTTTTTCTCGCGTGCTTGATTAGGAATATAATCTAAATCACATTCAGGGTCGGGGGTTTCGTAATGAATGGTAGGGGGCATAACGCTATCTTGAATTGCTTTTACGCAGAAGATTGTTTCTAGTGCGCCTGTTGCCCCCATCATATGCCCCGTCATAGATTTTGTTGAAGAAGTGGGGACTTTATAGGCTTGTTCTCCGAGGGCATATTTGATGGCTTTGGTTTCGGTGACATCATTAAGCGGTGTGGCAGTGCCGTGGGCGTTAATATAATCAACCTCATCAGGATTAACGCCCGCGGAGATGAGTGCATTTGAAATGGCTGTGCCACCACCAGAGCCATCTGAAGAAGGTGCCGTAACGTGGAAAGCGTCTGCGGTTGCGGCGTAACCCGCTAACTCAGCGAGTATATTGGCTCCGCGTGCTTTGGCGTGGCTTTCGGTTTCCAAGACTATGATTCCCGCGCCTTCACCCATGACCAATCCATCACGGTTTTTATCGAAGGGGGCGGGGGTCATTGTATGGTCTTTTTTGAGAGAGAGCGCATTAATTCTATCGAAGGCACCTATACCTGCGCGGCTTAAAACAGATTCCGAAGCACCGGTTACCGCGGCATCAATCATACCGAGACGGAGCATCATCCACGCTTGACCAATTCCATCGATGCCAGATGCACAAGCTGAGGCAACGGACATGGCAGGACCTTTGATGCCGTGGTCTATTCCAATTAAACTTGCCGCGCCATTTGGCATAATCATGGGGATTAAGAAGGGGCTGATGCGTTTTGGTCCTTCTTTTTCTAGTCTGATGATTGAATCTTGAAGTGATTTTAGCCCGCCTAATGCTGAGGAGACTAGAACGCCGATACGCCCTGTATTTTCTTCGGTAATTTCTAGCCCTGAACTTTGAAGTGCTTCTTGTGCGGCGACAGTACCAAAATGCTCAAACCTATCACGTCTTCGAGCATCTTTTGCAGACATATAATCTTTGGGGTTAAAGTTTTTTACTTCGCAGGCAATTTGTGTGCGCCATTGAGATGCGTCAAAACGCGTAATCGGTGCAACACCTGAAACGCCATTAACGATATTTTGCCAAGTATCTGCTACATTTAAGCCTACTGGGCTAATAGCCCCTGTTCCTGTAATAACCACTTTCTCCATTATTTTCTTTTCCTTTGTTTTGTGTTTAGTACTGTAAGTTTAAGCACTCAGCTTTGCTTTTTTCTCGTTATCTTTGCATCCCCTGTCACTTTTGCCTCCCTTGCAACCTTTGTCACCCTTAGCCCCCTTTTGTAGGAATATATTCTCCTTCAACCCATTCTTCACCATCAGGCATAACTTCTTTTTTCCATACGGGGACAATTTCTTTTAAGCGGTCTATCCCGTAGCGGGCGGCTTCAAATACACCCGTATCTCGGTGAGATGCGGTACAGGCAATGATAACCGTTGGCGTACGCGGATAGAGCTTCCCGATGCGCTGTACAATGGCGATGCCTTCGACTACATCCCATTTTTTGCGGATTTCATCGGCGACTTGTTTCATCTTTGCTTCTGCCATTGGCGTATAGGCTTCGTATTCGAGATAGGTGGTTTCGTGGGGCGCGTAGTTGATACCTTGTGCCTGCCCCGTGCGGGATGTTTCTCCGCGCACCATACCGGTAAATATCGCCGCCGCGCCAGTAGATGTGAGGGTGATTTCTTCGAGGAGGGCGTTTAGGTCTATTTCTTTTTCGGTTATGGAAATTATTGTTGGGAGGGTAGAAGGTTTCATGGGCTATGTTTGAAGGTTGGAGGGTGTAAAGGTTGAGGATTATGTGGGCTTGATCTTTATTATTTCGCGTTTGCTTTATCCCCCACTGACGGGTGGGAAGAGGGCAATCTCTGCGCCTTCGGGGATGATGTCTTCATCGAAGGCGTATTCTTTGTTGATAGAAACGAGAGTATGGTGCAGAGATGCTTCTAAGGCAGGGATTTTAGTAATAAGGATTTTTTTAAAATCAGCAATATTGATTTCGTTGGGTAGCTCTAGCTCCATCGTAGAACGTTTTGCGCGAGTGCGTAATGTTGCAAAGAAAAGGATTGTAATTTTATTCATAAAACCTTAGCCCTTTAGTTTTGAACTTTCAACATTAAAAACGCCACTTTTTCCACCACGTTTTTCTACTAATCGAATATTTTGAATAATCATTGTTTTTTCTGCCGCTTTTGCCATATCATAAATGGTGAGTGCGGCGACTGAGACGGCGGTTAAGGCTTCCATTTCAACGCCTGTTTTACCGCGCAAACGTGCGGAGGCGGTAATTTGCACACCGGGCAAATCAGCGTCTAAGTCGAGTTGCACGGAGATGTGCGTTAGCAGTAGGGGGTGACATAGCGGTATCAAGTCTGATGTACGTTTGGCTCCGTTGATGCCAGCAATTTGGGCTACAGTTAAAACATCGCCCTTTTTCATATTCCCCTCGGCAATTAAATCAAAGGTCGCCTTTTTCATTTTGACTTCGCCGCGTGCTACGGCTACGCGTTCGGTATCGTCTTTTATGCCTACGTCTACCATGTGGGCTTTGCCTGTTTCGTCTATGTGACTTAATTTTTTCATGGGCAGATTATACCGTAGCTTGAGGTGTAGGTGCTGGTTGACTGACAGATTTCAAAATTTATCACAGAGAAAATTTTTAAGGTGATTTTTTCTTGAGGCAGGGCTTCTGGTGCAAGTGAAGTACAGATAACTTACCCCGCTAATCCCAGCTCAGGTGCAATGTGGCGCATGGCTTCAATCACATTGGCAACATGTGCCCAGAGTTCTACTTCAAAATCTTCGGCGCCACGTTCCATTTCTTCGCGGTTAGCTCCAGCGGCGAAATGTTTGTTTTTCCATTTTTTCTTTACTGATTTCACTTTCAAATCCATGAGTGAGCGTGAGGGGCGTACTAATGCTGTAGCAGTGATAAGACCTGTAATTTCATCGCAAGCAAAGAGTGCTTTTTCCATGAGGGTTTCACGTGGATAACCAGTATGGTCTGCATGGCTGAGGATGGCGCGGACAATGATTTCTGGTACGCCACGTTCACGCAGGATAGGTGCCCCTTTGGTAGGGTGTCCCTCGAGCGTGGGGTGGATTTCCCAATCGAAATCGTGCAATAATCCGACTACGCCCCAAAGTTCTATATCTTCTTCTAATTTTTCGGCATAAAAGCGCATGGTGGCTTCTACGGCGAGCATGTGTTTGACTAAGTTTTCGTTTTTTACATATTCTTGCACAATGGCGAGGGCTTCTGTACGTTGCATTATTCCTCCGTGAAAATCGGTTCAAACTCTCCTAGAACGGGAATGGGGTGAGTGATATATAAATCTACAAATGCGCTTAGGGTGGCGAGGGTTTCGCGTGTATTCCAGTATACTCTAGAACGCTTGAGATAGGTGCGCCTGTCGCCGTTGATGCCGGTGCTTTCTACGCCGAGTGCATCGCAAATATAGAGGGCGCGTGAAAGGTGAAATTCTTGGGTGACGAGGATGGCGGAATCTAAGCCAAAAATTTCTTTGGCACGGTAGCAGGTATCGTAGGTGCGTCTGCCTGCAAAGTCTAGTACGATGTCATTTTCTGGGACACCTAACTCGATAGCGTAGTTTTTCATGGCGGTCGGTTCATCGTAATCTATGAAGCGATTGTCGCCGCTCATCAATAATTTCTCAACTTTTCCTGCAAAATATAATTCTGCGCCAGCTTGGATTCGGTCTCTCAAGACTGGGGTTGGGGTGCCATCTCTCCATAAGCCTGCGCCGAAGACGATTGCGGCACGTTCGGCTGGGATGTCTTTTATTTCGTAGACGCGTCCTTTGCTATGGATGGCTGTGGTAAGGCGCGCTATGAGGAGCAGGGTCGCGCCGCTAATAGCGAGTATGAAAAGGAGTTTGATGAGCATGATGAGAATACGTTTTGTATAAGAGAGTATTTTCTTGATTGTGTTTAACATTGCGGCATTTTACCATTTTTTGTGGGGTGATAAGGGGGGCAAAAGGCAGGAAGATGTTAGTTGAGGGCTGGCAAGTTGAAAACGCGCGCGGCGCGGTTTTTCATCCCATAAAAAATAAAAACGGGCGCATTTTTGAAAATGCGCCCGTTCTGTGTTCTTCTGCCGCCGAGGACGGCGGCTAGAGCGGGGGTGGTTAGACGAATTTCTCTCGAATTACAGAGGAAATATAATCCATTGAGGCAACGACTACGGCGATGGCGAGCATTTGCGCGCTGGCGGCACGATAATCGAGGAGATTGATGTTTTGGCTGAGAAGGAAGCCAATACCACCGCCGCCAACGAAACCAATAATGGTGGACATACGCACGTTGATATCCCAGCGGTACATGGTGAAAGAGATATAGGGTGGGATAATTTGTGGTACAACGGCGTAGATGATGGTCTGGATTTGATTTGCGCCAGTTGCCTGCACCGCTTCGATTGGACCCGCCGAGATGCTCTCTACTTGCTCTGAGTAGAGTTTGGCAAGAGCGGCGACAGTGTGCAATGCCAGAGCCAGTGAGCCAGCAAATGGACCAATTCCAACCCAAATTACGGCGATGATTGCCATTACGAGCGGCTCGACTGAACGCGTCCCGTTTAGGATGGTGCGGGTGATGGTGTAGATGATCAAACCCGTTGGCATGGCTTTTTTAGCGGTTGTGGTGAGGGCTAAGAGTAGACCTAACGAGCCACCAACTGCGCCTGGAATATAGAAAGTTTTGACCGGGTTGCCGATTTGGTAGAACCATTCTACGCCTGCGCCAAATATAGCAAAAATGGCCGCACCGGCAAGGGATGCGGCAACGATATTGACCAATTTGACTTGTGCGGCGGGCATATTATCGCTGATGCGTTGCCCGATTTTGCTCAACATGCTACCTACAAATGCGCCGAAGAAAATGGCGATTATGCCGGGGGTGAGCATGACGATAATTTCGCCAACTTGAAACATGAAGTTTGGCAAGAAACCTAAAGCGCCTAGTGGCTCAATTAGAGCAGCACCGATGGCTCGGAAAGAGATCCCGAAAAGGATTAAGAAGGCAATACCAGAAAGAGCTGTTCCTGTTATAGAGGCGATGCGTTTGCCCAAGCTGGGAGCTTCAGAATCGTCTGCGGTAATGCTCCAGCGTAAAACTGCATAAAGTAACCCGAAACTAAGTATTGCTCCGACTAGACTAAATAAAAGGCTCTCATTGATGGGTGTAAATAGAACCAACAGCCATTTTGTGATTTGAGAACCAATCCACATGCCGATGAGCCAACCAATAATCGAAAATGCAACACTGGTCAGTGGGCTGGTATTTTCTACCATCAAGTTGCGGGCGGCGATAAAACTGGTTGGGATTGCGATCAATGTACCAATCGTGGTTGCCAACAAGGCGATGAAAATGGTTTCTATGATTTTGTCCCAAGTGGCAATCGCGTTATCCGACCACATCGGCGCACCGATATTTGTGCGTACCGTTGCACGAATAGCTTGCGCTTCAGCTACAGGTTGACGATTTGGTACTTCAACCTCGTAGATAAAATAACCATTTTCGTCTGCTTGGAATTTCTCTAATTGTTTCTTAACGCCGCTGGCGGTGATAAAGTTGAGCGGTCCCTGTACATAAGCTGGGAAATTGTATCCTTCAACTGTAACCGTCTCACCAGCTGCACCACAGATGGCAGACGCTGTGATATAAGGCTCGCTAGAAGCATTATCTGGTAAAGAAGGTGTTTCACCATCAGGACAAGGCAAATAGAAGGGAATATCAACATCTAATTCAGCAGTTTCGTACTCCACCAAATCAGGATGCGCCAAAGCGCGCAAGACACGCGTCAGCGAAGTCATGCGGACTTCGTCGCGGGTGGTGCCAAAATCTACGGCAGTAACTTGGAAGGCGTAAGCGAAAATGATTAATCCAAGGACAACCAATATCCCCTTGCTAATTGATTTCTTGAGTGATTTATTATTGTTATTATTATTTTCCATTTTTCACCTACCCAACCCGTTCGGCATCTTTGCCATAAATTTCGCGGAATTTAGCGTCGTCAATCTCAGCCGGGGATCCATCGAACATCATTTTTCCATCGTTGAGCGCAATGGCACGATCTGCGTATTTGTGCACCAAATCTAAAAAGTGGAGGCTGCATAAAATGGTTACGCCTTGTTCTTTATTGATTTTCTCAAGATGTTGCATGATTGAGTGCGCTAAAACGGGATCAAGGCTGGCAACCGGTTCGTCAGCGAGAATAATGGCGGGGTTTTGCATCATTGCACGGGCAATACCCACACGCTGTTGTTGTCCACCGCTTAATTCATCGGCACGCTGGTGTGCTTTTTCGGCAATCCCAACTCGTTCTAATTCCTTATGAGCATTATCAATATCGCTTTTCGAGAATTTGTTGAAAAAAGCCATCGCTGGGTTTGTGTAGCCCAATCGCCCAGAGAGGACATTGGTCAATACCGAAGAGCGGCTTACAAGATTGAAATGCTGGAAAACCATGCCGATTTTACGACGGACGGTGCGTAATTCATCATCCGAAGCATTCGTGACGTTCATACCATTCCAAATAATATCGCCTCCTGTTGGCTCAATGAGTCTGTTGATACAGCGAAGCAAAGTCGATTTTCCTGAGCCGCTTAACCCGATGACGGCAAGAAATTCTCCTTGCTTAACTTCAAAACTGACATCATCTAGCGCTAAAGGACCACCCTCATATTTCTTTGAAAGATTTTTAATTTCTAGCATAGGTTTATTCCAATTTTATTGAGCCTCGAAAGGTTTTATTGAGATTCGTTCTTGATAAGATAATTTTGAAAGTATAAGTTCTGATTTAATTATGGTGTGATTGAAACCTTTCGGGTTTGTTTTGTGGGGATGAAAAACATCGGCTCGCTCTTGGTTTTAGCTTGAGAGCCTTCGACCAACATCTGTTTGGGAGCAACTCCCCAGCCTAAATCAGGAGCGGTGCGGTTTCTTATCCCAATTTCTAAAAATACAGCCCCAGACTAAACTCGTCTGGGGCTGTATAGGTTTTCAAGCGTGGAGATTACTCGCCAAGATTTTCAAGGGTGATGCCTTGAGCTTCCATGAGCAAGCGAACGCCATCGAAGTTTTCGTCAAAGATGGGGCCAACGCCACTCCAGTCGTAGAAACTTTCGTTACAGAGAGTTTCTTCACAAGCATCGGAGCTAACATAAGCGGTAAGAGCGTCTATGACGATCTGTCTCAGGTCTTCGGGGAAATCAGGGGAGAATGACATGGTGTCATTGGGGATTTCGCCGGAGAGATCTAAGATGCGAACTTTCTGCATTACGTCAGGAGCCTCTTCGCGGATTGCGGCGCGGGCATCAAGCACGCGATACTCACCACAGTAGAGTTTACCTTCGTCATCCAAGCCACAATCTTCAATCATTTCGTCAGGAATGTCAGGAGCCATATCAACAGTCCAGTTACCTTCGGGCAGCAAAGGAGCACTGAAGTAGGCGGTAGCAACATCAGCTTCGCCATTATAGACAGCTTTGACAGCTTGTGGGTGACCACCAGCTTCAACAGTATTACCAACGGTGATGCCGAGGTCATCAAATATAGCGGAGGGATACAGGAAGCCAGATGTGGAACCAGCGTCAGGATATGCCCAGGTCTTACCTTCGAGATCTGCAAGGGTTTCGATGTCACTATCGCGAGCTACGAGGAACTCTGTCCAGTAAACATTCCAGCCATAACGCTCAGAAGCTAAACCAGGTTCTACACCACAAAGTTGGTTAGCAAGTGCATAACCCATTGCAGGGATGAAGCCAATGGTGTCTTCGGGGGAAGCACACATAGCTTCGATTGTTGCGGCGTAAGAAGTGGGGACACTGGCTTCATAATAGAGACCTGTGGCTTCGTGCAATGCTTCTTCAATTAAATCGCCACCAGCAATCATGAAATCAACATCCACAGAGGGGACGAAGAGAACTTGAATGGGGTTTTCTTCGGAGCCAATATCACTAGAAGCTTCTTCACCTTCTTCGGCTGGGAAGAGGTCATCATAAGTAACATCGAAATCTGCACCGAAGTATTTTGCATTAACTTCTTCGAGGAAGCCATTTTTCATTAATTCTTCTAATGCGGCATCAACAGGTTCAGCTAAGTCACTACCGAGTGGGTAGATGAAGCCAAGTTGGTCACTGGAAAGTGAATCGCCTACGAGTTTAAGGTCTTGGGAGTTTTCGCCCAAGTAGCCTTGACCAGCGGTTTCGTCCATGATGACGGCATCAATATCGCCAGCAAGCAATGCTTGTACAGCAAAGGGGAATTGCTCAAAAGCGTTGATACGGTCAGCGTCTAGGTACTTAAGAGCGGTCTCGTAGTTGGTTGTGCCAGTTTGGGTGCCAAGTTTAAGTTCGGCATCATCAACGATATCTTGAATGCTAGAAATACGATCTTCGTCAGCGCGGACAAGCAAGCGTTGTTCAATAGCAACGTAGCCCATGGAGAAATCAACGATTTCAGCACGTTCTTCGGTAATGGTAACGCCATCTGCACCAACATCAAATTGACCGTCTGCAACAGCTTGGATCATACCTTCCCAAGCGGCTTCTTCGTAAACAGGGGTACAATTCAGCAAGTTACAAATCTCGTTCCAAACATCATAATCCCAGCCGGCACCTTCGCCAGTTTCAGGATCAATATAGTTGAAGGGCAAGTAGGCGTTTTCAATGGTAATGGTTACTTCTTTACCACCAAGATCAGGCAATGCACCTTCTTCTGCGGGGGCTTCGGCTTCAGCGGGGGCTTCAGCTTCTGGCTCAGGAGCAGGCTCTGGGGTTGCTGGGGAGCAAGCAGACAATACCATTGCGCCTACAACCAATAAAGCAAATAGTACATACGAAACTTTCTTCATTTTTTTCTCCTTTAAAGAAAAGTGAGTTAACGGTTGACTTTTCAACCTTTCAAAATTGATAATAACGTGAAATGCAATAGAAATCAAGGTGATATTTGTTTATAAAATGCTATAATTTATCTTATGCAATACTTATGTAGCACCAGTACACTTATTATGAAATTCAGGTTTCCTTTTTCGATATTCTTATAGAAAAAGAAAAACACAGCCCCCCTTTTTATAGGAGAAAATCATGAAAAAAAATATAGTCCCCATTATTTTGCTTACCATTGTAGCGGTAGCGGCATATTTTATTGTGCTCTCAGTGCAAGAAGGTACAAAGCAAGCTCAAAATGTAGTACAACCTTTCTCCGATGCTAGCAGTGCTATGCAAACTCAAAATGCTTCTATGCAAACGCAAGTTTCTGATTTATTGCACCCTACTCCCACCATCATTCCCGATCCAGTTACCATCATTCATGATATTCGTGCCCTCGCTCGCTTAGAAACTATTCAGTATTCTGTAGAAAAAGTCATTACTGCTGAAATTGGGCAGGGGAACTTTGGCTTTCTCTTTGGCGATAAATTGCTTTTCGTAGCGCATGGCGTAGTGATTGCCGGTATAGATATGGAAAAACTCGGACCAGAAAATATGAAATTAGAGGGCGATACGCTCTACGTCACCCTCCCGCCCGCCGAGGTTTTCATCGCCACCCTTGATAACGCAAAATCTTATGTTTACGACCGTGAAACAGGTGCCCTAACGCATGGAGATACGAACTTAGAAACTACAGCCCGCCAAGCCGCAGAGCAAGAAATCTACAAAGCCGCAATGGAAGACGGCATCTTGAAACTAGCTCAACAAAACGCCGAGCATTTTCTCGAAAAATTTTTTGAAGCACTTGGTTACGATAAAGTTGTATTTCTTGGCTAATAATTTCCCAAAGACTTTTGTAGGCAGTTTTTCGTTTTAGCTTAAATACGCTCAGTCCAATCTGGATGAGCGTATTTTTTTTGGATTAATTCACTCGCACGGCTTTTCTCAGTATCGGATAACTCACCAGGTATCAATCTAATTCCTAATACAGATTGGAACGCGCGTGTAAAGGACTTGCTTGCCGTACCCCAATCCACTTTTCTCCCCAAAGCAAATTCTAATGTGGAGGCACTTGCCGTCAACTTTTGTGCGGCTACCTGACGCGATTTTTCATCTGAAAAACTTAAGGCTTCGGTGATGCGTGTCAAATCACCAGTTAGGGGCAGTGAGCCATGTTGTAGTACGCCGTCCTTTTGCCGCGCCTGCGCGCTCCCGATTAATTTCTTCCCATTTACCGTAATCTCATAAGCCGAAGGAGTCTCAAAGCAGACGGGGTTAGACTGCGAGGAAGACTTCCGTAGTCTCCCAGCAGGGTTCATTTCTACATTTGCGCCTAAATCTTCTAGTGCGCTGAGTAATGCTTGAGCAAGATATTGATAGCTTTCTAAAACACTTCCCTTAACATGGGCATTATCTTTGGGCAGGATAATGGCATAAGTTAATTCATCTGTATGTAAAATAGCGCGCCCACCAGTTGCTCTGCGAACAATATCCCAGCCATTTTCTTTTAGGGCAGGGATATTGACATCGGCAAAGGCTTGTGTGCGTCCCAAAGATAAGCAGGGTGGATTCCACGCATAAAGTCGCAGGGTGGGGCGCGAACCTTTGCGTACGACATTTTCAAGAATAGCTTCATCAACTGCCATATTCCACGCGCCAGTGGCGGGGGGGGATAAAACTAAACGCCAGGTTTCTGTCATTATTGCTCCGATGATGACGATAAAAAAAAGCCCCAAAAGGGGATCAAGCTCAAAACGCGCCCGTTACGGTTTCTCATCCTAAATAGGCAACTTAATTATAAATTCGCTTCCTTGTTTTATTTGGCTTAATACGTAGACTTCTCCCCCGTGTGCGTTGACAATTTCGCGTGTGATTGCCAGCCCTAAGCCCATTCCTTGCGGAAAGCGAGTTTCTCGGCTACTGCGATAAAAAGAATCGAAAATTTTATCGTGTTCGGCGATGTCAATGCCTAAGCCTGTATCTCGCACGCTGATTTGAATAATAGTGTCTTTTTCTTGCACTGAAAAAAGAATTTCACCGCCTGCTGGGGTGAATTTGATGGCGTTACTTAGTAAATTGCCAATTGCTTGTGCCATGCGGTCGGAATCTATATTGAGCGTGGGCAGTGTGGTAGAAATTTCAGTGTGCCATTGTAGATTTTTGCTCTGTGCCTCTGCTTGCCACGGGGGTATTATTGTTGAAAGCCATTCGTTTAGTTTGGTAGGGTGGCTGGTAATTTCTAGACTGCCAGGAATACGCCCGTGTAATTGGGTTAGGTTATCGAGCAAAGGCTGTAAACGGTTAATTTGGGCAGACATGCCGGCTAGTAGTTCCTGACGGAAATCTTGGTCATTATCACCGCCGCGTTGCAGAGCTTGGATGGCGGCTTGTAGCGCGCCTAGAGGGCGACTTAGTTCATGAACGATATTGGCGAGTAGGTGGTGGCGGGTTTCTTCGGCTTTTTTTAGGCGTTCAATTGTCGTGTTATAGCCTTTTATTAATGTGCGGAATTCTGTGGGCCCACGTTCGGGAAGAGACTCTAGGGGGTGCTTTTCGCTGATTTTACCAATTGCTTCGGTTAGGTCCTGTAGGTCACGTCTTAGTGCGTTTGACAACCAGATGCCAATGCCAATGCCTAGGAACAATTCTCCTACAATAGCAATTAGCAACCAGCGGCGCACCGATGGCAATTGGGCTGTGGCATTATTTACTATTTTAGAAGCGGTCATTAAGCCTAAAACATGGTTTCTAATATCTACTACAGGGACGATAGCTATAGCTAAATTGTCTCGAATATAAAAATGTTCGGATGTATTGTTTCGCGGAAGAAGTGAGAACGGGTACTCAGTTTCGGCTGGGCTAATGGTCAGATTGCTCCCCAAAGTTTGCCCATTGGAATCTGAAATGGTTAGCCCAATATCTGTTTTGGCAGATTGAGATTCGATGAATAAAGTTCTGTGGGTGTTATTGACAAAAATCTCAGGCTCTTCTGCCGCATTTTTGGCTATTATTACAGCTTCTTGTTTTAATAAGCTAGAAAATTGGGTAAGAGTTTCTTGAGTTTCGAGCAATCTGTAGAGCGTTAGCCCAAGCAGAGGAGCTACCAATATCCATGGGATGATATGCGCGAAAATTAGGCGAGAGCGTAATGTTTTCATAGGGCTTTCTCGATGAGTTTATAGCCTATGCCGCGTACCGTGATAATTCGCTCTGGCTTGCTGGCGTTTTCTTCTAATTTTTCTCGTAACCAGCGGATATGCACATAAACGACCTGAGGTTCACCAATAAATTCTGCGCCCCAAACTTGTGCAAGTAATTGGTCTACTGCGACTACATTCCCAATATCTAAAGCAAGTGTGTGTAGTAGGGTAAATTCGCGGGCACTCAATTTAATGTTTTTTTCTTTTATGGAGATGGTATGCGCTCTTGGATTAATGGTTAAATCGCCAAGTGTTAAGGTTTCGGTTTGGGTTTGTAGCTCGTGTTGGTTCTGATGGCGGCGTAATACAACGCGTATGCGCGCTAGTAATATATCGGCATCAAAGGGTTTGGTGACATAATCTTCGGCACCTAACTCTAAGCCCAGAATCTCATCTAATTCTCGGCGGCGGGCAGTGAGGAAGATGATTGGTATTTTGTGTTTCTGAAAATGAGGTAGAGCTTGAAGCCCATCCATGCCCGGCAAACCAATATCTAAAAGTACTAAATCAGGGGACTCGCGTTTAACCAGCAAAAGCGCATCTTCGGCAGACGCGGCGGTGGTGGTTTTATAGTCGGCTTGGGTTAAGGTAAATGCCAAACTGCGGCGCATTAGGTCGTCATCATCAACAAGGAGTATGTGTGCACTCATAGCGTTATTTTACTAGACTTCTTGCAAAAGTCTATATTGTCCATGCTCTCTGCGCCGTCCTCGGCGCAGGTTTCTCAAGAACACGCCGCCGAGGACGGCGGCTAGAGCACTTATGCAAGAGGTCTACTCTAATTTATGAGGAAGCACTGAAAACTGTAAAACCTTTGCTTCTAAGGGGCAAGCTATAGCATCCTATTCTCTTAACTTTCATAACGCTCACGTGGGCAAAGTTTTACCCTTGCTCTCTCGAGTTTGATGTAATTTACATATTCTTCTACAAGCCCACTTTCTCCAAAGTATTTATCGGCACCCAACCCTGAAATTGGTCACCGGGAAGCGAGAGATGTGCCCACTGACCGCGAGTTTCTAATAAGATGACTTTTGCGCCACTATGCAGGGTAAATTGGCTAATGCCATCTTCTCCAGGATTGCTGACCACATCTATGCTTGAGGCAGTAACTACCGCAGTGGGATAGGTCTTTTCAATATATATGCGATTGCCTAAGGTGAAAACACTGAGAGTAAAAATCAGCAAGGTGAAGGTCAAAATATAGCGTAGGGCTTTTTTTAAGTGGGGTTTATGGATATGATTATAGAGAATAAAAAAAACAGCCAATGCCCAAAAGGACACCAATGCCACAATACTCATTTCATTGAGTGTCATTTTTGTGCTTATCGTCTGCGTCCACTGCTCAAGCGGAGAATTGGCTTTAGTATCATATTGATCAAGCCTTTGCCCACGGGCATAAGCTAAATTTGCTTGAATGTTTTCATCACGCGGGGAAAGATAAGCAGCACGTTCGTAATTTAAAATTGCTTTGCTTAAATTATCCTGACGGTAATAAGCATTGCCTAAATTATAAAATAAGGCACTGTCTATATAGCCTTGCTCAATAAGCTGTTGATAAGTTTGGCTAGCTTCACTATAGCGTCCGTTTTCATAAAGTATATTGGCAAGCCTCATCGTTTCAGCATTTAAAAGCGGCTTAGCATAGTTGGATGTGAAAATAGAAAACACTAAAGTTAATGCCAATGCGCTGGCGATTATTAGGCGGGATAAAAAATTCTTCTTCATGGTTTTTCCTTTCTTAAGTTTATGGGATGCTCCGTGCCGAACGCGTTTTAGGCTTAAGTGCGGATACTTGAAAATCTGCATGGCGTGAACGTGGTATCCGTTTACGTCGGGAAGATATTAAATTTGGGTAGTCAAGTTTGAGGCACGTTTGTCTCGGAGTGCTTCCTATCTAGCTGATTATCTTTTCCGTTCGCGCAATCAATTCTCGAAGTAACTGATATATCTCATCCGGTGTAGCAGAGTTGGTAGTGGTGGGCGCATAGCGTTCTTTTTCGCTAAAAGTCAGTATGGATTTAATTTGCTTGATTAATGAGGGCGAAAAACCTTGCGTTGAGAGAAAAGTACCTAATTCTTTTTGTGTTAATCCGCTGAGCGGCTGGTTGAGGCGCTCGCTGAGATAGGCAATTAGTATTTGTCCAATCACATTTGCTGGCTTCTCTTTATTCTTTTGCGCTTGGGTAAGTTTTTTATAGGCTTTTTTCTGCGCCCGTGAACTACGTACCAAATCGGGGTTTTCGGCTCGAAAATGTTGTTTCCGTCTCCAAGTAAAATCTGCTGTTACGAGGCCAACAGGCAAGAGCCACAGACCCCAGTAGAGCCAAGATTTTAGAAGAGGGGTAGAGGCGGTTTTTAGCATTTCTGGCACAGCTTTGATATGCTGAATATCATTGGCGGGGATTGGTATAGGGCTATTTATTGCGGGGGCAGTCTCTTGCGGCGTTTGATTTTGTGCTACGCCTTCTGAAACGTAAACTGTCATTGGTTCAGAGTTGATGGTATGGTAACTGTTGAGTTCGGGGTCAAAGTAAGTATAAGCAATGGGCGGGATAGTGAATTCCCCTGCACTGCCAGGCACCATCAACTGTTTTGTGATACGACTGCCTTGTATTATTCCGTCTTGAATTTGGCTATTAATTGTGGCGGTTGATTCATAAGTGCGCCAATTATTTAACACAGGCATTTCGGGGTCGGGTAGGGTGTTGAAATTACCTTTTCCTTGTAGGCTTATATTTAGGGTGATAGGTTCGTTGATAGCAACCTGATTGTTATCTAGGCTAGTGCTAATTATAAATTGGCCCACTGCGCCATGAAAACTGTCTGGAGCAGGGGTTGGGAGGGCTTGTACATTAACGGGGACGGCGTTGGTTTTTAATTGTGTCCCGTTGGTGAAAATCCCACCTGGTATATTCAGGGCGGCAGGTTCAATGATATGCTCGCCTGCTGAAGTGGGGAACAAGATGGTAGTTATCTCTGTAACGTGATAGGGGCGATTGTTGATGGTGGTATCGTAATCGATTTGCTGTGATTCGCCTTCACTCCAAAACCCAGCAAAGTCAGAAGCTTCGTAAGTGGGTTGCCCCGTCAGGTTGATGGCTCTGTAAAAGCGGAAAGTGTGCGTAATTTGTTCGCCTACATAGGGCGTGAGGTTATCTATCTCTGCTTCTATGTAGAGGTCTTGTCCGTAGAACTCTTCTGAATTAGGCGTGTTGGGGTTGGGGGCAGAGTTTTGTTGTGAAGCAGTGGGGTCAGCACCTTGTGTTACTTCAATGTAGATAGGTTGCGTTAGATAGGTTTGTTGATTGACCACTACAGGAATTTCAGGGATGGTATAAGTGCCTAGAGTAGTTGCTTGAAGCACGTAAGAATAGACCGCCTGTGAGCTAATTGCGCCGTTGACGATGCTGATTTGCGATGAATGGCTATTTCCTACGATTTGAAAGCCAGCGAGCATGGGCATTTGGGGGCTATTTGCGCTTCCGCTAACGGTGATGGTGAGCGTTAAGGTTTCGCCAACAGGAAGCTGGTTCCGGTCTACCTCCGCTCTTACCGGTGATTGGGCATAAGAGGGCGATATGGCTATTGCTAATAATCCGAATGCAAGTGTGAGTGCCAGTATGATTTGAGGGAGTTTTTTAGTTTTCATGATTAGGTCGTTAGGTAGTTGAAGTGTTTTATAGTTGCGTAGAAGAGAAACAATCCCTTCCCTCCTCGAGGAAGGCTAGGGTGGTGGAAAAGCTCTTCTACCAATCTTTACCAAAAGATATGAGTGAATGGGCGAATGCTTCTTGTAGTTTTTCTCCTAAGGTTTGGGTAGATTCTCCAACTGCTGCTAAAATTTGACGAGCCTGTTCTTCGGTGAGACCTTCAGCTTGTTGGGGCTGACCTTCACCGTTTTGCTCTTGTTCTTCTTCAGTCTCTTTGCTATTTTGGTTGGCGTTTTCTTGATTTTCTCCTTCTTCTTCTTGAGAAGCTTCGTTTTCTTGACTTTCTTCGCCATTTTTATCCTCTTCTTGGGAATCTTGTTGGTTCTCCTGATCTTGCTCTTCATCAGACTGATTTTCTTCTTCCTCTTGTTTTTGTTCTTCTTCCTCTTGCTCTTCTTTTTCTTGTTCTTCTTTTTGGTGAAGAGCAAGTTCTAGGTTGTGTTTGGCATCCATGTCTTCAGGATTTATTCGTAAGGCTTCTTTATAGGAGCCTATGGCTTCTTCCATTTGCTCTTGTTGGAAGAAATTATTGCCCAAATTATAAAAGCCATGTTGCCTGAGTTCGGCTGATGCTAGTTCTAATGCTTGTCCCATCACCTGGGTTGTTTCTTCAAGTGCACCCATACGATAGAGTGTATTTGCCAAGTTGTAAATTGGCTCGGCTAATTTTGGTGCCATGTCCATGGTTTGGCTGTAGGTTTCTATTGCCTGGTCATAATTCTGTTCATTAAAAGATTCGTTGCCATTAGCGAGCGTGTGTTCTAAAGATGAGCCACATGCGCTCAAAGAAAGGCTAAATAAAATCAAGGTAAGGGTAAATAAAAGAGTTTTTTTCATCATAATTCTCCGTTAGCTTTTCAGAGGGGTTATCTGTTTTTTCTTTCTGCAAAAAAGAGAAAGTTAGTGCTTTTCTCGCGCTTTCTATTCACCTGCACTTGTGCGGGGATGGATTCTGCTATCATCAATGCGAGCACCGCGCCTGCTAAAAATATCTGAAAGCGTTCAATTTTGGTAATCTCAAAACGGGATTCAAGTTGTGCCGATTGCAAATTGGTTAAATCACTGACCAATGCATTTAATTCACTTCCATCGGCAGCTGCTTGATAGTATTCACCATGCCCAATTTCGGCTATTTCTTGCAGAGTAGCTTCGTCTAGTCGAGAAAGAATAGTTTCGCCATTTTCATCTGTTTTGTATCCGATAATACGTCCATCTGTGCCATATTCTGGGATGGGTTCTCCTTCAGAAGAACCAAATCCAATGGTGTAGATCAACACACCATCATTTGCCGCTTTTTTTGCTTCTGTAATTGCATCGGCTTGGTGATTTTCTCCATCTGTCACGATCACGATGACGCGCTGACTATTATGAGCATCGTCAAAGCCACTCATTGCGGTGCGGATAGCTTCACCTATTTCTGTACCAGGGCGCGATATGGAGTTAGGGCTGGCACTCTCTAAAAAGGTGTGAGCAGTAGCATAATCGTTGGTAAGTGGGAATTGGATAAAACTGGCTCCTGAAAATAGCACTAAGCCAATCTCATCTCCTTCTAGTTTTTTCATCAAATCAGAGATTTCCATTTTGGCGCGTGTTAGGCGATCGGGTTTGATATCTTGTGCCAGCATAGATTTAGACACATCTAGTGCGACCATAACCTGTACGCCCTCTTGTTCAACGACTTGAACTTCACTGCCCCATTGAGGGCGAGCCAGTGCGATAAGGGAGAGAGCCAAAGCAATTAACCACAGACGGGTTTGCCACTTGCGTCCCGTCCAATTTACGCTAAGGCTTAAACGCTGGATGAGAGAAGGCGTCCCCAGTTTTTTTATGGCTGATTTCCGCTTATATTCAGCCCATCTAAGAAAAAGTAGAGCCAAAGGTACGAGCAATAATGCCCAAAGGATAATAGGATTTGCAAATGTCATAGTGGTACTCCGTAGTTATCAAATACTGAAAACTGTTTAGGGTATCTGCTGTAAAATTGTTTTACGCAGGATAATTTCAGATAACAAAATCAAAATGGCGGGGACGAGTAAAAACCCAGCTAATTCTTGGTAACGATGAAAAGTTTGAATTTCAATTTCTGATTTTTCGAGTTGGTTAATTTCATCATAGACCTGTGCTAATTCTTCGGTATCGTAAGCTCTGAAGAATTTTCCACCAGTGCTTTCCGCAATCTCTTGTAGCGTAACTTCGTCTATTTGGCTCTCTACCATCACAACATTGTCACCAAACAAAGTCTGTTGGGGTATAGGCACTTGCCCTGGACGCCCCATGCCAATGGTATAAACCTTGATGCCTAGCGCACTAGCGGCTTCTGCGGCAGTGAGTGGATCAATTTGACCCGCATTATTTACCCCATCTGTCAGCAAAATCACTACGCGGCTTTCTGCTTCTGAATCTTTGAGCATATTGGCGGCATTGGCTAAACCTAATCCTATGGCAGTACCATCGGTGATTCCCAATTCTGGGGCTAGGTCTAAATCTCCTAGCAAACGAGTGACCAAGTTATGGTCAATGGTCGGCGGGCTTTGAGAGAAAGCCTCACTTGCGAAAACCGTCATACCGATGCGGTCGTAAGGACGTTGTGTTACAAAATCTTCAATAACTATTTTGGCGGCATCTAAACGGTTGTTGGGTTCAAAATCAAGTGAAGCCATACTGCCCGAAATATCAATGGCTAAAGATATATCTACGCCTTCACCTTTTACAATGTGTTGGGCGTTAACAATCTGTGGACGAGCGAGTGCAAAAATCATCAAGATCAGTGCAAATAAACGGGGGATAGGTAATAATTTACGGGCGATGACCTTCCATGAACGCATTGGGTCACTTGGCTTTGCTAAACGCACATCGGCATAGCGCAAAGCGGCAGGTTTGTGGTGTTTCCAAGTTCTTAGTGCCAGAAAAGCTAAAGCAGGGATAACAAGTAAAAGGGTTAAAAACCAAGGGGATGCTAAACGTAAATCCATTATTTTGCCTCCATAAGTGGAGCACTTTGTTGGATAAATTTAATTTCTTCTTTTTTACCGTTCTCTATAACAACTTTTTTCGGGTGTGTTGCTTTTATTAATCGGCGTGTTTCTTGCAAATAATCATCGGCTTGAGAAATACTTGGCTTTACTTTGGCAAATTTGACCCAATCGGCTTCGTTAAGCAGCTTTGTGAGTAGGCTTTTACTATCTTGGTTAATAGAAGCTTCGTTGATTGAGCGGCGAATTTCTCCCGTTGTACGATCGAGCATAGGAACACGGAAAGATTTTTCAATATATTGGCGTAAAACGTCTGAAACTAAGGTGTAATGTTCTTTATATCGAGATTGAGATGGTAAAGACTGTTCTGCAATATGAGCTAATTCATCAAAAGCCACTTCATAGGGCTTTCGTAAATCAGGGGCATTAACTTGTGCAAATTTTCGTTTTTGTCGCCAGCGGCGCAAGAACCAGCTTATTGCCAGTGCAATCAGTCCTGTAATAAGTAACCCGCTTATTACCCATGGCAAAATAGAGGGTAAGGGGAGTGTGGCTTGTGGCTTGATATCGCGCAAATTGCTGTCGCCTTCCACTATCACAGAGCTGATGAGAAAACTTAGGGGCAATGCGCTAATTTCGTAAATTTCGCCGGCAGTGTCGCTAATAGCAAGGGGAAGTTCGGGGGTAGAGAACTCTCCCGGCTCCCATAAGGTGACGTAAATTGTCTGTATTGTTGTTTCAGTGCCATCAGGATTAGCCATTATTTGTGGCAATGCAACTTCTCGAACTTCGAGTGCGCCCCAAGGTTCATCTTTAAATTGGGGCGTAATCAAATGATAGCCAGCAGGGTGAGTGACTGTTAGCATAATTGGGATCACGTCCCCAACGGTATAGTCGCCTGCCTCAAGGGTGAGTGTTGCTTCAATCCCACCATTGGCAGAGACTTGTCCCATCGGAATAAGGGAGAATATCAACGCCGCCAAAAGAGCGGTCATTTTTAGTATAGATTTTTGTTTTGTCTTCATAATAATCAAGTGGATTCGTGTAGTTTTGTGGATAAAGTTTTGTACTACCTTTAAATCTCTTTTTTTCTTCGAGATGGATAAAGTGCCTTGTGACGAACGTGACCCGAAGGTGAGTGCCTATAATCAACATCTTTTTGGTGTGCGCGTGGTCTGCTCTTGTTTACGTCCCATCCCCAGCTTGAGGTTGAGTACGCAAGTTGAAAACGCGTAGGTCGCGGTGCATCCTATAAATCCAGTTAGTGCCGCAAACGCCGAGCGCGGGATTTGAAGAACAGCGTTAGCGAATCGGCATAATCCTTGGCAGTGGTGATAGGAACACGGTCGACACGAGAGTTTAGAAAAATTTGCTCTTTTACAGCATCTCGTTTCACTCTTCGGTTTTGAAACTCATTTCGCCAACGGGGTTGGCTGGTATCTACCCACGCAATTTCTCCGCTTTCAGCATCTTCAAGAGCGAGCAACCCCACATCGGGGATATTTATTTCTAGCGGGTCGCTCAAATCCATAGCAATGAGATCGTGCCGCCGGTTGGTGATAGCCAGTGTTTTGCTATAGCTCTCGGCATCGCTAATAAAATCGGAAATCAGGAAGAGAATGCTGCGGCGTTTGAGTACGCGGTTGAGTGTATCGAGAGCCAGCTTTAGGTCGGTGCCAGTACCTTTTGGCTCAAATGCAAGCAGTTCGCGTACCATGCGCAAAACGTGATTGCGTCCTTTACGGGGCGGGATGAGTAACTCGACTTGATCGGTGAAAATCATTAATCCGACTTTATCGTTGTTATTGGTGGCGGCAAAAGAGAGTACGGCAGTGAGTTCGGCGGCAAGCTCGCGTTTAAAGCGATTGACAGAGCCAAAATTTCCTGAGCCTGAGGCATCTACAGCTAACATAACAGTTAGCTCTCGCTCTTCTACATAGCGTTTTACATAAGGCGTGCCCGTGCGGGCAGTGACGTTCCAATCAATAGCGCGAATATCATCACCAGCAAAATAGGGGCGTACTTCGTCAAATTCCATGCCACGCCCTTTGAATACCGAGTGGTATTCTCCGGCAAAGCTATCGTTAACCAGCTTATTGGTACGGATTTCAATTTGTTTTATTTTTTGAAAAAGTTCGGTTGTGAGCATGTTTTTTTACCCTTTTCAAGCTAGATAGGTCTTAGAAAATTTTTAGATTTTATGTCGTTAAGGTACATCTACGTAGTTAAGAATGCGCTGTACAATATCTGCGGATGTTATTTCTTGCGCTTCTGATTCGTAGGTCGTGATAACTCGGTGTCGTAATACATCGGGTGCCATTTCTTTAATATCTTCGGGGGTGACAAATCCGCGTCCCTGAATAAAAGCATGGGCACGTGCCGCATTGATTAGGTAGATACTGGCTCTTGGAGAAGCACCAAACTCAATCAGCGAGTTAAGGGGGCTAAGCCCGTTATTTCCAGGGTGGCGCGTGACGGAAATTAAATCTAGCACATAATTTTTGATTTTGTCATCTACGTAAACATGCCGCACAGCTTTACGAGCACGTAAAATATCTTGCGTTGTTACAACAGATCTTACTTTGGGTAAATCTAAATCTGTCATGCGGTCAATAATTCTGCGTTCTTCAAGCCGAGTGGGGTAATCTACGATAGTTTTGAGCATAAAACGATCTACCTGAGCTTCGGGGAGCGGGTAAGTTCCCTCTTGTTCAATGGGGTTTTGTGTTGCCATTACCAAAAAGAGATCGGGTAAAATATGGGTGTGGTTAGCAATGGTAATTTGGCGTTCTTGCATTGCCTCAAGTAAAGCCGATTGCACTTTGCCAGGCGCACGGTTAACCTCATCTGCTAGAACAAGGTTGGCAAAAAGTGGTCCCTGATGGGTGATGAAATCGCCTGTTTTGGGATTATAAATTTGGGTGCCAATCAAATCTGCGGGTAAAAGGTCAGGGGTAAATTGCAATCGGGAGAAATCGGCATCAACAGCTTCGGCAACGGTCTTAACTAAGAGCGTTTTCGCTAATCCTGGTACGCCTTCGAGCAAAATATGCCCATCGGCTAAGAGAGCAATTAGCACTCTATCTACCAGAGTCTCTTGCCCAACAATGACTTTATTAATTTCGGTACGCAAATCTTGCAAAAAAAGACTTTCCTTTTCTGCGATGGCGTTCATTTCACGAACAGTGGTTTGATTCATTTCACTTTTTCCTTCATATATGAGTGTGGGGAAGATGTTTAACAACTTCGTTTTTATTTTCTGTCTAAATTATAGAAAGGAAAGGTGCGATTCGTCTTTATAACTAACTTATGCCAAGCTTAAGGGAACCTTATGGACGGAGTTGGATGAGATCCTGTGACGAACTTGACCCTAAGAAGAGTGCGACCATCAACTTGTTTTTAGAAGTGTTGCCCCCAAAATGCGGGGGTGTTGCTTCTTATCTTTAAAAATTTCTCTTAGAACCAACAAATCTGAAAGGGGAATTCTTGTAGGGTAGTTGCAAATCCTATAAGAGCACACTATAATTCACTATTCTTAATCGCATAAATTTATAGGCGCGTATGATAAGGTAACACTCGGTGTTGTTGGGTGTTTACTTAAGAGAGGAAATCTGGATACTAGAAACGTTACTCGTTCTGTTACTCGCTCGATAGACGATGATTCACGCCCTGTTCATCAGCAATTACAGCCGGGTGTTACATTGTCTGAGCGTTATTTGATTCAGGAAGTTGTTGGTATTGGGGGAATGGGGTCTGTCTATCGTGCTCGAGATTTGCATTTTCCGAATGTTGTAAAGCTGGTTGCGGTTAAAGAAATGGTTAATCTTGCCCCAGACCCTCAGGTGAGAAAGACTGTTATTAAGAATTTTGAGCGTGAGGCTAATATCTTGGCTACGCTCACACATCCTTCTATTCCTAATATCTTTGATTATTTTTCTAGTGACGATCGTGCTTATCTTGTATTGGAATATATTAACGGACAAGACCTTGAGGCTGTAGTAAGGGAGGCCGATGGTTTTCTTTCTTCCGCACAGGTTGTTGCTTGGGGAATTGAATTGTGTGACGTTTTGAGTTTTTTGCATAATCATGAACCTGATAAGATTATTTTTAGAGATATGAAGCCCTCAAATGTGATGCTTGATAGTCGTGCGCATATTATGTTGGTTGACTTTGGAATTGCGAAGCAGTTTCAGACGGGGCAAAAAGGGACTATGATTGGTACAGAGGGGTATTCCCCGCCAGAGCAATATCGTGGAGAGGCAACACACCTGGCAGATATATACGCGTTAGGAGCTACGCTCCATCATTTGTTTACAAGAAGAGACCCACGTTTAGAGCCACCCTTTTCTTTTGAAGAGCGACCTATTTCTCAATCTAATGATGAGGTTTCTCCTGAAATTCAAGCAGTAATTGCGAGAGCATTGGCTTATGAGCCTAAAGATCGGTACCGTGATATTGATGAAATGAAAGACGCGTTGGTTGCCGCCGCTCGTCAAACGGGGTTATTAACAAGGTTGCCCTCAAGCAGATCTACACCAACTTTTCAAGCAGATGGGATTAAGCCTCTTTGGAAATTTAAGTGTGAAGATGAAATTCGTGGGACACCAGCTCTTTTTGATAATACTGTTTTTGTCGGATGTTATGATAATAATCTCTACGCTTTAGATGCGGCGGAGGGTGATTTTAAGTGGAAGTACCCAACCGATGGCGGGGTAGTCTCTACGCCAGCAATTGTTGATGGGAATATCTTCTTTGGCTCAGAAGATAAACGTTTACATGTTGTTAATGCGCGTTCGGGAAAGATTGTTTGGGCTTATTATGCTGAGGGACCTGTTCGTTCTTCACCACGCATTGCTGAAGGACATGCTTTTATTGGTTCAGATGATGGGGTTTTACACGCAATTAACAGTGTAACAGGGCGTGCAGTATGGTCTACACCAACTTCTTCTGCTATTCGCTCTACTCCTTTTGTTGCTAACGATTTAATTTATGTCGGCTCCGAAAGTGGAGAGTTTTATTGTGTAGACTTTAAAGGAAAGATTAAATGGCAATTTAAAGCCAAGCGCGGAATTACATCGTCCCCCTTGGTTACTGAGAATGCTGTTTATTTTACTTCAGTAGACGGTCATTTATATGCTCTTGATCCAAAGAGTGGTTGGGTACTTTGGAAGTTCAAATTGGGAAAAGGCTCAATTTCATCACCAGCGATTTTAGATAATTTGATTTATACAGGCGCGGCAGATGGATTTGTGTATGCTATCGATTTGAAATCATCTAAGGAAGTTTGGCGTTTTAGAACAGAGCATCAAGTTGCAGGCTCACCCGTTATATACAAAGACGCGTTATACTGTACTTCAATTGACAGTCACCTTTATTGCTTGGATGCAAAAGGGGGACAATTGCGTTGGAAATATGCAACAGAAGGGCCTATAACAGGATCACCATTAGTTTATGATGATATTGTTTATATAGGCTCTACAGATCATCAAATTTATGCGCTGTTAGCTTGAAATTGCTGTATACTGGTTTAAAAGAAGAGCTTGATGAGAGATAATTTATAGAAGCTTATGGAAGAAGGAGTTTTTTGTGTTTGAATCTATTAAAAAGATATTTCAAAAAGAAGAAGAAAAAGAAGAGGTTGTAGAAGTTGAGGCAGTGCGTGAAACTGAAACAGTTCCACTCTCTCCTCAGCAGGTAGAAGAAATTATTACACATCAGGCAATGAAGTATGATGTGCAACAATTGATTGCCGCAAGTGGGCAATCTGTTGGGAAAAAACGAGAGCTTAACGAAGATAGCCTTTCAGTGATTACCGCTACTTTGTCGGGAAATGCAGGGAATATCCCTTTTGGTTTATATATAGTTGCAGATGGCATGGGAGGACATCAGTACGGAGAGGTTGCCAGCGATACAGCAATGCGAACATTCAATGGATATATCATGAGAAAGTTTTATCCTTATCTTTTTGACTTGCCAACAACTCCTTTGGATGAATCGCTTCAAGATATAATGCTTGAGGGCGTTATGCTGGCGCAAGAGGCTATTCAGCGCGATGCCCCCGGTAGCGGTACAACATTAACAGCGGCTCTTGTTTTAGGGGAACGAGTCACTGTTGCTCATGTTGGTGATAGTCGCGCATATTCAATTTACCCAGATGGACGCTTTGATTTGATTTCTCGCGATCATTCTTTGGTTGGCCGCTTAGAAGAGTTAGGGCAAATCACCGCAGAAGAAGCGGCAGTGCATCCGCAAAAGAATGTTTTGTATCGAGCCTTAGGGCAGGGCGAAGTTCTAGAACCAGATGTTTTCACTACATCTTTCCCTAAAAAAGGTATGTTGATGTTATGTAGCGATGGACTTTGGGGTGTTTTAAGCGACAGAAAAATGCACCGAACGATAAAAGATACTGATACACTGGAACATGCTTGCCAGAAATTAGTTAACGCGGCGAATGCGGCAGGCGGTCCTGATAATATCTCAGTTGTATTAATAAAATTGATTCAGTAGAGGAAAGTTTTGCCAGATTATTATGCACTTTTAGGCATCTTTCGAGATGCAACACGAGATGAAATTAAGCGAGCCTATTTTGAGGCGGCGCAGCGTTTGCATCCCGATAAGAATAAGGCCTTTGGTGAAACTGAAATTTTCTTAGATGTTCAGCAAGCTTACGATATCTTATCAAATTCTGAAAAACGTGCAAAATATGATAGAACTTTAGCACCAGAGGAAAACATTCCTTCCCCCCTTGTTCAGCGAGTTTTCTACAGTCGTCAAAGTCTTGTGCGCCTTAATGAAACTCAACTGATTTATGCCCTTTTAGAATGGAAACCGCGCCAAAATAAAGATGAAGTGGTTTCACCACCGCTTAATATTTGTCTTGTTTTAGACAATTCTACATCTATGAAGGGACAGAATATAGAAATGCTGAAAGCCTCTGCGATTCATTTGATTCGCAGCTTAAGGCGGCGAGATATTCTTAGCGTTGTGGTTTTTAGTGATCGCGCTAAAGTTTTAATCCCTGCCGCATTAGGACTTGATCGTCGAAAAATGGAAAATCAGATTCGGATGATGCTTCCCTCTGGTGGAACGGAAATCTTTCAAGGGTTGCAAGCAGGGGTAGCCGAAGTACGTAGAAATTTTTCACCAGAGCGCGTTAATCATGTGGTTTTGTTAACGGACGGACAAACTTATGGCGATGAAAAAGAAGCCTTAGCATTAGCAGAAGAATCTGCCTGTGTGGGCATAGGTATTAGCGGTTTAGGGATAGGAGAAGATTGGAATGATGATTTTCTTGATGAATTAACAAGTAAAGCTGGGAGCAGCAGTTCTTATATTGAAAGTCCACAAGAAATACAAGATTTTTTAGAGAAAAAATTCAAACAATTGGCAAAAGTATTTGCTGAAAACGTAGAGCTAAAGATACAACCCTCACCTAATATAGACCTAAGTTACGTTTTTCGTGTATACCCAAATGCCGTTCATATCCCAGTTGAAAATACCATTCTCTTAGGTATGATTTTGCGTGATAAGCCACTTACGCTTTTGCTCGAATTTAGAGTTAAATCAACTGCGGTAATAAAAGATGAAGTAAGCCTGCTTAGAGGCTCTCTTGAGTTCGAAATCCCCTCTAAGGCTTTGCCAAATCAGCCTATGCGAGTGCATATTTTTCGAGAAGTGACCGAAAAGGCAAGCCTTGAACCGCCCTCACCAACGCTTGTACAGGCTCTTGCTAACCTCAACCTGTATCGAATGCAAGAAACAGCACAGAAAGAAGCCTCTGATGGTAACTATAATGAAGCCTCTCGCCGCTTGCAACATTTAGCTACACATTTACTTTCACATGGAGAGCGCAGTATGGCTAAAACAGTTTTGCTTGAAGCTGAAAATCTACAACAGCAACAGGATTTTTCAGAAGAAGGTCGTAAAAAAATCAAATATGGAACAAGAGCACTGCTTTTGCCCGCAGGAAAAGGAATATCCCAATGATTATATGTTCAACTTGTCAACATCAAGAAGTAGTTGGTGCTTTATTTTGTAGCGAATGTGGTGCTCAATTGCATAATATGGGAAGTCTAGCTACACATAATATCGAAACGAACGAAATAGATCACAATGATTTTAATGCACCTCCTTCAATGCGAAAAGCAAAATTAGATACTGGCTCTGCTACACTCCAGATCTTGGATGGCGGGCAGATTATCCCTCTTGCGAACCGAAGTGAATTTACTATGGGGCGGATTAGCGATGAGCAAACAATAATGCCAGATATTGATTTAACTCCTTACCGTGCTTATGAATATGGTGTTTCTCGATTACACGCCGCCCTGAAAAGGAAGGAAGATAAGCTAACAATTATGGACTTGAACTCATCTAATGGTACATATCTCGATGGTTTTCGTTTGAAACCCGAACATGAAACTCCCCTTTCTCATGGATGTATCATTTCTTTGGGCAAGCTCAGGATTCAATTTCTTTTACAGAATTAACCTATAAGGAAGGTTCTAATGGCTTATGGCGTTATATTACACGTTTCTGGGGAAGTCCCTATTTTTGGCGAAATGGAAGAATTACCCCCTCCCAATGCAACAATTATTACAATAAGCAACCCGCGCTCTCGTGAGGGAAAAGACCTTCACTATATACAAGAAGAAGTTGAGCAAGTAATTTGGCCCATAAGCAAACTTAACTTTATCGAAATCATGCCTAATGAAGATGATGAGCAAATTATTGGTTTCGTGAGAGAATAAAAATGAACAATGACTTTGGACAACGAAAAATTTTAGTGGTTGATGATGAAGAACGGATGGTGCGTTTTATTCGCCTCAATCTTGAACACGACGGCTTTTTAGTGAGCGAAGCCTTCGATGGCAAAGAAGCCCTTCGGAAACTACGCGGAGAATCGCCCGATTTGATTCTGCTTGATGTGATGATGCCCGGCTTAGATGGGTTTGAAGTCTTGCAGATGATTCGCGACGTGAGCAAAATCCCTGTGCTGATGCTCACCGCAAAAGGTGAAGAAGAGGATCGTATACGTGGCTTAGAATTAGGGGCAGATGACTATATCACCAAGCCCTTTAGCCCACGAGAAATGGTTAGTCGAGTTAAAGCTGTTTTGCGGCGCACTGAAGGGGATAGTAGTTCAATGCAAGGCATAATTGAGGTAGACGATCGCCTAAAAATGGATTTTGACCGTCGTGAAATTTGGTTAGACGGTAAAATTCTGAAATTGCGCCCAACGGAATATCGCTTACTTCACCACCTTGTTCAAAATGCGGGGTGGGTAGTCACGCATGACCAAATTTTGACCCAAGTTTGGGGGTATGAATATAGAGATGAACCGCATTATGTGCGTCTTTATATTAACTACTTGCGCAAAAAACTTGAAAAAGACACATCAGACCCCAAATATATTCTTACCGAACGCGGAGTTGGATATCGCTTTGTCGACTTCAAAAGAGACAAAACTTCACCTTGAAATAATTTTTATAGGATGAAATGCTCCGCATCGGGCGTGTTTTGAGCTTGGGGTGCTGATTCTCAAGCATTTGTGTGACCTAAGTATTGTTAAGTTGTTTACACCAAAAAAATGTTGAATATCGGCAGGCAAGTTTCGGGTTAGGTTTGAAGCGTACACACTATCCTAGAAAATTGAGAAATAGAATAGACATGACAAGTGGAGCTTTAGTCCCCTTGTCATCTTTTCTTCTCTAAACTATACTTCTAGTCTATTTTGGAGTTATCGGAGTAAGAATGGCAAAAAAGCGTATTATATTGGTAGATGATCATGAAGTTGTTCGTGTGGGGCTGAAAACTTTGCTCGAGCGGCATCCTGAATATGAAGTGGTAGGGGAAGCGGCTTCGGCGCGAGAGGCAATAGAGAAAACCGTTAGTCTTGAGCCAGATGTAGTTGTGATGGATATCCGTTTACCTGGCGTTTCAGGGATTGATGCTTGCGAAGAGATAGTGAAGCGTTTTCCTGATACAAGGGTCTTGATGCTGACATCGTATGCCGAAGATGAGATGCTTTTTTCGGCAATTCGTGCTGGGGCTTCTGGATATATTTTGAAGCAAATTGGTAGCGATGATTTGGTGAAAGCACTTGAATCTGTTGGTAGTGGTGAAGGTCATCTTGATCCGGCTGTGACACAACGAGTCTTTCAAGAGGTACGGCGTGCCGTGCGTGAAGAAGAGGCATCGGCTTTTGCAGATTTGAGTCAGCAAGAAAAGCATGTTTTGCAATTGGTTTCAGAAGGAAAAACAAACCGGGAAATTGCCAAAGCTCTTTTCTTGGGTGAAGGAACAGTTCGCAATTATGTGAGTAGCATCCTTTCAAAATTGGGTGTAAATAATAGGGCTGAGGCGGCGGCTTACGCGGTTGAGCACTCTTTGAAAGAATATATTGATATGTAAGTTTTTGATTTGAAGATTGAATCCCCTAAAGTTTTTTTTAGGGGGTTTTTTTATTTAAGGTTAAGAAAAGCGGTGAGATTGCTTAACGACAATTAGAATTACCCAACGGTATACTTTCCCATGACACTTTCAATCGTGTGTTCAATCGTTTAGATCATGTGGTATTTCAGAATTCCTTTTTAAATTGGATTAGCGCAGTCTTTGAACTGATTAGCAGGCAAGTGATTGCAATTGATGGAAAAGTACTCCGCCGCTCCCATAACTATATCTCGGGTTCGCAAAGGATATGGTGCTGAAAACTTTGCTGTTCTTAGGCACATTGCTCTCAATCTACTCAAGCAGGAGAAGTCTTGCAAACGAAGTATCAGAGGTGAACGACTTTTTTCTGGATGGGATGAAAAGTATCTTCTCAAGGTGCTAGAGGGTTTCTACTCTCTTTAAGTTTAGTGTGTTTGCTCTGGTATCGCTGTAAAAAGTTCTTGGTCATTGTCAACTTAACTGATAAAATTATAGATAAGTATTCGGTTTCACAAATGATTGTATTCACCAGAAAATAAAAAACGATATTTTTGTCGCTTTTAAGGGGCTGACGACATAAATGTTGCGTTTTTTTTTATTGGGGACTTACAAAACCATCACTTTCATCCTGGAGTAAAAATGTCTGAAATACGAGGGGATAGTTTGTTTTCCTGTGTAGGCAATACCCCGCTATTACCGCTCAAAAATTTAGGTTCAAAACTACCTTCCTCTGTGCAAATATTTGCAAAAGCTGAGTGGTTTAACCCAAGTGGTTCATTCAAAGATCGCGTAGCCATCAGCATTATCAATGCCGCCCTTTCAACGGGTGAGTTGTCGGTGGGTAAGCGTTTACTTGATTCAACATCAGGAAATATGGGAATTGCATACGCTACTTTCTGTGCGAAAATGGGGATTCCTATTACTTTGGTTTTGCCCGCTAGTGTCACAAAAGAGAGAATTATTATTATGCGTGCGCTTGGTGTGGAGTTAATCCTTTCTGATGGGGACAAAGGCTCTAGTGGCGCTATGCGTCTTGCTCGAGAGATACTAGCATCTTCTCCTGAAAAATATTTTTACGCTAACCAATACGATAATCCCGCAAATTGGATGGCGCATTATAAGACCACTGGTCCTGAGATTTTTAGCCAAACCAATGGAGAAATCACTCATTTTGTTGCTGGGATGGGGACATCTGGTACCTTGATGGGATGCGGACGTTATTTGCGAGAAAAAAATCCACAAATAGAAATTATTGCTGTGCAACCAACAACTGCGTCTCATGGTTTGGCTGGTTTAAAGCATATGAAAAGCGTAAGACAACCAGCTATTTATGATGCTGATTTTCCAAACAGTTTTGCAGAAATTGACACCGAAGAAGCACGTGTAATGGTACGCTACCTAGCTCATAGGGAAGGGCTTTTTGTTGGGCCTTCTTCTGGAGCAGCCGCACTAGCTGCTTTGCAAAAAGCAGAAAATCTGGATAAAGGTGTTGTTGTCATTGTATTTCCTGATTCTGGTTTAAAATACTTAAGTGATAGGGAGTTATGGAGTGGGGAGTAAAATAACTTGAAGCCTATTTCTCTTGAAAAATGTTCAACTAAGATCTAATCTCCTCGTCCTTGATTTTCTCTGTTAATGCGTGAAGCCCTCCGAGTTTTGGATTCGGAGGGCTTTTTTCGGGTATGGAGAGTAGACGAAAAGAAAGCGTAATTAAAGTCTCTCGTGCATAGTTTGCAAGAGATTTTGTATCCAGTATTATCAGCAGGTCTGCTTTATTTTTTGAATTTTGAACAAGCAAGTAGTACTACTGTCTGATACACACGAACAACGATAACCAGTACCCTGATTTCGCGGCAGACCTCATTTGGGCCAATTGGACCAAATGAGATGACGACAATCCCCAAAAAAACTTCCCAAACCCGCAAAAAAAGGAGTACGCTCATGCCTATTTTTCTGCTTAGTATCCTCGTATTGCTCTTTAGTTGGACTACAGCTCATCTTTTCACCGTTCCAATAAATTATTTTGTTCAGACCACCCATCTTTATAAATTTCCTGTTTTTCAGACACTAAGACCTCGTGCTGGAAAAAAAGTAGTCAGTTATTTGCGCAAACTGATATTTGTATCTATTTTGATTGGGCTTGGTCTGATTCTAGCCATTGTTCTTGGCATTCAACCGATTCACATGACATGGAAAAATTACATCCAGAACTTTGTGGATTTTGAGCTGACGCAAGCACTGATGAGTGGGCTGCTGGATAACTTAGTGCTAGCTCTTAGTATCTTTTTTGTCTTCCAAGCAATTGGTCTTGTTAATGGGTTTTTCCCGAGATTGTATCAATTATTAGAAAGGTGGCGCCATACCTGTTTTCGCATGCTTCGCTTTAAAAGTCTGGAATTGGTTACTCCTGATCAAATTACAGATGGATTATTTTCCCTGGCGCGCTATTTGCAAATTGGGCTGAATATTCTACTGGGCTTGACTGGATTGGTTTTCGCCTTATCGATTTTTCCCGGTACCCAAGAAATGGCCTCAAATCTGACTGAGATGTTCGGGGAAATGCTTATAGATGCAGGTGAAACCGTGCTTGGGTACCTTCCAAACTTATTCAGCCTGATTTTTATTGTAATTGTGACGTACTACTTATTAAAACTTCTACGATTTTTCCATGAGGGTATACATTCTCAAAAAATCAAGATTATCGGCTTACATCAAGAGTTGGCAGAGCCTACCTTCCAATTGTTACGCTTCTTGATTGTCGCGTTTGCACTTGTCACTGCATACCCATTTCTGCCCGGATCTGATTCACCGGTATTCCGTGGGATAACCATTTTTGTTGGTTTCCTGTTGTCGCTAGGCTCCACTTCTCTAGTGACTAATATTGTTTCTGGGATTGTACTAACCTACACTCGTGGATTGCGTATTGGTGACCGCGTAAAAATTGGTCAGACAGTCGGCGATGTGTTAGAACGGACTCTGCTGGTAACACGCATCCGTACGATTAAGAATGTGGTTGTTACCATTCCAAATGGGATGGTGCTAAATAACGAGATTATTAATTACAATGCCCCCATGCTCAAAGAAGGTCTGATTTTAAACACTACGGTGACTATTGGTTACGATGTGTCCTGGCGTAAAGTCCATAGCTTGCTGATTCAGGCAGCGCTTGCGACGCGCGATATCCAGAGAGATCAGAAGCCATTTGTGCTTCAAACCTCTCTGGATGATTATTATGTCAGCTATGAGTTGAACACCTATACACATGCTCCTGAACGCATGGCTCTTATCTACTCAGAGTTACACCAGAATATCCAGGATTGGTTCAATGAGGCGGGTGTAGAAATCATGTCTCCCGGATATACAGCATATAGGGATGGAAACCAGCTTACCAATCCAGCTCAGCATAGAAGGCATCGATCAGCCCCGATACTGATGTCACAACCTTTTCACGCTGTAGATACTAGACCTAGACCGATTAGAAGTGTCGGATAAAGCGTTAGTCTAATGCCATATAGGCATGGGCGAAATCTAAACATCGTGACCATAACTGCGAGAGTATAAAAAGCTTCTCTGCTCTGTAAAAAAGGGGGAAGATGACTTAAATAATGTCGGGGCGGATCTGAGACCCGCCCTTGATTTTCTCTGTTAATGCGTGAAGCCCTCGAGCTTTGAATTCGGAGGGCTTTTTCTTTATTGTAATCGTATTTTTCGCCTTATTGCACAATCTCCAAGGTATCAATATCTACCTTATTGCCAGGTGCAACACTGTGGTAATAGCACCCATCGTTCTGACACCAGATATTCCAACCGTCATATAGATGTAAGCGATTACCATCTAAGTCTTTCACATAAACTTGAATATCATCTCCAATTTTATTTTTCAAACCGATTTTATCTCCATTTGGATTCCATAAAATACCCTCTACCGTATCTTTCCAGTCAGCGGGATCAAGACCAATATCCATGAAACGATAATCGCCCCAGCTACGCGGATACCGTCCATTTTCATCATGAAAATTTTGAATACGATCTAAAAAATCACCGACAAACATCTGAGCAGAAAGACTTTCTGCCCCACGCAGGTCATCAGCTACACGCGTATACACATCTGAAATATTCGTTCCTGTTAATGTAAGAGCACCAAGTACCACTACAGCAACAAGCCCCAAAATTAATGCATATTCCACTAACCCCTGAGCCTTTTCCTTTTTCATGCCAACTCCTTAATCGATCATCAAATCTCCGAGCATCACAGCCTGCCCTTCAATAATCTCAACCTGAAAACTATATTCTTCATTTCCATGATGGATGATCAGTTCTCGAGCTCCTACGGGCAATGCCGCAAAGAAAAAACAACCGTCTTCATAGGTCTGCTTGGATTGTTGACCAAAGGAAACCTCTGCCATAATGGGACTGCCTGATTTATTAATCACACACCCATCTAAACCGCCAATAGGCGCAGCCGAACGTGACCCTAGCTTGCTACCACCTATCAACAAAAAAAACACCAGAAAAGCAGCTACCGTTAACAAAAGTACACGTTTCAGCCAAGCCGGAAAAGGCTTCTTTTCCTTCGGTTCTTCCTTTTCAATATCTTCAAAAGAAGGGCTTTCTTCAAATACCATGATAACTCCTTTTATCTTCTGTACCTATCGTACAGAATAAAAATCGACCTGTCAATTATAGATTTGTTAGGTCTCGAGTGGAAAATAAAAAGGGAGTAAGAGATTTTCTCTGTTATTGCGTGAAGCCATCCAAATTTTGGATTCGGAAGGCTTTTTGCTCTCATTGAGGGTAGTCTTTTAAGCATCCGATGACAAATATTTGTTATTTATTCGAGATGCAGGGATGCGTGTATGGATAAATACCTTAGATCAAGGTGTGCCTCGTACCTTTTTAAGCGTATACTATCCTTAAAATTCATCCATTCACGGAGATAAAAAATGAGCTTGCTCTTTACCCCAGCAAAAATTGGTAATTTGGAAATCCCTAATCGTATTATACGTTCAGCAACCGCTGAGTGCATGGCAGATGATTCAGATGGAGTGCCTAAAGAGGCACTCAAGTCCCTGTGGGTTGAGCTTGCCAAAGGCGGGACGGGGTTAATTATCAGCGGGCATTTATATATCCACCCATCGGGGAAAGGGCATCCTGAAATGACAGGCATTTATGCAGACGAATTAATTCCATCCTTAAAAGAATGCGTGGATGCTGTCCATAATGCAGGCGGACTGATTGCGGCTCAAATCAATCATGGCGGGATGCAATGTGCCGTTGAATCTGTGAACGGCACAATCGCGCCTTCAGCTATTGATGAAGACTTTCTAAAACAACCAGCCCGAGAGATGAGCAGGGATGAAATTGAAGTTTTGATTGATGCCTTTGCCCAAGCCGCACGCCGAGCAAAGGAGGCGGGATTCGATGCCGTGCAACTTCATGCCGCGCATGGGTATTTGGTGAGCCAGTTTATCTCGCCCTACGTGAATAAGCGGACTGACGAGTGGGGTGGCGATTTACAAGGACGGACGCGTTTCTTAAGAGAAGTTGCTCGTGCAGTTCGGGAGCGAGTTGGCGACGATTATCCGCTCTTTATCAAATTTGGGATGGAAGACGGCAAGGAGGGTGGCTTAACTGCCACAGAAGGCGCAGAAGTTGTTGCCATGATGAAAGAGATGGGGCTGGACGGTGTCGAAATCAGCGGCGGTGTTGGCAAAAGTAGTGTTCGCAAAGGGATTAAATCAGCTTCTAGAGAAGCCTATTTCCGCCCTTTGCTTCAACTGGCTAGAAAAAAGACCAATTTGCCCCTTATCATCGTCGGTGGGATGCGATCTAAAGCTGTGATGGAAGAAGTTCTCTCCAGCGGAGATGCAGATTTTGTGTCCCTATCTCGCCCCTTAATTAATGACCCTAACTTTCCTAATCTGCTCAAAAGCGGGGAAGTGGAAAAATCAGCGTGCATTTCATCATCCAATTGTTGGGCAGAAAATTTGAACGAGGGGATTGCGTGTAAGTGCCCGATCTAAATAGAACGCGGATTCTTTTTTCACTATTTACATAGGATGTGAAGCCCTCCGAATTTTGGATTTGGAGGGCTTTTGCTTTTCCCTAATCTCCAATTTCTAAATCACTTCACAATATTAACCAACCGCCCCTTAATCACAATTACCTTTCGGGGCGTTTTCCCCTCAAGGAATTTCTGCACATTCTCGCTCGCCAGAGCGGTAGCCTTTACGCTTTCATCATCCGCTTCAACGGCGACTGTGGTTTTATCGCGCACTTTGCTGTTGACCTGTACAGCCATCTCAACATCGTCTACTGATTTTTAGCAACTATTTTTTCTGTTGTGATAGAATGGGAATAATGATTAGATATAAGTGATGCTAGGATAAGAGAGGAAAAAGGAGGCAGTTATGACTCTAAGAACCGTTACTATGCAAGTTCCTGAAAATGTATATATACGACTAGAACAAACCGCGAAAGCGACAAAACAATCTTTCGATTCTGTTTTTTTGCGTGCCTTGCGGGTTGGCAGTCCCTCCACTTGGGAGAGCGCACCCGCTGAGCTCCAATCCGATTTAGCCGCTCTTGATAGATTAGCAGATTCTGCTTTATGGCGTGTTGCTCGGTCACATATCAGTTCTGCGGAAATGGACAATTATCAGACTCTACTTGATAAAAATGCCAATCAAAGTATTTCCATAGAAGAAAAAGAAGAACTTAGTCAACTGCGCACCGAATATGACCGCCAAATGTTGCTTAAAGCTCATGCGGCATCATTATTGCAATGGCGTGGGTATCAAATCCCACCGGCAGATAGATAAAGGCGATGCTATGATACGAGAAGTGATAAGACCAAAACACACCAAGATAACGATTAATATCCCAAGAAATTATATTGGTAGAGAAATTGAATATATTATCTTCCCTCTTGAAGAAAAAGAGAATGATGAAGCGAGAGTGCATAAGAGCAAAAAAACTCTCAGGGGAGTATTTAATCAATATGCTGATAAGTCCAAATTAGCCTTAGAAAATACTGCTTGGCAAAATCATATAATTGGGAAATATAAAGAAAATGATTAGAGTTGATACAAATTATATTGTCAGGTATTTGATAAATGACAATGTTCAAATGGCAGATATTGCAGAAAAGGCTTTAACAACCGAAAATATCTTTATTTCAAATGAGATCCTAGCCGAAGTAGTTTATGTCTTATTGGGCGTATATGGGATTTCAAAAGAAGATATAGCCAACCAGCTCTTGGAACTTGTTGACTTTGAAAATATATCCCTCTCAAATGATACTGTAGTGAGAAAATCTTTAGAGATATTCAAAACTCAAAATTTAGATTTTGTTGATTGCTTATTGTGTGCTTATTCAAATCAAGACAAGGTGCTTACATTTGATAAGAAACTTAACAGGTGTATTCAACAGGGATAATTTGCACGCTAAAATCATCGTCTCAACAAAAAAGCCCTCCGAAGTTCTACAACTTCGGAGGGCTTTTGCTTTTCCCTAATTACCTGATTCCTAAAAACCTACTTCACAATATTAACCAACCGCCCCTTAATCACAATTACCTTTCGGGGAGTTTTCCCCTCAAGGAATTTCTGCACATTTTCGCTCGCCAGAGCGGTAGCCTTTACGGATTCATCATCCGCATCAACGGCGACAGTGATTTTATCGCGCACTTTGCCGTTGACCTGTACAGCCATCTCAACCTCGTCTACGACTACGGCAGATTCGTCTACTTTGGGCCAGGGTTGGGTGTGGATGGAGTATTCTCCGCCCATCCGCTCCCAGAGTTCTTCGGCGATGTGCGGGGCAACGGGAGCCAGCATCAGCAAGTAGATTTTGGTGGTTTCGTACCATTCTTCGCTACCAACTGCGCCTTCACGGCGGGCTTTGTACATCTCGTTCATTAGCTCCATTAGTGAGGAGATGATGGTGTTGAAGCCTACGTTTTCGAAGTCATAGGTGATCGATTTGAGCGTGGCATGGAGCTTACGGCGCAGATTCTGTTTGGTTTCCGCGGAGCAAGTTGGGGTCGCGTTCGTTTCGGCGGCGGTATCGGTGAAAATCGTCCAGACTCGGCGCATCCAGCGCACAGTGCCCTCGATTCCCTGAGAATTCCATGGTCCGCCCATATCCCAGCGAGAGAAAAACATGAGATAAGCGCGGACAACATCTGCCCCATATTTCTCGACCAGTGCATCGGGGGCAACCACATTGCCTTTCGATTTTGACATTTTATCGTGATCTTCGCCTAAAACCATGCCCTGATTTCTCAGTTGCGTCATCGGCTCGTTTCCCTTCGTGATGCCCATATCTCGCAAGGCTTTGTGGAAAAAACGGACGTACAGCAGGTGCATTGTGGCGTGCTCAATGCCGCCCGTATAGGTGTCTACGGGCATCCAATAATCGTATTCTTTTTGGTCAAATGGTGCATCGTCATAATCGGGAGAAAGGTAGCGCATGGGGTACCAAGATGAGCACATGAAGGTATCCATTGTGTCGGTTTCTCGGATTGCTTCACCGCCACATTTTGGGCACTCGGTGTGCTTCCACGTGGGGTGTAGCTTCAACGGGGATTCGCCAGTGGGCAACCACTCGACATCTTCGGGGAGCGTGATAGGGAGCTGTTCTTCGGGGACGGGATTCCAGCCGCATTTTTCGCAATTTACCATCGGGATGGGGGATCCCCAATAGCGTTGACGAGAGATCAGCCAATCGCGCAGTTTATAGTTGATGGATTTCTTACCCGTGCCTTTCTCGGAGATAAACTTGATTGCCGCCGAGATAGATTTATTTGCTGGTGTGCCGGTGAGCTGCCCCGAATTAACCAGCATTCCTTTGGCTGGGACAGATTCTTCCATCGTTGCGCCATCGAGTGTTTCCATATCTTTGGGTTGAACAACGACGCGGACTTCGAGGTCAAATTTGCGGGCAAATTCAAAATCGCGTTGGTCATGAGCAGGGACAGCCATAATTGCGCCCGTGCCATAAGACATGAGCACATAATCTGCAATCCAAATCGGGATTTTCTCATCGTTGACGGGGTTAATTGCGTATGCGCCAGTGAAAACGCCTGTTTTCTCTTTCGTTGTCGATTCGCGTTCAATATCCGATTGTCGCGCGGCTTCATCTTTATAGGCTTCGATTTCTTCTTTTTTATCTTCGGTAGAAATCTCATCTACAAGCGGGTGTTCTGGTGATAGCACCATAAAGGTTGCGCCCCAGAGGGTGTCGGGGCGGGTGGTGAAGACTTCGATTTCAGCCCCCTTCCTAAATCTTTCCCCCGAAGGGGGAAGGACTTCTGTTGCGTTTTCAACAGCCATCTCTCCCCCCTCGGGGGAGAGACCGAGAGAGGGGGCGGCAACTTTGAAGACAACAGATGCACCTTCGCTACGTCCGACCCAGTTCGTTTGCAGGGTTTTTACCGTTTGGGGCCAATCGATGTCTTCAAATTTTAGCAATTCATCGGCGTAATTTGTCGTGCGGAAGAACCACTGATCGAGTTCTTTCTTAATGACGGGCGTGTTACAACGTTCGCAATGACGGTCATCGCCCCAGACTTGTTCACGCGCTAAAGTGGTATTACAGCTTGGGCACCAATCTACGGGTGACATTTTGCGGTAGGCGAGGCCATTTTTATAGAGTTGAATGAAAAACCATTCTGTCCACTTATAATACGATTCATCGCTAGAGATGGCTTCACGCTTCCAATCAAACATCGCACCCATAGAGCGAAGTTGTCCACGCATTCGGTCGATATTGGCATAAGTCCATTTCTTGGGGTGGATATTATTTTTGATCGCCGCCCCTTCTGCGGGGAGACCAAAAGAGTCAAATCCGATGGGGAAGAGGACGTTGAATCCGTTCATACGTTTATATCTGGCGCGTGAATCGGAGGGCGTCATCGCATACCAGTGACCGATGTGTAAATCCCCGCTTGGGTAGGGGAGCATGGTTAGCGCATAGTGCTTCTCTTTGCTCTCGTCTATGACGGAGCGGTAGAGTTCATCGGCATCCCATTTACCTTGCCATTTTTTTTCGATTTTTCCGTGATTATATTCGTCGTTGAACATGGTTTTTCTCCTACAATTTAAATTATGCTCACGCAAAGCCGCTAAAGCACAAAGTTTTAAAAGCTTTTCTTAGCGTCTTTGCGACTTTATGTGAGAAAATGTTTTTAAAAACAAAAATTCCATCATCCACTCAGGGACGAAGGAATTAAATCTCCGCGGTACCACCCGGATTATATTTTAAGTTTGCAAGTCTCAAAATATCTCTCAAATCGCTATAACGGGCGTATCCCGACATCAACTACTTTATTCGCGGATGCAGTCCCCTTCGATAAACTCAGGGATAACAAGCGAGTTCGGTTCTTTCGGCTTGTTCAGAGCAAGCTCTCGTGTTCCTGTAAACACGTTGACGGGCTTTCACTTTTCTCCCATCTCTCTAGCAGGATGACCTACTACTCTTGTTTTGACTTTTGAACCGCTAATCTGCGCTAATCCACGCGAATAAAAATTTATTTGGCGATGATTTGCGAAAATTCGCGGTCTATTCTGTTTTCTTACCAAAAGAGCCAGCACATGGCTGGCTCTTTTATAAGCTCAATAGATTGCTCGTTGAGCCATCCAGTGGACCTAGTGGGACTCGAACCCACGACCTCCTCAATGCCATTGAGGCGCGCTCCCAACTGCGCCATAGGCCCCCGTTTTTTAGTGCGAAAAGGATTTTACCACAAAGGGCATTTCCGTCAATAAAAAAATGCTTTTTTTGAACACGAAGTTACGCGGATTTCGCGGAGAAAGATTTTTATATTAGGGAGAAAAAAAGCTTTTCCTTCGTGTTTCTTTGTGTCTTTGTGGTGCAAAAACCCTAGTGGACCTGGCGGGATTCGAACCCGCGACCTCGTCAGTGCGATTGACGCGCGCTCCCAACTGCGCTACAGGCCCCCGCTTTCAATAAAGCCCGATGATTTTACCATTCGCTTGCAAGATGTCAAGCAAACTTAATATTCTACCTACACTTAACGACAATTAGAATTACCCAATGGTATACTTTTCCATGACACTTTCAATCGTGTGTTCAATCGTTTATATCCTATGGCGTAGGAAAAGCGGTAATTACAATTGATGCTATATGGGCTGTCAAATTGAAATTGCCGCAGCATCAAGATGCTGATTCTGTGTTGACTCTCAAGGGCAATCAAGGAAATCTATCTGAAGATGTTGAATTGCTTTGTGATGATTTAGAGGAAGGTAATTACAAACATTATGCTTATGATTGTTAGAAAACTGTCAACAAAGGGCATGGATGTATTGAAATCGAGAATGCTGGACAATCTCAGACATTGATGCCTCCTGCACTTATGGTTTGCTGGTTGCTTATCAAGTGCACACGATCAATGCCCATCCTTCATTTTGTTTTGGTAAAGTGATGTGTAGCTAGTTCCCCTTTTATTTATCCTATGAATAATACTACTAAATATCTTGACTTTGATTGCGTTTCACTTAAAAACGATTCCCTAACTCTTTTAGTTACCAAATCTGTCGGGCCGCGTATTATTTCCTTACGTTACAAAGATGGTGCTAATCTTTTCGCTGAATTACCAGATTTTGTGTCCCAACGCCCAGATGGGAAGAACTTTCATTTTTATGGCGGACACCGTTTATGGCATGCGCCCGAAAATATGCCACGCACCTATGCACTGGACAGCGAGCCTGTAAGTATTACACAGACACAAAGTGGGTTATTTACAAGGCAAAAAGTTGAAGCAGAAACAGGAATTGAGAAAACACTCGACATATCATTGGTTGAAGATAAACCACAAGTAATTATTCGTCACACGCTCACCAATCATGGGCAATGGTCTGTCAGATGCGCTCCTTGGGCGATTACACAATTAAAAAAAGGAGGGGTAGCGATTCTGCCCCAGTCACGAGAGCAAACTGACGTCCTCCCGAACCGTTCCTTAGCCCTTTGGCCGTACTCTGATATAGCCAGCCCACATGTCACTTGGGGGAACCAACATATTCTTATTCGACCGAGAATAGAAGAAGGTGCTTTCAAGGTTGGCTTCCCCAATCCGCGCGGCTGGTTAGCTTATTGGCAGGCCGGCATACTTTTTGTTAAACGAGCATCTTTTGATGCTCAAGCAAAATATTATGATTTCGGCAGCTCAAGTGAGTGTTATTGCAACGATAAATTCCTCGAGTTGGAAACCATCGCCCCGATCAGAACATTGGCTCCTGGTGCATCAGTTACCCATATCGAAACCTGGGAGATTTATGCCGATATTGAATATCCCGAAGATGAAGAGGCAACTCAACGAATTATTGAAAAAACAGGGTTAGAGTGAGATGAAGTATGACACTTCCACAACTGCCACCAAAGCCCCGACCTATGGTGGCATGCTCTGTCAGGCTTCCGAATTTTATGTCTTAAATTGAGTGAGGAAAACACTGTTTTGATGTAAACGTATTTCAGGACTTGACATGCTTTTTTGACTTCTTTAGTCTAAGATTCTACGTTTATTTTTTTCTGAGCTTTTTAGCGTTTGTCTAAAGTCCAATATATAATTAGACCATCACTTTTGAGCAATAGCCAGTAATTGTAAGGTCTCAATAAATTGGTAAAATCCCCGCTATCCCCATTGTGAATGGGCAAAGTCTTCAGTGAAGAGCAAACAATTTTTATCTACGCCTTCTTGAGTGTGTTTTCTTTTCAACTCGTTGTGAATATGAATACGCAGTGCTTTTTCCTAATTCCTTTGCATGATGAACTAGCTGAGCTTCTTGTATTGTTATTTGTATTGCACTACTCACTTGAAAAGGGCTTCTTCCAGCGGTAGCTTGAATGGTATATTCGCCAGGTTGGACGAGTTTCCCGAAATCATCATATCCATTCCAGTAAAAATTGTGCACGCGGGCACTACGCCTGCGATGGAGGAGCAGTGTATTTACCACTCTGCCGTGTTGACCTAAAACTTCCAGAGTGATATGTGCTGATTTATCTAAATCGAGGTATATGGAAAGGTTTTTTTGCTCGTAAGGAAAACCTGGTTTGAATTTATCTGTTTCAACAGATAAGAGCATGGATATTTTCTGTTGTTGGCGGAAGAATATCGCCAGAATTATTGGAATACTGACCAGCAAGGGTAAGGTTATTGGAGGAAGCTCTGACAGATTGCGGGATAATTTCTCTAGACCGTTTAATGGCTGGGCGATATCATAATTGATGTGCCGTACTGATGATGTGATATTACCTGTCTGATCTTGAGCCTCAACCTGGATAGTATTTTCCCCTTCTACAAGGGCAAGGGCATGTTCAAAATGACCAGCTGAACTAACAGGGACGACGTTCCCGTTGATTTTTATTAATGTATTTGAATCTGTCTGACCAAATAGGTTTAGAATACTTGTATTGAAGGTTTCACCTTCTTTTACATTTAGGCTTAGTACGGGAGCTTGTGTTTTCAGGTAGACTTTTCGGTCTAACGATGTTTTATTGCCTAATTCATCAATGACTTCTATTTGTAGATTGTTTTCACCTTCATCCAATAATAATTCATATTCGAATAGCCCATTATCGTTGGTTGAAGTGCTTTCACCGTTGATTGAAACCATGCTGTTTGGGGTTGTTTGCCCGCTAACACTGAGAAATTGATTGTTGATCCATGCTCCATCTTGAGGGGAATTGATGATGATTTCAGGAGCTTCAGTGATTAGCATTACTCCACGCTGCACTTTAGTTGAGTTCCCCGCTTGGTCTGAGGCTTCAATACTAAAGGAATTGTTCCCCTCTGAGAGTTTTTTACTTATCGAAAAACGTCCTTGTTCATTTACTTGGACTGGTTGTAAATCCCCCCCGATGATGACTATTGCATTAGCTTCTGTGACACCTTCAATTTCCAGCGTATCTTCACCAACGCGTAATCCATCAGGTAGGTTTGCGATTTGCAGAGGAGGAGCTTGTGTATCTAACTCTATCTTTACGTTTTGAGTTGCTGTGCGTACAGCGGCTTTTGCCTGTACACTTAGATTGTAGTGCCCATCTTCAACTGTTAACCCAGAATTATCCTTTCCATCCCAGACGACAGAATATTGCCCAGCTGGTTGTGCATCTTGCATAAGTAGATTTCGAACGGGGTTCTTTGCCTGATCCAAGACCTCTATGTTGATGTCAGCTTCTTCGGATAGGGTGTAGTTGAGGGTAATTGCATCATGTTTCAGATCATTATTTGGTGAAAACACAGGAGATAAAGTAGATGCTGTAACTTCTGGCGTGCGCAGCCAATCGCCTACAAAAGTTATGGCCAGTAATACTAGCACTGTACTGACACTTAGCGCGGCAACTATTGCATTGGTGTTTTGATTATTGCGGTTGTTGTGTCTGCGCCGCATATTTGTTTGATGAGGGGTTTGTTGATATTGCATGGTTGTTATATATTGAGTATGAAGAAGTCAGCAATGTATCGGACTAATCTAATTCTAACTTAATAAGTCCTTGATTATCATCTTGATTTTCAGTTCTTTTTTGGTGTTTTTTATGATGAATTTCTAAGGGAGGGTATTTTGTCTCGGGCTTGATAGGTTCTTTTGATATTGTCGAAGGGATGCTGGGCGGTAAAGGGTGTTCTAAAAAGTCTAGGACTATTACTAATATACCGACAATAGCTGCCGCTACCAGAGTGGTTTCTAGCAAGAGAGTCCATAGAGTGAAACTTTGTAGTGTATATTTATCTAGCCATAATCCTAGACCTATATGTAGCCCTGTCATAGAGAATGCGCCAATGCTTGCTATAAGTACTTTACTCCAAGGACTTTTTTTAATTGTCCAATCCCATTGCGCAACGCCTCCTACAATTCCTCCAACTGAAGCCCAGATTACGACTTGTAGAAGGTGATAGAGTAAAGTGGTGGAGTTTGGTGCCAATGGAGCCAGAATCTTTTCGAGAGTTTCTAAAGAGTCTGCATGTTCAAAGTATTGAGCTATTTCATATATCTGTGGAGAAGTACTGAGCAAATTTAGCCAATCGGGAGATTGACCAGCCATTCCTGCAATAATTTGCCCAGTGAGTGCGGCACTTAATCCCATCCAAATTCCACCAGATTTTCCCCACCACAAACCACCAAGCAGGGGAACCATCCAAGCTAGTTGATATTGCCCTAGCAGAGGTGTCGCGGTTACCAGCACTAAGACGGTTGCTCCCAAATTTCGAACGAATATATATTGTCCCAGCAAGGCTATGGCGAGAAAAAGAACTGCTATATAAAGTGATAAAGTATATAGTGGGTAAAGTGCGACAATAACTGCAAAAAAATAAACACCAATAGGTGAAAAAAGAGCAGTGATAAATACAGCAACCAGAATAACTGTATCCCAATTAACAGGATAGACAGGTAATACGTTGAATAAATTGTATAGCAAGGCTGTAATTCCAGCCCCGATTAGAACACGTTCTATACTTCCTAGTGAGTGACGCAACATCCTGTGAGGCTGACGTAATAATGTTGCCATTAATTTATCTCCATCTGCCGGAGGCCAGGCGTAGCAACCATTTGCACTTCCCGTGGAGAAGCAGCTCGGGCATGTGTATAGGCCCATTGACGTAAAGCAGAGATTTGAGTATCCATTGTTTGTGATAATGGGATGGTAGATTTTAGATTATGCAGAATATCGTGATTTTCTAATTTACGATTGGCTTCAAAAGCATCATAGAGACTAGAGATAATTGCTTGTTCAATTTCAGCACCTGAGAAGCCATCGCTTTGTTGAGCAAATAGCTCAAGATCAAATTTGATTGCATTACGGCCGCGTTTGGCTAAATGAATAGAAAATATATCACGCCGCTCCTCTGTTGTAGGGAGGTCAATAAAGAAAATTTCATCAAAACGTCCTTTTCGCAGAGCTTCGGCAGGGAGAATGGATATATCATTTGAGGTAGCGATTACAAATACAGGTGATTTTTTTTCTTGCATCCAGGTCAGGAAACTGCCAAAGACGCGTGCCGTAGTTCCCGCATCTGAAAGATGAGAACTGGCGACACCAGCCAAGCCCTTTTCAAGTTCGTCCATCCATAAAATGCAGGGGGAGACAGATTCTGCCAGACGCAAAACTGTACGCATATTTTGTTCTGAGGAACCAACTAATTGACTGAATAAACGCCCAAAATCAAGACGAAGTAAAGGTAACTTCCACTGACTGGCAATTGCTTTAGCAACGAGGCTTTTCCCAGCTCCTTGTACACCTAATAATAGGAGACCTTTGGGATTTGGTAGCCCAAACTCACGAGCTCGGTCACTAAATGCCAGAGTACGCTTATCAAGCCATTTTTTTAATAGAGATAAACCGCCTACATAAGATAAATTTTCATCTGCATCGAAATATTCTAGAAGTTGGGCTCGGCGAATAATTTGCTTCTTTTCAGCAACAATGATGTCCAGCTCCAGTGAGTGACTCATTACCAATGCTTTGGCAAAGACATTTTCTGCTTCGGTGCAGGTTAATCCTCGAGCGGCTTTGAGAACTTTTTCTTTGTTCTCTTTGTCTAATTGAAGTTTGATATCACTAATTTCACGAGCAGAGCGTATAACGCGCTCTAAAGACTCTTCCAACTCATTAAAAGTGGGAAGTTCATAATTTAGAACAGTGATGTCTTTTTCCAATTCAGGCGGGAAGCGCAAAATAGGGGAGAGTATAATTAAAGTTTTGCGACTTTCTTTAAGATGATTCGTAATATCTCTAAGTTTACGTACTATGAGCGGTTGATTTGGGTTGATATTTTGCTCATCAAGGAAAGGGTGAAAGTCTTTAAGTACAAATATGGCGGCTTCTTGAGAAGAAGCTATATAGTCTAGCGCATTTAGAGGTGGACGTGTATCTTTATTGACTGGTTGGGTACCAAAATCGTCTAGCGGATGAATGCCATTAGTTAGTGTCCAAGCATATAATTTTTTGCGTCGCTCTGCCGCAACCTGGCATAATATGTGTTCAATCCGGCGCTCTTCCCATGAAACAATATACAGAATAGGGTACTTTGCACGTATAAGAGTATTTAATTCTAATTCACGATCGCTTGAGTTTAATAGCATGGGGTAACTATAGCACATGCCTACAGTAACTCCAAATATAAATTAGATATGTAGTTATATTAGATGCAAAGTCGAGACGTAATTACCTAAAAGGTTGTAGTGTAAGTGTTCCCTAAAGCCTCTGGGCTTTGAGGTTTTGCTAAAAATTTTGGCTTCCGGACCATCACTTAGTTAAGGACCGCTGTTAGTTTTCCCAAAAGCGGGGGACCTAAAATTAATATCCCAACCAGTGCAGAAGTTAGTGCGGTAATTAGTACTCCTGCCGCTGATACATCTTTACTTGTTTTTGCAAGGGGGTGTTCTTCTGGGCAGGCAAGGTCTACGGTATTTTCTATAGCGGTATTAAAGAATTCGGCTGACCAAACGATGCCGATTGCGAGTGCTAATACAGCCCAATCTCGCGGGGGGAGATGTAGCCAAAGGGCGACTAGAATGACTAAGGTGGTAATGGTTGCGTGTATCCATGTGTTGGGTTCGTTACGCAGAGCATGTTTCCAGCCTTGAAAGGCGTAGCTAAAAGATTGCAGGCGTAATTTGATAAATTTGCACATATTTTTTTTGAGTAGGGATGATATGGGAGAAGCGGTTAATTATTAGACTTCTTGCAAAAATCTGTTTTCACCATGCTCCCTGCGCCGTCCTCGGCGCAGGCTCACCTGAAAAATGCCGCCGAGAACAACGGCTAGAGCACTTATGCAAGAGGTCTATTGTGATATTTTTATATTCCCTAAGCCAAGTTCTGTTAATATTTCAGATTGTGCCGTCCACATTTTTTCTTTTTCTTTAGCCTCTGCATGGTCGTGCCCGAGCAGATGTAATACGCCGTGAATGATAAGAAGTTGTACTTCTGCTTCGAGGGGGTGGCTATTTTTTTTTGCTTGTTTGGCGGCATAGGGGATTGAGACGACAATCTCGCCCAGATGGAGCAAGCCAGTTTCGGGGTCGCGTTCGTGTACGTCAAATGAGAGCACATCTGTTGGGGCATCAAATCCACGATATTGGTGATTCAATGCCCGAATCTCTTCGTCATCTGTCAATAAGACGCTCACTGAGACCTCTTCTGGGGTAGTTTGATTTTTAAGTGTGGCGTGAAGCGTATCTTCTAAAAGAGTTTTCTCAAATTTTTGATTTAGAATGACGTTATATGAAATTTCAATCATTTTTTCTCTCAGATGGTTTTGTTGCTACAGCATTAGATGCTGATTTTTCTTTGTTCTTAGGATATTTTACGCGGGTGTGTTGTGTGCCGCGCAAGGTGGTGATAAAAGATTCTTTGATGAGGGCGAGATCGCGTAATGTTAGGTGCGTATCTGCTAATTGGCCACTTTTTTGTATCGTTTCAATAATTTTGTTTACCAGTGTGCGCAGTTCTTCTTCGCCTTGGGGCTGTTCTGCTCTTGTCCAGGCTTCGGTGCCGTCTGCGAGCATTAATAGGGCTGTCTCGCGAGATTGCGGGGCGGGTCCTGGATAGCGGAATTTCTCTACATCAACCTTTGTTATATCTCCCTCAACTTCTCTAAGTGCTAGCGTATATTGATATCGGGTGATATTTGAGCCGTGATGCTCAAGTATGAAGTCAGTTATTCGGTGGGGTAAGTGATATTTTTTTGCTAAAACCACACCATCTGTAACGTGACGGATGATGATTTCTGCGCTTTCTTCAGGGCTAAGGTTTTCATGGGGATTAATGCTGCCGTGGGGTTGGTTTTCAATAAAAAAGAACGGATTTTCTGCTTTGCCAACATCATGAAAAAGTGCACCTACACGTACCAAGAGTGCATTGGCACCAATATTCTCTGCCGCTCGTTCGGCAAGATTGGCAACTTGTAAGCTATGTTGATAAGTGCCTGGTGCGGCGCGTAATAAGAGTTGTAATAAGGGGGCATCAGGGCGGGATATTTCGAGTAAGCGTAGCGTGGTTGGGATACCTAAAATTTGCGCAAGAAAAAATTGTAAAAGTAGTGCTAAGCTCGTAGAGGCTATTCCGTTAAAGGCAGATGCGCCTGCTAGTGTTGCTATGCCGACCCAATCGGGGGCGTTAAAGGGAAGCCAAAAAGCTACAAGTATAGCGATTCCTGTTAGAGATATCGCCAGCCCTGCTTTTAAAAACGCCCATGCTTGGTGTGCTTTTCCAAGAATGAGAATGCCTATTAGCGATGATATTAGATAATAAGCTGTTAGTGTATGTGCATCACTTATACCATAAGTGGCTAAAATACTCATTGAAAATATAAGAGCAAATGCCGCATCTGCACCGAAAAGAGTTGCAATTAATAACCCAAAAGCGGGCAGGGGATATAGATAAGGGATAATGAGGTGGTTCGGAATTGTTAGGCGAGCACCGACCAAGAAAATTAAAAAGAAGATGGCTGTTGAGGCTAGGCTACGCGTATCCTTTAACTGTATTGATGGGTGGTATTTAAAGTGAAGCCATAAGAAAAGAGATAAAATTAATGTTAATGCCCCTGCGCCAAGATATTCAGTGAGTTCATCTTGTGATTGAATTAACCCAAGATTTTCTAATGCTTCTAAATTTGCAGGTGTGATGATTTGTCCATTGGTCACAACTCTTTCGCCAGCTTTATAATACTGAATGATAGGCTCAACTGCTTCGCTCGCGGATTTTTGATTTGCTTCCGTTAAATCTTCACTGTACAGGCTATTGGGCACGATAAAGGCTATCACCATTTCTGTGACCAATTGAGCTTGAATTTCTGTTAACGCTAAAGAAATACGTGAAGGGACGCTACGCTGTGTACTTGCTAAATTGTTCTGTCGAATGTCGTTTCGCATGACTTGCTCAAGAACACTTAGCGACTCTTGTTGAACCGTTTCCCATTGTGTGTCACTTAGGCTTAAGATAATTGAAATACTTTCGTCTTTGAGGCTAATATCTTCGAGGGCAAGTAAATCAAGTTTTTTTTCTCTGGCAGTGGCGTGCTCGTCTATTCGTATGGTGCTAATATACTGAAATACACCGCGTAATCTATCTATTTCTTCTCGTGCAATAGAGGTGTCAGCTGACGTATAGACTAAATCGGCTGTTAATTCGGCGTTTTGGCGCGCATCTTCAGTGCGGACTTCGCTGATATACTCAATGGCGTAGGGGGCTTCTAAATCACGCGGGGCAACATCGCCAACTGCAAGTGGTAATGCCACGGCATCTAAGACCAGCGGCAGAACCAGCGCGACAAAAACACCCATAGCAGTTAGCACCAATATCAGGGCGCGTATGAGTTTTAAGCGTTTAGATTTTGAAGAAGATTGCTCGATAAAAGTTGCCATTTGAGAATTTTAATTTTGCAATAATTTACGAACTGTGTTGCTAATATCGCCACCAGATGCGCGTCCTGCTACGCGTGGGATGATTATTTTCATCACATTGCCCATATCCCTAATAGAAGAGGCGTTCACCTCAGCGATGACTTCTTCCGCTAGGGCGCGTAAATTCTCTGCGCTCATTTCTTCGGGGAGATACTTTTTCAACACCAGAATTTCTTCAGCCGTATCTGTGATGAGGTCATCACGCCCTGCCTTTTTTGCTTCAGTGATTGTTTCTTGGCGAGATTTAACTTCCTTTTGCAAAATGGCAAGGACGGCAGTTTCATCAAGTTCTTCACGGCGATCTTTTTCAGCTTGCTGAATGGCGGCGCGTACCATCATTAAAGTGCGTTTGGCAACTTTATCTTTGGTTCGCATTGCATCTTTCATATCATTATTGAGTTGAGTTTTTGTATCCATACTATGGATTATAACGGATAATTACTCCGCTAAAATGCGATTTTGCAAAGAAAGCATCTGATGATATAACCCCGCCTCGCGCGTGAGTTGGGCGTGGTCGCCGCGCTGGACGATTTTTCCGTGATTCATAACAAGGATTTCATCCGCATTCTCCAACCCAATCAGTCGATGTGTAATTAGCAGAGATGTTTTCCCGCGCATCAACGTAAAAAGAGATTTCAGTATTTCCTTCTCCGTAATTGGGTCAAGATTGGCGGTTGGCTCATCGAGAATCAAAATCGGGGCATCTTTTAGCATTGCCCGTGCAATTGCCAAACGCTGACGTTCCCCACCGCTCAACCGCGCTCCTTGCTCACCGATAAAAGTATTGTAGCCTTTGGGCAATCTTGCTATAAACTCGTGGATTTGCGCCTGTTTTGCCGCGTCTTCAATCTCATCTTGGCTGGCATCAGGGCGTGCCAAGCTCAAATTATCGTGTATGCTGGCATTGAAGAAGTATGCCTGTTGCGGAATAACGGAGATTTGTGCGCGAATATCATCGGCATAGAAATCGTGCAGAGATTTACCATCGAGCATGATATCTCCCTCACGAAACTCCCAAAAGCGGAGTAAGAGATTCTTCAATGTAGATTTTCCCGCGCCGCTCGCCCCAACCACCACAAGATTTCTCCCCGCATTTACTTTAAAAGAAATATCGTTTAGTGCAGGCTCATCATTTTCAGAATACGAAAAAACGATATTTGAGAATTCGATACTCGATAATTCTTTCTTCTTTCCTCTTTCTTCTTTTTCTAAACCTTCAACCTTCAACTTTTCATTTTCAATTATCTCAGGTTCTGCATCCACAATCTCAAAGAGTCTGCGTCCGGCTTCAAGCGATTCTTCGAGTAATTGTGCGGCGAGCGGAAGCGGTAAAACGGCTTCAAAGCTAACTAGCGCAATCATTGCGAGCGCGCCGAGCATCACTCCTGAGATTTGCCCCGTGCTAACGAGGGGGATTGCCAAGACTAAAACTGTCCACATGCCGAGATTGGTGAGTAAGTTGCCTAATCCGCTATGAAAGCCACTAATACGGGCGGCACCTTGTTGGGTTTCACCATATACCTGTCCAAGCAAGGCGATTTTTGAGCTGTGAGCAGTAGCACGCCCATTGGCAAGCAAATCGCTCAAGCCTTGTATTCCGTCTACCAGCTGGATGTGTAGCTGGGCGCGTTGACTGATGAGGGCTTTGCCATCCTTTTTGCCTTGTACGCGTGCGAGGAGCGGAATCCCCAATCCCAGAGAGAGTAGAAAGGCGAGCAATACCCAACCGAGACGCGCATCGTATAACCCAACGAAGGCGGCGGTGCTGAGGGAGATGAGTATCGCAACTAACGGTGGTGAAATGACACGAATATAGAAGTTTTCGAGGGTTTCCACATCTGAGATGACGCGGCTAAGGAGGTCTCCACTGCGGTATTTCATTAAGCGGGCGGGGGCGAGGGGTTCGAGGGCGGTGTAGAACCATATCCGCAGGCGAGAGAGGAGTGAGAAGGTGACTTGGTGTGATGTGAGACGTTCAAAATAGCGAAAAACGCCGCGGCTAATGCCAAAAAAACGCACGCCGACTATTGCAACTTGTAATTCTGCAATCGAAGGGTGCAAAGCGGCGGCAGAAATGAGCCATGAAGATGTCCCGATTAAAGCGATACTGCTGGCGATAGTGCCCGCTCCGATGAGGGTTGCGCGGGCGACTTCTTTCCATGATCCGTGTAGAAAAGATAAAAGGCGAGAGAAGATGTTTGAGTGTTTGAAGGTTTGAAGGTTTGAAGGTTTTTGTGTTGTAGCAAGGGCTTTAGCCCTTTTTCTGTTGAGAGGGCGACTGAAGTCGCTACTACGAGGGGACGATGTTGAACTTTGCGTTCCAACCATTTTCGCGTAAACCCCGTCCTTCGCCAACAACGCTTTATGCGTGCCTTCTTCGATCAACTTTCCACTTTCTAGCACTAAAATTTTATCGGCTTTGAAGATGGTGTTTAGGCGGTGGGCAATGGTTATCACCGTGCGCCCTTCCATCAGTTTTTTTGTCGATTCTTCGAGCGCAACTTCGGTGATGGGGTCTAGGCTGGAGGTTGGCTCGTCTAAAATGAGTATGGGGGCATCTTTGAGATAGGCACGCGCCAAGGCCAATCGTTGGGCTTCCCCGCCACTTAAACGAGACCCAGCCTCCCCCACGAGCGTTTCGTATCCGCTTGGGAGCGAGCGAACGAACTCGTCCAGATGTGCCGCTTTGGCGGCATCCTGCACGCTTTCCATATCTGCATTTGGATTGGCGAGACGGATATTTTCGGCGATGCTTATATTGAAGATGAAGGGATTCTGCGAAACCCAAGCGATTTGCTCGCGCCAAGCATTGGCGGGGATTTGGCTGAGGGATGTGTTGTCTACGCGAACTTGACCTGAACTTGGGTGGAGGAACCGAAGCAGGAGATTTGCTAAGGTGCTTTTTCCTGCCCCACTTGCCCCAACCAGCGCAATTTTTTGCCCTTTTTCAATGGTGAAAGAGATATTATCGAGTGCGGGGGCGGTTTCATCGGGATAGGTGAGGGAGATATTCGAAAATTCGATATTCGAGAGTTGGAGCGTTTCCTGATTTACAGTTTCCTGTTCTTCTAATGCCTGATCTACTGGTGTTTCAAGAATGGCAAAAATCTTGCGCGCCGCAGTAGTGCCGTCCATGCCAGCGTGAAAACGGAGCCCCAACATGCGTAGGGGAATATAAAATTCGGGGGCGAGGATGAGCAAAAAGAAGGCTTGCTGAAATTCGATTTTGTAGTAGAGCAGGCGCAGGCCAATTTCTACTGCGATGACGGCAGTGCTGAGCGTGGCAACGAGTTCTAGCACGAGAGCAGAGAGAAATGTGACGCGCAGGACATTCATGGTCGTGTCACTAAACTTTTCGCTGACTTCACCAATGCTGTGAGCGTGCGCTTTGCTTTGCCCAAATTCTTTGAGCGTGGTTAACCCTTGCAGGCTATCAAGAAAATGTGCGCTGAGACGACTGAGCGTTTCGTATTGTTGTTTTGTGAGGCTTTCGGCGGCTTTGCCGATCATAATCATAAAAACGGGGATGAGCGGAGCGGTGATGAAGAGAATAAATCCAGAAAGAGGGTCGCGTGGGAAAACGAAAACAAGAATAGAGAGGGGGACAAGAGCAGATAAGACCAGTTGGGGTAGATATTGGCTGAAATACGCGTCGAGGGCTTCAATCCCTTCGACTGCGGCGGCGGTGAGTTCACCTGTGCGCTCTTTACGGGTGAAACTGGGACCGAGTTTTACGATGTGGGCGAAGAGTTTTTCGCGCAAATCGGTTTTGACGCGTACTGCAATTGCTTTTGCGCTGATTTCGCCAAGCCATGTGAGGAAGGCGCGCGCGGCGATAATACCGAGCAATAAGCGTAAGCCATCGGCTACTTGAAGGAGGGTTTTATTGAGCAAAAAAACATCGTTAATAGCATGGCTGATGAGCCAGGCTTGCCAAATGGTGAGTAATCCAATTAGAAAACCAGCAAGCAGGGTTATGATGAGGGCGGTGCGGCTATTACGTGCAAAGGTGAGAAGTCGGCGGTCTAGGTTCATTTAGTATCACGAATAAAAGAAAATCGGCTGGCAGTACTTCACTGCCAGCCGATTTTATCTTAAAAACTTTGTAGTGGCGACTTTAGTCGCCTAAGGGCTGAATCCTTTACTACGAGATTAGTAAATCAATGTCTCAGGATCGGCTTTGATGCGACCGCTGAAGACTTTGTAGGTCCAGATTTGATAGATGAGAACGACTGGGACGAAAATAGCGGCTACGATGGTCATTACTTTCAAGGCGTAGGGTGATGCGGAGGCGTTATAGATATCAAGCGTATATGCCGCATCTAAGCTGGAGATGAGGATGCGGGGGAATAAGCCAGCGAAGACCATAATAGTTGTGAAAACTACGGTTAGCGAGGTCATTACAAAGGCAAGTTTGTCGTTGCCTTGTTTTGCATACCAACCCGCGGCGAGAAGTGCTACTGCCGCCAAGAGAGCGAAGATGAAACCCTGCACCATGATGTCGGTGGCGAAGAATGTCCAGATGAGGAAGAGGACGGCGAGGACAGTAGCTGCCATCCATGCTTGGAATCCGAATTTTCTAGCGCGTTCAGCGAGAGCACCTTCGAGTTTGAGGGCGAGGAAGTTTGCGCCATGTGCGGTGAAGAGAGCTACGAAAACCAATCCTGCTAAGAGGGAGTAGGGGTTGAGAAGCGGAATTAATCCGCCCCAGTAGTTCATGTCGGCGTCGATGGCGAAGCCGCGCATTAGGTTACCAACGGTCACGCCCCAAAGGAGAGCGGGAACGAGTGAGCCACCGAAGATTGCCCAATCCCAGCGATTGCGCCAGACGGGGTCGTCTCGAAGGCTACGATATTCAAAGGCAAGTCCGCGTAAAATGAGGGCAACCAACATCAAAACAAGAGCGAGATAGAATCCGCTAAAGAGGGTTGCGTAAACATGTGGGAAAGCGGCAAATAACGCGCCGCCTGCGGTAATCATCCAAACTTCGTTGCCGTCCCAGTGTGGTCCAATGGTGTTGATGACGGCACGGCGTTCGCTATCGTCTTTGCTCAAGAGGGGCATTAGGATGCCGACACCGTAGTCGAATCCTTCAAGGAAGAAGAATCCGATGAACAAAACGGTTACAAGGATAAACCAGATTATATTAAGATCCATGATAATTCTCCAATTTTAGTGAGAGGATTCTTTGATTTCGCCAGTGCCGTATTTGATTGCCAATTTATAGGCAACGATGGTAAATACGGTGTAAATGACGAGCATCAGAACTAATGAGAGGGCTACGTTCCAGGCGGGGACGTTGGGGGAGACTGCATCTTCAACTTTTTGTAAGCCGAAAACAATCCAGGGCCAGCGTCCTGTTTCTGCCAAAATCCAGCCTGTGCTAACGGCAATATAAGGCAGAATGGCAGAGTAAACAACGGCTTTCAGGAAGAGCGTTTTGTCTACAAGATCATCTTTTTTGCCCCAGTATACGCCCAAAAGTGCAATGAGCATCATCAAACTGCCTGAGCCAACCATGGCGCGGAAACCCCAATAATTGAGTGTGACCGGGGGTATATAATCTCCGGGACCATACTCAGCTTCGGCTTGGGCTTGTAAATCGATGATGCCTTCAACTTCGTCTGTAAAGTTGTTATAAGACATGAAGGAAAGCATGGCGGGGATTCCAATATCAACCGTGTTTTTTTGCTCTTTCTCGTTAATAATCGCAAACATCGAAAGAGGCGCGGGTTGTTCTGTTTCCCAGAGGGCTTCGGCAGATGCCATTTTAAGCGGTTGATGTTCAATCAGGAATTGACCTTGGAAGTGACCAATGGTGGCGACTAAAACGGAGCCAATTAAAGCGTACATGGCGGCCATGCGGAAGGAGGTGAGAAAGAACTTAACCTCATGCTTGCGGAGTAGATGCCAAGCACTAAATGCCATAACGACAAATCCCGCTAATGAAATGCCGGCAAAGAGCACATGTGGGAATTGGAGCATTACATTAGGGTTGAAAACCAATGCCGCAAAATTGGACATCAATACGCGACCAGTTTCGGGATCAATAGTGTAGCCAACAGGGTTCTGCATGAAGGAATTTGCAATCAAAATCCAGATAGCAGAGAGATTGGAACCGATTGCAACTAACCAGGCGGCGGCGAGATGTTGTTTTTTTGTGAGCTTATCCCAACCGAAGATCCATAGACCGATGAAGATTGATTCCATGTAGAAAGCCAGCAACGCTTCGATTGCGAGTGGGGCACCGAAAATATCGCCCATAAAGCGTGAGTATTCTGACCAGTTCATGCCAAATTGGAATTCTTGAACAATACCGGTTACAACACCGATTGCAAAGTTGATCAGGAAAATTTTTCCCCAGAACTTTGCCATTTTTTTATACATCTCATTGCCACTACGAACATATTTTGTCTCAACAATAGCGATGAAGATGGCTAGCCCCAAAGTGAGTGGGACATAAAAGAAGTGATAGATGGTGACGATAGCAAATTGCCATCGCGCAAGGATTGTAGCATCCATAGGTTTGTCTCCAAATAATGAATTTAATTAGCCAACAAGCGTGTTAACAGAGATAGTTTTTTTTTGCATTTGCCTCCTTGACTAAATCTAGGAAAGTAGTGGATGCTAGTTCTTTGAGAATAACATCTTGTAAACGAGCCCAACGGGGGCGAATAACACAAGCCTCTTCGAAAGGGCAAAAATCTTCGCCAAGCATACACTCGGAGAGAAGAAGAGGGCCTTCAAAGGCTTGGACTATATCGCGTAAAGTGATTTTTTCTGGAATTCGTGCAAGTTGTAGACCGCCGTCTCTCCCCGCGAAAGTTGTAATAATTTCAGTTTGAGCAAGTTTAGCCACGATACGCGGCAAAAGATTTTTTGGAATAAGCATGGCTTTTCCAATCTTTTTTGTAGAAAGGCGCGTCCCCATTGGCTCTTGGGCAAGTGCTAAAACAACGCGAACTGCGTAATCTGTTTGGCGGTTAATTCTTAGCATAGTGCTCTGGTACCTTTACATTATTTGTTATATTCAAAGGGTGCATCACCGGTAATAGTTTACCAAAGCAGTTATATTAATACAAGGTGAGTTTTTCTCTTTTTCCTAAGGAGTTTTTTTGTGGAGAGACAAAAAACGCTATACGCGTGGTTTAACATGTACACTATTTCTGAAATTATCCTAATGCTTCTCTAAAATCAGCGATATTCTCAGCGGTACTTTTCTTGTCGTTAAAAATCGCCGACCCAGCTACTAAGATATTTGCCCCCGCTTTAACAATTTCTGAAGCGTTATGCGTTTTTACGCCACCATCTACTTCTATATCTACATCTTCTCTGCCGATATCATCTAGTATCTTTCTTAAGCGCGAGATTTTTGCCGTGCTGGTTGGGATATAAGATTGTCCCCCAAAACCAGGATTAACCGACATAATCAGTACCATATCTATATATGGAAGGATCTCTTCTATGCTAGAGAGCGGTGTGGCGGGATTTAGCGTCACGCCCGCTCTTGCCCCCAACTCGTGAATTTGTTGCACCGTTCGGTGTAAATGCGGGCAAGTCTCTACATGCACGGTGATAATATCTGCACCAGCTTTTGCAAAAGCAGGAATCATTAGCTCAGGTTTTTCTATCATCAAATGCACATCAATCATAACGTCCTTTTCATCGGCTATAGGACGCAACGCGTTAACAATGATGGGACCAATGGTGATATTCGGGACAAATTGACCATCCATCACGTCTACGTGGATATATTCCGCGCCCGCGTTTGCCGCGTCACGAACATCTTTGCCTAGTTTAGAAAAATCGGCAGATAATATAGATGGGGAAAGTTTTACGGTCATAATTTGCTCCTAAAAAGTGAAATGAGATTTTTTCATTTTTGTACATGGTGTTGCACAGATTATGCGGAGAAAACTCTTTTTTTGTTTTTTCCATAACTTTAAAATTCTTTTCCGTGTCACTCCGTGCAATCTGTGTACAAAAAATACATTTCACGCATCGCGTTTCAGTAATTCAACACCACTTTCTTTTGCAATAATAATCTCTGTCGCCATATCCAAAAAGAGCCCATGCTCCACAATGCCGGGACGAGTAGACAGTTTCTGTGCCAATTCGTAGGCATCAGGAATTCCCTCTTCAAACCAGCATTTGGCAAGATAATTGCCGTTATCGGTGACTGCGGGCGAGCCATTGTCTTCTAGCCAGAGTTCGGCACGGCAGTCTAAAGTATTTAGCCAGTGGATATGAGCCTCGGCTTCAAAAGGTAGAATTTCGACAGGGAGCGCATCGCGCGTACCCAATCTTGCTACCATTTTGGACGCATCTACGATGACGATGAACTGTTCGGCGTGTATCTCAACAATCTTCTCACGCAGGAGTGCCCGCCCCAAGCCTTTGATGAGATTAAGTGTAGGGTCAACTTCATCTGCGCCATCTATGGCTAAATCTAATTTGGGGTTTTCGCTCAAAGTGGTAATTTCTATACCCCATTTTCTGGCGCGTGCATCGGTTTCTTTAGACGTAGGAACACCGAGAATATCTGTCAATTCCCCAGATTTGATTTTTTCACCGAGCATGTCTACGAAATAGGCAGTTGTGGAGCCAGTGCCTAATCCGAGAGTCATGCCCTTCTTGACAAAGGTGAGTGCTTTTTGTGCGGCTTCTTCTTTTAGATTCATAGTTTTTTCTAGGTCTAACGGATTTTGTGGTTATTCTTGTTTTTAGGATAAATCCAACGCCGCACGGGCGTAAATACCCGTGCTAATGGGCTAAACCCGACTAAAGTCGGCTGAGAAGAGTCTGCTTTAGCAGGCTTCAGCCTTGAGCATGGACGTTTACGTCCATGTGGAAGTAATTATCTGATTTATTTATGTTCAAGCCTTAGATGCAGTTTTTTTCCTGTCCGACTATCCGACCAACTATCTTAGATAAATGGGATTTGAGAAAATCCAACCCCGTTTTTTTCCTAAGTAGCGTTTATAGGCTTCTATGCGGTAAACGCCTGGCTCATTGGTGATGTGGGTGCAGTTTTGTTGTTTTTTCCATTCTTTAATTATTACCCCATCTTTTATAAGACGCACCTCTGCTAATGCGGGGAGGTGGGCTTGGAGTGTTACTCCGCCTTTCGCCAAGAGTTCTTCGCCCATTGTTGCCGTATCCCCTTTACCCTGCGCGGTGAATCGGAATCCGCTTGTCGGGGCGGGAATGTCGTAGCCGATGAAACTGCGTCCAGCGCGGAGGGCGTTTAGGATCATCCTTCTATCTAAAATAGGATCACCGCTTAGTTCTTCTTTGAGTAAAAGATAGTTATTGATGCCTTTAAAGTGAAATTTATAAGGAAAAATGGTGCGGCGGAGCGGTCCTAGGCGAATATCTAGAGCATGTGCGTCTGAGCCGCCTACGGCAACAATGCGTTTACCTTCTTGGAGAAGGGTATCCCATTTTTGTAGTGTTTTTTGATGGGGAGAAAGGGCAACAAATTTAGGAAAGTAGGCAAAGAAGAGGGCTTGAAGTTTTGTATTTATGTGTCCTTTGAATTCGCTAAGACCATTCCAAATTTCGATTCCTGTGAACCCATGAATATCCCAATCGACCCAATCAAATGCGCTTTCATTGGCGGTAGCTTGTGGTGGGTCAAAAGGGTGGGCGATAAAGGAAAGCCCTTCGGCTTTGGTTATTGCGTTAATAAGGCTTTGCGGATCATCTGCGTATTGAGCAAGTTCTTCATCGGCACCAACGACCAGAAGATGATTTTTTTGTGGGTCTCTATCTTGGTCGTGAATTTCTTCGCCAATTATTATTAGTAAACGTTTATTCCCTTCTTTATAATAGCCTTCAGGACCTTGCACCCAGATATTATGGTCGGTGATGATAAGGGCGTCAAGGTTGGCGTGTAATCCCGCTTGAGCTATATCAGCATGTGAGCCAGTGCCATCTGAGTAGCGGGTGTGCATATGGAGATTCAATTTTATTTCATTCATTTATTTCTCTTATCTTGGGGATAGAATTTTTTTTGTGTTTGGTTATTGGCTTATTGTATCTCATTCTTTCTTCTTTTTTATGATGCAATTTTTATTGACACGCCCTCTCTTTGCGGTATAATTTCCCCCGCATGGCCGACTAGCTCAATTTGGCAGAGCAATTGACTCTTAATCAATCGGTTCTGGGTTCAAGTCCCAGGTCGGTCACTGAGAAAGATGGGTGAAATTTTGCCCATCTTTCTTCTTTTAAGGTGTTTTGGATGCAGTTTGGTTGCATTTTATCTCCTAAAGATAAGGTCATCTTATAAATCAAACAAGCTAGATTCTATAGTTTTATCATCGAAGAGTACATCTTCGATGGAGTGGGAGGCCTCCTCTTGCAAGGAAGGGAGAACGTGAGAGTATGTTCGTAATGTTGTTAAAATGTCTTTATGTCCTAATCGTTCAGAAACAATTTTTGGGTGGACCCCCTTCAAAAGAAGAAGTGTTGCATGTGTATGTCGTAAATCGTGGAATCGTACAATAGGTAAACCAGCTTTTTTGAGCACTTTTTTGAAACGTCGTATCAGGTTTGTCGGTTCAATTGGGGTTCCTACTATGGAAGGAAATACCAACGAAAACTCTCGCCACCTATTTTTTTGAATACCTTGTAATTTTTTGACACGTTTCTGTTGTTCCTCTAACGCCTTTAAAGTTCTATGTCCCACTTTGATATTTCGGATGGAACCTTGTGTTTTGGTAGAGCTGAAATAAAATCGGTCTGCATTTGCTTGTGTTTTCTTGCGCCACTTCATTTGTTTGACAATACTAATTGAGCCTGCATCCCAATTGATGTTGTCCCAAGTTAAGCCTAGTAACTCTCCCTCGCGCATCCCTGTAGCAAGTGCTACAGTATACAAGTGATAACCATTTGATACTTTGAGGAATTTGCGAGATTGCTCTTCTGTTAGAAATGCAGTGCTCTTATTTAGTTGTTGATTTGATGGTTTGGAAACTCTAGCCGCAGGATTTTGTAGCATTACGCCCAAATCTAGCATATATCCAAAGTAACTGCTGAAGGTCTGCCAGATATACCGCTGATCGCGAACTGTAGCGTTGGCTGAGATCGTCATGACATGCTGTACGTCTAAAGCGGTGATCGTGTTGTTTTTTTTATGTCCTAGAATAGGAATGATATACTTATCTAGTATACGTTTATAGCCCAGATATGTTTGTTCTGCTCTAGTATTTTTTTTCTGTTCTAGCCAAATCAAGGTTCCCTTCTCTAGGGTTGCGTTTAAAAGTTCTATGTCTGTGATAGAACGCGATTGATAATTGATTTCTTGGAGCCATTTCTCTGCATCAATTTTTGTTAAAAATGTCCGAGAAAAACGTTTTCCCCGAATGAATGCTTGCGCAAGGTAGGGTTTTTTTCTGTTGGAACGTTTGGATATAGAGCCACTTCCGTAACTGCGATAAGATTTTTTCATGAGATATTTACCTTAATGCTGTGAATTGATGCCGCTCTAAAAAATTTTGGAGTTCGGATTTTGGTATTACAATACGATGGCCAACTCGGACGTGTGTTAGGGAGCCCGAATTAACTAATTTGTAAACAAGCCGTGCTGATACTCCAATTTGTTTGGAGACTTGCTTTACGCTTAAATATGTTTCTGAAACAGTCATGAGTTTATGTCCTTTTATGCAAAAATGTCCACTTACGCAGAATATGTTACACGACCTGTCCTTTTCTGTCAAGCCTTATGAAAAATTTAACTGAATGGCTGCGGTCTATCCGCACAGATAAAACTGTAAGCCTACAAGATATATCAGAGATAACCGGGCTAGCTACTAGCCAAATTAGTCGAATCGAACAGGGGAAGTCAGATTTGACGCTTTTTTCTGTTGTTAAAATTTGTTATGCGCTTCGCTTGGACTTGTTTGATTTGCAAAGAGTCGTGCAATGGAATAGGTCACTTTTTGATATTCTCATTCTTAGACCATCTATTCCCCCGACTGATACTGTTGTAATTCCCTCAGATATTGCTTCTATAATAAATCTTTATAAGCATGATCCCATTGTGTCTAAAGAATTCTTACGCAAATCGTTTAATTGGGTCAGGTTTTCAGCGGGATTTGAGAAAAACATTAAAGATACTCAGGCTAACCAGTTTATCAAAGAAGCTATAGAACCGCTTGGAGATAGCTATAAATCTGTCCCTTGTCCATCAACACTCAATGATGATTTGATCTTAGAGACTTATATGATGAGGGGAGTTCTCAGCATCTTTGATCTTGGTTTATTTATTCGCCAAAGACGTAAGCAAAAAACTCTATCACTTAAGTTGTTGGCGAAAAAATCAGGGGTTTCATATAGTGCACTAAGAAGGATTGAAGTTGGGGAAATAGAACGTATTAAATTTGCAGATATTTTTTCTATAGATACAGCATTGGGGAGCGAAGGGGATATATTGGCAATAGCTTGGGATGTTGCTCAGCTTTACACAGGCATCTTGCTTGTAGAGGATGAGTTTTCCTCTTTGCGACAATGGGACCTTAGAGAAAAAGGGCTTGCTGAAACCTTGATTGCTATTTCCCGCTGGTATCAAGTATTTTTGCCTAATCAAAACTGGCTTAAGGAATTACGCTTAAAATAGGGTTGCAGAATAAAACCAATGTGTGTGCCCCCCCCCCTTGTACCTATTCTCTAAGTGTGTCCCCGTCAACGGTCCTGTGAGGGTGTAATTTATGAGGTCACGTGAGAAATAAGAGCAACGGCGAGATTCATCACAGAGTTCATAGAGCGCACAGTTTTTTTAAGAAAAAAGAGAGAAAACAAAAAACTTTGCGTTTTCGCAAAGCATGCCCTTTGGGGTACTGTGTGATGTATGCTTGAGAACTTGCCACTTGTAATTAAACAGGTTTCAGGAGAAAAACATGAGCTTTGGGATTACAAAAACAATTCCGCAAAAAGAAAGTCAGGCAGATGTAGACAAACTTTATGATGGTAGCGTGAGCGAGTTTGAATTTCATAAAGCAGGCGGACCAGCCAGATTAAGTGTCGGGGATTATGTATATACGATTTTTCATCATCAGATTCTCGGACGCCTGAAGATTACGCATTTTGTGGAAGGGGTCACTAATCCGAAATCTGGGAAGCCGCGTACCTTGATTTATGTCGCCTGTCCCGGCGAGCGACTGGCAAATCCAATCGCAAAAAAAGGTCATCAGGGAACCCGCTATTATGATGGAGATGAGTGGCCTAGATAATCAAATCAAAAGGGAAAGAGAAGTAATAAATGACATCAACGTCAAAGAGCTGTGTTTTCTGTCAAAAGAAGATACAGGAAAATCACTTTTTTGCATCAGAAAACTTTCTTGCAATTTATAATATCGCCCCGATATTGCCTGGGCATTCGATGGTTATCCCAAAACTACATCACCAAAGTATCACAGAGCTAAGCGATCCCGAATTGTGCGAGATGACCCTTTTTGCGCGCAAGACAGTAAACCTTTTGATGAAGACCTTTGGCGCAAAGGCTTTTAATTGGACGATACAGGAAGGGGAGGAGGCTGGGCAAACAGTTCCACATTTGCATCTGCACCTGATCCCCAGAGTAGAGAAAGACTTACCACATCCGGGGGATTGGTATCCTTTGCTCAAAGAAAGCGAAGCAAAAATAATTGATAGTGATGTGCGATCAAGATTTTCTTATGATGAAATAGTGCAGGTTGTTGAAAGAATAAGGTCGGTAGCTAAAGAAATGCTAGGTTGAAAACCACACTCTATCAAAATACCTTTTTCAGTACTCCCCCTTTAAACGACCATCCAAAGCCGTGAAGCGATGGGCAACTTTATTATTGCGCACTGCCATTCCGATTGCTCGCTGGCTGCCAGCCAGGACGCAGAGTTTCTTCGCTCTGGTGATGGCGGTATAGAAGAGATTGCGCTGTAGCATCATATAATGCTGGGTCACAACCGGCATCACGATCACGGGGGATTCTGAACCCTGGGCTTTGTGCACAGAAATGGCATAAGCTAAAGCCAATTCATCCGCTTCGTTCCATTCATAGCTCACAGAACGACCATCAAAATCTATGCTCAGGCTGTGTTCGATCAGATTGATAGTTTGAATAAAGCCAATGTCCCCGTTATAGACATCTTTATCGTAATTATTGCGCGTTTGCATGACTTTATCCCCGGGGCGGAAGATGGTGCCGAAGAGTTGGCGTTCTGCTTTCTGCGGAGAGGGCGGATTGAGTTTCTGCTGCAAACGCTGATTGAGCGTGGTCACGCCTGCCGGACCTCTATACATGGGAGAAAGGACTTGGATATCCTGTAGGGCATCGAAGCCAAATTTCTTCGGGATACGCTCAGTGACCACATCCACGACCCAATCGGCGGCAGCGGTGGCATCTTCTGCGGGGAAAAGGAAGAACTCTCCCTTCCCTTCTTTGGCGAAGATGGGCATCTGCCCCTGATTGATGCGGTGGGCGTTGGTGATAATTTGTGAATTAGCGGCTTGGCGAAAGATGGTTTTCAGGCGGGTAACGGGGACAGTCTCACTGGCGATGATGTCTCGGAGCACATCCCCTGCGCCAACCGAAGGGAGCTGATCCACATCTCCGCTGAAGAGAAGGTGCGTGCCAGCAGATAAGGCTTTGAGAAGATTATTGGTCAGTAGCAGATCGAGCATGGAGGCTTCGTCCACGACGAGAAAATCAATGGGGAGGGGATTCTCTGCATTATGCTTGAAACCTTCTACAGGAGAGAAACTCAGCAAACGATGAATGGTGCTGGCAGATCGTCCTGTTGCTTCTGATAAACGCTTGGCGGCGCGTCCGGTGGGTGCGGCTAGGGCGTAGCGTTTATTCTGGCTTTCGAGGGCGGTGATTAAGGCTCTGAGACAGGTGGTTTTGCCTGTGCCGGGTCCACCGGTCAGGATGCTGACTGGTGTTTTGAGTGCCATCTCTATTGCTTTTTGCTGTTCGGGGGAAAGACTTTGATCTGGCAGGCTGATCTGGCTACTTACAGTGTATGTAGAATCCTTCAGAGCACGCAGTTGTTCGGCAACGCCTTTTTCGCCGAAGTAGAAGGGCGTCAGGTAGATGACGGGGGTGCCGTAGGCGGCTTGGTTTTCGGCAAGCAAGCCTCGGGCAGGAGCGTTTTCGGGAGCGTCCATCTGAGAAAGAATTTCGGGGCGGATGCGCTCATCCACAGCGAGCCGATCCAATGCGGGGGGAATCAAATCCAAAGAAACTTCTAAAATTTCTGCGGCACGTTGGGCGAGTTGCTCACGCGGGGAGTAGACGTGCCCGTTATTGATGCTTTCGTTGAGGGCAAAAACCAGCCCGGCTTCGATGCGGGAGGGGTGCTCTTTGGTTAGGCCAAGAGCCTGAGCGATATTATCGGCGGTTTTGAAACCGATGCCGTAGATATCGCGCTCGAGCTGGTAGGGGTTTTTCTGCACGACTTCCAGCGAACTATCGCCGTAATTTTTGTAGATTTTGATCGCAAGATTGGTACTGATGCCATGCCCGTGCAGAAAAAGCATAATCTCTTTGACCTGCTTCTGCTCATCCCAGGCGGCAACTATTTTCTGGCTGCGGTCGGGACCAATGCCGGAAACTTCGCGCAGGGTTGCTGGTTTTTTCTCAATCACATCCAGCGTTTCTTCTCTGAAGCGCGCCACAATCCGCTCTGCTAGACGGGGACCGATACCCTTGATCATGCCGGAGCCGAGATAGCGCTCAATGCCCGCAACGGTGGCAGGCAGGGCTTGCTCGCAAACTTCAACGTTAAATTGTTGTCCGTGTTTGGGATGGTTGATCCACTGCCCCTGCAAACGCAGATGTTCTCCCGGAGAGATTTCTGGCAGATTGCCAACCACAGTGGCGAGACCATCTCGGCTCAAACCTGGGATGCGTTGATTGGGCATCCTCCTGCCTTTGCCCTCTGGTCGCAGACGCAGGACGGTGTATCCGTTTTCGTGGTTGTAGTAGGTGATTCGCTCGACAGAGCCGGTTAGGGCAGGCATGAGGAGAAGTATACCTTTGTTAGGGGAGGGAATGGCCGTAATTTATGATGCCTCACAATTACCCTTGTCCGTCATCTTTCTGCGCTACCCCCATGAAATCAGGCTGAATTTTCATCTGTAAGGCGTAAGAAAGATGGAGTACAATAAGACAGTATTCTTCATCAATCCCACAGGGGAGTATTTAAGGACAGTAATTTCCAACGTAAAATAGACTTTAGGGAACAAAAAATGGTCTCTTCTAGCAGTGCAGTACCAGAACAAGGACAACTCGTAACAGTTCGACAGCGCAGGTATGTAGTCACGGATGTGCAGAAGAGTTCCTTGCCGCCCAGCCCTTTGGCACTCTCGCCTGACGAACAACAGCATTTGATTTCCTTGCGTTCGATAGAAGATGATGCTTTGGGGGAAACGCTGGATGTGATTTGGGAGTTGGAGCCTGGTGCAAAGATTGAAGAGACCGTTGGTTTGCCAGAAGTAAAGGGCTTTGATGTGCCCGAAAGATTGGATGCCTTTTTGGATGCGGTGCGCTGGGGGGCGATTTCATCGGCAGATATGCGCGCTTTGCAAGCCCCATTTCGCAGTGGCATTGAAATTGAAGATTATCAGCTTGATCCACTTGTGCGTGCTATCCAGATGCCGCGCGTCAATTTGTTGATTGCCGATGATGTCGGTTTGGGGAAAACGATTGAAGCCGGATTAATCGCCCAAGAGTTGATCGTGCGTGCCAGGATACGCTCGGTGTTGATTGTTTGTCCAGCAGGTTTGCAGATTCATTGGCGGGACCAGATGCGGGATAAGTTCGGACTGGAGTTCCGCATCGTTGACGGGGAATTGGTCAAGGATTTACGGCGCACACGCGGCATCCATGCCAATCCGTGGAAGCATTTCCCACGCCTGATTACATCCATCGACTATATCAAACGTGATCGCCCAATGCGCCTGATGCGTGAAGTGCTCCCGGCTGAGGGAGAAACCGTCTACCCACGCCCCTTCGATTTGCTAATTGTGGACGAGGCGCACAACGCCGCCCCATCAGGGACGGGGGAATATGCGATTGATTCGCTGCGCACGCAGGTCATTCGTACATTGACGCGCCATTTTGAACATCATCTCTTTTTGACTGCTACACCCCATAACGGTTACCCAAACAGCTTTACCGCTCTCTTGGAAATGCTCGACCATCAGCGTTTTGCGCGTGGCATCTCGCCTAATCCCAGTCAATTGGAAAGCATTATGGTGCGCAGACTTAAATCTGAGTTTGTGAACTGGGCAGGAAAAAGCAAATTCAAACAGCGTATTTTGGATGTAATCGAAGTTGATTATGATGAAGGCGAGCGCAATGCGCACCGTTGGCTGCGTGAATATACTCAATTGCGCCGCAAATCTGCCCAGAGTAATACAGAACGTTACGCGACTGAATTTGTGCTCAAACTGCTCAAAAAACGTCTTTTTTCTTCCCCCGCAGCATTCAGGATGACTTTGGAAAAGCATCTCTCCTCACTTAAAAAGAGCGTTGATAAGGAAAGTAAGTCGAAGAAAAGCGTTGCCCCCGGCATTCTGCGGAGGCGCATTGCCCAAATGGATGAAGAATACGCTCTGGATGACGAGTACGAAGAAGCGATCCAGGATGCGGTGGATACAGCATCGAATGTTTTCGAGACGCTCACTGAGCGTGAAAAGTTTCTTTTAGAGGAAATGCGAAAATGGGCGGAGCGTGCTACCTATCAGCTTGATAGCAAAACACAAAGATTTCTCAAATGGCTGGAAGAAACTGTCAAAACCGATGGCGCATGGAATGATGAGCGCGTGATTATCTTCACCGAATACCGCGCTACGCAGAACTGGCTCCAGGATTTGTTCGCACGCTCAGGGCTGGGCGCAGAAGGGCGTTTGCTAACGCTCTACGGTGGTATGGATAAGGACGAGCGCGAAGAAGTCAAAGCCGCTTTTCAGGCACGTCCCGATCAAAGCCCGGTGCGGATTTTGCTGGCAACCGATGCCGCTTCTGAAGGGATTGACTTACAAAATTATTGTCATCGTCTTGTTCATTTTGAAATCCCTTGGAATCCCAACCGTATGGAACAGCGCAACGGACGCGTGGATCGTCATGGACAGCGGCACGATGTTTTGATTTATCATTTTGTAGGCAAGGGCTATCAGGGACGTAATGAGTTGGATACAGTCCCCGTTGGTGATTTAGAAGGTGATCTTGAATTTCTAATGCGTGCCGCTCGTAAAGTACAGCAAATTCGCGAGGATTTGGGCAAGGTTGGTCCTGTGATCGCCAGTCAGGTTGAAGATGCGATGCTCGGTAAACGCGAGCGATTGGATACGCAACTAGCCGAAGATGCCGCGCAAGCCGGTCGTCAAATGCTAAAGTTTGATCGTGACCAACAAGCGATGGTTGCACAACATTATGAACTTTTGCAGGAAACGCGTCGAAACTTGAAACTTTCACCAGAGCGTGTGAAGAAAGTCGTAGATGTGGCACTAGCACTTGCCGGGCAACCTGATTTATTACCCACGCAAGAGGTGGATGGACCCGCCCTCGAAGGCGATGCCTACCATTTGCCTGCCCTAAGCGGCAGTTGGGGAAATGCTGGTGATGGTCTTTTACATCCCCATACTCAGAAGATACGTCCGATTGTTTTTGATCATCGGCAAGCAGAGAGACGCGATGATGTTGTTTTAGCACATCTCAACCATCGTCTCGTACAGATGGCGTTGCGTTTGTTGCGAGCGGAAGTTTGGTCGAATAATGCCAAGCTTTTCCGTGTGACGGCTCGACAGGTGCCGAATGATGTTCTTAACACGCCTGCTGTGGTCGCTCACGCGCGTTTGGTCGTGACGGGGGGAGATAGCCACCGTCTGCATGAAGAGATCATTATGGCGGGCGGCGTGATTCGTGAGGGACGTTTTAGACGTTTGAATGTGGGCGAAACGAAAAATGCAATTAACGCAGGCAGTGAAAAGCCAGTCTCTGAAAACGTAGAGCAAAGCTTGATTGAAATTTGGCCCAAAATAGAAAGCTCATTAGTTGCTGCGCTGGATGCGCGCATGAAGGAGCGTCTCTACGGGATGCAGAAATTGCTGGCAGAACGCACAGCCAAAGAAAGCAATGATATTCGCGCTGTGCTGACTGAGTTGGAGAAAAATATCGCCGCTGAATTAAAGCGTTTGGATAAGCCTGAACAATTGGCTCTTTTTGACAATTTCAAACAAGATGAGTTCGACCAGCTTAACCGCAACCTGGCGGCTTTACGTGCTCGTTTGAAGCAAATTCCTGATGAAATTGAGCAGGAAGTGGCATTGATTGAAGAGCGTTACGCTGACCCAACGCCGCGCCTCTTCCCAGTGGCTATAACCTTCTTGGTGCCAGAAAGGCTTAAAAACTAGCATATGGAAAAAACAGATTACAACACCTCACGAAAAAACAGAATGATCAATCTCTCCTTGATTGTTCTGAGCCTTATTCTTTTTGGGGGAGTGCTTTGGGGCTTCTTTACTTTTATTTATCAAGAAGGGGCTACAGAAGTCATTTTAGATGAATCTGCATACGGATCAGAATATCAAGGAAAAGAAAGTCTTGTGAAGTTGATTTTCGAAATACAGCCATTGAAAGCTGACAGTGAAGGTAAAGAGTATTTCCCTCTTTATCTCAATAGTATTTATGTGAGTGGAGGTAGCGTAAACAATCCAGTTTGTCTCGAGAGTATCACGCTTTCAGAAATATCCCAAAGCCTTATATCACTTTCAACAGGCGTTTTTAATACGCTTGAGCAACCTGAGCCTTCATTTTTATTCGAAGATATGTGCGATGAAAAAGATGGGACACATTTTTATTTGCGAAGTGCTCAACTCAATCAACCATCAGAAGAAGCAAAAATCGTAAAAATAACACAGCCATATTTTCTTCAAAACCTATCCAGTTGGATTATCAAGAACGAGTTATATCCGTTAGATGGAAAAACTGTACGGTTAGGTGTTTGGGTAGGCATAAAAGATTCTGTAGGGGACTTGGACTACATCCAACCAGATACAAGTTTCGAATTGTACCTTTCCCAATGGGATGCAACAAAAATAACCTTGATAAAGTCTCACTACATAACTTTTCGCGCCGCAGGAGAAACACTGATGCAAGTCAACCCTGCGATGTTGGCGATTGTTGACTTTGAGAGACCCAAAACAACCAAGGTCATTTCGAGCATTATTTTAAGTATTCTGTTTTTCTTTATCGTGATGTTGATTTTTATTCGTGATATAGGGAGTGCCATTGAAGGCTTTGTTGGTATTCTCTTTGGGCTTTGGGGTATTCGTGAGGTACTGATTCCGCCTGAAGTTACGGGTACGACTTTGATTCACACAGCTATTCTTTTCCTTTATTTGTTACTGGCTTGGGCAGCTCTTGTTCGCTTTATTATCAGGCCGTTTTTTCGCAAAAAAGAAACTGTTTTAGTTCAATCTGAAGTTGAAAAAGAGCCTGTCGTAGAAAACATTTCTTTACCAGAGCATCCTATTAGTCCAGATACAACAACCCATATAGCAAACGCTGAATACCCCAAAGCATTTATGACCATTCTAGGTTTTATTGCATTTTTGCCAGGACTATATTATTTTTTCAAAAGAAATGACGATTAAGCACTTGTTAGATATGAGAATGAACCTATGACCGCTAAACAACACGCCGAATGGCTTTCACTTTTAGAAATTTCGGGACCCTTTTTATCTTTACCGGTTTTGACGCGCATTTTCCCGCAGGGGATTGATGATTTCAAGGCTGAGCGGGCGCGTTTGCTGAGAGATGCTTACGAAGAATGGGCGGATAATGTACAAGGCTTAGCCCCCGACCCCTTGGTGCAGGATGCTTGGGTGCGTTTTGTGCTCGAAACAGCCTTAGAGTATGACGATGAAGTCCTAAAAAGTGGGGCGGAGATCACGGAAGCCTTTTCGGTGGCGGTGCCGGAACACGGAGAAATGCTAAAGCCAGATTTAATGCTCATAGACCCCTCAGCAAGTGCGGGCGGGGAGCGATCCGTGCCGAGGCTTCTCATCCAAATTTTGCCTGCGGGGCAAGACCTCGAGAAGCCGCTCGCGGGCAGTCGCTGGAAATCATCCGTAGCAACACGCATGATGGATTTGCTACACGCTTTACAAGGCGAGCATCCCACAGCAACGCTGGGTTTATTAACAAATGGTGAGCATTGGATGCTGGTTTCGGCAACAAAGGGCGAGACAACGGGCTTTACTTCGTGGTATGCCTCGCTTTGGCTTGAAGAACGCCTAACCCTGCGCGCTTTTGCGGCGTTGCTGGGCGCACGGCGTTTCTTTGGCGTGCCCGAAGATGAAAGCCTACGTGCCCTGCTGGCGAAAAGTGTCAAAGACCAGCATGAGGTGACCGATACGCTCGGCTATCAAGTGCGCCATGCGGTCGAGATTTTGGTGCAGGCGGTAGATGTAGCCGACCGCGATGCGCAGGGGCGTTTGTTGGGGGACCTGGGCATGGATGCGCTCTATGAAGCCGCCCTAACGGTAATGATGCGCCTGGTCTTTTTGCTTTCTGCCGAAGAGCGCAAACTACTGCCCCTCGATGATCCTTTTTATGCCGAAAATTACGCCCTTTACCCCATGCGTGAGCAGTTGCGCAAGCTGGCAGACCAAACGGGTGAGGAGGTGCTAGAACGCCGCGCCGATGCCTGGAGCCGTTTGCTGGCACTTTTCCGCGCGGTTTATGCGGGGGTGCAACACGACCGCCTGCGTTTACCCGCCTATGGCGGCAGTTTATTTGACCCCGACCGTTTCCCCTTTTTGGAGGGGCGCGAGCCACAATCCGATTGGCGCGTAGATGCGGCGCAACCGATTCAGATCGACAATCGCACGGTACTGCATTTGCTGGATTCTTTGCAGATATTGGGGATGAAGATGCCGGGCGGCGGGCGTGAATCACGGCGGATTTCTTTTCGGGCGTTGGATATTGAGCAGATTGGCCATGTGTACGAAGGTTTGCTGGATCATCAAGCCCTGCGCGCAAGCGAACCTGTTTTGGGCTTGGTCGGTGCCAAAAAGCAGGAACCCGAAGTTGGGCTGAGTGCGCTCGAAAAATTCGCCACCCCAAACATAGATTTGGCAGAAAACGAAAAGCTGCTTAACTTTTTGCTAGAAGAAACCAAACGCTCTGAATCTGCCTTGAAAAAAGCCCTCGCCCAAAACCCAGACGATGTGGACGGCAACGCCCTGCGGATTGCCTGCGGCAACGATGCGGCACTTTATCAGCGCGTACTGCCTTTTGCGGGGCTATTACGCGTGGATGATTATGGCACGCCCATCGTGGTAGAAGCAGGCAGCGTTTATGTCACGTCTGGCACAACCCGCCGTGCCACTGGCACGCATTACACCCCGCGCAGTCTAACTGAGCCAATTGTGCAACATACCCTCGAGCCGCTGGTCTATACAGGACCCGCCGAAGGCAAGCCGAAGGAAGAATGGCAACTCAAAAGCCCAGAAGAATTGCTCGACCTGAAAGTCTGCGATATGGCGATGGGCAGTGGGGCGTTTTTGGTACAGGTGGTGCGCTATTTGTCGGAGCGGCTGGTCGAATCTTGGGAGCAATACCCAGTGAACAGTGATCAGTATTCACTGGTCAGTAGAGAGCAGTCACCGAATACTGACGAACTGAATACTGAAAACCGAATACCGAATACTGAAACACCGAATACTGAAACACTGAATACTGACAACCGACTACTGGAAGCGAAGCGACTGATTTCCGACCGCTGTATTTACGGCGTGGATAAGAACCCGCTGGCAGTCGAGATGGCGAAACTCTCGCTCTGGCTGATTACGCTTGATAAAGCCAAACCTTTCAGCTTTTTAGATCACTCCCTAAAATGCGGTGATGCGCTGGTGGGCGCATCTGAAAAGGATTTTTTGCGCTGGGCACGCGGCTTGCTAAACGACCCCGCCCGCGCCGCCAGCAAAACGCTCTTCGATGAGAGCTTGCAAGAAGAAGTGAGGCTGGCACGCAAAAAGCGAGCCAAATTACAATCTTTTCAGGTACTCGACCTGCGCGACGCCGAACGCAAAGCCCTTTTGCTGGCAGAAGCGGATGCCGCGCTTGAACGCGTCAAATTGGGCGCAGACCTGCTCACAGGCACCAAACTGCTTGGCTTAAGCCAAAAAGAAAGCGACGATCTCTCCTCGCGCCTTTTGCTCGCTTATGTGGCAGGCGAAAGCATGGACAAACCCGATGCCGAAAAAGCCCTGCGCGCCGCCCGCAAGGAACGCGCCTTTCATTGGGAATTTGAGTTCCCAGAAGTATTCGAGCAAGGTGGTTTTAGTGTTTTTGTTGGCAACCCTCCGTTTTTGGGAGGAACTCGTATTAGTACTACATTCGGGGTGAATTATTTTGATGTATTAAAAAACTTGTATCCATCTTTTTTTGGGCGTGCGGATATTTGCTCTCTATTTGTTGTTCGTGCATTCAGCTTACTCAGCAATCATGGAAACCAAGGGTTTATTACTACAAATACAATTGCACAAGGTGATACTAGAGAAACCGGACTTGAACATATTATTAAAAATAAGGGTGAAATTTACAGGGCAATCAGTAGTTCGGCATGGCCGGGACAAGCTGCTGTTTATGTAAGTATCATTCATATTTCAAAAAAAGTAACTAAACAAGCAAAGTTCCTAAATAATATACAAGTAAGCTATATATCAGGATTATTTGATTCAAAATTATCTCTTGGGGAACCTTATCAATTAGCATCTAATAGTAATCAATCCTTTATTGGTAGTTATTTATATGGAAAGGGCTTTGTAATAAAACCAGAAGAAGCAAAAGCCCTGTTGAAGCTAAATCCTAAAAACGAGAATGTTTTGTTCCAATATCTTAATGGAAAAGATTTGAATTCTTCTACAGAGCAAACTCCATCCCGCTGGGTAATAAATTTCTTTGATTGGGACTTCGAAACTGCTAGCCAATATTCTGCCTGCCTTAAGATTTTGACAGAGCGAGTGAAGCCTCAACGTGACAAAGTTGTTGCTAAGGGAAAGCAAATTCATGAATATGATTATTGGAAATTTTGGGATAAAAGGCTTGAGTTTTATGCTTTGATCGAAGACAATGAGAAAGTGTTAGTGAGAACAAGAGTTACCAAAACACATGCTTTCGCTCTTGCTAATCCTGACTATATTTTTTCAGATGCGATTGTAGTATTTGTTGATGAAACTTATGGCAATCTTGCCATTTTACAGTCTTCTTTTAATGAGGTCTGGGCTTGGCAATATGGTTCAACTTTAAAGGAGGATCTCCGATATTCACCTACCGACTGTTTCCAGACCTTCCCATACCCTCAATCTTCCCTTCCCAAACTTGTATCTGTTGGCAAAAATTACCACGAGTACCGAGCCCAGGTTATGCTCACTTACAAAGAGGGACTGACCAAAATCTACAACCGCTTCCACAATCCTGAAGAAAATAGTGAAGATATTGCCCAACTGCGTGCCTTGCATGTTGAAATGGATCAGGCAGTCGCCGCCGCTTATGGTTGGTCTCCTTCGACAGGCTCAGGAACCGGGATTGAACTCGGTCACGACTTCCACGAAACCCCGCAAGGAATCCGTTACACCATCTCCGAATCTGCACGGCGCGAAGTGCTCAGTCGGCTGCTAGAACTCAATCATCAACGCTACGAGGAAGAAGTCGCCGCCGGGTTGCATGACAAGAAGAAAAAAAGCACCCGCCGAAAGAAAAAGGCAGTAAAAACGAAGAAAGCAAAGCAAGCCAAAGACCAAATCGGCTTATTTCCAGTTGAAGAAATTGCAGAAGAAAAAGTCGAGAGCCCAGATAATGCACAAAAAGTCACCCCCACCGACCAAATCGGCGGCTGGGATCAATGCACCTGTCTAGGCTGTGGCAAACACCTAGTCGGCTTCATGCTCGCTGAGCACACAGAGAAAGAGCATGGTGGGGATGATCCCGGGTATGCTTTGATTGGGAAGTAGAGAAGAGAAAAGTTTTACGCATAAAAGAGATAGTTTGATGAGTAAATTATCATAACATAAGGAGTTTTTGATGAGTAAACGTTCCAAATCTCAGTTACAAAAAGATGTGCCTGTGCTTGTGGATGAGTTGCCACAAAAGATTTTTGATGTTTATTTCAGCGAATTGGTTGATGAACATGCACGCCCTTTTGCAAATACCGGTGCTGGAGAAAAATTCAAAAAAGAAACTATTAAAGAGTTTAAAGAACAGTTCATGGATAGTTTGCGCACAAAGCTTCAGGAATATCTTAATAGTGAAAGTGAAGCATTTGAATATGATCGCCAAGCCATGAAGCTGGCACTTCAACAAGTCCAAAAAAATACTCCTCAAAAATGGTATTTTGGTAAGAAATTAAATGAGAAGGAACTCTGGCAAGAAATTAGCGGTTTTTGGGAAATACTCGATAAATACTCCGGTGCTTATAACGAGATTTTGGAGATCATTGCTAGGGCTATCCAAGAAACCGTTATCACTTCACCTTATTGGCTAAAGACATCTGGGAACAATGGGGGTTTTATTCCTATTGAAAAAGCTTTGGTGAATGCAATTCACAGGCTTTTTCGTGTTCGTTTGAAATATCTTGCTGAAGAAAAAGCGCAAGGCTTGTTCTATGAAAATCTTTTTTCCCTTTATCGCAACATTTTCAAACCTGATGCCATCTGGATGCCGTTTGAAACACCAGCAACAGCCCCGTTAAAAGGAGAAGCTTTAAAGAATATCTATGCCAGAGAACAGGGTGCTCCCTATCGTTTGGCGCAACAAATAGTGAAAAGTGATGGCATTATTTTGATCTCCGGTTATCGTGGGGTTGGTAAATCAACGTTTCTGAATGCTACTTTAAACGAGTTTGTCCCGATTGCTGAAGCGAATCAATATGTTGGGACCCATGCGAAAATCATGCCAGTCTACATTAATATTGCAAAAGCATCCAACATTGGTAGTGCCTTGCGACTTTGTATCCGGGGGCTTTATCAGGCAATCAACGAAACCAATGAAGCTAAGGACAAATTAATTCGAGATGAAGAGTTAGAGTTAATCCATACAGCAAATATCCGCTCAACTTTTCAGGTAGATATCAGTCAAGGAGAGACATTTTTACGAGCAAAAGAACTCAAGGTTGCGTTTGGGTTTAACCCAATGAAAATCTCTTCTAAGCTCTCTTTTGCTAATAATTTAGGTTTTATTCCTGCTTTACAGCATAATTACTCGAAAAGTTTACGAGAAAAAATTGATCGAAGTATTCGCTTACTTGATTATGATGAAGACCGTGCTGAAGAAGATATTATCGAATTGATTAAAGAGCTTGCTATACCGCGCCTGTTTAACAAGAAACAAACGGTAGTAAAGCCGGTCTTTATATTTGACGAACTGGATAAAATCCCACGTGAAGAGCAAGACAAACTTATTCGGCAATTGAAGAATCTTTTCCTGAGTCAAAACGCTGTCTTTATTTTAGTTACCAGTAAAGACTTCTACTACCTGCTGGAAGAAGCGCGTAGGAAAGAAGATTCTATACTTGGGAGTTATTTTAGCTCAGTAATTACTGTCCCGATTTTTTCATCCAGAGAAACGGAACAACTTTTAAGAGCTTTAATGGTTGAAAAAGTCAACTTCGCTGATAAAAAGAATGAGCCTGTTGCTAAATTCATCTCACTACTTGCCAAATACCTAACATATAGTGCATTTGGTTTGCCGCGTGAAATTATTCGAGAATTACGGGAAAATTTGCTGTGGACAAGAGCCGGTTTACAACCTTATTTGACAAACCAATCGTATCCAATCCCAGAGAAAGCTGTTCGTGTTTATGCTGATATCCAACAAGCTATCGAAAATATTGACACGCAAAAAATAGCCTCTTCTTCGTCCACGGAGGGTACCCCAAGCGACCAAAACTTTTTAGGAGAACGTTTGTGGCAACAGGATGAAGCCCGCAACGAACAGATGCGACGTGGACTTTATGTATTAGTTGAAGAACTTATCGATCAAGGCACATTGGTTAATCGTCCTGACGAAAATGGCATAGTAACGCGGGTGTTTCAGAACAACTTTAAGAATACTTCACGTCAAAATTTCAATTTGCTTTTTAAACTACTTGGTGTCAGCCTAAGCCAAATTACAGTCAAAGAGACGGAGGACTTGGCATGCTTTGAATTTTCCTCTAGCGGTGAAGCTAAAATCACTGTGATGAGGGCATTTGATAACCTTATCGGAAAACAACCTCGCCATAGTTTAGATGAATCGTCTAAATTAACACCAGAAGATAGCCTTGAAGAAGCCAAAAAATGGTTAAAAACCGCAGCAACTGACAACTTTGCCTTGAGAAGGGTCTTTGCTTACCTGAACATTGCTTTTCCCGAAATTTCTTTACCACGAGATTTCCAGGTGGAATTTTTCAAATTATTTGTTATGCCGCTCGACGCACCTGACAAACTTAGCATGCTCGGTTATATAACACCTGATACTCTGTGTTGGATATTAGAACATTCTACAGAAGATACCTATCTTGCATGGTTGGACTTGCCGCAAGAAACACAGGTGCTAAATGCTTTCCTGAAAAAAATGCTAGCAGAAGAAACCGTTCTGGATTGCCCCTCAGAATCAACGCTCAATCTTCTCTTTAAAATGCTAGAGCACCCATCAAAAACGCCAGCCCTAACGATGAGTATTGTTGATGGGTTGATAAAAATCCTAAAGAATACAATTGTAAAGCCAGAATATATCGAGCTGATTTTCGATAATCTTGATAAATCTGTTGACTTAAGTGATGTGTCGAGAAATGATCTTTTGTTACTTGCGAAGTCAGCAGATATAGATTTGATTCATTTGCTGGTTGAGAAAGATTTTGACGGCGTTTCGATGGATACGCTTTCGTGGTTGCTGGAACAAACAAAGTATGACATGGAACAATTATGGACAACATTGGATCGTACAAAACCGCTGTCACAGCGTCTCTTAGCAACAATTATTTGGGAATATAGAGACAAATCTAAAAAGTTGCCTGCTTACATTCAAGAGTGGCTTAGAGCAAAAGACTGGACTGAATACGATATGATGATTCTTGGCGAACTTGGGGATAAAGGTCTTCGTTTGCTATTTGAAATTCAGGAAAAACATAATTTTGATCGACGCAGAAAGAACTTGCTCAATTCGTTTATAGCAACGGCTAAAAAAGATGCAACTTCTTCGTCTGTGGGGGGCGCCAAGGCTACAAAAGAGAAGCAAACAGCAGCAGCAACAAAGCCCTCTACGTCTTCAAAGAAGAAAAGTTACCCCAGTGTCTATTTCCTTGCTTTCTTATTGGTCGCAATCGCTTATGTCAATTTACCCTTTGACATTTCAAGCGATGCTACCTTGTGGACAAAGGCTGTGCAACGTGCTTTTCAAGTTGTCTACATGTGGTTGCCATTTGCTATTCTACTTACAGGCTCTCTCTTTATAGATGATAAGGGGCTAGGTCTCTTTATACTTACAATAGCCTTGATTTCGATTGAAGTGTGGCTGGTTTGGTATTCTGTTACCTCGCTTGGCACACCTTTTTCTTTATCAGGGCAACTTTGGCTTTTTGGTTCACAAATTCTAGGCATTGGCATAATTTGGGGTAGTGAGCCTTTGTATAAGCGTCTTTTCGCGAGGAATAAATAGTTATGACCGAGAAGATTCCATCACACCTATACCTGCGAGAAAAACTCCACAAACTCGCCATGCAAGACCTGCTCGGTCCCGCCAATGGTCCGCATGAGATTGTAGCCGAGCGTAGCGTCACCAGCCGCTATATTTTGGGACGCCTTGCCCCGAAGGGACAAAGTTACATCCCTGAAGAAGATGACGACCTGAGCACGGGCGGCGACACCCAAACACAGGATGGCAAAGCCGAAACGCCCCCTGCTGGGCAGGTTTCTATGCTTCCTTCTTCCATTGGTATGACCCTCAGCGTGGATGCTGCCACCACGTATCTGCAAGTCACGGTGCGTTATGGCTACTACCGCCGCATCCACAGAGATGAAGTTGACGATCCTGCCTTGCTCGGCGAAGTTCCCGAAGAAGAAAACGATGAAAAGAGTGAAACTCGTTTCAAACAAAACCTGTTCTGGAAGCGTTGGCCCATTGAAGCCACGACTGACCCTGTCGAGTTAAAAGTAGGGCGCTTGCCTATCTTTTATCCCCAGCCAGACAACGAGAAAATCTACATCGAAGGTCGCTGTCACAAACAAAAAGATGCCTGGACGATCTCACTCTTCCTCGTCAACGCCCAAAAGGAAGAACGCCCCAACCGTGATGAATCTTGGCTCTTCCAGCCTGAAATTGAAGTCCGCCACCCCAACGGGGATGCCGTTTTCATCAAACGTCCGCTACCGGTTACCTCTACGCGTCCCAACCCCGAAGACGAGATGATGAAAATGCTCTACCGCCAAAAAGTCGAATTCGCGGTTGGACACGGGGTCGGCACCCATGCAAAACCCAAGCCCGGTCACTGGGAACGGGCAGTCTCGGTGCGCACCTCTACCGTCCCCGACTACGAAGTGCAACGCATGGAACCCCCAAAGATGGGTGAAATCCCCGCGCTGGATGAAACCGTGCTCAATATGAAAACCTTGGCAGGCTTGCAAAAAGGCGAATTTTCCACCGCGCTCGATCCCATGACAGATGCCTACGAAAGTTGGATTAGCACACAGGAAGCTCGTCTGCAAAACCCTGCCAAAGATTTAGAGCCTTATTTTGACACCGCAAAAGACATGCTTCAGAACGACCGCGAAACTCTCATCCGCATCCGCGCAGGAATCGCCTTGCTGGATAATGACGAGCAGGCGGCGAAAGCCTTCCGCTTTACCAACGAAGCGATGGCAGAGCAACGTATTCGCAGTATTTACACCCAATCCCAGCGCCAGGGCAAAAAACGCGAGCTTGCCGAGATAGAATCTCTGCCCCGCAATTATTCCTGGCGTCCCTTCCAGTTGGCATTTGTGCTGCTTAACCTGCCTGGTCTGGCAGACCCAACCCATCAAGAGCGCAGTGGTGACTCCCTGCAAGCCTACGCCGATCTGCTCTGGTTCCCGACTGGCGGTGGAAAAACCGAAGCCTATCTCGGCGTGGCAGCCTTCGCCATTGGTATCCGCCGCCTACAAGGCAAGGTCGGTGATTACGATGGGATGGCGGGCGTCACGGTGCTTATGCGCTATACCTTGCGCCTACTGACGTTACAACAATTTCAGCGTGCCACCACCCTGATTGCCGCTTGTGAAATTCAACGCCGTAACGATCCACTAATCTGGGGTGCGGAACCCTTCCGTATCGGTTTGTGGGTTGGTCAACGCAGCACCCCCAACTGGACAAAGAACTCTTCCGAAGCAATCAAACGTGATCATGGTCAAAACTGGGGCGGCAATGTCGGTGGGGCGGGGACGCCGCATCAGCTCACGAATTGCCCTTGGTGTGGTAAACCAATTGAGCCAGGCAGAGATATTAAAGTTGAAACATCAGAACAAGGTCGCGGAAGAACATTTCAGTTTTGCAGTGATAGCAAAGGGCTGTGTCCTTTTTCCCGCAAACAAGCCCGTGACGAAGGTTTGCCCATCGTCGTGGTCGATGAAGAGATTTACCGCCGCTTACCAACCCTGCTGATTGCCACCGTTGATAAATTCGCTCAAATGCCCTGGAAGGGGCAAGTGCAAATGCTCTTCGGGCGTGTCAATGGCTATTGCGAACGTCACGGCTATCGCTCACCGGATATCGAAGGCACAGATTCCCATCGTCGTAAGGGATATTTGGATGCCGCCAAAACCATCCCCGCTGGTCCCTTGCGTCCGCCTGATCTTATTATTCAGGACGAGTTGCATCTAATTAGTGGTCCGCTGGGCACGCTGGTTGGCTTATACGAAACTGTTGTTGATGAACTCTGTAATTGGAAACTGGACGAGAAAAAGATTCGTCCGAAAGTAATCGCTTCCACGGCAACCATTCGCCAAGCGAATAAACAGGTTGCCAAACTCTTCATGCGTTCGGTCAAGGTTTTCCCACCCTCAGGCTTGGATGCCTCCGATAACTTCTTCTCCAAAGAGAGGTCTTCGTCCGAAGAATCGCCGGGACGGATGTATGTGGGCGTTTGTGCGCCCGGTACGCGCATTAAAACCACATTGTTGCGCGTCTATGTTGCCTATATGGCGGCGGCTCAACAACTCTATGAAGACTCTGGCAAAGATGCCGATACCTGGATGACGCTGGTTGGTTACTTCAACTCCCTGCGCGAATTGGGTGGTATGAAACGCCTCGCCGAAGATACCATCCGCACCCGCTTGCGGCAGATGGATAAGCGTCACTTCCCAAAGCGTTATATTGATAGCTGGACAATTGAAGAATTAACGTCTCGTAAAAGTGCCACTGATATTCCCAAAATTCTCGATCATCTGGACGTGGTTTTCGATCCCATTGCCGAAGATGCCAGAATGGCAAAAACGGAAAAAAGCGTTGGGTTGAAGCGCCCTCTGGATATGGTGCTGGCGACCAATATGATTTCCGTGGGGGTGGATGTTAGTCGCTTGGGTTTGATGGTCGTTGCCAGTCAGCCGAAAGCGACTGCCGAGTATATCCAGGCAACCAGCCGTGTCGGACGCGCGTCCCCGGGCTTGGTCGTCACGGTTTACAACTGGGCGCGCCCCCGTGACTTGAGCCACTACGAACGCTTCGAGCATTATCACGCCACCTTCTATAAACAAGTTGAAGCTCTTTCCGTGACGCCTTTTGCAAAACGTGCCCTCGATCGTGGCTTGACTGGTGTACTTGCCGCCTATTTACGGTTACAGGGTGAAGATTTCAATGCTAACGATAAAGCGGGACAAGTAAAACAACCCCATCCTGCGATTGCTAATGCCTTAAACGCCATCAGTCAACGTGCCGCCATAGTTGAAGAGGATACCAGCACAGGCGATTTCGTTCGAGACCTGCTCGAATATCGTCTCGATTTGTGGGAGAAGGAAACCCAAAAAGAACAGAAAGGGGCAGTATTGAGCTATCAAGACAAAAGAGATGGACGCTCTGTTAGCTTATTGAAAAGACCAGAAGAAGAGGATTGGGACACCTTTACCTGCCTCAACTCTCTGCGCGATGTCGAGCCTGGCGTTGGCTTGATATTGAAAGACCATGGCATGGATCAGGAGCCAAAATGAGCAAGAAAAAAAAGATTACCCCTCGTGTTGGTGAATTGCGTCCCAGCCAGCTTATGTTTACTTACGGCGTGGGCGCGATGATCGACCTACCCAAATTCTCCGTAATTGTTTCCGGCTTAGACGATTGGCCCACCAGCCCCGAATACTCAGAACCAATTATTGAAGACCGGCTACTTTCTGCCGTTCGCTCCAAGAAACCCTTGGTCAAGAAACTCTTATCACCGCCTGTAACAGAGGCTAGTTCAGACCCATTTGACTCCCTTGCCTGTATTGGTGTTCCAGTGGCAACCTTTCCACGCTGGATGGTTTGCCCGCAATGCCGCACATTGGCACCAATCAGTTCGGATATTTTCAAAATAAAAGAAAACCCCTATCATCCCGAAAGAACTGCATACAGACATGAGAGTTGTAATAAAGCTAAAAAACCGCCAGATGTTTATCCTGCTCGCTTTTTGGTCTCCTGTGAAAAGGGGCACCTAGATGATTTTCCTTGGGATTGGTTTGTTCATACAGGGGAATCATGTGGAAATCCGCAATTAGCTCTATATGAAATTTCTCCTTCTGGTGAAGCTTCAGATTTATACGTTAAATGTCACGGTTGTGGAAAATCCAAACGAATGTCGGAAGCCTTTGGGAAAGAGAACCGTGAAAAATTGCCTAAGTGTCGGGGACGTCATCCTCATTTACGTAGCTACGATTCTGAAAAATGCGGTCATCGTATGCGCCCTTTGATTTTGGGCGCGACCAACACTTGGTTCCCAGCGGTGTATAGTTCAATCGCCATTCCTGTGGATAGTGGGAAATTAAGAGAGCTTATCAATAACCAGTGGCTTATCCTAAAAGATGTTGAAAACCCAAGTATTTTGACTTTCCTACGAAATCAAGGTTCGCTTGGTGAATTGAATGAGTTTTCAAACGATGAAATTTTTGCTGAAATCGAGAAGCGCCGTAGCGAAGATGCCGGTGAGCTACCTGCACCTTCCGCTGAGCCCGATCTCTTGGCACCTGAATGGCAAAGTTTCAGCAATTTTGACCCAGATAAAAACTCTGAAGACTTTTTTCTAACGCCGGTCGATGTCCCTGAAGACTATGACGACGTGATAGAAAAAGTCATCTTGGTCGAACGTTTGCGAGAAGTGCGTGCCCTAATCGGCTTTACGCGTCTGGATGCTTTGGGCGAATTAACCGACCCTGAATTCAAGATACAGATCGAACCAGCACCTATCTCTCGAGCACATCCAATTTGGGTACCTGCCACAGAAGTTCGCGGTGAAGGCATTTTTATCCAATTCAAAGAGGAAGAAATACAGGCTTGGCTGGAAAAGAGTGCCGTCAAAAAGCGCAGCGAAAAGTTTCTTGTTTCGCACAAGAAATGGCGCAATGCTCGTTTCATCAAAGATGCAGAAGGGAACTATCCAGGAATGCGCTATGTGCTCGTTCATACCTTTGCGCATCTGCTCATTCGACAATTATCGCTTGATGCCGGTTATTCTGCGAGCAGCATCCGTGAGCGCATCTATGCCCGCTCTGATGAACGAGATGAAGGACCTATGGCTGGAATCCTGATTTACACCGCTGCGCCCGATAGCGAAGGAACTTTGGGTGGTTTAGTTGAACTCGGCTCACCTGAAAGACTCAGCTTGCACATCGCTAAAGCGCTGGAGAACGCGCTACTTTGTGCTAGTGATCCGCTTTGTTCAGAACATTTGCCAAGCAATAGTGGGCGGACACTACATGGTGCAGCTTGTCATGCCTGTGCATTTCTCTCCGAGACATCTTGTGAGCGCGGCAATAAATATTTGGATCGTGCAACGGTAATCCCCACAGTTTTGGACGATGATTTAGCCTTCTTCAAAGTTAAATGATGATGACTATCATCCAAAGCTTCTCGGCGGAAATACAAAAACTTGCAGGTGATTTGCCTGTTGCGTTAGCGTTACAACTCGCTCAAAACCTTGAAGAGGAAGAAGGCGGAGATTGGAGTGGGATTCGCTTGTCAATGCTGCAACATATTCATAACTCTGGACTAATAGAGAGGATTCAGAGATTCTGTAAGATTTGGGAAAAAGATTTTTCAGGGTATGCTCCCCAAAGCGTAGCGTTGAGTCTTGTTGCCGCCGTAAATGCAACTGAAGAAGAGAAAAACAAGACCATTCTTTCTTTGGTTTGGACGGGTCCATCCAGTGAAAAAATCCCTCTGAGGCGTACGGAACAGGTTTTGGCGCAACTTATTCGTGATGCAAGGTCACATCTTCTGTTGGTTAGTTTTGCAGTCTATAAAGCCGAAGAAATCATGCAAGCATTAGAAAATGCTGTTCGGCGAGATGTGAAAGTTACCTTTATCATAGAAACGCCCTCATCCGGCAATAAGAAAATCAGTTTTGACCCTTTTAGAAACTTTAGTAAGTTGCTTCAAGAGAATGTTGAATTTTACATCTGGTCACCTGAGAAACGCCTCCTATCTGATGATGGGAAGCATGGTTCTTTACATGCTAAAGTCGCTATTTCTGATTCTGGGACAGCGTTTATAACCAGTGCAAACCTAACCGATTACGCCATGAATCTTAATATGGAAATGGGCACTTTAATTGTGAGCAAAGATGTATCCCGACAGGTTGAAGAGCACTTCTTTGAACTGATAGCGGAAGATATTCTCATTCAACTTGTGGAGTAAGGAAAAAATAGTTGAAACTAAACACAAAATCATCAAAATCGGCGGCATTTTCTCCACCTCCTTAAAAGTTTGGACGAAAAAACTCAATCTAATCAGTTGGAACGGTCGCGCACCTAAATACGTTCTGCGCGACTGGGCACCTGAACTTAAAAAGATAGGCAAAGGCATCACGCAGCACGGATGTTGAGTTGCGGACATTCAAAGAGATACTTGGTGAGCTAGAAATTTAACATTAGGTGTCAAAAGATGATGATTAGATTCTAAGCTCTGGATACTTACAGCTTCTCCACCGCCTCCTCCAAATCCCTCTCCCCTGGCGTGATATAGATACGAGTTGTATTCAAGTCGCTGTGCCCTAAAAGCGCAGCGACTTTTTCTATGCTCACCCCCTGATTAATCAAAGACTTGGCAAAAGTGTGCCGCAGAATATGCGGCGTCACATCTTCTAAACAAGCAGCTTGCGATAATCTCCCCACAGCCCGCTGAACAGAGCGGGCAGAGACTGCGTTGCTACGTTGCCCCACAAAGAGCGCATCCGTATCCACTGGTGGGCGATGCAAAAGCCATTGGCTCAGCATCTGCCGGGCTTGCCTATTCAAAGGCACAACACGCTGTTTTCCCCCTTTTCCTGCCCGTACGGTCACTTTGCCTTTGCGCTCGCTTATATAAGCATCTGAGAGCCGTAGGGCACATAATTCTCCCACTCGCAATCCCGTATTAAGCAAAACCGTCACCATTGTAGCGTCTCGCAGACGCAAAACCCACAAGCGGGGATAGCGTTGTCTTGCCACCTGTAAATCTCTCTCCATCGCTCGCAAGAGCGCAGCCTTTTCACGTTTCTCTAACCACTTTGGGCTTAGGGGAGCGGTTGCGACACTGCGAATATGCAAAGCTGGGTTGATCTCTATCTGCCCAGCTTGCACTGCCCAATTTCCAAAGGAAACCAAAGCTGCCAAACGCCTATTAATCGTCTGCGGCTTCGCAGTCTTATTC
>JADGEO010000040.1 GCA_016744335.1 Anaerolineales bacterium
TAGGTTTTTGCCAAGTTTACCAACTCCCTTAGTTTTTGAAAACCACTTAGTGACTATTTGAGCCTAAGTGTACTAGTTATGCGAATTTTAGAATGAATGAAAACCGCGTATTCTGTATTTGAATGGGGTATCGAACGCGTTTTTAGCTGGGGTGCTAAATCCCCAAGCTGAAGTTTAGCGTGGACACACGCATAAGAGTCTACGCCCGCGATGGTGTTGCTTTATGGCACGAAGGATGAATTTACGCGCAGCCTATTTTCATCCATCTAAAAAGAAAAACTGTGCTACCATATCCTCCTAATTTTATAAGGACTATTCATGACATATACTCCCCCCAAAAACGCCCCTCCTCGCATTCATGTTTTGGCTAAGCCTAGCGGTGCTACTTGCAATTTGGCTTGTTCCTATTGCTTTTTTCTCGACAAAGAATTGCTTTACCCTAATAGCAAATTTCGGATGAGCGATGAAGTGCTCGAAAATTATATCAAACAGCTTATTGAAAGCCACCAAACACCGCAAGTGACGGTGGCATGGCAAGGTGGAGAACCTACGTTAATGGGTTTAGATTTTTTTCGCAAGGCGATTGCACTCCAAGAAAAATATCGTAAACCAGGCATGACATTTGAAAATACAATTCAAACCAACGGAACATTGCTTAACGATGAGTGGGGTGAGTTTCTTAAAGAGAATAATTTTTTAGTAGGAATTAGCATTGATGGAACAGAACGGTTGCACAATGCCCACCGAGTTGATAAGGGCGGTAAAGGCACATTTAATAGAGTTATGCGCGGGCTGAAAATTTTGCAGAAATATGGCGTTGAGTTTAATGTTCTGGTAGCCGTTAATCGCGTTAATGCTGATTATCCTTTAGAAATCTATAAGTTTTTCCGCGATGAAGTGAAGGTTGATTGGCTTCAGTTTATTCCCGTTATCGAACGTGTTAACCCTGATGGCTATAATATCTATAATGTAGGGGATTCTGTTACGCCGCGCTCAGTGCGCCCCGAACAATTTGGGCGTTTCTTGATACAAATTTTTGATGAGTGGATTCTCAACGATGTTGGCAAGATGTTCGTGCAAACTTTTGAAGCCACAGCCCGCAACTGGATGGGGATGCCCTCCTCTGGGATGTGTGTTTTTGAAGAAACCTGTGGTTTAGGGTTGGCAATGGAGCATAATGGCGATTTATATTCCTGTGACCATTTTGTAGAACCCGATTATTTGCTCGGCAATATCCAAGATATGCACATGATGGATATGGTAATGCTTGAGAAACAAATTGAATTTGGAATGGATAAAAGAGATGGCTTGCCCAAGTATTGCCAAGAATGTGAAGTGCGTTTCGCTTGCAAAGGTGAATGTCCTAAAAATCGTTTTTTGACTACGCCTAGTGGAGAAGCGGGGTTAAATTATCTTTGCGTAGGTTGGAAAGCCTTTTTTCACCGTGTTAATAATCCCTTAAAGGCGCTTGTTGCAGTAATGCGTTCTGGTCGCCCTGTAGAAGAAGTGATGGGGATTGTAGCTCAAGCCGAAGCAGGTTTTCAAGATGCTTTTAACGAAGCCGACGCTGATGATCCTTGTCCCTGTGAAAGCGGACTAATCTTTAAGCAATGTCATGGCTGGGCACCACCCAAGCGCAGAAAGAAATCGAAGGCTAATACAAAATCGAAGATGCGCCCGCCAGTTGGGCGCAGTTAATCAAAAGAACGGATTCTTCTAAGCTAAGCCAAAAAAAAACGGGTTGCAGTTGCAACCCGTTTTTTTATTTTTATCTTTGTAACTTAATATCTTAACAACCCACCAATTCCTGCTCTTTCCATCTCGGCATTATCGCGCACAATTTCTACCACGCCGCCATCTAGCATAACACGGCGCACAGCCATCTCTGCCGCATCGGGAATTTCGGTAAAACCTTCACCACAGAATGGGCAAGTATCCAGTTTTTCGGCAGTGAGATGCTCACAGCCATCGCATTTATACCCAGAAGCATGGAAGTTTTCATCTACAAGCAAAGTTTGTACTCGTCCCTCTTGCGCCGCACGAAGGGTGTCTCTTAAGCCCAAAACGCCATCGCTGTATTTCGATGCGGCAGTAATCATTTGAGTAACGAGCCCCGCCTCCCGTTTTTCTTCTGCCTTTTCGCCCACCTTAATAGTTTCGTCTAAGACATCCTGATAATTTGCCCTCATCCCCAAAGACAGCGTGCCAACCACAAGACTTTGCCATGTTTTTGATAAACTCTTTTGAAACTGCGCTATATTTTCATCTGTCCCGCCAATAAGAACACGGCGCACATTCTTCTCATCAAAGAAGCCCATTGCAAATTCAGCCGATTCCTTAAGATTACGTTTAACCATATTTTGGCTACTTTCAACACCACGTACTTTATGCACTTCTTCGCCAAGTACGCCTTCTTGCTCAACCAATTCGCCCATGTGAAAGTAGAAGAAACGCGCGCCCTGTTTATCGACCAGTGCAACACCATAAGCCCCGTATGCGTCTAAGATATTTGCGAGCGGGCGCACATAAGGATTATTGCCAATATGTACACGACTATGCACAGGCACAGAAATCAGATAAGCACGGAAATAATCTTTTGATGCGCAAGAGAAAATGGCAACACTACGCCCCTCTCTTGAAAATTCGTGTTCAATATAGCGGATGACTGCCTCTTCATCGTCTGGCATGTCTATCCCTTTAAGCATGGAGCGCAAGGTTAGTTTATAAGATTCTGGGGTTTTTTCTACGATGTTCAGATAAATACTAAGAATGGGGGTGTCGCTTTTATAATCGAGCAACTCGTTTATAGCCTTGTTGTTTAACATAATCACTCCTTATTTTAGATATTGCGATTGGGAAAAACAATCGAGCGCTTATACCTCCTTATTTACTTATTTTGATTCGCTGAGGAGAACCCGTTCTCCTCAGCGCCTATTGTGCTGGAATACTCCATAACATACCTGTTTTGGGCTTGAGTGCTAAATATCAGCTTGCGCGTGGCGGACGCTATCTACGCTTACGCCGGAAGAATGGTGGTTTAGGGCACTCAAGTTTGGGTCACGCGCGAGCCGAGATTCTCATCGTCCTGCTCAGTGTTTTTTAGGGTCTTTCACCTAAAACCACGATAATACTAATCTCTTCTCCATCCCGAAGAATTTTTAGGTCAATTGAATCTCCAGGTGATTTATGATTGATTAGATATTTTAATAAGGTGTCAAACTGGTCTACTTCTTGCCCATCAATGCCGATGATTAAATCTCCGCCAGTAGGAACCCCTTCTCCGTTATCGCTTGCGCCTTGTATGCCAGCTTCATCGGCAGGACTGCCAGGAGAAACGGATGTTACATACGCACCTGTATGTTGAGAAAGCCCAAGCGCATCTATGCTGTGTAAATCGAGATCGCTGAGGGATGAAACACCCATATAAGGGTATTCGTAAGAACCCGTTGCAATAAGGCTAGGAACAACGCGCCGAACGATATTGATAGCTATGGCGAAGCCAATGCCAGAATTGACAGGTTCACCATCGTCTGAGAAGTTTGTTGTGCGAATGGCACGATTGATGCCCACCACTTCTCCACTTGCATTAAAAAGCGGTCCGCCAGAGTTGCCGGGGTTAATTGCGGCATCGGTTTGGATAATATCACCCGCGGTAAAGAAACCGCCACCGGGAGCATTATTCATCGAATCTAGCGTACGCCCAAGTGCAGAGACAATGCCTGTCGTCATCGAGCCGCTCAGACCAAAGGGGTTGCCAATGGCGACAACCGTTTGCCCAACTTTGAGCAAATCTGAATCACCAATGGGTAAGGGATGTAGCTCTTCGGCAGGAACGTCTACTTTTACTACGGCTAAATCTGAATCTAAATCTGTGCCAACTACTGTTCCATAAGTTTTATAGCCCGATGGGAAATCTACTTCTACTTGTGTTGCGCCTTCAACAACATGGTAATTTGTAATAATATGCCCTTCGGCATCAAAAACAAATCCAGAGCCTACGCCGCCTCCATTCTCAGAAAAAACACGAATAGAAACAACGCCTGGCAAGGCTGTTTCGTAAAGGGTTGTTAGACTGCCAGAAACGGGTGCGGGCACATAAATTTCTTCCGGGTGAGTATTTGTATTGCTTGGTGCTGTTGGGATACTTGCAGTAGGCGTTTGCGAAAAACTAGTCGCCTGACAAGAAAGAATGCCCAAAATTAGTAGGGTTAAAATTAGTAATATCTTTTTCATTTTTTCTCCATTATTCAAAAAGTTTAGGTTTTTTCGATGCAGACAGGATATTAGACCTCCTGCGTAAATGCTCTAGCCGCCATCCTCGGCGGCAAGTTCTTGAGAAACCTGCGCCGAGGACGGCGCAGGGAGCATGGATAATATAGACTTTTGCAAGAAGTCTATTATTTCTTCCCTGCGGCTTCAACCAATAACTTTTTTTGTTCTTTGCTCAAATTTTTAGGGATATTCACTTTCACGCGCACGTATAAATCGCCTTTTTCCTTAGGATTACGCAATTTTGGCATTCCACGTCCCGATAAACGCATCTTTTGTTCTGGTTGAGTGCCAGCGGGTATAGTGAGCGAAAGATTGCCATTAAGCGTTTTTACCTGTGCTTTTCCGCCGAGCAATGCTGTGAAAACATCCACGTCCACGTTTGTGTACAGGTCATCATTTTTACGCTCAAGCTGAGCGTTTCCACCAACATTTATCTTTAAATATAAATCTCCACCGCCAGGTGCTTTTCCCTTAACGCGAACTTTGGTGCCCGTTTTTGCCCCCGCAGGAATTTTAACCTGGACTTGCTTACCTTCACTTTCTAAAATACGGATTGCGCCATTATGCGCCTCTGCCAACGAAATACTAACGGGCTGTTCAAAACGTTGACGGTGCGCGCGTGGATTTTGACTTGCTCCTGCCCCCCGAACACCACCGCCCATGCCCCCCATACCAAAAATTGCCTCGAAAAAATCCGACATGCTCCCCATCCCGCCTGCGCCGCCGAATGCGTCCTCATATTGAACACGCCTTCCGCCGCCACGTGACGCGCCACCAGTCCAATTATTCCAATTAAAATCGCCAGGTGCACCGCGCTCTTGCCATTGCGAATAAGATGACCCAAGCCGATCGTAGCGCGCACGTTTTTCTGGGTCACTTAAAACCTGATGGGCTTCATTAATTTCTTTGAACTTCTCTTCTGCATCTTTATCGTCTGGGTTTTTGTCAGGGTGATACTTCATCGCCAATTTGCGATAGCCTTTCTTGATTTCATCTTGGCTGGCTTTTCGATCAACCCCTAAAGTCTCATAATAATCTTTATAGTCCATTTTTTACCTATGCTTCTTAATTAGAAATTCCCCGACTTTGATGTCTATTTTTCTTTGAGTAGATATATTTCTATTTTACGCAATGCAAGGGGTGAAAGTCAAGCGTAGCTTGAGTAGTCTTATAGAACTCTAATTCTATGTTCTTTATAATACCCCAAAAGAAAAATTTGCAAAAAAACAACCAGCCTTCTTAAAATGCTCAACATGACCGAGCCAAAAGAAATATCCTACATGGATGTCTACGAGTTGATTGATGAATATGAAGCCCCGATGGTGGCGTTAGATTTTGAAGATATGGCGGTTTTTGCCTGACCTTTGGCTTGCTCAGATTGATTTCCCCCTCATGATAAATATAAACGGCTTTCCCTTTTCTATATAAGAAACTACTAAAAATAGGCTAGAAGAACCCGCTCTCTTCATGAAAACGGTTTCTTCTAGCCTATCTAATACTCAGCTCAAAGTGAAAACTTCCTCAATCGCCTTCAACGCCCAATCCACTTCATCTTTAGTAATGACAAGAGGCGGTGCAAAACGAATCGTATGAACATGCGTTTCTTTGCAAAGCAAGCCTTTTTCAGCCAACTCTTCAACAAATTGATGTGCCCCACCTGCTTCGGGATCAAACTCAACAGCAATTAATAAACCCTTGCCACGAATCTCTTTAATTAGCGGTTGCTCAATTTTACGCAAACCCTCGATGAAATAAGTACCCATCTTCTCTGCATTTTCAATTAAACCTTCTTCAACCAAAACTTTTAGAGATTCACGTGCTACAGCTACACCTAAAGGATTTCCGCCAAAAGTACTTCCGTGCTCACCAGGTTGCAAAACATCCATCACGGCAGTATTCGAAAGTACTGCCGAAACAGGATAAAAACCGCCCGATAACGCTTTGCCAATCAAGGTCAAGTCAGCTTCAATGCCATCGTGTTCTTCGGCAAGAAGTTTGCCCGTGCGCCCTAAACCTGTTTGGATTTCATCTAAAACCAGCGTCACATTATTTTCGGTACAAATTTCTCTAACTTCTTTGAGATAGCCTTTGGGCGGTACAATCACGCCTGCTTCGCCTTGTATCGGCTCAACCATGAAGCCAACTGTGTTGGGCGTGATGGCATCTTTCAAGGCTTGAGCATCACCAAAGGGGATGGTTTTGAAACCAGCAGGGAAGGGACCAAATCCCTTTCGTGAATCTTCGTCTGAGCTAAAGCCCACGATGGCAATCGTTCTTCCATGAAAGTTGTTTTCACAAACAATAATCTCTGCCTTATCTTCTGGCACGCCTTTGTTTATATATCCCCATTTGCGCACTACTTTAATTGCCGTTTCTACAGCTTCTGCGCCACTATTCATGGGCAAAACTTTATGCGAATTAGTCAGTTCACACAATTCTTTATAGAAAAGCCCCAACTGGTCATTGCGAAATGCACGGGATGTGAGCGTCAGTTTTTGCATCTGCTCAGACATAGCCCGCATAATTTTGGGATGGCAATGCCCCTGATTGACCGCAGAGTAAGCACTTAAGCAGTCCATATAGCGTTTTCCTTCTACATCTTCAACCCAAACGCCTTCCCCTTTGGTAAGAACGACATCTAGCGGCGCATAATTATTGGCACCGTATTTGTTTTCTAAGTTGATAAAATCTTGTGTTTTCATGCAAAATCTCCTTAAAAAAAGAACCTGATTATTTAAAATCAGGCTCTGCTCAGACCCAAACAAAAACCCGTTGCTCTTGTCGGTCATCTTTTATATAGTTGAATTTCGATATTATAGATGGATGAGCAGAAAATGTCCATCTTAAAATCAGAAAGGGGTATCTAAAATCTCCAAAATTCGAGTAAAATACTCTTGTTCATTACTCACATCCTTTACCCCCTATGATTATATGAAAATATCCCCATTCACCCTCGAACGATACTTTGCCAAGCACGAATTTTCTGCTAAATACCTGCTCTCTAGCTCCGATTGCGAATCGCTGAAATTGCCAGAATTACTTACTATGGCAAGTCCTGAAATGCGCACAACTTGGGACACACTCTCGCTCGGCTATACAGAATCAGCAGGGCACCCCTTATTGCTTGAAGAAGCCGCAGAAATTTATAACGGGCTAGATGCTAAGAACCTGCTTATCTCCGCGCCAGAAGAAGCTATTTTTCTCTTTATGCACGCGTTGCTTGAGGCAGGCGACCACGTTGTTGTCACCGCGCCAGGGTACCAATCACTGTATGAGATTGCGCGCTCAATCGGCTGTCAGGTATCCACATGGGAACCTGTTGAAGATGAGAACTGGTTCTTTGACACGCGCGCCCTCGCTGATTTAATTCGCCCTGAAACAAAGCTGGTTGTGGTCAATTTTCCGCATAATCCCACAGGTTTTATCCCATCCAAAAAAGATTTTAATGGATTGATTGACCTACTCCGCGAAAAAGGAATTTTTCTTTTTTCAGATGAAATGTACCGTTTTTTGGAGGTGGAAAAAGGAGCGACCTTACCCTCAGCTTGCGAGGCTTACGAGAACGCGTTTTCTCTCTTTGGCATGTCGAAAACATTTGGCATGCCCGGTGTACGGATTGGCTGGATTGCCACGCAAAAGAAAGAGATTTTGAGCAAAATGCTCAAATTGAAAGATTACACAACCATTTGTAGTAGCGCACCGAGTGAGATTTTATCTGTTATTGCCTTGCAAAATAAAGAAGAAATTATTGCCGCACATAATACGCGTTTGAAGAAAAATATGATTTTATTGGATGATTTTATGGGGAAGTATACACATCTTTTCAAATTGAATATGCCGCGTGGCGGCTCAATTTGCTTTCCAAGAATGTTGAAAGTGGAGAGTACACTAGATTTTGCTGACCAACTCGTAGCAGAGGCGGGGATTATGATTGCCCCCTCATATGTTTTTGATTATGGCAATCAGCATTTTCGAATTGGTTTTGGCCGAGAGAATTTTGGGGAGGCTTTAGAGAAGTTAGGGAATTATTTGACAAAGAAGTTTTAGGCACTCAGCTTATTAAAGGCTGTTTTCTCTACGCTCCCTGCGCCGTCCTCGGCGCAGGCTTCTCTAAAACACGCCGCCGAGAACGGCGGCTAGAGCACTTATGCAAGAGGTCTACTAGAAAAACCCGTTCCCTTGAAGGGAACGGGTTCTTTATTTTTAAATTACAACTTATTTTCTAACCACAATTCGCAAACTATAATAGCAAAAATAATGAACCCCTTTTTTCAGTGAAAAAGTTGTTGTATAAGTGCCTTCTTCTTTAGGAGCTTGCATTTTGATAAGAAAAACACCCACTTCACCAACATCAGTGGGCTCTCCTAAGGGAAATCTGCTCTTGGTATGAAATACTGACCCCCTAGCATATTGCGAAAACATCGTATCTGTTTCCCACTCTTTTGTGCCTATATTTCTAACACGCCACGTCCAATTAAATTTGCCATTGGGTCTTACGAGATAATCATCTCCGGGGGATAATTCGACAAGTTCACAGGCATATAGGACATTGCCCTCACCGCTGGTTATATTGGTAGGCGTAACAGGAATTGGGGTAAAAGTTGCCGTAAGAATAACATCGGTAGCAGAGGGATAAGGCGTTAAAGTTGGGACACGAGTGAATGTTGGCGAGGGTGTCACAGATTCAAAAGGTATCGCGAGTTCAGTTTCTGCCATTGCCGCACCTTGAGTACCCGCTACAATTGTTTCAATAGAAACCAATGTCGGAGGAGCTTCAGCCGAACAGCCAGAAAGAGCAAAGACAATAATAAAAAAAATATAAAGAAGATATTTTCTCATTTTCACTATTTCACAGTAATTGTTAAATCATAATAACAAAATCTATGAATCCCTCGCTTTAAGGAATACTCTATTGTATAAGTTCCGGGATCATGGGGGGCAACCATAGAAATACGAAATTCTCCCACATCGCCAACTTGGGTGTTCTTACTCAAACCTACCTCTTTGTCTTTATAAAAAGGGGTACCCCTCACATATTTTGCTGATGTAGCATCCGCTTGCCATTTTTTTGTACCAACATTTTCAACCCGCCAAACCCACTTGAACTTTTCATCTGGCTTCACGACGTAACCATCTTGTGGAGAAAGGCTAACAAGCTCGCAGGCATATAAAACATTTCCTGAGCCACTGGTTATATTGGTGGGGGTAATCGTGGGTAAAACCGTTGGAGTAGATGTTGCCACGATATTGAGAATAACGGTTGTCGCCGAAGGAAATGGTGTTAGCGTTGGGGCACGCGTATTTGTTGCTAAGGGTGTAGCTGTTTCAGCAGATTTTGCTTTGGCGGTTTGCGTCAGTATTACGCTATGTGTCGCGGCAAAAACAGTCTCAATGGGGAGCAAGGCGGGCGTAGAAGGCACACAGCTAGAAAGAGCAAAGAGGAGAACTAAAAAGATATAGATAACGCGATGTTTTTTCATTTTTCTCTTTTCCTTTCTAGCCGTGCAAATTTTTCGCTATTTCACGTCAATAGCAACGTAGGGCCAGCAAAACTCGCCTTCTAATCTAAAAGTCATTACATAATGACCTTTTTTATCTGGTGCTACGCCATCGTATGCACCTATGGTATAGGTTTCTCCCGGCTCCACTTCAGGAAGTTCTTCAAATATAGTTGTCCCAGGTACTAGATTAGTGCTACTCGCACTGTCGTGATAAGTGAGATCATAGCCAGCGGGCCAAGTGGCTGTACCCGAATTTTTGATTGTGATAAGAATATCGAAAGAGGCACCTTTGTTAAAAACCGAACTGTTATTTGGTGGGGGCTGAATGCTCACCAACTCACAAGCATATTCAGGTTTATAAGAACCGCCGCCACCACTGCTTGCTGGGGTAGATGTTGCCGCATCAGCCAAAACAAGGGGAGTGATTGTAGGGGGTGGGGTTAATGTAGCCGGTGCTGGGATGGCTGTTTTCGTTGCATCAAGCGTGGGCGTTGCCTGAGCAACAACTGTGGCAAAATCTGCCGCTTGTTCATCTAGTGCTTGAGCAACAGCTGTTTCTACCAACTGAGCCGCTTCGGTTGCATTAAACGTTGTTTCATCGGTCGCGGTGCTTGTGGGCACACAGGCTGAAAGCAATAAAACAGCCACTAAAATCAAATAGGTAAAACGAAATTTCTTATAAGTTTTCATCATAAACTCCTTTAAATTAGTTATTATCTTCTATATCACCACTACCAATACCTCGCGGTTGCCATTTTGCATCATCTCTAAGACGATGTTGAATGCCGCCGCGATTGTGGAGCAGGTCAAATCCTTCTGGTTTAATGAACATTTTTTCACCATCTAATAAACCAGTAAGCCCCGTCTGTCCCATTTCTGGGCGTTTGCTTTGGCAATAGGCACAGTTTTTAGAATCGTGTGATTTATATTCCTCTGGCTCTTCGTAGGTGGTCATATAGCCTTCGTAATTGCGCAAAATAACCTTATGGTCTGAAGAGCTAACCATATAATTAGGTTGTACAGGGATTTTACCACCGCCACCGGGGGCATCTATAATAAATTGAGGCACAGCATAACCAGATGTATGCCCGCGCAAGCCTTCAATAATTTCTATCCCTTTAGCTACAGGTGTACGGAAATGTCCCGCACCCTCCACCAAATCACATTGATAAAGATAATAGGGGCGTGTTTTGATACGAACTAACTTTTGCACCAAATCTCGTTGAATATGAGGGCAATCATTAACACCAGCTAGTAATACCGATTGGTTGCCCAGCGGTATCCCCGCCTTAGCCAGTTTATCGGTTGCTTCATCTAACTCTGCTGTAATCTCATTGGGGTGATTAACGTGGATATTAATCCAAAGTGGGTGATACTTCTCCAGCATCGTTGTCAAATCATTATCTATACGCATAGGCATAAAAACAGGTACGCGTGAGCCAATACGAATAATTTCTATATGTGGAATTTCTCTTAAAGCTTTTAATATCCTTTCGAGAATTTTTGGAGCAAGCACCAAAGGATCACCACCAGAGAGCAAAACATCCCGTATTTGGGGCGTTTGTTTGAGATACTCAATTTGCATCTCAAACTCATCACGCGAAAAAGTTGCCGAGGGGTCACCAACAATGCGAGAGCGTGTGCAATAACGACAATAGGTGGCACATTGGGTAGTAACGAGCATTAGCGCACGGTCGGGGTAACGATGCACCAAGCCGGGCACAGGTGAGTGCTTATCTTCGGCAAGAGAATCTTCCATCATTGCAGTAAAAGGCACCATTTCTGCGGCGGTAGGAATAACCTGTTTGCGGATGGGGTCATTCGGGTCATCTGGGTTGATGAGCGAGATGAAATAAGGCGTAATATCAACACGAAATAGGTCTTGCGTAGCAAGTGCTTCACGCTCACTATCTGTTAGATGAAGCACTTTTTCGATTTCTTCGAGCGTGTTCAATCTGTGGCTAAGTTGCCAACGCCAACTATTCCATTTTTCATCAGGGATATCGGCGTAAATTGGCGCACGCTGGGATTTGAATTTTTCGGGCATTTTTTCTCCTCAAGGGAAAGGTGATAGGATAAAGGACAACGGCACGCGCGTGCCCCCAACAGGGCGGCAATTAATGCTCATCTTTTTAGCGTAACCGCGAGTGTTAAAAACTGTTTACGCCAAGCATCTGCCTTGGGAATTTAGCACGCCTGCCAAAATTCACGGATGCCGCGGTTTTTCATCCAACTATAAAAAAACATGAAGTGTAGAGCGGGTCAAAACCACACACATCCACACAGGGTTCTATGCTTGGATTGTACGAGAAAAGGGATAGAGGGTCAATAAGCGGTTTTAAGAAGAAAACAGTCTTATATTTTTCTTAATATGAACGTGCGGCAATTGACGGCGTGTTCTAGCCATGCTATCATGCGGAAAGCATTTTCTTTTTTATTATTTTTTATAATTTGGAGGCTTTATTATGAGTGTTGAATTTGTTTTTCGGATTATAGGTATGGTGGTTCTAGGGATTTCTGGCGCCTATTCAGGGGTAGTTATAACGAGAATGAGCGGAAATACAATAACCGCCCCTCTCCTTGCATTAACGGGAGCATTAATTGGTCTAATTCTTACCCCTTACGTTACTACACGCCCCATGCGAAAACTGCGGGCATTATTAGGGCGCATTGCCGCAGAAACCCTCTTTGCAGGCTTGGTTGGTTTAGTTTCAGGGCTAATTATTGCGGCACTTTTGGCTTTTCCACTTTCGGCATTGCCTAGGCTATTTGGTGATATAGCACCATTTTTTGGCGTTGTGCTTTTTAGTTATTTAGGTGTTGCTGTTTTTGTAATGCGTCAGGGAGATATTATGGGAATGCTATCTGCCGTTTTTGGGCGTGGCGGTGGCGGCGGTGGGGAAGATGGGAGTAGCGAGGGGAATTGGTCAAAAATGAATCGCACTATCTTACTTGATACCAGCGTTATTATTGACGGACGTATCGCCGATATTGCCACTACTGGTTTTTTACCAGGCACTTTATTAATACCCCGCTTTGTTTTAAATGAATTGCAATATGTAGCCGATTCCCCTGATGGTTTACGCCGCCAGCGTGGCCGCCGCGGCATGGACGTACTCGCTACTCTTCAAAAAGATCCCAGAGTGATGGTACGCATCAGCGACATTGATGCAGAAGGCGTGCGAGAAGTAGATAGTAAGTTGGTCGTTCTTGGCAAACAGCTTAAGTGTCCTGTTTTGACCAACGATTATAATTTAAATAAAGTTGCTGAGTTACAAGGCGTGACTGTTCTCAACATCAACGAATTAGCTAACGCAGTTAAATCTGTTGTTTTACCCGGTGAATTAATGAATATTAATATTATTCAAGAGGGTAAAGAACGCGATCAGGGTGTTGGCTATATGGAAGACGGCACAATGGTTGTGGTCGAAAACGGACGTGACGAAGTTGGCGAATATGCTGATGTTTCAGTAACTAAGGTTTTACAAACTGCGGCAGGAAGAATGATCTTTGCCCGCATTTCTACAATAAATTAGGAGCAAAAAATGTTGCGCCTTTATAATACTCAAACCCGAAAAAAAGAAGAACTTAAAACCATAGAAGAAGGCAAAGTCCGCATGTATGTTTGCGGACCTACCGTTTACGATAACGCCCATGTTGGTCATGCCATGTCTGCCCTCGTCTTTGATATAGTGCGCCGTTATTTGCAATATCGTGGTTACGATGTTAATTTTGTGATGAACTTCACCGATGTAGACGACAAAATTATTGAGCGCGCCAACACAAAAGGCATAGACCCCTTTGAGCTTGCAGAAGGGTATATTCAAGAGTATAAAGACCATCTAAACGACTTAAATATCCTGCCTGCAACAGTAAACCCTCGCGCTACCGAGCCAAAGACGATGAACAAAATCATCGCCATGATTGAAGGGCTTATTGAAAAAGGCTACGCCTATACAGCCAAGGGAGATGCTTATTTCCGCGTTCATAAAGACGATGATTACGGCAAACTCTCTGGCAGAAAATTAGATGAAATGCAAGCTGGGGCACGCATCGCAGTTGGCGACATCAAAGAAAACCCCGCAGATTTTGCCATCTGGAAAAATGCCAAAGAGGGCGAACCCGCTTGGGAAACATCATGGGGAAACGGTCGCCCAGGCTGGCATATCGAATGTTCTGCCATGTGTCTCCACGAACTCGGTGAAAGCATCGACATTCACGGTGGCGGCAACGACCTCATTTTCCCACATCACGAAAATGAAATTGCACAATCCGAATCCTACACTGGAAAATCCTTTGCCCGCTACTGGATGCACAACGGCATGTTGCAACTCTCTGGCGAAAAAATGTCCAAATCCATTGGTAACCTTGTCACCATTCAGGATTTCTTAGATGACCATGAAGGTGATGTAATGCGGATGCTCGTCCTTAACGGAAACTATCGTAGCCCCCTCGCATTTACCGATGAAAGCATCTCAGCCGCAGAAAATGGGATTAAGCGGCTCAAATCTGGATTTAGACTTGCCAGCCCTCAACCAGCAGGTGCCAACGTTGAGCAATTGCTCGCCAAAACCGCCGATACGCGTGAAGCCTTCACAACTGCCATGGATGACGACTTCAACACCGCTGGTGCGCTCGGGCATGTTTTTGAATTAGTCCGTCTTATCAATTCATCCCGTGATGCTGGTGCAACAAACGAGCAACTCAAACCAGCTCAAAATACCCTTCGAGAATTAACATCTGTACTTGGCTTAGAACTCAAAGAAAAAGAAGGCTCTGGCGATGCAGACAAATTCATAAACCTGCTCGTAGAAGTACGAAGCAAAGTCCGTACGCAAAAACTTTGGGCACTCTCTGATGAAATTAGAGACCAACTTAAAGAACTTGGCGTGACAATTGAAGACGGCAAAGATGGTACATCTTGGCGTTGGGAATAGATAACATCCTGTAAGGGGTGGGTCTGATACCCACCCCTACATTTTTGGAAATTATTATGAAAGAATATATTTACGGAAGAAACCCAGTATACGAAGCACTACGCGCTAAAAGACGGCAGTTTTTTCAACTTTTGATTAATGAAAACGCAAAAGAAAAAGGGCGTTTAAAAGAAATCATAGATTTAGCAAGAAAACAAAACACAACTGTTACCCGTGTTCCTCGCAAACGCCTTGATAAAATTGCCCCCAATAATCAAGGTCTTGCCCTCGAAGTAAGCGGTTATCCCTATCATAATGTTTTAGATATTGTGGATAAAGCCGATGCTCGCAGTGAAAAACTTTTTGTACTCATCCTCGATACTTTGCAAGACCCTCAAAACTTTGGCACCCTCTTACGGACGGCTGAGTCTGTGGGCGTGCATGGCGTTATCATCCCATTAGCGCGAACGGCGCAAGTGACAGCGGCTGTAGTGAACGCGTCTTCTGGGGCAAGCGAGCATTTATTAATAGCACAGGCGAATCTCGCACAGGCGATTGGGACGCTAAAAGAGTCAGGGGCATGGATTGTAGGTTTAGAGGGCAGTGAGCAAGCCCAAAGCCCAGGTAAGATCCGCTTAGATGGTGGGATTGGGATTGTTGTCGGCTCTGAAGGTCAGGGAATGCGACGTCTGACCCGCGAATCCTGTGATCTATTAATGAAACTCCCCATGGAGGGGCAAATCGAGTCATTAAATGCGGCAGTGGCGGGATCAGTCGCCCTTTATTTGACTTATTTAGAACGAGAAAAAAGCAAATAATAATTGACGGCAAAAACCCATTTATAGAGAGAGGCAAAAATGGCAAAAGCAAAAATTCAATTTCCACGTGGTTTTTTATGGGGCACGGCAACTGCATCACACCAAGTTGAGGGCAATAATAAAAATAATAATTGGCACGCCTGGGAAGAAGCGGGAAAAACCGCTGATAAATCAGGTTTGGCTTGTGATTGGTGGGGCGGACGCTGGCGCGAAGACCTAGACCGTGCTGCAGAAACGGGGCAGAATGCACATCGTTTTTCAGTGGCGTGGAGCCGAATTCAGCCCGAGAAAAACCGTTGGGACGAAGGCGCATTAAACCGTTATCGTGATATATTGCGTGGTTTGCGTGAGAGAAATATGACTGCTATGGTGACTTTGCATCATTTCTCAAATCCGCTTTGGCTAGAAGATATGGGCGCATGGGAAAATGATGAAACGCCTCAACTTTTTGCTGATTTTGTACGGAAAACAGTTTCTGCGCTAAAAGAATACACTAATTTATGGGTGACAATTAATGAACCCAATGTTTATACCTATTCGGCTTATATAGATGGGGTATTCCCGCCCGGGAAAAAAGATTTAAATATCGCCTTTGAGGTGATGGTCAATTTAGTACGCGGACACGCTCTGGCTTATAAGGTTATTCATGAAATCCAACATGAGGCGCGTGTGGGCATAGCACATAATTATTATTCGATAAAGCCTAAAAACGCCTATTCTCCCCTAGATAAATGGGTGACTAAGGCACAATCAAATGCTTATAATAACTTTTTCCCGAAAGCGGCAACAGATGGTGTAGCTAAATTTTTATGGAAAAAAGTAAAAGTACCAGAAGCTGAAAATACCCAAGATTTTATGGGTGTAAATTATTATACGCGCGATCAAGTCTCTTTTAGCTTGAGTATGGCAGGCAAGTTATTCGGCAAACGTTATTTCCCCGAAGATGCAGACTTAAGCGAAACTGGCATGATAGCAAATGAACCAGAAGGTTTTTTTGAAGCAATGCGTTGGGCAAGTGGTTTTGGTAAAGATATTATCGTCACTGAAAATGGGGTAGAAGATTCCACAGATGAGATGCGCCCCCGCTATTTAGCAGAACATATTATGCAACTTTGGCGAGCGACCAATTTTGGTTGGCGAGTAAAAGGCTATTTTCACTGGTCATTGGTTGATAATTTTGAGTGGGAACGCGGCTGGACGCAACGCTTTGGTCTCTGGGAATTAGATATAGAAACGCAGAAACGAAAAAAACGAAAATCGGCAGAACTATACGAAGAAATTTGCAAAACAAACTCTCTCTCTTCTAAGATGATCGAAGAGTATTGTCCCGAAATAACAGAAAAGCTTTTTCCTGATTAGAACTTTCTATCAGATAAATTAAAAACAAAAAGCGGAAGTCTTGAAGACTTCCGCTTTTTTATACCTTCTTCTCAGTTTTTTACTCCCCTTTCCACTTTGCCGAACGCTTCTCAGAAAACGCCGCCATCCCTTCTTTTTGGTCTTCTGATGCAAAAAGAAAATAAAAAGAACGCCGCTCAAATTCAAGCCCATCACTAAGCGATAATTCAAAAGATTTATTCACAGCCCTTTTCCCCTGACGCAACGCCAAAGGTGCGCGTTTAGCAATCCGGCTCGCTAGTTTAAGTGCTTTATCAAGATATTCATCTACAGGGTAAACGTGATTTATAAGCCCAAATTCCAGTGCTTCTTGAGCAGATAAAGTGCGGTTATTGAGCACCATCTCCATTGCAATGGCTTTGCCCACTGCATGGGTAAGACGCTGAGTCCCGCCTGCCCCAGGAATTACGCCAAGATTAATCTCAGGTTGACCAAACTTGGCTTTTTCTGAGGCAATAATCATATCGCAAGACATCGCCAACTCGCACCCGCCCCCCAGAGCAAACCCAGAAACTGCGGCAATAAGCGGTTTTTTAATTTCTCCAATTCCATCAAAAAGCTCTACAAAACTGTCTTTAAACATTTCAACAGCAGACATTTTCGCCATCTGGCTAATATCTGCCCCTGCGGCAAAAACGCGCTCACTGCCGGCAATCACGATTGCACCAATTTCTTCGTCTGCATCAAAAACAGAGAGTGCATCAATCAACTCTGTCATTAACGCACCATTAAGGGCGTTCATCGCCTTCGGACGATTAAGGGTAATCAAGCCAACCTTTTCACGCTTTTCACTAATAATATTTTTATAAACCATTTTGCCTCCAAAACACTTTCGGGGTTTTCACAGAAATAGGGTAAGATTAGTCATCGTTCATCCAAGGAGAAATATATGGAATTCGCAACTATTTTACTATATGCTCACTCGGGCATTCGTTGGCTAATTGTTTTAGTCGCTATTTTAACACTCGCCGTTTTTGGATACGCATGGGCAACTCGTAAATCTTTTCTTAAATTAAAACGTATTTTACCCTCAGCTTATAGCAGTTTACTCGATTCACAAGTTGTAATTGGCTTAATCTCCCTTCTTTTAGTCACCTTAAAAGCAGGGGGCATCCCGCGTTATCGCTGGGAACACATGGCAATAATGATTCTCTCTGCCCTTCTTGCGCACTTACCCGCTCATTGGAGAAAATCGAAAAAAGAAAATTTTTATCGAAATACTCTTCTCTCCATTTTGGGTAGCCTTGCGTTGATATATATTGGCGTTGCCATGTTGCCTGGGGGATGGAACCGTTAAGCAAAATTAATCACCTTGCGAGAGCAATATATTCTCCCGCAAGGTAGATCGTATAAAAACCGGGGGCGAACGTGCATCTAACTTGAGTGCTGAACTATGGGCAATAGATGGGGGAAAGTGTTTTTTGTGCTCAAAAAATCTTCCTCCCCCAAAAGTCACGTTTTTCTGTATAATATAAAACATCCTTAACGCAAGGAGGGTTTATATGAAAAAACAGTTGACTTTTTTTATTTTGGCGACAACATCTTTTTTCTTTATTACAGCGTGTTCATCTAGTAATCCGCGTACACCAACACCTACTATTCCTCCTGAAGCCATTCCCTTAATGACAGAAATCTAAACCAGAAAGAGCACTAATCATGAGCTTTAATTTCATCAGGAAATAATTATGGATAACGAAACCCCTTTTCATCAACCAGAAGCACAGGTGATGCCTCCTCCCAGTAAAAATGAAGTAGCAGAAAACATAGCTTTACGAACAGTAATGACAATTATTAGTTCTGCAACTCTGGGGCTTGCTCTTCTTAGTGGCGCAGTGATTGCTTTTGCTCTTCTAGCAGAGAAATTTATTTCCCTAAGCAATCCCGTAGATAGAGACACTATTGTTTATAAAGCTGTTCCTATTGGAATAACTTATTTTATTGGTTGGGTTATTGCATTAATCAGTATTCGCAAGCTAAACAATATCATTTTGCCCATTCTAATTAATGTTTATGCTTGGCTCACAATTATTGGTATTAGTATTCTATATATCGCTATGATTTTCAAGCTATATGGGCAAGTGTATGTGAACACCCGCTTTCCCAGATATATGTTAATTATGGTTGTTTTATTTATTGCCTTTATTGGATTACATTTGTTACTTAAAGAGCATAGCCTGCTTTTCTTTTCAATGCCCTTACTTGCTATTAACCTTATACATCTATTTACTATTGTTTATTATTATGTCTATTCAACGCAAGCGATTAATGAATCCCTATGGCGAGATTTGTTCTTCTTTTTTGAGATGTCTGCTGTGAGCATATTAATGCTTTTACACCTTGGCTTGCTTTCCATACCTAGAAGTTTTATCTCCCATCTTTTTAATGATTCGCAAACTTCAAATAGCTCTTCGTGAAATAACCTGACAAATCCGAACATCCAAGACGGGGCGGACAGGTCCCAAGATTGAGACAGGGGCATGTCCGCAAATTTCAGAAAAGGCACAAAGTTTTAGCTACATCTCGCATTAGGGGATAAGAAAAACGCGCGTGGGGCATCCATCTTTCTTAAAAATCAAGTTATAATCAGGGCGAAAAGAAGGAGAGACAAATGCTTATCATTCTTAGCGATATTCATCTCGGAGACGGGACTTGCGGTAAATCGATTGCCCCCGATGCTTTTTATGTTTTAGCAGAAAGATTAGACGAAATGGCGATGCGCGCCTCGTGGAGAAAAGATGGCAGCTATCATCCTATAGATAGGATAGAAATTTTACTCTTGGGGGATATTTTAGACCCACTTCATTCTACACTTTGGTTAGATACACAGGAAAATACGCCCGAATATACTCGCCCCTGGACAGACCGCACTAAGCCCGCCTATGCACAAAAGCTCGAGGAGATTACACGTGCAATTTTAAAAGAAAACGACGAGGCTTTAAGCGTTTTTCGTGAACTGAAGGTAGAAATTCCCCGAAATCTTGATTCCCAACGTAATTGGCAAGAAAGTATAGATTTAGTAAGGGTTAAAACACGTATTCATTATATGATTGGAAATCATGATTGGTATTATCGCATTCCCGGCGAGTCTTTTGACAAGATACGGTCTGATGTTATAAAGGCTTTCGGGCTATCGCAATCTTCTTCCCCTTTTCCTTATTTACCCAAAGATAATCCTGCACTGGCAGAGATTCTGGCTGAGTATAAAGTTTATGCCCAGCACGGAGATATGCTCGATAGCTTTAATTATAATGCGGAAAAAGGACGCATCAACTCAGCTTTGGGCGATGTGCTTACTGTTGAAATTACAAATCGTTTTCCGCTTGAAGTTGCAAAACGCATCCCCGAACTCCCTGAATCTGTAATTAAGAATTTACGAGAAATTAGCCATGTTCGCCCCGTGCTGGCAACTTGGTTGTGGGTGAGCAGTCAGATCAAGCATAGTGATTTACCCGATACTATGCAGAAGAAAATCAAAAAAATTTGGGACGATATTGGTAATGATTTTCTCAATTTGGATGTGGTGCGTAAAGCAGATAAAAAATTTAGCTTTGATAATGTGGATAAATTAGAAATTGCCTTAGCAATTTCTAAGCGATTTTCTACGAAAACGATTAATGATTTGGCTCTATGGATAGAAGAGGAGTTCTGGGGCGGAGAAATCTCTTATGCAAAGAAGGTTTTAAAAGAGCCAGCCTTTCTTAATAAAGAAGCTCTTTATATTGTTTATGGACACACGCACCACCATGAAGTTGTTCCCCTCGACGCAAGTGAGAGCGGCAAACGATATGATGATCAACTTTATTTTAACTCAGGCACTTGGCGCACCTATTTTGACCTGACCATATTTAAACCACATGAGCAGAAATTTATTCCTTATCAAATGGTTAGCTTCATCGCTTTTTATAAGGATGACCAACGAAAGGGGCATCGCTACGAAACATTATCGGGAATTTTTTCTTAAGACGATGGGATAAAAACCTGCACCACGGCATACGTAACTTTAGCTTGATACCGTAAAAAAACATCCGCAGTCTTGGAGACTGCGGATGTTTTTGCTTTCATCAACTTCGGCATTCATCACAGGGGCACAGTGCCCGTAAAAAACGCCAATTATAAATACCATAATCGTGATTGTCTTCCCAGACAATAGAAATCGCGTAAGAACCTGTTGCAATAACATCTTTTAGACGCGTTTCTTTTGTATCAGTAATAGGTGTTTCAAAAACTTCGGGGGCGGGGTCTCCGCCCATATTATCGTGCCCGCCGCGACATTCGGCGCAGGGGCAAGCGGCGCGAAGAAGAGAGAAGCTATAGGTGCTAATATGCTCATCATTCCAGGTGAGAGTAAGTTCTTTTTTTGTTTTATTTGCATCGAGTGCTGTTGGTCTTAATGACATAAGAGATAATCCTTTGAGTTTATGAGAATAAGGTTGTTGTAAATTTCAGAGAAGCCAGATAGGTTTTTAGCAAAGTGAAAGGTCTAAGTTAATCTTCACCGGTTACGGGCACTAAAAAGTCAGAAACTGCCCATCCTGAGCGAGTATCATCATAGGGGGCAAGGAGATACCACCAAGTGTAACCATCAGATTCTTGAGGTCCATCTAAAACTTGAAAAAGTTCAGTATCAAAGCCGAGAAAAAGATATTCGCCCTCAAGCCCTGGTTCGCTTCGTATTCGGAGACCTTCGCCATCGGTGCCGCCAATTTGAACATAAGCGCCCAAAGCAATTATGCCTGCGGCTGGGGTTGCCGTACCCAAGGCAGGATCGTGGGTAGGGGTAGGACTAACAAGCGGGGTAGATGTTGTGCCAGGTAAAACAGTGATAGCGGCAAGTGCTAAATTCACTTCTTCTGTTTGAGTTACAGGAGAACCCAACAAAAAAATAGCGAGAAAAAACAGAAAAAATGCTATTCCTAATATGCCTAAAATAACCCAACGATTCATAAGTTTCATGCAATAGGCTCCTGAGATAGTGCCTCTAAGGCTTTGGGGGGCATAAGGACGCGTAAGGCATTTTTTTGCACGCTAATTTCTGCTTTTTTCGTGTCAAAACGCGGTTCCCCGTCGGTTTGAACGGCAAACTCGCTATCGGCTTCAAGACGTAATTCTTTAAAGGAAATACGGTGTGTTTGGTCTGAATCTATATGGCGACCACTCCACATATCAAAACCATGACGCAGAGCATCTGCCATATTATTGCCCGTAAAAAGCCATAGGTCAAAGGTGCCATCATCTAGCACGGCATCGGGGGAAAGATTGGACATCCCGCCCATATAGTGACGGATATTATTGACAACGGCAAGAATATAATGCCCTTCAATCTCTTTTCCGTCTGCCCAAATGCGAAGCGAAATACCGTTCCAGCGTGCGGCGGTTAGTAAGGTGGAGGCTGCGTATTCGGGGACTGCAAAAAACTTTTCAAAACGAAAGCGTGGTTCTGCTTTCTGAACGGTGAGCGCATCTAAGCCCAACCCTGCCCACATTAAAAAGGGTTGTTCGTTGCAAATGCCAATATCTATTGCGTGAATGGGGGCATCTGCAAGGAGTTTTGCGTTTTCTTCTAGTGCGTTACGTACTCGCCATGAGTAGGGCTTCATTCCTAATTCTTTTCCCCAAACATTGGCGGTGCCGGCTGGCAAGATGCCGAGTGCGGTTTCTGAGTTGATTAATCCGCTGGCAATTTGCCCAATGGTGCCATCCCCACCTACGGCAAAGACCACATCGATGCCCTTCTTCACAGCAGAAGCCGCTAGTTCAGTAGCATGTTCACCCGAGTTCGTTGCAACTGCGTTGACAAAGAATCCCGCGTCCATTAAGGCGCGTCCAGCCGATGGAATCACGTCCGCTACGGGAAATCGTCCCGCGGCTGGATTGTAGATAATTTGGGCTGTACGCATGGGGCTAATCTTCCGAAGTGGGTGTGCGGGAGGGTTTAGGCGTTTTTGTGGCTTTAGGGGTTTTGGTGGGCGTTGGGGTATAGAGTTCAGCGAGGTGTTCTTCTGCTTTATCTTGCAAGGTACTGATTTCAGCAGATTTTCCGGTGATTTCAAGCAGAGTTTCCCATGCTTCTCGAGCAGACCTAAAATCTTCGCGCCCCTCGTGGCAGATTGCTATCCAATAGTAAACGAGGGCTTCTTCTTCATCTGTTGCTATTAGCGGGCGTGTGCCCTCAGCTTGTAGATAGCAGTTGCCATAATGCTCGTTAAGATACTCGGCTTCGGCTAGGGCAAGGCTGATTTCAAGAGAATCAGGAACGTAGCGATTGGCTTTATCAAGGTTATAAACCGCTCCTTTTGCATCATCGAGCGCAAAATAAGAAAGACCACGATAATAATAAGCTGTACCTGAATAACGGTCTAATTTGATGGCTTGGTCGAGGTATTCAATGGCTTCTTCGTACTCTCCATTTTCATAATATGCGCCACCAAGAATAGCAAGAGCTTCGGCATCTCCTTCTTCTGCGTAATCGATATAAGTTTCTAAAATGTCTTTGGCTTTGTCTATTTGGCCATTTGCTTCGTAAAGTTGTCCTAATAAAAGGTAACTTTCAAGATGGGTAAGGTCAAGCTCTAAGGCTTTTTCAGCGGCTTCGAGCGCATCTTCGAGTTCGTCTTGTGCCCAATAAACTTTGGCTAAGTTGTAATAAACTAAGGGAGAGTTAGGCGCAAGTTCACGCGCCTTCTCCAGATCATCGTATGCTTTTTCGTATTTTTCTTTTTCAAGAAAATAAACAGCTCTTACTATATAGGCTTCTGAAAAATTGGGGTCTTTTTCTATGGCTTCGTCTAAGCTACTGCCAATATCTGCGTCTGCATTAACATAAGGCATAATGCGCGCTTTGCCCAAATAAGGCGGTCCAAAATCTTCATCTTTATTAATGGCTTCTTCATAGGCTTTAAGGGCTTTTACATTTTCACCCATGAAACGATAGGCTTCGCCAATATAATAATAAGGGTCTGCGCTCTCAGGCTCAAGTGTGGCAATTTGCTCCATTGCGGTAATTAATGCTTCCCAATCTTCGTTTGCATAAGCCGCTTCAACCGCATAACTATAATCGCTTGCCTGAACGGAACGTGGTGTATTCACATAGAGTGGTGTTGGCGTATAGGGCACATCGAGCAAATCTGAAAGCGGCAAGCTGTCATCAAAGCCTGGAGTATTTGTTGGCTTTGCGTTAATAGATGTGGGGGTATGGGTATAAGTTGAGGTAGGACCAGCAACAACTGCAGATGCTTTCTTTGCACTTTGTTGTGAGAATCCGAATATGATTAAGCCAATAATGCCAATAACCCCAACCCCAATCCCCGCTAAACGAATAACAGGGTTAACAACTACCTTCTTCTTTATCTCTTTTTCTTCCTCTTCTTCCTCAGAGATGAGTTCCTCCTCCCATAAACGGGGGTGATGAAGTGGAAAAGGGTCTATATCTTCGTCAGGGGGGATCTCGCCAAGAAGCACAAGACCGCGTTTAGCAGAGGCATTTTCAGGGTCTACGCGCAAAGCGGTCTTTAGCGCGTAAATACGCTCTTTTTGCGTAGCCACCGCCGCACTCATCCAAACCCAATAGCTTGCATTTTGTTGATCGGTTTTAATAAGACGCGTTAGTATCTCTTTTGCCTTTGCTTTTTCCCCTTGGCTAATCGCATCAATTGCATCTTGAAGCATCGTGTTTTCTGCCATATATTGAGTTTAGCACAGGGTGAGTTTCGGGGCAAGAAAAAGAACAAATTAAGATTGTCTTTGAGGATAGACGGAAACCGCAACGCGCGCGTTTTTAGCTTGCTTACTGATTCTCCAAACCGAGTGTGCAACGTAAAGCCCCCTATCCACGCGTAAAGCGGCATTTATATTGCCTTTGCTCATATCAGACTTTATCAGAAATAAAATTTCAGTGGTCGGAAGAACCCGTTCCATTGAAGGGAACGGGTTCTTCTACTTACTTCCGATAAACCCTATTCAAAAATTGCTATTTGAAAATCTTGCATTTATGGTAAAATCGCTTGGCTCGGAGGGATGGCCGAGTGGACGAAGGCGCCTGTCTTGAAAACAGGTAAGGGTGTCCCCCTTCGAGGGTTCGAATCCCTCTCCCTCCGCTCACTTTTTTCCGAGCCGCTCACTTTTTTCCGAGCCGCTCACTTTTTTTTCGAGCATTAACAGTTGATTTGGGGAGGTGCCAGAGTGGCTGATTGGGCCCGCCTGCTAAGTGGGTGTCGGGGTTCCCTCGACCGCGGGTTCGAATCCCGCCCTCCCCGCAGCTACACGGTCGAGAGAATTTTTCTTGAGACTGTGTCAATATCTGGAACGCTAATGTTGGCTGAAATGCCACAAATGCGTTACCTCGCACAAAGACTGCTTCGACAATAAGTCGTAGCAGTCTTTTGCGTTTAAGTTGTGAAAGTTTGTTCCAGCGATCAATATGTTGCTGTGTTTCGCTGATAAATTTCATTTTATCACTCAATTTTGTTTTGTGCAATATGGAAACAATATGCTTTGTTTTTTCTCTTATATTTTCTAATTTACTTCTGTCTATCTCTCCAAGTATATAAAGCTCCTTTGCTCGCTGAAATTTCTCCTGATAAAAATCAGCCTGATGTTTAAACGTATATTCTGTATTAGATACGGCTTCTCTATAGATATGCTTAATCCAGCGAATTATTTTCTCTTCAATCTCATTTGCTCGAATAGTTATTTGAGGGCAGTTACAAATTTGATCTAATTGATTTCCATCAGAATAATAGCGGCGATAAGCATTGGAAACACCGCGCATTCCCCCTCCGCAATATCCACAATGGAGAACGCCTGTTAATGGATATATGCGTACTCGCCGATTGTTTTTCATATAAGAGTTGCTTGATCGCAATTCACGAATCTCTTGAGCCTCTTGGTAAATATCTTTAGTTATCAATGCTGGATGCTGCCCTTCAAAAAAAATCTGGGGTTCAGTTCTCTTTTTGTGTACCCCATTTTTATCTACTCCTCGATAGGCAATCTTGCCTGTATAAGCAATTCGTTTGAGCATATCGCGGATAATATCTCTGGAAAAGGGGCCTGGGGGCGTGCGCCCAGGAGCACCTCTTTGGCGTACTTTAATTATTTCACCGTCGGGCAGATTGACTTTCAATTGATTTAAATGCTTAGCAATACTACGGTGGGATTCATCTCCTGTAATATATAAATCAAAAACCTTTTTTACAATATCACTCTCAATGGGGTGGGCAATAAGAACTTTTCCGTCTCCTAGATTTTCTTTCCCAAAATCAGGACAGTAGTCCTTTCCATTTGCATTTTTACAATCATGACAAAGCCCTTTGCAGTAGCCGTAGGGAATAGACCCAAGCCATAACCCCTGACGCGCGCGTTGTTTCTTCCCTTTACGCACTTCTTGCCTTAAATTATCTATGTAAATTTCGGCAAGGGTTCCCAGAACATTAAGGATCAATTTCCCCCATGGACTTGTGAAATCCATTTGTTCTTGTACGGATGCAAACGCAACATCATATTCATTGAGTTGGTCAAGCGTTGTGAGAAGTCCATTAAGATGACGATAGAACCGGTCGATTTTATCGACTACTACAACATCAAATTTTCCTTTGTTTGCATCTTCTAATAGTCTCTCAAAAGATGGACGATGACTTCCCTTTTTTGCAGAGATACCAGCATCTTCATAGATTTCAAGTAATTGCCACCCCTGTTTATTGATATATCCCTTTATATTATTTTCTTGGGCATCTAGACTAAACCCATCCACCTGATCGTGCATTGAGACGCGTTTATAGCCAACAGCCCTAAGCACATTGAGATTGCTTTGCGTTTCCTTCATATTTAAGAGACCTCCATGCAATACGATATAATTCACTCATCCAATCGTGATTGTATACTATTTTATGGAGATAGATATGTCTCAAAGAGAGCCTGTAGCAAAAATCTTACGAGGAGGGCAGCGTCAGAAATACGATTCGACTGCTCTGATCAAACGTTTAGAAGAGGTGCTAGAAAAACGCAATGAGAGTCATCGTGAAGCATCTATAAGGGCTGGATTAGACCATGCGGCTATTCGGCGCATAATATCTGGGCAGCGTCCGAGCGTTCATACTTGCGTATATCTTGCTAATCATTTTGGTATGAATCCAAATGAGGTGCTTCTTTTAGCGCAGTGGCCAGAGCTGGATATTTTCAGTATTAAAACGGCAAGTGCCGAAAATCTTCCCCCTGAAGCTGTAGATGTAGCTTTACGCATTACACAGATAGAAAATTCGGAGACACGAAAAAAAGTTTCAAAAGCAATACTAACCCTTCTTGAGCAATATTTTGAATAAAATGTCTGGGCAACGCTTACGTCTCAATGGGCAAAGACACCATACAGTGAAAGCGGTAGGGGCTTTTGGGGGGAGGCGAAGGAGAAGGTGTAGATTTAGCACAATCTAAGCAACTCATCAAAGGGTGCGTGTGCGTGGGCTTCGCGCAAATCACCGAGGCTATCAAAATAAATTCGTTCAAAAACAATTTGGTATAAACTTCGTTTCTCTGCTGGCGTTGTCTTTTGCCACAAGGCGGAAAAATCTTCTAGTACATCAAGCAAATCCTTTGCTTGTGGGCTTTTTACGGGGCTAAGTGCATTCAAAGCAGTAGCAATGCGTAACTTTTCACTTTTCAAACCTGCTATATCTATCAGCCCCTCTTCATACAGAGTTACCTTTTTCTTCAAGGCTTCACGTAAATTATAACTTTTGCGGCGATAATCTCCCATCCCATTTTCATTAAAAACATAGGCAAGGATATTCTCATACCAATCTTCAGGAATGGTGAAATCGGCAAGAATTTCATCGACAGCTTTTTCTAGTTTTTCAGCAGGCAAGGTAGAATTTTTATGTAATTTTCGCAAATCTATGCTCAGCGCATCTTTTTCTGAACCTAAGCCTAAAGAATCCGAAACTACAATTTTGGGCTTTGCTTTCCCGTGTAAATTAGCGCAACGATAAATTCTCTTTTTTGAGCCATTCGTAGAGCCACGCAAAGTCGCCGTGCGGTCTGGTGGCGTATGCGGCAAACATTCCCAGCATTGGGCTAAACCGCTGAGAGGGTAAATTCGTTTTTTCTTGCTTTTACTCGTTGGCGTTGTATAGCGTGAAGCCCGAATTTGCTGGTTTTCTTCCCAAATGTCATAAGGATAAAGAGCCTCGTGTTTTCCTCTATAAACTTCTTCGGGAATATGTCTTCTTTTTCTTGTTTGGCGTGTGCTGCGTGGATTTTCAAGATCATCCTGCATACTCAAGGAAGGAGTATGATAATGGGCAATATATCCTACATAAAAGATATTTTTGATAATAGCCATCACCGCTTCAGGAGAAAATTTACCAGGAGCTTTTGAATTGGTAACACCTTTAGTACGAAACTTGAACTTTTCCTCACCAAACCCAGCTAGTAAAAATTTGTTTTTATTCAGATAATCAGCAATTTCTGCCCCGCTCATGCCTTGGTTGTAGGAATATACAATAAGCCGCACGGCATGTTCTTCTATGGGATGTGGAACTTGAATCTTCCCAATCTCGCTCTCCAAGCGCACTGCATTTCCATAAGAGGGGCAATAGCCTTTTCCGTTAGGGTCGGTGCATTTTTGGCAGAGGCCATTGCAATATCCCAGCCTGTAGCCACCTCTATGAAAACCTTCTTTACGGCGTTCCTTTGCTGCTTGCCTGCCTCGTTCTGAAGAATGGTGAACAGGTCCTTCTGCCATAATTGCTTGCATAGCAAGAACAGCTCTTCCTGCATGAGTACGATTATCAATATTCTCTGAAGCTGAAAGGAAGCCAACTTGGTGTTTTTCTAAGAAATTTATCCAAAAGAGAGTTCCAAAGAAATTCCTGTAACTTCTGTCAAGATATTGAACTAAAACATAATCAATCTCGCCCATCTCAATCATCCTACGAATTTTCTGCAATCCTGGACGATCTGAGTTTTTGCCAGTTTCATCTAAGTCAAGAACAACTTCTTTTACAACAATCCCCTCTTTTTCAGCTAATGCTCGACATTCGTTTTCTTGGATTTGAGGTGAGTAATGCGGTTTATTATTTTCCATACGAGATTTTCGTATATATATAACGCCTCGATTCCGCTTTGGCTCTATTATATTTTGTGTTATATCCGCAAAAAATGATTGTAAAATTTCTGGTGTCATTTCATTTGGCATGTTTAACATCTTTGTTTTCCTTCAGATATAGTGTGAAGAAGAGGCACGTCATGCTAAGAGTATTTTCTCTATGATGAGGAAAAATCCTAAAGAATAATGCGCCATTTTTCAAATTACTTCTTTTTTTGTTGAGAGTCTTCTTGTTTTTTTGATAACTTAGGTAAGTTTTTAGGCATAGTTTTCGTTTTTTCACTATCTAGCCCTGCGATACGGCGTAAAACGATTGCCAGAGCCTTGGAGAACGTGTCGATACGTTCTTTTTCTGAGAAATTATTGTTGGTCATTTTAGATTTCCTTAGAACACTAGAGATTTGAAATTCCGTTGTGTTATAAAATGACATCCTAAAAGATGCCAAATTAAATAAAAAAAGACGCTCCCGCAAAGCGAGAGCGTCTAATGGATACATTTCTCCCAAGGGGACACGTCAATTCGTTTTCTATTTTAGTGGAACTTGGGGGGCTTTGTCAAGGATGCGTTGTATTAAAGTTTAAAATGTCACACTCCATGAGATACTACGGAGATGAGACAAATGACAAAGACAATCCTAGCATACGAATTGTTGGAAGAAGGTGTTAGCAAAAGTCACATAGCCAAGCACCTTAATGTATCCCGACGAACGATTATTCGTTGGTCAAAAGCGATAGAAGAGCGCGGTAGTTTAGCTGCTTTTCTGACGCATTATAATCAAGCAAAGAAAGGGTCTCGCAAGAAGCGCAAAACAGATGCGATTTTGAAACGCCGTGTCTGGGCGATACGAGAAAAACACCATCAATGTTGTGGTCAAAAGATTCAATACTTTCTGGAAAAAGATTATGACCAAAAGGTGAGCGTAACCACGATATACAAAGTGCTTTCTGAGAAGTATCAATTACGCTCAAAGTGGCAGAAAAACACGCCACGCGGGGCAGTGCCTAAGGCAGATGCCGCTCGTCAGGTGATCCAGATGGACACAGTCCTCTTTGGCGGGGTATTTGCCTTTACCGCAGTTGATATATATACCAAAGAATGCGATGTGCTCCTGCGCCCAGCATTAGGGGCTATTGATGGCAAAGCCTTTCTTGAGCATTGTATGCCAAGGCGTTTTGATGGCTTTGCCGAACTTATTCAAACCGATGGTGGTAGTGAATTTAAAGCTGAATTCAAAGATACTGTTGGGGATTTTTGCGAACGTCATCGCATCGCTCGACCTTATAAAAAAAATGAGCAGAGCTATATCGAAAGTTTCAATCGTAGTCTGCGAAAAGAATGTCTTGGTTGGATCCAATACAAGCCAGAAGAAATCCCAGAACTAACTCTATCCGTTGAAGAATGGTTAGAGTATTATCATTATGTGCGACCTCATATTTCGATTGGCATGAAACCACCACTTGAAAAAACACAGGTGTGACATTTTAAAGTGTACAATGCGGGATGAAAATTTACCTTCTTCTCTTTATTTCGGGGAGTGCGTTGCCTGGGCATCCACCTGCCTTTTGTCTCTGGGCGAAGACGGAAAAGGGTATTTATTTTCAGGGTAGTACGCTTAGCTAAACCAATAGGGGGTAGCATAGAGCAATAATTATGTTGCCTTATAACCGTTATTGTGCGAAGGTATTATCTAAAAAAAGGTGGAGAAAAGCCTGTTTTCAAGACATTAGGACAAAAAAATGAAGTCGTATAATAGTTTCTCTGCCTTCAAATAATTGCAGTAGAATTAGCTTTTGAGACCTCATTAATTTGAATAACAGGATAACCCAAAGTGCCCTCACCCCAAAATAAAAAAACATCCTTTCAAAAATACCTTTTAGGGCATTTATCCTTAGCATTCCTTGGTGCTGTGATTGGATTAAATCGTCTCTTGACGATCCCATCTGACCCCAAAAATCAAGTTCTTTTCGGTTACTCTTCATCGCGGCTTGGATTGATATTTTTTTTCATCGTCGCGATTATTAGCACAGCCTATTTCGCACTAAAATCTTGGCGTAATCTGCGATGGGTGCAAAAAATGGAGAGATTGCTCTTTGCTAAGCAAAAAAATGCTCACTGGGGATTAGGCATTTCAAGCGTAGCATTTTTTATATTCGGTCTGTTTTTGCTAATTCCTTCTAACCAGTTTGCAGAGTTTGCGGTCTTTGCCGAGCGTCTGCGCCCATTTGCAATTTATATTGCACAAATTAGTTTTCAGACAATCATTTTTTTGCGTAGAAATCAACGCCTTGATTGGGAAGCTCTTAATCAGGAATTAATTGCAGAGCGTATAACTCTGTGGGCTGGCGGAAGCTGGTTGGCGGCTTTTGCGGGCGTTTGTTTACTAATCTCAAGCACGGGGATCGGAACCCAGCCCAACACACGGACGTATTGGTCTGAGAGCGGGGTCCCGGTTTTAGCAATCCAGATGCTTTTTGTTGGCATCATCGCGTCAGCAATCTCCCATCTCATTTCAGTGTTTTTGCGAAGAAGTTCTATCATCCAAGAGAAATACTCAAAATGGATGATAATCCTCTTGGGCGTAGCGATATGGGGGCTGGCGGCTTCTTTGTGGAACACCGTCCCCATGCCTAGAAATACTTTTTTCGCACCGGGCGATTCCTATTTCCCCTACGCCGATGCCGCCACTTTTGATATCTATGCCCAATTTGCGCTGATCGGACAAGGGATTGCAAATGGGGATGTCTCTGTGGGGCATAACGCCTATATAGGGTTTTTAGCCTTCCTGCATTTATTAGCGGGGCAAGATTACGCGCTTTTGGTGGGCTTGCAAGTTGCCTTATTTGCAATTTTCCCCGTGCTTGTATTTTTTATTGGAAAAATAATGCACGGTCGTTTTTTAGGCATTTTCCTGGCAGGGTTGGTCATTATTCAGGAATTAAATGCGATTGCTTCTGGGGGCTGGCTGAATTTATCTCATTCTAGATTTCTCCTGAGCGAATTCCCAACAAAAATAGGCATGGCTGCGCTGATA
>JADGEO010000041.1 GCA_016744335.1 Anaerolineales bacterium
CCTCCTCCCTCCCCATCGGCGCAGCATTTCTTGCCGCCGATAACCTCCTCCTAACCTGCGCCCATGTTGTTACGGCGGCAGGGAGTATGCCGGGGGATAAAATAACGCTCCGCACGCCAAGCGGGATGCAACTCACCGCCACCGTCGAAAGCGAGACTTGGCGCGCTGAAAATCACGAAGACATCGCCACTTTACGTTTGGATGGTGCGTTAACGGAGATGCAGCATTTGCCTTTGGGAGCATCCAGCGCATCCAAAGGACATTCTTTTTCCACCTACGGATTTCCAACACCAGACCAGGCTCTGAGCGGAAGCGGGACAATCACGGGCAGTGCCACGATTAACGGAATTGAGCTTCTCCAGCTTGAAAGCGCACAGGTTACACCCGGCTTTAGCGGTGCGCCGGTCTTCGATGAAGTTACGCAACGCGTCATCGGGATGGTGGTCGCCATTGCCCCGCCGGATGAGTATCAGCGTCAGGGCACGACCGCTTTTGCCATCCCCGCCGAGACTTTGCGCACCGCCTGCCCCGCACTTCGCCTGAGCGAGATTTGCCCCTATCGCAGTCTGGATGCCTTCACCGAAGCCGATGCCCATCTCTTCTTCGGGCGTGAGCGCGTCATCACCAAATTGCTCGAAAGTCTGAAACGAAATCCACGCTTTTTGGCGGTGCTGGGTCCCTCGGGCAGCGGCAAATCGTCGGTCGTGCAGGCGGGGTTGATCCCCGCGCTCAGGCAGGGCAATCTGCTGGGGAGCGAGCGGTGGGGCAGAATCAGCATCCGCCCCGGCACAAAGCCCTTTGAGCAGCTCGCAAGTTTGGGCATGAGCGAACCGGAAAATCTCGTCAAATCCGCAGAAAACTGGCTGGCAGCGCATCCCAAAAATGAGCGTCTGCTGATCTTCATCGATCAATTTGAAGAGCTGCTCGTCTCCACACCTGCAAAATTGCGCGCCAAGTTCATCAAATCTTTAGCTGATCTGCTGGATTCTTCTGTTGAGATCAGCATCGTATTGACCCTGCGGGATGATTTTTATAGTCGATTTGCTCAGGATGCTGAATTGTTAATGGCGGGTGCAAAAGTCGATATTCCCGGGACATTGGAAGAAGGGGAGTTGCGGGAAATGATAGAGCGACCCGCGCGTGATTTGGGCTTGCGTTTTGCAAGTGGACTTGTGGATGCGATTTTAGCGGATGCCCGCACCGCTGACCCCAGCGGACGTGCCATCCGAAGCACCATCCTGCCCCTGCTCGAATTTGCCCTGACCCAGCTTTGGGAGCGACGTGTGGAGGGCGAACTGACCCACGAATCCTATCGCAACATGGGCGGCGTGACCGGTGGACTATCCCAATGGGCAGACCGCGCCTATTACGCGCTGGATGATGCCGAACGCGCCCTAGTCCAACGCATCTTCAGCGAACTGGTCACCCTCGGAGACGAAACGCAAGGCATCGCAGATACCCGTCGCGTCCGAAATCTGGACGAACTGATCGCCATAGATGATGCCCTAGCCAGTGAGATTATAGCCAAACTGGTCAGCGCCCGCCTGCTCGTCACCCGCCATGATGATGTCAGCGGCGCGGATACAGTCGAGATCATCCACGAAACCCTATTGCGTGAATGGGGCTTGCTCGGAGATTGGCTCCAAGATGATCGCTCCTTTTTGCTCTGGCGAGAAGGCTTTGAGGGCGTACACATCTAATGATTACAAACGGGTTAAACTTTTTGTGGATACGTTGAAAATAGCTTACTTATCTCCTTGGTTCGATCGAAATGATATAATGGCGGGAGACAGTATTTCAGTGGAAATAGAGGGAACCATCAATACTTCACTTATGATGGTTGTTTTTTTCAGCATATTATGCAGCGAAATACCAGGATAATGAAAAATGGCGTGCTTTTCTTTCTCGAATACTGGAAGGTCAAATTAGTCGCCGATTAATGGGGTGCCGTCTTAATGTCGAGACCGATCTTCCTCCACTTCTTGCATATCGCTTGTGGCGAATGAGGTGCTCATCACTTGAATTTTCTACATGATACTAGCTAGGGCATTGTGTCTAAAGTAAGAGGAAGGAATCAAGGTTGTTTTTTTAGGTGGTTTCTTATGATGTTTTAGTGTTTCCAATAAGACACCAAAGAACAATATCAAAAGGATACTATCGAGGAGATAAGTAATGAAAAAAAAAGAAACCTGTGATAGATGTGGTAAAACCCTTCGAGCAGAAACTAAGAATGCTGGACCTGATACCCCTGTTCGCATAGATCAAACAGGAGAATCTATTTGTGGGGAATGTTTAATGAAAATGATATCGTCTATGTCTCCACCTGTAGATGATAATTATGAGACCAAGGAATTTTTGAGAAACATTTCTCAAGATTTGGCCACTCAAGTTGGAATTGATGAATCTAAACTGTCATTAAGGTGCGAACAATTCTTGTCTCATGATGTCCATATTCAATCTGAAAAAGATGTGTATAAAATTGAGCTTCTCTATGATTTGATAGAAGACCATGATCGTTGGTCAAAAGCTAGAGCTTATTTGTTGTCTTGGATCGCACAACATCCACCGATAATGAATACGCAGAAGCCTAAGGCTAGCAGAAATACAAAATTAGCAAGAAACGGAAAGTTTGTTTTTATATTTTTGCCTGAGAATTACCCAAAAGTTCCCGATAGTTTTGCTCCGAAAGTAGCTCTTGAAATCAGCAATTTGTCTAACAAACGAAAAGTTGGTTGGATGCTTCAGCCTGTGTTTGGAGGAGAAGAATATCAGGCACATTATGCTGCTAATATAGTAAATCAATGGACAGCATCTCAAAAGAATCCAGATTCTTTAAACTTTTCTCAGAAAATTTTGAGGTTCAAGTTTTCTCCTCAAAAGTGTTTCTGTATTATTGCTGAATGATAAGTTATAGGTATAAATAAGAGCAAAAAATTAGAGGTTTGCTTATGTCTGAAGGCATCGAGAAACAACTTCATGATGTTGTGAAAGCCTTCGCTCAATATTCAAAAACTGCGTCTAATGCTCCTGAATGTTGGGTGAAGTGGTTTGCTTGTGTTGGGCATTTTAATGATGGTAAGTACTTAGAAACTATTCATAGTGCAACAGACTTACTTAGAGAACATTGTTTGGTTAAATGGTTTCCTGTTTTCCAGCTTCTTCTAATCAGCTTACATTATGTAGAGGTTGACGGTTCTAAATATTGGGAGGAAATTTTAGTTAATGCTGCTCCCTTGACTAATTGGCAACAAATTCTAAGTGAGCTTATTCTAGAAAAGACGAATTTACAATCGGTTATTACTACGGCGAAGTCAGATGATAATCTAAGTCAAGCCTATTATTATGGCGGGGAAAATTACTTGAGAACAGGAGTAATAGGGAAAGCTCGAGATGCTTTTGAAAATTGTGTTGCAATCGAAGCCGAGCATGTTGAACATCGGCTCGCTAAAAATAAGCTCAAGACTATAACAGATCAAGTTCAAAAGTCACAGCAAGATGTCACCTTATCTTTAGTTACATATCACCAACATGTCCCTGTTGCTACTACGAAAGATGAACTCGAAATGTGGTTAAGGAGAGGGGCTGGTGAAAAATTATTAGCAGCGATTGCACAACTTATTGGTGGAGATGCACCTCAAGAGATTGTATTGTTAGCAGATGAGCATCGCCAAAATTCTTGGCATCTCTTTGTAGACAAGATGCTTGACCTCAGAGAAAAAAAACAATTATTTGTTGGGGACGAAGATTATCAATGGCAATCCAGAGAGGTCCGAAATTTAATTGCCGATGCGTATAAAGATATTTTTTTGGGAAATATTAGAAGCGTTAATTTAGTTCAAAACAATTCGTTTTTAGGAAAATTTAAATTAATAAAAGGATCTAATTTACTCACCTATTCAAAGTTGCCATCGTATAGAACTGTGCAAAAGTTACTAGAGAGTTATAGTGATATTCCACACGAGCAAAATAAATATTTTGTTTCTCACCGATGGCTTTCAACTGAGCAGCCTGATCCTGATGGGCATCAGCTGAGATTACTAAAACAAAATATTGAATTAGACAGTTATTACTGGATTGATTATTCTTGTGTTCCTCAGCATCCAAGATCATCTCAGGAAGAAAAGCTTTTTAGAGAGAGCATAGAATGGCTTCCCTCTCTTTTGTTTGGTATGAATGTTATTGTTTTGCGTTTTCAAGATGATGGCTACTACGAGAGAGCTTGGTGCTTTTTCGAACTTCTTGCAGCCAATGTGCTTGGACGAGAAGTTTTTTACCTGACAGAAAAAGACATAGATGACACGACGAATTCTGGAAGAGATGTATTAGAGCAAACCCTTCTGAGAATGGACTTGCCTGATTATTTAGCTGCTAATCCGGATGATTTAGGTACATTACAGAAAATAGTTCAAAGTGTAGCTTTTTTCTTTAAGCTTCGGGTTGTGGAACATTATATGTTTTTAGGTCAATTGCTAAGCGATCAAAATTTGTTTTTCCTTGAAGATCCATATTATTTCATGGCAATATGCGACTTTTCATCTGTGATGTTATGGTTGTTTGATAAGGCAAAAGAATTAGGAATATCTTTATTAGACCTAACTAGGGATTATCATGACGAGAATATATTTGTTAGGATTGCTCAACTAGAAGAATTTCAACCTGTGGCTGGGGAATATTATTTGCCAAAAAAGGTTGCTCTTGATGAGGTTCGTCTTGCTTGGTTTCAAGCTAATTTAAAGCAAAATAGCTCAGAGTTGAATTTATTTTATAAAATTTCCTCAATGATTGAATAGTATAAAACATTACTAGAGCGGCTTAGGACATCGTAAATTAAGTTTTTAGTATTTCCTTGTGCCTGCGAGAAAATTCTAAAACTATGAAAAAACAACACATACACCTTAGAAAAGCAGACCGAGAATTTTTTGAAACCCACTCGGCAAGGGTGAATTATCAATAAAATATATAAGCGTGCACTTGGATTGTTGGAGTTATATCGCGGAAAAGTTACAGCACTGTATCCAAAACCCTGCAAATGAGAGCACATACTTTCTCAGCGAGAGCGAAGTTATACCGAGAACATGAGGTGCAAGAAGCTCTTCATGAAAAGCCTCGTCCAAGCAGGTCGATAGAGTTTGACAGTAATCAACGAGCCAAGATCGCAGCTTTGGCTTGCTGCAAAGCTCATGAAAAATGGAGTTTTCGTCTTTTAGTAGAGAAGGTAATTGAGCTGTTCTACTGCGACCATATTTCGCACATCTCGGTAGTAACGATCCTTAGACACCCAAAGCTTGCCAACGCGCTGGACGCAACCTGACCCTACAAGAATGGCAAACCTATTTTGGTGACGAGCCTTACCAGGTTACCTGTGAACAGTGGACTATCGACGAAGATACTTTAGCCGCAACAGACAACCAAAAAAGGAAAAGAAAATGACCACCTATATCGAATACCAATTGGACGAAAACAGCACCATCCTGGTTGAAGCCCCTGAAGATGAGAGTGGTGGGGTTGTGCGCGCCGCTCGTAAGCCGGGTGAAGTCGCCAGAGTGAAGGCAAAAAAGACCTTCAAGGAAGCTTTGAAGGATGTCAAGGTGCAGGCGCGGCTGTTGGTGGAGGAGATCGAGGATCTCCACGTCGATGAGGCTGAGATCAAGTTCGGCATCAATACGGTCGGCGAGATGGGGAATATAGCGATAGGGAAGGTCGGCGTGGGGGTTAATTATGAGGTCACGTTGAAGTGGAAGAAGGAGAAATAAGGCTTTTTGAACACGGAGTTTCACGGATTTCACGGAGAAACACTTTAATGTTACGGAGGAAAATAGCGAAATGGTATAATGTATTCATCTACTTTCTTGAGGAAAAGAAAATATGCGCCTGTATCTTGATAATTGTTGTTTTAACAGACCTTTTGACGATCAACAAATGTTGACCATACGACTTGAAACAGAAGCAAAATTACATATTCAATCTGCCATCCGTAATGGAGAATATAATTTAGGCTGGTCTTATGTGTTAAACTACGAGAATGGCGCAAATCCACTTGGGGAACGGCGCACTGAAATACAACGCTGGGAAGAAATAGCTGATTCCTTTACAAGAGAAACCCCTGCCATTTTAAAGAGAATGAACGAGATTGCAGAAAGAGGCATTAAACCACTGGATGCTTTACATATTGCTTGTGCAGAGGCTATGAGCTGTGAGTATTTTCTAACCGTAGACAAAGGTATATTGAAAAAAGCAAATACAATTAGCGGAATAAGTATTCTAAATCCTGTAGATTTTGTAATTGCAGAAGGAGCATAATCATGACCATAATAGCAGATGCAGAAATTAAAACTTTAGGCTTTAACATTTTGAGCCAGCATCTCGGATTAGTAGAAGCTGAAAGATTTATCACTTTAATCCAACGAGAAAAATTTGATTATACTCAATGGAGACAAAATCTTTTTGTAGGATTAAGCGGCGAAGAAATCAGCCACCAGGCAATGAAATTTCATGAGAAAAAATTAGCCCAAGAAAACGCAAAATAATCTCACTCCAAAAAGACCCGCTGACAGAAGTGGGTCTTTTTGATGAGGCTGAGATCAAGTTCGGCATCAACACAGTCGGCGAGATGGGGAATATCGCGATTGGGAAGGTGGGCGTGGGGGTGAATTATGAGGTTGTCTTGAAGTGGAAGAAGGAAAAGTAGGTTTTTTGCACACGGAGTTTCACGGATTGCACGGAGAAAAACATGAGCTTTGGCATCACGAAAACAATTCCACAAAAAGAAAGTCAGGCAGATGTAGATAAGCTTTTTGACGGCAGCCTGAGCGAGTTTGAGTTTCATAAAGCAGGTGGTCCCGCCAGATTGAGCGTTGGGGATTATGTCTATACGATTTATCACCATCAGATTCTTGGACGGTTGAAGATTACACATTTTGTCGAAGGGGCCACAAATCCGAAATCGGGGAGGCCGCGTACCTTGGTTTATGTCGCCTGTCCTGGTGAGCGGCTGGTAACGCCAATTCCGAAAAAGGGGCATCAGGGAACACGCTATTACGATGGGAATGAGTGGCCTGAATAGAAGGGCGTGTGGAGAAATAGCTCTTTTGAAGGCTAATTATAGCGTCGCATTATGTCCATACCACGATGCTAATTTCAAATTAACATCATAGTATGACTTTCTTCAAGCGGTTTAGGGATGGAAAAAGACGGCGCAGTATAGGTTTTCTTGATATACTTATCAGCACAATTTGAAAGTTCGGTAGTATTTATTGTCTTACCGAATTGTTTCGTCCACGCAGAGGGAGCGTGACGCACAGAAGTTGCAGCATCCGCGCCGCTATCTCGCGTGCCCTATAGGGTACTAGCCAGAGTTAGCGGTGTTTTATTTTAGGGGTGCCCACACGCTGGGGGCTATTCACTATATTATTTCACCTATTACAGGATTAATATGAGCGATCGTTTCTTTGAAGAACCTATTCTTAATTCGCCGTACGAGTGCCCAGCCCGTCATTGGGAATTGGATGAGTTTGGGCAACCAACGCAACAAATTATAGAGCGGCGGCGCTGGGCTGAATTTATCACGCCTATTCCAAAGCCGAGAAAGCGGAAGCGGGGACAAAGCTCGGATCAAATGGCGATGCGCTTGAGTGAACTCTCAACTGAAGAGCAGCAATACGACACGACCGGCACAATCAATTTGATTCGCGGCTATGTTGATAAATGGCGCATGATTCCCGACCAGAGCAATTGGAAGGTTACACCTGAGACTGCGCGGCTGATTCATCATTGGCGGAGTTATAATTTTGCAGGCATTCGCCCTTTTTTCTGCCAAGTTGAAGCCGTTGAGACTTTGATTTGGTTGACGGAAGTGGCGCCCAAAGGTGGGAAGAAGGAAAAGGAAGTTCTCGAACGTTTGGCTGCGTCCAGTGAAGAAGCAAACCCAGGACTGGGTCGTATCGCTTTGAAGATGGCTACCGGTTCGGGGAAAACGACTGTGATGGCGATGATTATTGCCTGGCAGACGATTAATGCTTTGCGCTATCCAACCAGCAGAAGATATACGCGCGGATTTTTGATCGTTGCCCCTGGTATTACAATTAAGGACCGTTTGCGCGTTTTACAACCAAACGACCCTGATAGTTATTATGACAGTCGTGAATTAGTGCCTAAAGACCTGCTGCCTGAGTTGGGAAAAGCGAAAATCGTTATCACAAATTATCATGCCTTCAAACTTCGTGAGCGGATGCGGCTCTCTAAAGGCGGACGCTCGTTGTTGCAGGGACGTGGTGAAGAGATTAAAACCCTTGAAAGCGAAGGGCAAATGTTACAGCGGGTGATGCCTGAACTGATGGGGATGAAAAATATCATGGCGATCAATGATGAAGCGCATCATTGTTATCGTGAAAAACCAGAGAAAGATGATGAGGGGCAACTCAAAGGGGATGACCGTAAGGAAGCAAAATCTAATAACGATGCTGCCCGTTTGTGGATTAGCGGTTTGGAGATCATTGCACAGAAATTAGGCTTGAATAGGATGGTTGATTTATCGGCAACGCCTTTTTTCTTGAAAGGCTCAGGTTATGCAGAAGGGACGATTTTTCCGTGGACGATGAGCGATTTTTCATTGATGGATGCGATTGAGTGCGGCATTGTAAAACTGCCGCGTGTGCCTGTTGCGGATGACCTGCCCGGCGGTAGCGAGATGCCCACAAACCGTGATCTTTGGGTAAATATTCGTGGCAGTATGCCAAAAAAACGGCGTGGTCAAACAAACCTAGACCCGCTCAGCTTGCCGGTAGAGTTGCAAACGGCTCTGGAATCTTTGTATGGCCACTACGAGAAGACTTTCAACCTTTGGCAAGAAGCCGGGATTCAAACACCTCCCGCTTTTATTATTGTTTGCCAAAACACATCCATCTCGAAGTTGATTTATGATTTCGTTTCAGGCTTTGAGCAGGAGTTAGAAGACGGGGCCACAAAATTTGTACCAGGACGTCATAAACTGTTCTGGAATTATGATGAATATGGCACGCCACTTGCCCGCCCCAATACATTGCTAATTGATAGCGAGCAACTCGAATCGGGGGAGGCTTTAGACAGAAAGTTCCGCAAGATGAATGAAGCGGCGATTGAGCAATTTAAGCGCGAAAGAGTGCAACGCTCTGGCGACCAGCGCGATGCGGAGAATATCAGCGATCAGGAGCTTTTGCGTGAGGTGATGAATACGGTTGGGAAGCCCGGGCGTTTGGGTGGCTCTATCCGTTGTGTGGTTTCAGTCTCGATGTTGACCGAAGGGTGGGACGCGAATACGGTGACACATATTTTGGGCGTGCGTGCATTTGGCACACAACTTTTATGTGAACAGGTGGTCGGGCGTGCGTTGCGTAGGCAATCGTATGAATTGAACGAGAAAGGTCGTTTTGACCCCGAATATGCCGATATTTTTGGCATTCCTTTTGATTTCACCGCCAAGCCGGTTAAGGCAAAGCCCCACCCCCCTCGAGAAAGCATCCATGTGCAGGCAGTGCGACCGCAGCGCGATAGTTTGGAAATTCAATTTCCACGCGTGGAAGGCTACCGTGTGGAGTTGCCTACCGAGCAATTGAAGGCAGTTTTCAACGAGGATTCGACGCTGACCTTGACCCCTAAGTTGGTCGGTCCTTCGCAGACGACGACTTCGGGGATTATTGGTAAGGAAAACGAGCTGACACTGGAACATTTAGAGGACCAGCGCCGCTCAACGCTTTTGTATAACTTGACTCAGCATTTGCTTTACACGTATTTTAGAGATGAGAATGGGGAACCAAAGCTACATCTCTTTGGGCAGTTGAAGCGGATTGCGCGTCAGTGGCTGGACGGTTATTTGGTTTGTAAAGGGGGCACGTATCCAGCCTTATTGATGTATAAGGAGCTTGCAGATATGGCTTCGGAGCGCATCCATGCTGGGATTACGCAGTATTTCAAAGATCAGCAACCCATTTTGGGCGTGCTCGATCCGTATAATCCGATTGGGTCGACGATGCATGTTAATTTCTTGACATCCAAAAAGAGTCGTTGGCGCACCGATTCCCGTAAATGCCATATCAATTGGGTGGTGCTAGATAGTGATTGGGAAGGGGAGTTCTGCCGCGTGGTGGAAAAACATCCGAAGGTGATTTCTTATGTTAAAAACCATGCGCTGGGATTTGAAGTGCCCTATCGCTATGGCTCGAGTATGCGCAAATATATCCCCGATTTTATTGTGCAAGTGGACGATGGCCAGCCCGACCCGCTGAACCTGATTGTGGAAGTGAAGGGGTACCGCGGCGAGGATGCGAAGGTGAAGAAAGAGACGATGGAAAGCTATTGGATTCCGGGCGTGAACCGCTTGGGCACGCATGGACGTTGGGCATTTATTGAGTTGAAAGACGTCTATACCATGCAGACAGAATTTGAAGCCGTGATTGAAAAAGAAATGCAGCGATTAATTGCTGAAAAAGCAGGGAAATAACGAGGTAGACGATGGCAAAAAGAAAACGCACCCCAAAATCTGTAGAAACGATTAAACACGAAGACGCGACCCGCAAACATATCCCCACTGCGGAGTATCAGGCGGTTTTGAATGAGGAGCAGAAGACGCCGCTACAGGTGGCGTATGAACGCCGCAACCGCGACCTGGACCCACAGTTGGTTTGGCGTGGCAAGGATATGCAGGATTGGTCAGATTTGGTGGTGCAGGCGCCGCCGCTCTATATTCAGGAGAAGGTGCACCCCAAAGTGCTGATTGACGACCTGCGCAAGCAGACCGAAGCGCAGGAAGAAGCGGGACAAGCCCAGCAATTTGATATGTTTGCCGATTTTAACGGTTTGCCCAGCGAAGAAGCCAAGACCGAGTTTTACGAACACGATGCCAATTGGTCGAACCGCATGATTTTGGGCGATAGCCTGCAAGTGATGGCTTCTCTGGCAGAGCGTGAAGGCTTGCGCGGCAAGGTGCAAATGATTTACCTTGACCCGCCCTACGGCATCAAATTTAATTCTAATTTTCAGTGGTCAACAACTAATCGAAATGTAAAAGAGACGTTTGAGCATATTACTCGTGAGCCTGAACAAGTCAAAGCTTTTCGGGACACATGGCGGGATGGTGTTCATAGTTATCTTACATACCTAAAAGATCGCTTGACAGTGGCTCGAGACTTACTTCACTCTCAAGGTAGCGTTTTTATTCAAATTTCAGATGAAAACATACATCGTGTCAGGCTTCTCTTAGATGAAATATTTGGCCCCGAGAATTTTGTTTCTCAAATAACGTATAGAACAAAAAACATGACCTTTGGAGCCAAATATCTGGAAACAATTGCGGACTTTGTTTTGTGGTATGCAAAAGATAAAGAGCAATTGAAATACAGGCAATTATTTAGAGATATGGTTACTCAAGGAGATAGCCATTGGAATTTGGTTGAATTTTCAGACGGACATCGCGAGAAAATGTCACGTGCCCAAATAGATAGCTACAAACTCCTGCCACCCAACGCTATTGATGTTTGTCAGCTTGGTTCTTTGTATCCGGCAGGGATAAATAAAAGTGGGCTTTTTCCTATAAACATTTTCGGAAAAGAATATTACCCGCCAAGAGGCAAAAGTTGGAAGACAAATCCAGATGGATTACGCAGAGCATTTTATGCCAACAGAATAGAATCATATAAGGGGGGAGAGACAATTCGTTATGTGATGCGCGTAAATGATTATCCTGTATCAACAATCACGTCGCTTTGGGATGAAACGCCTCCTCCAAGTAATAAGAAATACGTTGTTGAAACAGCTCCAACAGTTATACAAAGATGTATGCTAATGGCGACTGATCCAGGCGATCTTGTTATTGATCCCACTTGTGGTAGTGGAACTTCCGTATATGTTGCTGAACAGTGGGGGCGTCGCTGGATCACAATTGATACTTCTCGGGTAGCTCTAGCCTTAGCCCGCTCTCGCATTATGGGCGCCCGTTATCCCTACTACGTTCTAAAAGATAGTAAAGCTGGACAACTAAAAGAAGCTGAGATTTCACGCACTCTTCCATCTGATAATGAGCCCTATGGCAACATTCGACAAGGGTTTGTCAATAAACGTGTGCCGCATATCACGCTTAGAGCAATTGCACACAATGCCGAAGTTGATGTGATCTGGGAGACTTTTCAGGAAAAGCTAGAGCTTTTGCGCGAAGGTTTGAATGCCGCTGTTGAGCAAAGTTGGGAAGAATGGCAAATTCCGCGTGAAGCGGAAGAAGGCTGGTCAAAAGAAGCCCTTGCTTGGCATAAAAAATGGTGGGAAATACGCATTGAACGCCAAAAAGAAATTGATGCTTCGATTGCCGCCAAAGCCGATTACGAATATCTTTATGATAAACCTTATGAAGATAAGAAAAAGGTGCGTGTGGCGGGTCCCTTTACGGTAGAGAGCTTATCGCCGCATCGTATTTTGGGTGTGGATGAAGATGATGAGTTGATCGATCACGTTGCCGAAGGCAAAGCGGGCTATGCGCCGGGGCAGAGCTTCGAGCAGATGATTCTTGAAAATCTCAAAAGGGCTGGTGTTCAACAAGCCCATAAGGAAGATAAGGTCGACTTCTTCTCGCTGACGCCTTGGCCCGGTCATTATATCGCTGCTGAAGGACGTTATTTTGAAGGTGGCAAGGAAAATGGCAAAGAAAAGCGGGCGGGCATCTTTATTGGTCCCGAATTTGGCACGGTTGCCCGTCCCGATTTAGTAGCGGCGGCACGCGAAGCGGGTGAAGCCGGGTTCGATGTGCTAATCGCCTGTGCCTTCAACTTCGATGCCCGCTCTACCGAGTTTAGCAAATTGGGCGCCATCCCTGTGCTTAAAGCACGCATGAACGCTGATTTGCACATGGCAGACGATCTCAAAAATACGGGCAAGGGCAATCTCTTCGTCATCTTTGGCGAGCCAGATATTGATATTCTGGATGTCGAAAATGACCAAATAAAAGTCAAGATCAATGGCGTAGATGTCTTCCATCCCGGCACTGGCGAAGTCCGCAGTGATGGCGCAGAGGGCATCGCGGTCTGGTTTATCGACACCGACTATAACGAAGAAAGCTTCTTCGTCCGCCACGCTTATTTTCTCGGTGCAAACGATCCCTACAAATCGCTCAAAACCACGCTCAAAGCCGAAATCAACGCCGAGGCCTGGGCAACGCTCAATAGCGATATTTCTCGTCCCTTCGAGAAACCTGTTTCCGGTCGCATTGCGGTCAAGGTCATCAATCATCTTGGCGATGAAGTTATGAAAGTCTTTCGGGTGAACTAATGGAATTTAGAATCGCAGATACCTTCGTTGACAGTCTGAAAAAGCTCAATAAAGAAGAGCAAAAAGCCATCAAGACCACCGTCTTCGACTTGCAGGTCAACCCTGCCAGCCCGGGCATGAGCTTCCACAAGCTCGACCGCGCTCAAGACCCCAACTTTGCATCTGTGCGCGTCAATCGTGATATTCGCCTGATTGTTCACAAAAGCAAAAAGAGTCTGCTCATTTGCTATGTCGATCACCACGACCCAGCCTATCACTGGGCACAACGTCGAAAACTGGCAACCCACCCCAAAACAGGGGCGGCGCAGCTCGTCGAAGTCCGCAAAAGCGTCGAAGAAATCGTCATCCCGCAATACGTCACAAAAAAACAGCCCAAGCCTGCCCTATTCAAAGATATTTCAGAAAATGATTTATTAAACTATGGCGTCCCCCCCGAGTGGCTGGATGATGTCCGCCGCGCCACCGAAGATGACTATCTCACGCTAGCAGACCATCTCCCCGCAGAAGCCGCTGAAGCCCTGCTGGAGATTGCCGTGGGCGGCACGCCTCGCCCCACACCTCAGCCTGCTACCGTTTCCGACCCTTTCGAGCATCCCGATGCACAACGCCGTTTCCGCCGCATGGACAATGTGGAGGAACTCGAACGCGCCCTCGAATTCCCCTGGGAAAAATGGACAGTTTTCCTGCACCCCGAACAACGCCGCTTTGTAATCGGCGACTATAAGGGTCCCGCGCGTGTCTCTGGCTCTGCTGGCACGGGCAAAACCGTAGTCGCCCTGCATCGCGCCGTTCACCTTGCCGAAGAAAACCGAGAAAGCCGCGTCCTTCTGGCAACCTTCTCCCCCACACTGGCGCGGGCACTAGAAACCAAACTACGTCGCCTAATTCACCACAAACCTTATCTTGGTGAACAAATTGAGATTTACGACCTGAACGCTAATGCCAAAAGACTCTATCGCCTAAATATCGCTAAACCCACCATTGCTTCCCCAGAAAAAATCAATGCTCACTTAGCCGAAGCTGCGCAAAGCGTGAGTGGTCATAATTTCACAAAAAACTTCTTGCGCACCGAATGGAATCAGGTCGTCGACGACTGGCAACTAAAAACCTGGGAAAGCTATCGCAATGTGCTGCGCCTTGGCCGTAAAACCCGTTTACCCGAAAACCTGCGCAAACTCGCCTGGCAGATATTCGAGCAGGTCAAAGAAAAGCTAGTTGCTGAGAAACTGGTCACTTATCCTGATATCTACGGGAAATTGACAGAACATTTTTCATCCGGAAAACGCTCCCCCTTTGATTTCATCGTTGTTGATGAAGCACAAGATATCAGCATACCCCAACTCAAATTTCTAGCAAGCCTCGCAAAGAACCAAGCAAACAGCCTTTTCTTTGCAGGCGATCTCGGTCAGCGCATTTTCCAGCAACCCTTCTCATGGAAATCCCTAGGGGTCGACGTGCGCGGACGCTCCAAAACTCTGCGCATCAACTACCGCACCTCGCATCAAATCCGCATGAAAGCCGACAAACTGCTCGGGCCTGAGATTGCCGATGTGGACGGCATCACCGAATCCCGCCGAGATACGATCTCAGTCTTCAATGGTCCCGACCCCATCATTGAAACCTTTGACAGCACCAGTGCCGAAAAAGAAAGTGTCGCCACCTGGCTCCAAGAACGCCTCGATGATGGCTTTGCTCCTGAAGTAATCGGCGTTTTTGTCCGCTCCACCGCCGAATTACCCCGCGCCCAATCCGCGCTAGACAGTGCTGGATTGAAATACAAAGTTCTCGACCAAAACGTGGAAACAACCGTTGGCAGCGTCTCGTTATCTACCATGCGCCTTGCAAAAGGCTTGGAATTCCGAGCGGTAGTTGTCATGGCTTGCGATGATGAAGTCATCCCCTTGCAGGAACGCATCGAAACTGTTGCCGACAATGTCGAACTGGACGAAGTCTACAACACCGAACGACATCTGCTCTACGTCGCCTGCACCCGTGCCCGCGATCATCTATTGGTGACCAGCACCGAACCATCGTCAGAATTTTTGGATGATATGGTGATGTGAGAAAAAGGAATAAGGAGCAATTCTTGATCAACGTACAACCCCAGTGGATAGCCAAAATGTATGCGGGGAAGACCGGTCGGGATCATCTCGGTTTAGGAAGTGTATCTTCGGATCAAATCCTGCCAAGCCTATCGCCTGGTATCAACGTGCTTACCTTTCATCCTCGCTATCATAGCTTTTACGTCTTTTTGCTCTATGAGTTTTGGCAAAGGGATATTGTACGTAATCGGTCGAGCTGGGTTGCTTTCTATCGTCCGCGTGAGTTCATTTTCTCAGTCGGAGCCTTTCAATGCGATCAGGAAACCCATGGGGAAATGCGGAATGTTGTCGGCGGGCAAAAAACAGGCTCAATAGATATTCAGGCACAGGAAGTATTTGATACCACCTTTCACTATATAGACAGCCTTTTAGGCGGATATGGGCTGTACTATCGCACTGTTATGACAGAGATGGGGCTGGTATATCCTGGCGGTTCCGGCTTACCTTATCCCGTTGATCTTCCATCTGAAGATGGCGAAAAAGTTGCATTGGCGTTTCGCGAAGCAATTAAGGACACAGCCTACTATCAAAAATTCTTTGAAGAAAATAAGGCTGAAATCTCTCTTGATGTTGTCAAGGACTATATCCGCGAAGCGTGCCTGTGTCGCCTGAAAAGCCCTGAAGCACCAGACCATGAACTTCTCCTGGAACTCTTTACCCAAAAAGGGAAGCCACAAGATGCTCAGGCAAGGCGAGAAACCTTCCGTCTCTTTCTCGATCTGGCAAAACAAACAGACGGCACCCCTTTGGATGATGATCTTTTCCGGCAAATAATCTATTTCCAATCCACAGAGACTGGGCTGAGTTATACGCCAACCTCCTCAGTGATGAGTACCTATATCCGCTGGCGTCTCTATCAGGCGCGTGAGTATTATGCCTATGCCCTAAATGCTTTTTGGGTTTACTTGTCAGTATGGGGGATTTCTACAGGAGGAGAAACACAAAGCATTTCTTTGGATGAATTTTGGCAACACCTTGAAAAGAACTTGGATTTCACTGCCTTTGCCCAACATCTTGGCGTTGAAGCACCCAATTTGAGTTTCACCTCTGGTGCACGAGATTTATTAGCGTGGATCAGTGCTGTCGGCATTGTCAGTGCAAACGATGTGGAAAAAGGTTATCTCAAAAGACCACTCAACGAACACGCTCTCTATGAATTGATAGGCAATCAAAAAGTTTGGCAAAGTGTTGAACTCACCGCAATCTTCAGTCTGCTTCTTTTGGTTGCAGAGCGTTTCAATGCACCAGGCATTCGATTACGTCCAGAATGGGAAATTTCCAAAATGGGTACAAATGGCAGACTTAGTGTAGATCATTTTCTGCGCGGTCTCTATAGCCGCGTGGAAGGTGGTGCTACCGTTGGGGAGATCATCAAGTGGATATACAGAAGCTATATCATCACCCAACACCAAATGGTCGCCAGCAGCAAGTTGCCGGATAATACCTTTCGTTTCAGGCTAGATGGGAAGCAGCTTCGCTTTTACAATTTGCCCAATCCCTTGTCTTTTATGAACTCGCGCTTTGATGCCATTTCCACAACAATCTATGAGTTGGGGCTTTGCGGTGATCTGAAATCAAGAGAACATGCCTTATCCCCTAGCGGTGAAAAACTACTCGCAGAGGGGAGCCTATGATCACGCCATTGGAATTGCCAACCCTCTTTGAAGGGAATTGGGAGAATTTGGTTATCCTAACATACGGTGCAGATATTCCTTTCTTTGAAAAGGTCTTGATGAGAAGTATCCCCAAACGCTGTAAGAATACTGTCATCCTGGCAGATGGGCAGCGTTTTCTTCAGGTAAATGAAGACTTGGCCAAAAATGATCTTGCAGCATATCTTAATCGTCGATACATCTTGGATGGGCTTTTCATTCCAAATGCGGCGCATGTGAAATTCATCCTAATGACAAATCAGGAAAAGGGACGTCTTCTGGTTGGTAGTGGTAATTTAGGTATGCAGGGCTATGCGTCTGGGGGAGAGATGTTTAGCCATTATGAATACGGTAATGAATACGATGAGACCTTGTCTGCCTTTATTGCTGTACAGGGATATTTGGAAAAGCTGATCGAAAAAGGGCACTTACGCCCCGCGGCAATAAAACATATCCGCCATCTCTTTGAGAATACCCCCTGGCTTTACAACAAATCAGGCAAGGATTCGGGCAGTCCGGTTCGCCACAATCTGGAGCAAAGTTTTATAGACCAACTGGCAGAGGTTCTTGGTGATGAACCTGCAGAAGAGTTGTGGATTATGGCGCCTTTCTATGATCCTGGGCTGAGAGCCTTGCAAGCCCTTTTAGATAATTTCTCTCCAAAGCTTGTAAAACTTCTTGTCCAACAAAAAGCGACATCCCTTGATCCGCAGTTGTTACAAAAAGTAATTGACGGTTATATAGATGGGAAAATACAGGTTCACCCTTTTCATTTGTTGGGAGATCCAACTACCTATATCCATGCCAAACTCTATCTGATTAAGACACCCACACGAGATATTTACTTGCAAGGTTCTCCTAATCTTTCACAGGTTGCAATGCTCCGTGCCGGGGATAGTGCCAACATGGAAATGGCAAATTTATTCGTCGGAGAGAAAGATGAGTTTGAAAGTCTTTTTTCTGCGCTGGATATTCAGCCAGAAGTGCTGGATTTGGATACATTGGAGCTTGCCTATCAGGAACCTGAAGCTATTCTTGCCGTAGACCAGGAAACTTTTTATATTCAGGGTGGGGAGTGGAAACAAGATGACCTTGTACTCTTCTTTAGAGGCAAAGTCCCCACAGGTTCGGATGTTGCTCTACTGGTCGGCGAAAAACGAATTGACCTGCAAGGTCTGGCATCATATTGGGAGGGGGAAGGGCGATTTAGATTCCGTCTTGGTCGAGATTTTTTCAAATCCCTCTTCAATTATTCCATTCCTGTTCGACTTGCATGGAAAGTAAGCGAAGATGAAGACAAAGTCTCTAATGCTGTTTTCCTTACGGATCGCCAAAGATTGGATGAATTGCTTTCAGCTGAGAATATACAGGATTCTCTTGAAGGAGTCGGCGATCTCGAATTAGATGATGAAGAGCTTGAAGCCTTACTCTCTGGACTGGACAAAACCCTTGTGATTGACGAAGAAAGTATCTGGAGCATGGCAAAGAAGGCTGCACCTGTTTATGCTGATGAAGATGAGGAAGGATTACGCCTTGCCTATGCTGATGTTGACTTCAGTAGTTTGCGTCAACACCCTAAACTGAGGGCGTATTTTCAGAGAAGCGGACAAAGCGCAACAGCGCAATACACACAGACAGCTTTACAGGCTTTGTTATCATCTATTACAGGGCATTTCCGCCAGCTATCAGATCTGAGTTTAGGCAAAGCGGAAAGTGTTAATCTTGCAGAACTGCTTAATCCTGAAAATATGGCAGAAACGGAAGAAGAGCAGGAAGAACTGGAGCGTGAATTAGAGCACGTTCAAAGAAGAGGCTTCAATCGTCGAAGGAATATCTTCAAAAATTTCATTCGTAGATACCTGCGTGGCATCCGCAGTGCTAAATTTCAGGAGCTTGCTGATTTTGATGTCTTTGCCAAGAACTACGCTATCTTCACACACCTTTTATGGGTTTTGTTCTCGAAAGAGTGGATGGAGGATGAGCAGAAATTCCTTATCGAGACGTTTCTGGAAATCTGGCGTTTTTATTGGGGAGAACCTGAAAAGCAAGGCTATTTTCAACGTCTGAGTAAAGAAGAGCAGGTCGAAGTGTTTGTCTTTTTACGGGAAAACCAAGCAGATGCAAGATTGCTTGCCAGTTTATATCAAGGCGCACGCTACACTTTTCAGCATGATGAAATTGAGTTACGTCTGGCGTTGCGCGATTTCTGGAAGCACCATCTCACCCTTGATGCTTCCAAGATTAGCGATGAAGTTCTCCTTGCAGTCTGGACCTATATTGGCAATGGTGCAACGTACCAATATTGCCCAACACCAGAGCAAATCTTTCAGGAGTTGGTATCCTTAGCTACTTTTGAGACACAAAATAATTTCTTGCGTTCTCTGGAAGAAAAAATTGGTTTGCCGAAGAATAGCTCTCGTTTCGAGCGCTCAAATATTTCCAGAGAATCCACTGGGCAAATCGTTAATTTGCTTTGCTTAATTGTTGGTGGTCAGGAAGCTCTTAAGAATCAACAGCAAGCGGAAGAAATACTTCAGGCTTGGAGAAAGTATAGAAAGATGGATTATTACTGGGTGGCTTCTAGGGACAGAAAGAGGGTATTCCTTTATGACGTCGATACAGGCAAGGGCTTATATTTAGATAAAGATACTCAAAAGTCGGCGCAGGAAATCGCATCTATCTCAGACGCGGAACAAGAACCTTGGGAATGTCAATTAGAAATGCTGGAAGATGTTGCACAAATAGCAACACAATCTGTTCGCGTTCCGGAATACCTGGAGCAATTTTTTGTCTAAAAGCATTCTCCCACCCCCAAATGAAGCCTTTTATAAGATTTGGCATAAATTTACAGCTAATATTGGCTCTCTTTGGCTTTACAGTCAACAGATCCCAGAAATGGCAGACCGGCTGGATCAAAAGAAAGTGCGTGAGATAGCACTTGAAATGGCAGATATTTTTGATGATGATCCCAAGGAAATGGAAGAAGAGTTTCTCGCATTCTTGCCATCGCTCGATGAACTGGATATTTATCCAAACTTTTATGAGAACGCTAATGTTCGAGAAACCTTCGATCTTTTTAAGACTAGCGATTTCAAAGAACGTGTTTTGGAGTGGGCATTAGAGAATGTAGGAAAGGCACAGAAACTTGTTCATAGCGTAACGACTTATCTTGCAGAGCCTCCCGCAAATGGCATTATTCTGCGCCGCAGTGCATTAGTAACATTATTAAGCTTTCTGGAAATCCTGTTTGAAGATTTGTTTTTTGTTTATTTTCACTATGTGAATCCTAAGGGAACGAGTACAGAAGAAAAGGCACGCAAAAAAGCCCAGAGTATTCGAGGTTGGAAAAATCGTATAGAGAAAATTAAAGGTTTTGGTGTTGCATTAAATGATGTAGAAAACTATCTTATTGAGTTCTACGAAATTGCTGAACGTCGTAATCGAATTGTGCATGGCGATGGGGTTATCACAAAAAAATATCTTGAAACAACCCCCGTGGAATACCAATCAGTTGGCTCAGCAGAAGGGCGGGTGCTGATCGTCTCAACCCGCTACTTACTTCGTGCCTTTCACCTTATCACATTGATTGCCTTTCAGGTTTGCCAAACTGCCTGGCGCGAATGGCGACCGAACAAAAGCCCCAAAAAAGCAAATGAAGCACTCGAGCACTTCGTTTTCTCTACACTTAAACAAAACAGGTATGAACTTGTTAAAGACTTAGCGTCTGCTTCTGGGGAAATTTCCCTAAGCAGACGCTATAAGCAATTTGTCATTGTTAACCATGCCATTGCCTTGCGGCAACTTGGTGAAATAGAGAGGATGCAAAGCGTCATTTCGCTACTACGATCTGAAAAACGGGATTGGCGTGTGAATATCGCTTACATGATTTTACAAGGTAACTATGACAAAGCTCGTCTTCTTCTACTCGAGGCTGCTGCAAAGAATGAACTTATCAACGTTTCAGAGTACTGGCCTTTGTTTGACCCTGTGCGAGATGAACAATGGTTTACAAATATTTTCGATACCGCTAACCGTGGGAAACTCCCTGTGTGAAATGACAAAACATCTATCCCAAAGTCCTCACCGCCTCTGCTAAATCCTCTTCACTGGGGGTGATATAGATTTTTGTGGTGTTTAAATTTGCGTGCCCCAAAAGCTTGGCAACCTTTTCTAAGCCCACTCCCTCATTGATCAGGTTCTTAGCGAAGGTATGGCGGCAGATATGTGGCGAAAAACGCTCTAATCCCGCCAGCTTCTTGTAACGTGAAAGAATGCGTTGCATTGAGCGTGTGCTCAGGGCGGTATCGCTACGTTCTACCGTGGTCCAGAGATGGTTTGTTTCGCTCTGTGGTCGAACTGCCAGCCATTCTTGCATGGCTTTTCGGGCGTGTAGATTGAGCGGAATCCTTCGTTCCTTTCTACCCTTGCCTCGTCGCACCAGAAGCCTTCCCTTTCGTTCCGATAGCTGGAAATCGTCCAACTTGACATTGTGGGTTTCGTTGATGCGTAGCCCTGTATTCAAGAGAAAGATGACCAGCGAAGCATCTCGTTGATAGGTACGCCAGCGGATCGGGTAGTGTCGTAGCGCAGATTCCAGTTCCTGACGAATGGCGCGCATTAGCATGGCTTGTTCGTTTTTATCCAGAGAGCGGGGTGCCATCTCAACCTGCCGAATGCGTTTGATGCCCTCCATTGGGTTCGTGCTCATCCATCCTTGGCGCAGCACCTGTCTAAAAAGGAAATGCAGGGGGGCAAACTTTCGCTCCACCGAGCTAGCGCGCAATCCCCGCTCGTCCTGCAAGTTATCCTGATATGCGCGCAGACCACGGGTGCTAACTTTTGTCAGATCAAAGCTCTGCCCCTTTTTTGCTTCCCAATAATGTGCAAAGTCGTGAATATCGCACCGATAATAGTTTTTTGTAGATTCTGCCCAACCTTGCGAATCGCAGAGCTGTAGGCATTGTTCTAATGTGATCATATTCAACTCCTTTTCTTCTTTTCAATCAGCCCCAAATGACGGCGGTAGAGATAGATGCCGCCCAAGCACCAGCCCAGTGCTTTGGCTTCTTCGGTATATTTCTCGCGTAGGGCATCGCTCAGGCGCACTTCGACTCGGAAGTCTGAACTGCGATCTTGAAAATCAGGTACTTGGAAGACGACTTGCAAGGGACCGCCTCGCCCAAGTCCATGATGAAAGAGTAGCACGTCCCAGAGTAGCCCTGTGACCGTTTCACGAAGCATGACCATGCCCGGGTTTCGTTTGTTGATGCGTGTCAGGCTTTGTTTGAATTCTGTTTTTACCGCTCCCATACGCGGGTCTTCAAGGTAGCGGCGTAGTAGCCAAATCGACGCATGTGGGAAGACGGCGGCTTTCAGGCTTGGGCTATTGGGGTAGTAAGAAGCAGTGTGGATTAGGAGACCAAGTTCGGTTAGGGCAACCAAGCTACGGTCCGGGGGGGCGCCGAGCAGGTTATCCAATGCTTCTTGAAAGTTGAAGAAGACATCTTTGCTGATGTCGTCGGGGCGTGTTTTTTCAGGTTTTCTTGCGGTATCTCTCACGTTTGTGTAAAGATTTTCGTCGACAAAAAATTCAGCTTCATATAAGGCGTTCAGAAAGGATGGGGGTTCCAGCAAATCTCTGGCGTTGATGTAATAGAGGTCGTAGGGAAGCTCGCCGAATTCTTTTTGGGCATCATTGAAGGCTTCTTGCCAATAGCGCACCAGTGTTGGCTCTTCACGTGGGCGAATGTTGAAGACCAATTGGATATTCCAGCGTTCATCACTATTTTCTGCTTGGACAAATCTAGCCCAGCGGATTAATTTCTCTCGGGCGCGCGTAAGGTGTTGGCGCAAGAGTTTTTGTTCCACTTCAACAACTAGCGGGATGTTGTCCAGCTTTGTATAAATATCTGCTCGTACTTCTTGAGCTGAGTTGCTAAGCCTATGCTCAACCATTGGCTCCAGACCATCTTTTTTCGCCTTTTCTGCTATTTTTAGAGTGATATAGCGATGTGCTAGATCGGATGGGTCGCGTATGTTGGGTGCCTTGATGTCCAAATTATTAGGTAACATATTGAGAACAGCGGCACCAAATTCTGTCAGCCAATAGGATTTTGCCGGTCTGCCGTTGCTACCTTCGGGTTTTAGCTCTATCATTTCCAATAAGGGCGGAAAGCCATGTTGCACGGGTGGGGCAGCTAGCCAGTTCAGTTTTCTGCGCAACACTCTTCCTGAGACGCTTTTGCTGTCGAGATGTTGCTGTATCTTTTGGGTATTTGTCATCCCGCCCTGTACACAGGTTGAAAGTGCTGCCAATTTGAGCTGATCTTGTTCTACAATCTTTAGTGCGTGCGTAATTTGTGTTTTTTCTTGCATAGTTTTTCCTTTTATCCAAAACTCCTCTCCTTTACCCCCTTACAACAGGGTTTTGGCATAGGGGTTTTGGGTATTCTAAATAGGGTTTTGGTCAAACCTTGGTATGGTTTTGGCCAGGTGTCTGTAGGGTTTTGGACGATTGCTCTTGTTTTTTTGACAGAAAGCACCAATTATTTTTTAGCCGCTAAGAATTGAAGTTGAATTTTTAGCGGCTAATTATTCACCCAAAGGTTATGAAGTCATTCAGGTCAAAATCCATCTCTTCGTCTTCGTCATCTGTGACCTGTAAATTAGCTAAGGCGTCTCCACTGCGCAATGCCATACGAATACCAGCCGCTCGTTTGCCCTTAGGCAAGCCTTTAAAAAAGGCGATTAAGTCATCGTCTTCGCCTTCCCATAAATAGAGCTTGATTTCATATTTATGACATATGCCCTGTTTTGGTTTTCGTCCGCGCGCCATATTTATTTCCTTTTGCGATTCTCAACTTGTTTTCCGAGTTTATAAAGTCCGCGCGCAATCGAGAGCACTGGATCGGCAGGCACAAAGGCTTTGCCATTAAAGCGATAAGGCAGGCTGTCTTTCAAAAGCACTGCGCCACCGCCTACTAAAAGCACTTTTGCAAAACGCTTCCAAGCATTGCCCCAATGCTTGTCAATTACGCCGGTGACTTCTCGCTCCCAAATCGGGAGAGCGTCCTTGATATTCAGCGAATTACGTCGTAAGCGCGTGTCTAATTCACCAAGCGAGTAAAGACGATCACTATTCACGATCTCCAGCAGGCGACGTACACCGGCAGTTGTGCCTGCCGTGAAGCGTTGTACCGGTTGTTTATCCCGCACGACTAGCAATTCCACTGTGTTGAAGCCCACCGAGATGATGCCAACTTCTTGCTTGAAGGCGTTTTTGCGTTCATTGATGAATTTGCCTTCATCGGTAAGGAGGTAATCAAAGAGAGCACCCACTGGTTGGCTGGTTACAGTTGCTTGGACGATTTCGACCTGATACTCTTTGCCATCGGCTTGCCATAAATGGTTGCCTTCCATCCACTTGCGCACGGCTTTGACGTTGGCTTTCGCATCTATGCCAGTCAGTGGCTCCAAAGGCATCCCTACGATCATCGAGAGCGGCGCATCGAATGAACCATGTTGACGAATAAATCCGGTCAGTGAGCCATAAAACAAGGCGTGCATTTCTGGCGCACCGGTTAAGCGGTCGTAATCTAAATTCTCAACTGGTCTGCCCCAGTCATGAGCGTCTGAGCCGACATAAAAAGAGCCGTGTTGCGTGCGAATATGCAGGGGTGCTTTTTGGTTGCGCAGCCCGACCATGCGTGTTACTTTTTGCGTTCCATTAATTGAAACTTGTGAAGATAATTGTAGGCCGCCTTGAAGACCGTAGAGCTTGTTAGCTCCCATGCCGAGGTCTTCGCCGAGAGTGATGGTATTTTGTGTTTTCATCGTTTTTTTCCTTTTAAGTTATGTGATATTTCGTGATTAGAACGTGCGTACGTACACGTACGTACGTATTGTGAGTGTGCGTACACGAAATTTACGCATTGTCATCAGTAGTGGGGGAGTAGGTACGGGCAATTTCTCGCATGACCGCCTGCCCTGCACTGGTCATCTGGAAGCCCTGATTAGCGGATTTGTGATTTGACAACTCGGCCCAGCGTTTGCGAGTTAGTTCGCCGCGAAAGGCACGGTACTCGTCTCGAGTGAAGGGATGCGCTGGACCAATCCAGTTTGCTTCCGCTAAAGAAACTCCCTGCTTGACCCCGAGCGAGAATTCGCGAATCTGTTTTTCGCTGACAGGCAGGTTGTAGCGCATTACGCTCAGGCTCCCCTGATCATGGATGTCGCGGACGGTGACGGTGAGTTGCTTGGGTTCGGGCACCACGTCCATAGAGGGCATCTTGTGTCCAACACGTCCGTCTTGATTTATATCTAGATTTGTCATCTTCTCAACAGCAGGTAGCCAGTCAGTGAGCTTGATCCAGCGTTTGAGCAACATCATCCACAAGAGTGCGGTGGGTAATAAGAAGCCCCATAGGAGCCAGATTAGGGGGGTGTTCTTATGGAAGGTTAGAGCAAAGGCGAAAGCGAGAATGCCCGCGACGATGCCTGTGAGTACAGCTTGGCTAAAGGGAATGAAAATCGAGATCGGGAAGGTGTGCAGATTGCTATTGGAGCGTTTGCTGGTTTCATCACTCATGGTTTGTCTCCTGTAAGTCGATAATCGGGACGTTTGTGGCGATGGATACGCCAGTGGGATCATCCGCTTGGCGAGCTTCACGCGCAACTACCCCTGCTAGGCGAACTGCGCCGCTGGTAGCTATGAGCTGACGATCTACGGGGTTGGTCATATTGAGCGTAGTTGTACTACCAGTGTTTGGGTCGTGTAGCAAGAAACGCTCGCTGTGAATATGCTGGATGAGGGGAAATGTGCGGGTTTTCTCGTCCAAGTGGATCAGTGACGCTTTGGTTTGGGCGGCGAGTACGGCGGCATCGCACAAACTCTGTGCGGTGTTGATTGTGGTTTTGCTGAGCGAGATAATCACATACGCCATGACAGGTATGACGATCAATCCGCTGGCGTAGATTAGGCGGCGCGTAGCGAGCTGGAGTTCCGCTTGTTGTGCCTGGCGGTTCTCGAGGTCAAGCAGGGCATTTTGACGTTCAAACTCTGTAGCTTGGGCGGTTGCTGTGGCAGCGACTTCGGCGAGGATGCGGGTTTGGTAGGCATCTGCTTCGGCACGGGGGTCGTCTATATAGCAGGCAGTTAGAAGCAACAGTGTCAAAAGTAGAACAAAGCTTTTTTGCACACTGCCTTGCGTAACCGTTGGTTTATGTGTCATTTTATAAGCACCTCTAATCTAGGAAGCCTGCATATTTATCAGACGTATAACGACTTCGACCTTTCTTTGAGTCTTGAGAATTAGGTAAAACAGGAGCCTTTTCTCCTGATAAGAGTCTTTTGCGGAAATAGCCTGCACGATTTGTTAGCCCTGGTTTTTGAAGGGTGTACTTTGCCCAAGCAGTTACCTGGATAGAGTCTTTTTTATAATGTTTTTCGATGACTGATGTCGTGTCGTCCCAGCCCATTTGGGTAAGCATTGTCAAAATACTTTTTGGCAACTTTATATTTTCATCATCATCATCTCTCTTGTTTTGGGAACGGGGGGTTTGTCTTTGATTGTGGTGTTTTTCTTCGTGCTTGGACGTCTTTGATGAGAGTCTTTGAATCAGTGCAACTTTTCGGGGTTCCTCAGCTACTGTAAGTGCAACTTTTCGGGGTTCCTTAGCTACTGTAAGTGCAACTTTTCGGGGTTCCTTAGTTACTGTAAGTGCAACTTTTCGGGGTTCCTCGGCTACTGTAAGTGCAACTTTTCGGGGTTCGCTATTGCGTGTTTGTGTAACTTTTTCGGATAGGTCTTCAGGTGTACTTGCAACTTCTTGGGGTTTCTTGTTGACAATATCCATTTCATACAATTGATAAACTTTTTCCTGATCTTTGGTTGTGAGTTTTTCTCTTAGGAAAACTTTTAGCGTCCGTTCGATGCTTTGGTCAGAGCGTTTTTGTTCGGATTTGACCTCTATCCATTCCCCTAGATCATTTTTAAGCATCCGAATAACCTGTTCAGTAGAAACGCCCAGTATGGCTGCGTATTTTTGAGGACTTCTCATCTTAATAAGATCGCGTTCGATATTCTTGTCTTTGTCCAGAAAACCTTCATTGCGAAGTAAAAGAAGTAGCCAACCTGCAGTCCCAAGTTTTGGCATCCACTTTTCTCTGAAGTATTTTGTTCCGCCGATAACCTTTTCCGGTTGGATAATGGCATTTTGTACGAGATCTGCCATTTTTTTTATTTCTTTATTTACTTTTTCTCCAGGACAGGTAAGTTGAATAGCATCCAAGACTGATAAGGGACCGTTATGAAACCATTCAGGATGCATTAGTGGAGCAGTGGATGTAGGAGCTCGTAATGTGCTCACATCTTCGTCTAGAGTTTGTTCAAGTAGCTCGTGAACTGTTATATCAGGAGAGTTTTCTCTTTTTTTCTGCCAAGTGCGAATAAGATTTTCTATGTCCTGCGGAATCAATGGTTCGTCTTGACGAACTAAAAATTTGTTTGGGGACCGTAAGGTTTGTCCGTTCTTGGTGTAGTATTCTTTGGGTAGTTTCTTTACAAACCAGTTTACAAGTGGTTCGTTCAATATAGTTTGTATTGTGCGTACGCTTTTATTGAGGCGTCTAGCTAGAGCCTCTCGGGATATAAGCATTGGTTTGCCCTTTTCCCATCGTGTAAATTGACGTAAATCGAGGATAAGCAACGCTGACCTGCCCGCTGCTTGTCCAGCACTGCGTCTAGCTGGGAAGCTAAAACCTTTGGGATAAAATCCTAAATTAGGAATCCAACGTTCAGTAAAATACTTAGTGCTTGTGAACTTAAGATCGGAACGGAGGATTTCTTCACGAGAATTTCCGCGGAACTCCTGTAGCTCAATATCATTTGATAGGGTATTGTTTTTGACAGGCATTTTATTGTTGCCCTGGACTTCTTGTACTGGCTTCAGAAAAGATATTAGCGACCTCTGCCAATACGCCTCTCAAGGGGTTGGGAAGGTTGTCGTAGGCGAAGAGCAGGGATTCTCGTTGTGGCTCATGGATGATAGCTTTGTGTGATATACCTGCAATTTGTAGGACTTCTTTTGTTGGCTTATTTATTGCCTCCGCTAATTTTACGCACGTTTCTAGCGTGGGAATGCGTTCTGGCTCTGTCACTAAATAGCGCAAGGTTCCTGTTGCTAGGCCAGCTCTTTCGGCAAGCTTTGCTAGGCTGATTTTTTCTTGGTCAATGTAGCCAATCATCCATTTTCCAAGTGGGGAGTAGGTAGATTGGTTTAGGTATTTGTAGTGACTCATTATTGTTCTCCTTGGTATATGCCAAACAAAAAAGACGTTTGTCTTCTTGAGACAAACGTCTTTTAGTGTTAGAATAGCACTAACTCTTTGTTTCGCTACCGGAGAAGCGGTGCTCAATAATGAGAATAGCTTCTTCTCGTGTTGTAAGAGGAAGTAATAATATCGGCTGATGGTAAGCGTCAGAATGCTGCCCGTCGGGACCGCAGAGCGTAACAACGCAAAAAACCGGCTCTCAATGAGTAAATCATTGAGAGCCGGTTTTGCTTTTAAATCCGGCTAAAGGAGAAAGAATGGCCGGAGAATCTAAAAATACCATCCCTTGGATGCAAGCCAAATTGCTAACTGTGCCTGAAGTCGCAGGCTGGGCAAAAGTTAGCACAAAAACTGTCTATCGCTGGATCGCAGAGGAAAAGATAGAAGCTATTCGCTTTGGAAGCCGAACATATCGGATACCAGAACAGTCTGTTGCAAAAATGCTGACAGAGCAGGGCTATGAGTATTTGACCAATGCAGACTAGATATCTCTTAGCTTGGTCTATAAGCCACATTCCCTACGAATATAAGAAACTCTACAGTTACGGGGAAAGTATTTTCTATTACATGAAAAAAAGGGGGCAAACTATCTAAGAATTCTGCTTTCTGTACATCTTTCTATTAAAACAACCTTCACTTTTAAAACCGTAAATAGTAAATCGCTGCTTTATGTCAGAAACTCGCTTTTGACTTCCGTTCAATTGCTCTGACATAAGGATACTCAGCTAAAGGAAATTCTAATGAATGAAATTGACCTTCTCGAAAATGCGCATATCTCTATCAAAAACAATGTCGCTGGAGAGCAGCACATCTTGATAGAAGCATCTGCCTTAGGTGCAAGCCTGGCAGAAACATTAGGGAAACACAATATCAAGGATGGCTTTTACGTCATAGAACATACCCCTGATATTGACAAACGTATAACTGACTTAATTGACGCGCTAATAGCCATTCGTTATGCTCACCCACTCTTGATGCAGTTATCTTTGGATATTTCGGGGTGGTCGAAGTGAAGTCTCGTATTCCTCCCAATTATGTAAATTCTCGCTCAGATGTTGTGTACAGTCACGATACTTCAGACGGAGTTGCGCGTACCTATATTCGCCTTGCTGGATTGGCATGGCAGGATAGCCAGCATAGCCATCTTCCTGAACTAACAGGAGAGGAGCTTTGCCAGATATTAAATTGCAAACGTGCCACTCTCATGGGGCACCTAAAAGAATTAAGTTCGCTAAATCTTCTTAAGTGGAAATCCAAAGGTGGACGCTTTCAAATTCAAATCATCTCAAAAATCCAAAGTTTTGGATTCTCTCTTAATGATGATGTTGATACTAAAGACTTATATAAATCAGAAAAAATATTAACAACAACAAGAAAAATCCAAAATTCTGGATTCTCATCGAAAGAAGAGAAAAACTTGGCCGTGTTGAGGGTCTTTGGCGTAGATATAAGCTCTCAGGAGGCAATACAGATTGCATCATTGACTGATGTTGAACCTGAGTTTATCCAAACTTGGGGAGAACACATGGTTGAACAATATCCCAAGAAAGATGTAGCTGGTTTTTTATTATATAAACTTGCGAAAACTCGCTCATTACCAAACGAAGAAAACCGCGGTGGTTCACACAAGAAAAGAGTGAAAAGGAAATTACAAGAAGCAATACAAACTGAACATTCATCAGAGTCTGTTTTGAAACTGCCAAAATCATTAAAAACAGATCTTACAGAAATCAGCTGGGTTGGTTCTTTTTCTGAAATAGAACAAGTCTATGAAAAAGACAAAAAACATGTTCTTGCATGGCTTGAATATGCAAAAAACATCCCTGAAAAAGAAATTCGTAAGAGCCGAGTTGGCCTTTTTCGCTATGGTTTGCGAACAGGAGATTCCCCACCGAAGCTCAAGGCATCATCAGAGGAAAAATATCGTGATTTTTTAGAGAACCCAAACGATGTTTCAGAAGAAGAAACAGAAACACGCAAAAGCGTTAATCCTGAACTTGATGGAATCTGGAACTCAGTGCTTTCTCAACTGAAGATAAGCATGACGCCACACACTTTTGCACTTTGGGTCGAAAAAACATATCCCATATCTTTGCAAGAAGATGTCTTAAAAATCCAAGCAGAAAATATTGATACTCAAGAATGGCTCAAAGACCATCTTAGCACTTCTGCTGAAAACTTATTAGTTGGCGTACTTAAAAAACGCATATCGGTTGAATTTATAACGGAGAATACATGAAAACTCTAAGCACTCTAACCCTTTTAGGAATTGCCATATTCGGCTGCACTTCAATCTCTAATTCATACGCCTCAGCAAAACAAGCCGAAGCTGCTATCGAAGCCAGTAAAACCACCCAACTTGCCCTTGGTGGGCAGATTGCTATCAGCATCTTGCTTTCTCTAGCGGTCATCATCTTAGTGCTCGTAATTTTAGCTTTGCTCTATCGTCTCCTGAAAAAGCAAATAATCAGCTCAGAATATCCC
>JADGEO010000042.1 GCA_016744335.1 Anaerolineales bacterium
ATTCTCCATATCTCCTTTTTCTAAAAGGGGACATTTTAACTTATGGGAAACAGGACATTACTACTTAACGCTAACATCTACTTGACGTATCGCATACCCAGTGCTAAACTCTTGCCCAATATGAACCTAAACCTTGTTCGTCGTCCCCGTCGTAAATATCTGACTCCCCCCTTGGGAAGGTCGGTTTTTTGCGCTTGGGAATAACCAGCAAAACACCAATACACTTTTTTATAAAAAAAGCCCTCCTTTCCAAAAGGAGGGCTTTTTCTTTACCCCTCGTAGTGACGACTTCAGTCGTCTGTGCGTATGAGCTAAGGACTGAAGTCCTTACTACAAGGCTAATCAACCACAAAACTACCCAACCATATTTAAGGAGCAAAAAATGCCACCAAAACCCGAAAACATCAACAAAGTCGTTCTCGCCTACTCAGGCGGACTGGACACATCCGTCATCGTGCCCTGGTTAAAAGAGAAATACGATTGCGAAGTTGTCTGTTTCACCGCCGATGTTGGTCAAGGTCCCGAACTAGACGGGCTAGAAGAAAAAGCCCTCGCCAGCGGTGCCAGCCAACTCATCGTTCACGATATGACCGAAGAATTTGCCAGCGATTACATCATCCCCTACCTTCGCTCTGGCGCGATTTATGAACGCAAGTATTTGCTCGGCACATCTATTGCCCGCCCACTAATTGCAAAACATCTTGTAGATGTCGCGCACGAAGTTGGTGCACAAGCCATTTCTCACGGGGCAACGGGCAAAGGCAATGACCAAGTCCGCTTTGAGCTGACTGTCATGGCTCTCGACCCACGCCTGTCTGTCATCGCCCCATGGCGTGAATGGGATATTCGCTCCCGTGAAGATGCGCTCGATTATGCCGCCGAGCGTGGCATTCCCGTTCCGAATACAAAGAAATCCATCTACAGCCGTGACCGCAATCTCTGGCATATCTCGCACGAAGGTGGCGACCTCGAAGAGACTTGGGTTGAGCCAAACGAAGAGATGTATCTGCTTTCTGCCTCACCAGAAAACGCCCCCGAAAAACCCGAATATGTAGAAATTGAGTTTAATTCAGGTCATCCTATTTCTCTAAACGATGAAAAGCTCAGCCCCGCGAAAATGATTGCTAAACTAAATCATATCGGCGGCGTACATGGCATTGGTCGCGTCGATTTGGTCGAAAGTCGCCTCGTTGGGATGAAATCGCATGGCGTTTATGAAACGCCAGGCGGCACAATTCTCATGGCGGCGCATAGAGACCTCGAATCACTCGTCCTCGACCGCGCTACAACTCAATATAAAGATGTCATCGCACTCAAATATGCCGAACTCGTTTACGATGGGCTTTGGTTCTCCCCGCTCAAAGAAGCTATCGATGCCTTCGTTGACAGCACGCAAGGTCCCGTTACAGGCACTGTTCGGCTCAAACTCTACAAGGGTAATATCATCACCGTTGGTCGAAAAAGCCCCTTCAGCCTCTACCGCGAAGATTTTGCGACCTTTGGGAAAGAAGATGTTTACGATCAATCTGATGCCGAAGGCTTCATTAATATCTATGGCTTGCCGCTCAAGGTGCGTGCGCTCAACAAACTCCCAACTTCAGGGATGGATATGCCGAAGCCAGATTATTCACGTTTCAAAAGAGATTAACCCTCGTAGAAAGAGCTTTAGCCCTTAGCGACTGACACTAAAGTGTGCTTCGCTAAATCGCTACTACAAGGAGACAAAATATGACCAACCAACCCCTCTGGCACGGACGTTTCGCCAACAAAACCAACGAAGCCGCCTTCGCCCTGAACGCATCCATTTCTTTTGATATTCGGATGGCAGATCAGGATGTGCGCGGCAGCATAGCGTGGGCAGAAGCAATCTACAAAGCTGGGATATTAGATGAAGCGGAACACGCCCAAATTCAGGCTGGGTTACGGCAAATAAAAGAAGAGATTCGGTCCCAAACATTTACCGTTAAACCTGACGATGAAGACATCCACTCAGCTGTTGAGCGCAGACTCGGCGAGATTATCGGTGCGCTCTCAGGCAAACTGCATACGGGGCGTAGTCGTAACGACCAAGTCGCCACTGATTTTCGGTTGTGGATGCTCGACCATATCCCCGCATTAGATGCCGCACTCGTTGATTTGCAATCTGCGTTGGTGGAGAGAGCAGAAATGGATATATCCCTTCCCCCCTCGGGGGAAGGCTGGGATGGGGGCACAATCATGCCCGGGTACACGCATCTGCAACGGGCACAGCCGATCACACTCGGTCAGTGGTTTCTCTCACATTATCCGCCCCTTAAACGGGACCAAGCCAGACTTCAAGAATTGTCCCGCCGTGTTTCCATCCTTCCACTTGGATCTGGCGCGCTGGCTGGCTGTCCCTACCCGATTGATAGAGTCGCCCTATCCGAATCTTTAGGATTTGATGCCCCATCTTTCAACAGCTTGGATGCTGTATCGAACCGAGATTTTGCCGCAGAATTCCTTTTTGTAGCGGCGTTGATTGGCACACATTTGAGCAAACTCGCCGAGCAAGTAGTCTTATTTACGAGCGCAGAATTTGGCTTCTTTGAGCTAGACGATGCCTACAGCACTGGCTCAAGCCTGATGCCGCAGAAAAAAAATGCCGACCCCTTTGAGTTGACACGCGGCAAGGCGGGCACCTTGCTTGGCTACCTGATGGGGCTGATGGCGACGTTGAAGGGCTTGCCTTCGACCTACGACAAGGATTTACAAGAAGATAAAATCCCCGTTTTTGCGGCATTTGATACGTTGATTGCGATGTTGCCCGTTATCGCTGGCGCATTGCGCACGCTGACGGTGATACCCGCCCGAATGGAAGCCGCGATTGACTCAAATATGATGGCAACCGATCTCGCCGATTATCTCGTAGAGCGTGGCATCCCTTTCAGAGAAGCCCACGCCATTAGCGGCGAAGTCGTGCGAGCAGGAATTTCTAAAGAAAAATCACTTAATGCGCTCACTTTGGAAGAATACCAAGAAATCAATGCCGTTTTCGATGAGAAAGTGTACGAAGTTTACGACGCACGAGCATCTATCGCTAAAAGAGCCGCTATTGGGGGCACTGCTCCTGAGGCTGTGAAGGTACAGATTGAGCGTGCGAAAGAAGAACTGAAAAACTAATTTTTCACCAAAACTAACCAACTAATTAAGGAGAAATACCCATGTCTACAGCAACTTGCCCCGAATGCGCCGCCGAACTCGAACTCGAAGCCGGCACCGAAGAAAACGAAATCATCGTTTGCCCCGATTGCGGCGTTGATCTTGAAGTCATCTCCCTCGACCCCGTAACTGTCGAACTTGCCCCGATGGAAGAAGAGGATTGGGGGGAGTAGGCTAGAAGAGACTAGGCGATAGCGGCGATTGAGTAGGGTGACAGCACCATCGTTACCCGTATCGAAATCAAAGCGAGTTAATGAAATCCGCTCTGGTTTCGATACGGCGAAAAACATCGCCTACTCAACTGCCGCTACTATTCCCTTATTTCTAATCTCTGCTCTCTGCCGAAGGCAACCTATGAAAAAACAACCTAAAATCGGAGTTCTCTACTCCCGCGTGCGCGTCGAAGAAAAATGGATCTTTGCTGTTCTTGAGCAACTTGGTATTGACTACGACCGACTCGACGACCGCAAATTCTCATTCGATATGAATAACCCTGAGCCGTGGCTGAAATATGACGCCGTTCTCGAACGAAGCATCAGTTACGCACGCGGACTTTACTCCACGCGCATCTTAAACGCTTGGGGCATCCCGACCGTCAACACCGCTAAAGTGGCAGAAGTTTGCGGCAACAAACTTGCCACCGTTACCGCGTTATCAAGCGCAAATGTCCCACAACCAGAGACGCGCGTTGCCTATACCCCCGCATCTGCATTAACCGCCATCGAAGAAATGGGCTATCCCGTTGTGCTAAAGCCGATGGTCGGCTCGTGGGGGCGTTTGCTCGCAAAAATCAACGATCGTGATGCCGCTGAAGCCGTTCTCGAACATAAAAACGTACTCGGCTCTTATGAACATTCGATTTTCTATATCCAAGAATTTATCAATAAGCCTGGGCGCGATATCCGCGTTCTAGTCGTCAATGATGAGCCGATTGCCGCCATTTATCGCCACTCCCCGCATTGGATTACAAATACCGCGCGCGGCGGCTCTGGCGAAATTTGCCCCCTCACCCCCGAACTCACCAAAATCTCTCGTGATGCGGCTATCGCCGTTGGTGGAGGTCTCCTCGCTGTGGATGTAATCGAACATCCCGAACACGGCTACCAAATCAACGAAATCAACCACACGATGGAATTCCACACCGCCGCCCCAACAACCGGCGTTGATATTCCCAGCTTGATTGTGGATTATTTGATGAAGGTGGCGCGCGGAGAAATAGAAGTACTATAAATGTAGAATGATGAATGCGGAATTAAAACAGATACAGCGGCGGTTGAGTAGCATGACCGTTTTACCGTCATGCGTATCGAAACCAAAGCGAGTTATATTAAAAATTCGCTCTGGTTTCGATACGGCGAAGCACATCGCCTACTCAACCGCCACTGACAAAAACTATTAGTTCATCATTCTACGTTCATCATTCAAAATTGGAGTTATTATGATCAAAGCCACCATCATCGGCGCATCTGGCTACACCGGCGGAGAGCTTCTGCGCCTGCTCATTCCCCATCCAAAAGTCGAAATTGTCCAAGCCACATCACGCCAAAAGTTAGGCGAGTATCTTTACCAGACGCACCCCAACCTCCGCAAGCAGACCAAGCTAAAATTCACCGACCCCGCCGAACTCATCCCCACCGATGTCCTTTTTCTCGCCCTCCCACACGGGCAGGCACAGCATAATATCGAAAAATACGCCGCTGTTGCCGAGCATATTATCGACCTTTCGGCAGATTTTCGTCTGAGGGATGCCGACCATTATCAACAGTGGTACGGAGAGAAGCACGCCGCCCCCGATTGGCTGGATAAATTTACCTACGGATTGCCCGAACTTTATCGGGATGAATTGAAAACAGCCAAATACGTTAGCGGCGTGGGATGCAACGCGACAGCCGTGAATTTAGGCTTGCTCCCGTTGGTCAACGCCGGATTATTAGACGAACACCAACCGATAATCGCCGAACTCAAAGTGGGTTCATCTGAAGGTGGAGCATCGGTTAACCCTGGCTCACATCATCCAGAGCGGAGTAGCACCGTCCGCACCTATAAGCCTTACGGACACCGTCACACCGCCGAAGTGATCCAAGAATCGGGCTTGGCAGATGTCACTTTAACGATGACCTCTGTCGGTCTCGTGCGTGGCGCATTGGCAACTGTCCACGGGAAGGTAAAAGATGGGGTCGCACTCAAAGATTTGTGGAAAGCATACCGATTGGCATCATCCGAAAATCCTTTTATTCGCATCGTCAAAGAAAGGCGGGGAATTTACCGCGTCCCCGAACCAAAAATCCTGGCTGGCTCCAACTACGCCGATCTCGGCTTCGACCTGAACCCCAAAACGGGGCACGTCATCTCGATTTGCGCCATCGACAACCTGATGAAAGGCGCATCTGGCTCAGCCGTGCAAAGCATGAACTTGATGCTGGGATTTGAAGAGACGCTGGGGTTGGAGTTTATGGGCTTACACCCCATATAAATTAAACACAAAGAACACAAAGGTTCTCTAAGAAAAAACAAAAAAGCTTTTCCTTCGTGTTTCTTCGTGTCCTTTGTGTTTAAAAAGAAGGAAGATTTTATGACAAAAACGATTGTAGTTAAATTGGGTGGCACCGAAGGCGTAGATTTCTCCGCCATCTCGCAAGATGTCGCTAAAATGATTGCCGATGGGCAAAAGCTCGTGCTCGTTCACGGCGGCTCAGCGGAAGCAAACGCGCTCGGCGAAGCCGTTGGGAAGCCGCCTCGCTTTGTGACATCGCCATCTGGCTACACCTCCCGCTACACCAACCGTGAAACCCTCGAAGTCTTTGCGATGGCAGTCAACGGGAAAGTGAACACTTTTCTTGTTGAACAACTCCAAATGCTTGGCGTGAACGCCCTCGGCTTAAGCGGCGTGGACGGTGGTCTGCTCAAAGCCAAACGCAAAGCCGCCATTCGCATTGTTGAAAATGGCAAAAAGAAGATTTTGCGAGATGATTACACAGGGAAAATTGAAGAAGTGAATGTTTCGCTCCTCCAAACCTTGCTGAATGCGAACTACATCCCCGTCGTTGCACCAATGGCGATGAGCGAAAAAGGCGAAGCTCTCAACGTGGATGCAGACCGAGCCGCCGCTGAAGTCGCCGCCGCGCTAGATGCAGATACTTTGCTTCTGCTCACAGCCGTTCCCGGCTTGATGCGTGAATTCCCAGACGAAAGCACACTCATCAAAGAAATCCCCCTCGCCAATTTAGATAAAGCCATCGAATATGCACAAGGCAGAATGAAGAAAAAGGTTTTAGGCGCAAGCGAAGCTCTTTTTAAAGGCGTTCAGCAGGTCATCATCGCTGATGGGCGGGTGGAGAATTCGATTTCTAATGCTTTGGCTGGGAATGGAACAGTTATCAAGTGATTTACTAAACAATAGCGGCAATTGAGTAGAGTGACAGCACCATTGTCACTCGTATCGAAATCAAAGCGGTGTAAAAGAAAAAGACTTCTTGTAAATCCGCTATGGTTTCGATATGGACGATGGAAATGCTATCGTCCTACTCAACCGCCGCTACCATATAAGTTGTTTACTTTTAAGGTGCTAATTATGTCAAATACTCAAACGATAGAAAACGCTCACACCTCCGGCGTATACGCCAAGCGCGATCTCGTCATCACGCACGGAAAAGGCGCAACGCTTTACGACGATCAAGGCAATGCCTATATCGACTGCGTTGGTGGTCAGGGCGCGGCAAATCTTGGACACGCGCATCCCAAAGTTGTAGCGGCGATCAGCGAACAAGCAGGAAAAATCATCTCCTGCCCGGAAATGTTCTATAACGATACGCGTGCGGCTTTGCTGGAAAAACTGACCAGTTTAGCCCCCACAGGCATGGAGCGAGCTTTTCTCTCCAACTCAGGGACAGAAGCTGTTGAAGCCGCCTTTAAATTTGCCCGTTTCAGTACCAAGCGGACAGAAATCATCGCCACCATGCGTGGATTTCATGGTCGCTCTATGGGCGCACTCTCCGCAACGTGGAATAAGAAATATCGCTCGCCTTTCCAACCCTTAATTCCAGGCATTAAGCATATTCCCTATAATAAACTGGAAAAACTCGAAGCGGCAATAGATGAAAACACCGCCGCCGTAATCCTCGAAGCTGTTCAAGGTGAGGGCGGGGTCTATCCCGGCGATGCAGACTATCTGCTTGGTGCGCAAGAACTCTGCCGTGAACGTGGGGCACTCCTCATTATGGATGAAATCCAAACGGGATTTGGGCGCACAGGGAAAATGTTTGCCGTTGATCATTATGATTTAAGCCCCGATATTATGACAGTCGCTAAATCTATGGCGGGCGGTTTCCCGATGGGCGCAACCTTGCTTGGCGAGCGTGTTGTCGAACTCAGCAAAGGTATTCATGGATCCACTTTTGGCGGAAATCCCCTCGCGGCAGCGGCATCTTTGGCGGCATTAAATGCCCTCGTGGATGAAAAACTCCCCGAGCGTGCCGCAGAACTTGGTGATTATCTGCTCGATGAGTTGAAGAAAATAGAATCCCCCATCATCCGCAACGTACGTGGAATGGGCTTGATGGTCGGCATCGAGATTAAGAATAAAGTTGCCCCTTATCTGCGAGCACTCACTGAACGCGGCGTTCTCGCTCTCCCTGCTGGAATGACGGTTATTCGTCTCTTACCGCCACTGGTTATTGAAAAAGAGCAGTTAGATGAAGTGGTGAAGACGTTGAAGGAAGTTCTTAAGGCGTAAAACGAGAGAAATATGACAAATACAGAAAAAGCCCAAACCCTAATCGAACTCGTCAAACACTACAGCCCCTCTGGCACAGAAGCTCCCGCTGTGAACTATCTCGTTCAGCGCATGAAAGACTTAGGCTTCACGCGTGCCTATAAAGATGAAATTGGCAACGCAATCGGCGTGATGGGCGAGGGCGAGAAGCAAATTGTTTTGCTAGGGCATATTGATACCGTGCCTGGTGAAATTCCTGTGCGTATAGTAGGGGCGGAGCATGCTCCGCCCCTACTATACGGGCGCGGATCGGTAGATGCCAAAGGACCGCTATCCAGCTTTGTTGACGCCGTCGCAGGTTTGGGCAAAGTGCCTGGCTGGCAGATGGTCGTTATTGGCGCAATTGATGAAGAACGGGAATCGATTGGCGCACGACATATCGTCGACAAATATCGCCCCGATTTTGCGATTATCGGAGAGCCATCTCGCTGGAATCGTGTCACGCTCGGATACAAGGGCAGTGCGCGGGCAACCGTGACAACCCGCCGTGAGATGGCACATTCTGCCAGCGGGCAAGAGACCGCCCCCGAAGCCGCCTTTGCGATTTGGGAAAAAGTGAGCGCGTGGGTGGACGATTTTAACGCCGACAAACCCCGCGTTTTCGAGCAAATTTTGCTCTCATTGCGTGGATTTTCTTCTGGAGACGATGGATTTGAAACCTCAGCAACTTTGCAAATAAACGCCCGTCTGCCCGTGACGCTCCTGCCCGAGGCTTGGTACGCGCAACTCGAAGCATTATCTGCGCCCGAGACGGTGGAGCGCAACGGCTACCCCATCGCCGCCTACAAAGCGGAGCGAAATACGCCCCTTGTGCGCGCCTTTTTGAAGGGAATTAGAGCCGAAGGCGGCAAACCCGGCTTCGTTGTCAAGACAGGTACAGCCGATGTAAATATCGTCGCCCCAGTTTGGGGATGCCCCGCTGTGATTTACGGTCCTGGAAATTCAAATCTTGACCATACGCCGAATGAGCATATTTCTTTAGAAGAATATGGGAAAGCCATGGATGTTTTAAAGAATGTCTTATTTGCGTTGACCCTTTCCCCCAAAGCATAAAATAGCTACCAAAGCTCACGCCAAAAAAATATTGGTTTGGGGCAAGCAAGCCTAAGTTTACGCGCGTCGCGGTGCGTTATACATCCTTATTAAAATCAAAACGCTCGAAGATATCCGAAAAAGTATTGATGATGCCTTCGCGGGTATATCCCATTTCTTCGTAGGAATAATCGTGATCCCCACGCCGCGCTTCGGTTAGTTTAATGCCTTCGGTAAAGGTTTCATTTAGTTCTTCTTGATAGGCATAGCCAAATTGGGCATAGAAGTTTCGGGCAGTTGCTCTGGGATGTTCGAGCAAATCGTTATAACGAAGAATAAGATGGTTTTCGGAGGGGTTTTTATCGAGATATTGAAGGGGATAACGATACCAATGCTGAGCGAGTTCGCAAGTTTCATCAAGATAAATATATTTTTCGGCGGGGTCGCTAAAAACATGCCAAGCGTAATTGAGCCAAGAGACGGTTGAGGGGAGCATTTCAAGCGGGTTGCGTACAAGATAAATAATGCGCGCATCGGGGAAAAAGTCTTTAAGTGTAGCAATTTTTGCGCTAAAAGATGGGTTTTTAGAGACAAAGTGAGCCGCGCCTGTTGCGTAAAGATGACGCTGAAGCATAGATTTGTAAAACTTCATAATCCGCTCTTTTTCTGAGGCGGGTAAATCTCTATCGAAGAATTGATAAGATGGGATTTCATCGAAAAAGGGGAAAAGATAAATAATGAGAAAAGTAGACCAATTATGCAAAAGGATATTTTCATCTTCTTCTGGTTCAAAAAATGAGATGGGGTGAATGGCAACTTTTTGCAAGCCGACTTGGTCGATTTTTTTGATAATTTTGTAGATCGGGCTTCCTATAAGCGCATCTATTTTTTTTAGTAAATCTACAATTTTTCGCTGGGTAATCGAAGGGGTGATATAAATATCCCATGTTCGCATACTGGTAAAATTTTGCTGATCGTGCGAGAGTAGACGATGAAGAAATGTAGACCCACTTCGATAATTACTAAGAATAAAGAGTGGTTTTTCAACAGGCTGATTTTTATAGGCGGGGAAGAGGATATTATCTAGACCCAAAAATATCCATGTAGAAATAGAGGTAGGAATCCAGACGATATAAAAAAGGATAAGGAAAATAACGCGCCTTTTTGTGAGGCGACCAGGGCTATTGGCAGTTTTGATAAAAGAACGGTATGTCATACGCCAGAAAAGGCGGAAATTATAAATCATAGGTTAAAAAACTCGCTTTATTCTGGCCACATGACACTTTAAGTTGAAGGTTTACTAATTTCATGCACAGGTGCAAGGCTATCAAAAAAAATGCTCTAACTGGGTTGGTGGTTTGAAGATAAATAAACCAAATAATTGCTTCCACATGGACGTAAACGTCCATGCTCAAGGCTGAAGCCTGCTAAAGCAGACTCTTCTCAGCCGACTTTAGTCGGGTTTAGCCTATTAGCACGGGCGTTAACGCCCGTGCGGAGCAGTTTCTTTAAATTATTATGTGACTAAGCTTTATTTAGAAATGAGGGGGAATTCTATCAGGCACAGGCTAATCAGTAAACGGCGATAGACAAGGGAAAGAAATACTGCCATAATTGGGTGAAAATCCTTAGAACACAAAGTTGCACAGATTTCACAAAAAACACTTTTAAAGTAACGGAGAAAAAATGATAAAAATTGGCGATAGTGCCTCAATCACAAAAACCTTTAGTGATGCAGATGTGCGTAAGTTTGCAGAAATTTCTGGCGATAAAAACCCCATTCATTTAGATGAGGCTTACGCTGAAAAAACACAGTTCAAACGCCGCTTGGTACATGGCATGTTAGTGACGGGATTAATCTCAGCAGTACTCGGCACAGAACTCCCCGGAAAAGGAAGCATTTACCTTAGCCAGAGCCTCAAGTTTTGTGCACCAGTTTTTATTGGTGATACTATCACGGCAACAGTAACTGTTATAAAAGTACGCGAAGATAAACCTATTATTACACTAGAAACGCTTTGTAAAAATCAAGATGAAAGGGTTGCAATTGAGGGAGAAGCGGTATTGTTGGTTACTGAATAAAATATTTTAATTCTTTGAGGAGATAAATATGCTCGTAGGTATAGGAATTGGCGGTTTTATTATATTCATCTTTGGCATTATCGGTGCTCTAATGATTTTTATGTATTTTCGTCAGAAAAAAGAAGCCGAAGAAAGCCAAAATTGGGCATCCACTTTAGGGCGAATTACCAAGACTTATATGCGCCAAGAAGTTAGCTATGAAACTGGAAGTACCCTTTATTATCCAGAAATAGAATATGAATACGAATATCGCGGCGTAATTTATACAGGAAATCGCATCGATTTTGGTGGAAGTTCGGGGAATAGCAACCACAATAAATCAGAAGAACTTTTAGCACAATATCCCATCAACAAAACCATAACCGTATACTACGACCCCAACAATCCCGAAGAAGCTGTTTTAGAACAAAAAATGGGCACAGGCGGAAAGGTCATGCTCATTGTTGGCATTCTCTTTGCTTTTATTGCGCTCTGCGCCATAGCTATTGCAAGCATATTGGCAATTTCGATAATATTGGGGTAATTAGACTTCTTGCATAAGTGATCTAGCCATCGGCTTTGATTTGAGCAACCCAAAAGCTGGCATTTATCTTAGCACCACTGAAATCATCATATAAAAAGGGGGCTATAAGTTGTGCTAAGGAAGAAGACCTATCTTCTTTATCTTTCTCATAATAAGATAGGCAAAAAAAACAGGATTATAACAATCAATGGCACTCAAGCTTAGCCACTATCAATTTTTGTAACCTCGCAGGGGCTATTTTATCTCAACGGTCAGAAGAACCCGTTTCCTTCAAGGGAACGGGTTCCTCTGACTTATTTATCATCTAATACTTATGCACGCGTAAGGGCTTTCCGCCCAGTAAATGTAAATGTAAATGAAAAACCACTTGCCCCCCTTCTTTGCCTACATTCATAGTTAAGCGATAACCGCGCTCGGCAATGCCCTCTTCTATGGCTATTTTTTTAGCAACGGTGAACAAATGCCCAATCAGTTTTTCGTCTTCTTCCTCAACTTCATTCATCGAGGGGATATGTTTATTGGGAATAACTAAAATATGCACAGGCGCGGCAGGCTCAATATCACGAAAGGCGGTTACACGCTCATCACTATAAAGAATTTCAGCCGGGATTTCTTTGGCAATAATTTTACAAAAAATACAATCTTCAGACATATTACGCTCCATATTTTAAAGAAACAAAGATTTGATGTGAGTTTGTGAAAAACTTTTACCACAAAAACCACAGAGTTCATAGAAAAAATGTTTTTCTCACGTTATTTCATGAGTTTTCATCAAAAAAACTTTTTGGGATATTTCAAGAGCCACGCAACGCGCGTGACCCCGTCTTTATTCCCCTCAGTGAACGGCTGTGTGGAGAATGTCATTTTTCTACTTTACCATCCACAACAAGGTGCGCTGAGGGCTAAAGCCGGCTTGCTCAAAAGCGGGGATGAATTTACCAGCCAGAAAATCAAGACCTGGCACCCGTTTGGGGGAGGTAAGTTGATGACGAGCATAAAGAAGCAACATAGTTACAGATTCAGAATCCGCTTGTGGAGCGGTAGCAAGCCATAAAGGCGAGCGTCGCGTATGTGTCTCCTTCCACATTACTAGGGCTTGGAGTTCTCCATCCCGCTGAACTGCCCATTGCTTAATATCATATTCCACAAATAAACGGTGTAGCCAATGTTTAAAACCGGGTTTAAAAATAGTAAAATCGGGCATTTTATACCATCGAATGGCTTCGGGATAAGATTGCTTTAACCAGCTATTTTGCGCATCCCAAAAATATGCCTTGCGGGAGGTGATGCGTATATTGGCATTCTTTTTCGGTGGCGTTAATTCTCTGCCTGCGTCCCAAGTGGTGCGATGGCTGTGGGGCTGAAAACCAAGTTCTTTATAGAGATTAATTGCGCCGATATTCTCACGCTCAACATGAAGCCAAATGGATTTTGCCCCTTGTTTTTCAGCAGTTTCTATACCTTTTTGGGTAAGTGCGCGGGCTATGCCTTTGCGCCTATAATCGGGGTGAACGGCGATATTGGCGAGTAGAATGACATTTTTTTTGGCTTTACGAAAGGGGATGATGCTGATATTGCCAATAATATTTTTTTGATTTTCCCAAACATATCCCTTGAGTGGCACCGAGCTTAGCGAGTTGCTTGCCGAACGCATTTGCGCCAAATAGCTTTTTCCTTCGCTATCCATATTTTTTTTGAAGCAGAGAGCTACTAAATCAGCTACTTTAGGGAGGTCGCGCATGATATTAAGCGGACGCATTTTGCCTGCTGGTTTTTGAGGGAGCGTAGTGATTGCCATTGCGATATTATATATCAGAAATGCAAAATAATATGTGTTCTTTCTAAGGACTGTTCAATTCTAGGTAAATAGAATGCGGGTTTTTAAAAGCTTTAACCACGAAGAACACGAAGGCACACAAAGTTAAAAGCAAAGCCAAAAGTTTTTCCTTCGTGGAACTTGGTGAACTTTGTGTTTAAAAGTGTTTTGCGTTATTCACATTTGAAAAATCTGCACAATCTGTGAATAAACTCAGCTATAATTCCCTCACCCAAAAAACTAACTCAGGAGATAAATTATGTGCGGTATTTTCGGTATCGTCAAAGAAAAAGAAGAAAATCTGGGAGAAATCCTCATCAGCGCGGCAGAACGCCTCACCTACCGCGGCTACGATTCGGTCGGGATGGCGACCATCAGCGGCGACAAAATTGACCTTCGTAAAGATGAAGGCAAAGTGGACACAGTCGCAGAAAAATACAATATCGCCGAGATGAGCGGTCAGCGCGGCATCACACAACTCCGCTGGGCGACCTTCGGCGTACCTTCACAAATCAACGCCCAACCGCATCTCGACTCGAATGGTCTGATGGTCGGCGCGCATAATGGCAATGTCGTCAATAATATCGAGTTACGCGAGCAATTTATCGCTGAGGGTCTTACCGTCCGCTCGGAGAATGATGGCGAGAGTTGTGTCCACGCGGTCGAGCGTTACGTCAAGCGCGGCTACGAGACCATAGACGCAATCCGCCTCGCCTATGGCGATCTCGGCGGCGACTACGCTTTCGTCATCGGGCAAGTCAACGACGACAAACTTTACGCCATGAAAAAAGGCTCTGGTCTCGTCATCGGCATCGGCGAGGGCTTCACCTGCCTCTCCTCCGACCTGCCCTCGCTCCTCCCCCTCACCCGCAAAATCATCCGCCCGCAAGATGGCGAAATCATCATTCTCTGGGCAGACCGCGTCGAACTCCGCTCCGTTACCGATGGCAAACTTATCGAGCGTGAGCCTGAAACGATTACCGAAACAATGGATGCCGTACAAAAGGGCGGATATCCCCACTTTATGCTCAAAGAAATTCACGAACAGCCCCAAGTTGCGCGGGAATTGCATCATTTATTGGATGATTCATTCGAGCTAGATTCTATTGTGGATAAAATGCGGAACGCGCGTAACCTCTACTTGATTGCCTGCGGGACAAGTTATCACGCCTGCATCTCTGGATCGGTTGCCCTCGCCCAAATAGCAGGGCGCGCGGCGATTCCCGTACTTGCACCCCAATTCATCTCCCAGTTTGCCCCAACTGTCAATCACGATGATGTGGGTATCTTCGTCAGCCAATCTGGTGAAACAAAGGATGTCCTCAACGCCCTCCACGCCGCCGAAGAAAAGGGGATAACGGCTTTCGGCATCGCCAACGTGATTGGCTCCACCCTCACCCAAGCGACTGAAAGTTGCCTCCCCCTCGGATGCGGCTACGAAATCAGCGTCCCCGCTACGAAAACATTTACCAACCAAGTCTACAACTTTCTCTATCTCGCCTACAAAATGGCAGGACGAGATTTAACAGAGCTTGAGCAAATCCCCGCGTTAATGGAGAAAACGCTCGAGATGGTCGCACCCCAAGTTGAGCACCTCGCGTCCACTTTAGACGATGTTGACGATTTATATACGCTCGGATATGGCTCGACTTTCCCAATCGCCCTTGAAGGGGCACTAAAGCTCAAAGAAATCACCTACGCCCATTGCGAGGGGATGCTATCCACCGAATTTAAGCATGGTCCCCTTTCGGCGGTCACAGAAAACTACCCCATTATTTTCACATCGGGGAAAAATGACATTCCCCTCATCATCAGCGGCATCAACGAAGTCACCGCCCGTGGCGCACGCGCCATCGTCATTGGTCCAGACGACAAACGCCTGCATGATAATTCCGATGATCTAATTATCATCCCCGATGCCGAAGAGCAAATTAGCGCATTGCTAGCAGTTTTGCCCCTACAATTGCTCTCCTATCACATGAGCGTTGCCCGCGGCTACGACCCCGATTTTCCGCGCAATTTGTCGAAGACTTTGACTGTAGACTAAAAAAGAGCAACGCATCTGAAAAATGCGTTGCTCTTCTACACAATTTCAGCCCCCAAGTATTTTGAAAATACTTGAGGGCTTTTATTTAACGAATATCCACTAAGACCGCTCTCACGGCTCTTCTGGGGAGATAGTCTTCCACATAAAGGGATTATAGAATTCGCGAGTCACGAGTGTAAGGCAATCTGTTTATCATGCCCCACGCCTAAAGTAGGCTTTGATTTGCTGGGCAATATGTACCTGCCCTCGGATACGTAGTATTCCCCCAAAAAGATGTAGGGGATATAAAATTCTTTTCCATAAGAGGGGTTCATCTGGAGATAAACCAAAATAGAGACGCAACCACCACGCCGAGGGGCGAAGGGCTTTCGGGGCATTTTGCAAATGTTCAGCTTCGCTTTGGGAGGGGATTACAGAGAAGGGCCAGCCCTGCGACAGGGTCGTTTTTCGAGATAATGTTGACGAAGCTGTAAGCAAGCCCTTTTCACGTTGGGGTACGCCCTCGATGGGAAGTAGACAGTTGATTACGCTTAGGGCATTGTAGATTTTGGGCGGGAGCGTATCCCAATCCATCTGCTCGGTATAGCATTCTACGAGGCTGACCATATCGGCTATCCAGATTAATCGGAAAGGTTGAATGGAGGCATCCATTGCATGGTGATAGGTGTGTGCCAGCATATTTTCGTAGCTTAGTGCTTTTGCTGAGACACCTTCTATTTCAAAGGAGAGTGCACTGGGGTAAAGGGCTTCAAAACGGGTATGAGCGGTGAGTGCCCGCGTGAGATTATGGTGAAGTTCGATGCCCACATTTACGCCCTCGACCCTACGCTGAACGATGGGCAGATGATGATGGCCGTCTGGGGTTTCGTGCCCGCTTGCAAGGTGGAAGCCTAATTCTAGCAAGAGGGCTTGTCCCCGCTGGGAATCTTTTTTGCTTACGAGCAGGTCTATATCGCTCATGGGGCGCAGTCTGGGGTTGGGATAGACGAGATGCGAGACTGCCATGCCTTTGAGTACCAAAATCTGAATATCGGCAGTTTGAAATTTTTGCAGAATTTCAACCAACGCACGCGTGCGGATGCGATTGGCGTGGTTATGACGCAGATAATGTGCTCTTAAATCATTTTCGGCAGTTTCGGGGATGTTAATTTCGGCTTTTTTTAGATGCTCATAAACCAGCGGTGCAATGCCGTGCAATTCGGCTAGACGCGGTATATCCTTCCAAGAGGGTAGTTGCTCGGCGGCTTCTCTGAGTAGGTCGTAATGAGCGGGGTTTCCTTGCGCTCTGGCACAGAGGGTAAGGAGATTGTAGAGTTCGGGGAGATTTTTCATGGGGCGTAAAGGATAGAACGCGGATTTACGCGGATTAGGCGGATTCTCGCAGATTTAAAAACAAAAAAATAGTTTTTAAAAATCCGCGTAAATCCGCTAAATCCGTGTCATCCGCGTTCTATTTAAGTTCTGCAAGAATAGCCCGCGCAACCCGCTTTGCTTCGCCGCGTTTGCTGGCGATGGTTTTTGCGTTCATAGCCACTTTTTTGAGTATGGGCATCGAAAAGGTGGGGTCTCCTTGCGCGGCGACTGTGTTATTCATCATGGCGAGCATGGATTCGGAGGGTGTTAAAATTTCGGGTTTCCAGCGGGCATAGCGTTTATATTTGGCAACCACGACCAAACCTACGGGCAAGGGTTCTGTGCCGGGTTTTATGCCAAGCCCTTCGAGCGCGGTTTTACAGCCAACGACGTTATCCCCTTTACGGATGGAGAGCGGCACAGGGTAAGGATGCACAAGCCCTTCGGCATCGAGCAGGGCAAATTCGTCTGAGTAGTAGGTGGCACCGGCGTGGAGCAGGGCGTGCGTTAGCGATGTTTTACCGCTCATGGTTCGCCCCGGGATGAGAATTATTTTCCCTTTCCATGCCACTACGCCAGCATGAATAAAAAGATAGTCCTTTGAACGAGCGGCAGTCAGTAATTCGCTATGATTTTCGAGCGCAGTTAAAAGTTCTCCCAGATTTTCTGTGCGTGAGATGAGAGCTGAACCGCAATAGAGGAGATGCTCGAGTTCTGGAGACTTTGCCCCCAAATTCGACATCTCTTCGTCGCTCGACAGTTTTTCCGTCGCTTTGGGGGAGGCTGGGAGGGGGCTGTTTTTGGGGCTGTTTTCAGCCAAACGCAAAGAATAGAGAATATCTACTTCGTTCCCCCCCTCAGCACTTCGACTTTGCTCAGTACAGGTCCCCCCCAGGCTAACTGCCAACCCAAGGGCAAGTGCGCTTTCGCTTCATCCAGTGCTAAAGGGCTGTTACTTCGTAATCCGAATCTTAAGCCGTAAGCGGTGTAAGTTTTTCCATCCGTCCAACCTAGACGGTCAATTTTTTCTTGTCAGGTGGTGATGTGGGCTAAGGTAGGGAGTGTCATATTTTTTTCCTAAAGTTTTCGTAACACGACATTTATGTCGCATTTATGTCGCATTTTATAAGCAGGCGAGATAAATCTCGCACTACGGGAGACGGTCAATTTTTTCTTCTCAGGTGGGGAAGGACAAAAAGAAAAATGGAGAAACGCTACTAGACCTCTTGCAAAAATGCTCTCGGCGACGTCCCCGCCAAAGAAGCAGATGCGTGAACGAAAAACATTTTCCCGTCTAAACAAGATCTCAAAACGCGCGTGATTTAGGCTTGCGTGCCCTTAATTGGCATTTACGCTGTCTTCTCAACATCTTGGGGTAGGGGCAAGGCTCGCCCTTGCCCAATAGGGCGACCGCAAGGGAGGGGCGACCGCAAGGGAGGGGCGACCGCAAGGGTACGCCCCTACATTTGCGAAAAAAACAGGTCATGCCCCCAACATGACCTACTGATTTACTAATCTACTAATTTACCAATTACTGGTCAGCAGAGACGCTTGTATATAATTTTATATTTGCTCTCAACCACTCGTTAACCAAAGTCTGAACATCAAGACCCTTTTTTGTTGCCAGTTGATTTATATAATCGTCTACATCTGGTTCAAGATAAACAGGAAATACAAACTTGGCATCAGGGGTGTAGAATTTTCCACGTTCTCCCTTAGAAAAATCGTATTCTTTTTTCATCATAACTCACTTTTATAGTTTATTTTTTCTTTTCGGCTTGCCTTACAAGCTGAAATAATGCGAATTTCGATTGTATTCTCATCAAGATGCTCAAAAGTATGCACAAGAACTCGAAGGACAGCACTTTGGTCAACGCCAATTGTTACCCAACGACCTTCGCTCACACTGTGATTTTCATCGTATATCGAAATATGATTAGGGTCACGAAAGACTGTAGATGCTTGACGAAATGAGAACCTATGTTTGTGGATATTTTTTCGTTCTTTAACGGAATCCCAGTCAAAATTATATTGCATTTGATTTCCTAAATTAGTCAAAATTACGCTTTAAGTATACCAGAACGTTTTATGAAGTCAGAATGATGAAACAAAAAGACTTCCGAAGCCTTGCGTAGCACTCCCGAAGTCTGGTTTTATATATAGCTTTAAGTTTTTGTCGCTTTTCAACTCAGCCTACTCGTAGTAGAAAGCAATTGCATCAAGCTCATCACCTGCGTGTCCGAAAAACATCAGAGTTTTCCTCGTATTTCTAGATATTTCTGCCGCCTGTGCCGCCAAATACCGACCACTAACTATCAAGTTGCTGTAAATGTTCCTGTGCCTGTGAAGAAACCAACCTGAACATTAATCCCCCCGCCCGCTAACGAGCCAGCAGGATTTCCGTTCTTAAAAAACTCTATTATTGTAAATGTGGGATTGGTATGAAAAGAAAAATCAATATCACCCACCAAATCGGCAGAAGGAATCATATATCCCCCCATCCAAATCACACCGCCACCTAAGCCAATACCCCATGCACCTCCTTTGAACTCCAGATTACTGCCGTCTTCAAAAACAAGGGTTGGATCGGTGTATATCCACGAATGGATGAGTGCCGAAGACAAACCCATTTGCGCCGATGCTTTCTGGGTATTATCTAAAGAAGAAAGGGGCATCTGAACTTTAGCGGAAAACTCAGGGTTTTCCTGAACAGCTTGCTTGGTAAGGGCTATATTATTTTCTAGCGAACTCTTGGCAAGAGCTAAATAGGCATTAGTTAGTTCTGTTGTCGGAGTAGATTCACTTGTTTCTGACATAATATTTTCTCCTTTAGATTTGTTAGATTCTATGGTGAATAAAATTTATACGGCTAGAATAAACGCCGCTTTTAGCTGAGCGTAATTGTCAGCGTGCCTACATTCCAAGTATCTAGTAGAGCGGGGGTGGAAATGCGTATATAAGTATAAGGGCGATTACCTGTCCAAATAGTTGCATCCACACTGGTTTGTAGTGAGGCGGAACCTGCGGCTATCCTCATAAAACCATTTGCCTGATTACTCCCATTAGATTGCCAGAGAGAAAAATTATAATCTTCTGTCGGGGAAATACCGCTTGACCAAGTTAACGTAATTTGGGTGGGGGCGAGAGCTGTGATTTCAGCATCGGTGATGGGTGCACTTAAGGCAGTGGAATTGTTGTTCATAGAAACTGTAGTCCCCACAAGGGCAGTGCGCGTGATGCCTGCGGATGGTGGCGGTGCCGATTGCGCCGCGGCGGGGCTGGGGAGCATAATAGAAACAATTGCGGCGGCGGCAACGCCCGCACCTACTTTAACAAATTGACGGCGGCTCACGCTTTGCTCAAGCCAGCTTGCTTTTTGCACAGGGGCTTCGAGTAGGTGAGCTTTGTTCAGTTCGCCAAGTGCTTGCAAGACAGCAGCTTCGGGCATCGCCAAGCGAATGCCCATTTGGGCGGGGCTGTTTTTGCCATCGCATAGGGCAAAAACCTGTGCGGCGGTCGGGTTCAGCGAGTGCATTTGCTGGCGTTGCCAATCGTAAACTGAGAGTTCGTTATTCAGGGTTTCAACGTGCAGGCTTTGGGATTGCTTGGGGTTTTGCATGGGGGTTCTCCTCTATAAGAGAAACTCGGTTTTTCTTCTGAAAAAGTATTTTGAATGCTTTTTAGGATAACTTTTAATTTTAGTTTCTTTTGCAAAACATTAAAAAACCGAGTTTCTTCGTTTATGCAAGATGAATCTTGCGTTACGCTCTTTTGGTGCGTATTATACGGGGGGGGGGGAATCGTCAATAACTTTTCTTTGTTATAAAGAAAAATAAACAAACGTTTATTTTTCACTAAACAGACAAGGGAAAAATCAGCATCTTAAATGCTGAATCAAAAAGCCTTCCGAAGTCTTCGAGACTTTGGAAGGCTTTTGTTTTTACTGATACCTGATCTACTAATCTACGGACTTACTGTTTCCTGATTTATTCCTCTTACTTCACACTTACTAAAACGGCTCTTACGGCTCTTTTGAAAAGACGACCTCCCCTAAGGCGATTCCTGAATTCAAATTCTCTCTTTTCGTATTGCATAAAACGTATTACCTAAGGAAAAGTATCTGCATCTACCTAATTTTCAAGATATGCAGGCATATTTTCTTTTAGGTAATCTTTAAGTGAACCTTCTTCAACACAGATGAAATCTACGTCTAAATATGGGTATTCAATATCCCATCTAAAGCACAAATAGAAAATATAGCCTCTTCTGTCTGCCAAAGTGGATCGCTTTTAACAGAAACTTAAGCTAATTTCTCATCGTTTTTGACAAAGACAAAAAGTTTATCTCCTTAAATCAAAAGAGCATGGAAAAATCCATGCTCTTTTTATTGCCATCATTTTCTACGGCAAATAGTTGAGAAACTACTCAATATAAATCTCTACATGCTCGCCGTCTTCTTCATCAATCACATCAACAATCTTACCCGTCATCCCTTCCTGAAAGGCAGTCATAATGCTATCCATTTCTATTCCTTCGAGTTCTGGGGCAAAATGTGCACCAATTTTCATCCCAGCATCTACCAGCGAAAGCGGAATTTGTACGGTGGCTTTTGAGCGTCCACTACCCACATCGGTTACACGCACTCGTAGCCAGCGCGGGGTGCCAGCTTTGAAACGGACATGAGGCGTTTTATCACTTTGGCTGAGTGCCGATAAAAGTTGTGCACCTTCTTCTGCCGTAATTTTATCTTCGCTAATCATCTTCAAAATTTTCATGCGTTCTTCAGTTGTCGCCATCATAATTTTTTCTCCTTTGTGCCCCCCTCTTTAATCTCCCCCCTCATGGGGGAGAATATGTCTCTTGTCTCTTCCCCATCAAGGGGAAGGTTAGGATGGGGGCTACCCTATAAAAACTTGTACTTCTTCACCATCGTCATCATGCACATCTACAATCAGGGCAGAATCGCCTATGGGCGTATCGGCTAATGTTTCTAAAATTTCTTCTACACCAACCACATTATCTAAACCGTGAATATGATGCCCAAAATTCCGTAAAATCCACGCTGAAAACCTTAAGGGGAGCGGAAATCCAAAGGTGATATTTTGCGGTGTTTCACCGGGGGCTTGTTTGACTTTTACAAATAACCAATGCGATTTTTTGCTCCCAACGGCAATACTAATAATGAGCACCCCCAATAAAAACGGGAACCACGCGCAGTAGAACCAGAAACCAAATCCTGCCGATTGCATAGCGCCAAGCATCCACAAAGACCCCAAAACGGTGATGACGATGCCAATACCCAACGGGATGCGCCAATAACCGCGCACTTTATCGGCGATAGCATCTAGATTAGGATCCGCTTCGCGCGTGTACGTGTGGCTTGCTTCCGTTGTATCCGCTTCTGATTCTGCGTAAGCATTCTCCTCTTCGAGGGCGGTTAGCAAATCACTGGCTTCTTCGGCTGTTATTTTGCCATCTTCTACCATTTTTAGTATTTCTTTCAACTCTTTATCAGACATTGGATCTCCGTTTTCTCTCATAAGACAACATTCATGTTGTCCTACAAAAGAGACAAGATAAATCTTGAGCTACGCTTCTAATGCCGCGAGCAGTTTGCTTGCATCTTCTGCGCTAATTTTTTTCTCTTCTAACATTTTTAAAATAAGCAGGCGTTCATCATTTGAGACGGGAGTGCTTTTCCCTTTTTTGCCCCAATTCTCGGGAGCAAAGTTTTCTCGTTTTTGTTTTTGTTCTGCTTGTCGCATCTTTTTTTCTGCTTCTTGCGCTTTTTTTTCTGCCTTGCGCATTTTCTTATCTGCTTCTCTATATTTTGAATCTAATTTACGAGAAATTCTTTCTGCAAATCTGTCGGGGAAATCGTCTAGGTGGGTAGAGATTTCATCGAAAATTTCATCGGGGAAGGTATCCATTTTTCGGGAGATTTTTTCAGCAAAATCATCAGCTAGTTTTGGGAAGTCTGCGTCTAAAAATGGGAGGGGGATGTCGAAAGATGCGGCATCTGCCCAGGGTTCGGATGCTGAGGTCACGCGTAAATCTCCACCCGCAGATAGCGTTATTTTGGCGGTAGCAAGCCCAAGGTCAAGTTTGCGCCGCTGTTTTCCATCCGATTTTTCTGTATTAGGGCAGTCTATATTTAGCTCATCGCCGGCGTTTAAATCTAATCTCACATCTGCGTTATCGGGAAGGCGAAGAAGGATATCATCGCCCGCAGTAATTTTATGTTGAGTGTCTTTTTGGGGTGAGATGTATAAAATGGCATCATCACCTACGCTGGCGTTAATATTACCTTCTACGTCACGCAAATACAGGTCATCGCCGATTTGGTCTATGCTGACCGCCCCAGCCACATTGCGGATAGAGGCATCATCGCCAACAGATTTGAGCGTAAGCGATGTGGCATAGCGCAAGCTAAGGTCGCCACCTATATTGTCGATTTCTACCTGACCAACATTACGAAAACTGGCATCGTCTGCGATATTGGCAATTTTGAGCTTTGCGTTTTTGGGTAGAGATAGGATGAGGTCGTCATCACATTTCAGGCTGATCTTTTCATCTTTTGCGATAAGTTCGAGGATATCACCGCTGGTTTTTGCTTGAACTTCATTATGTTCCCAGCCTCTAACGCGGAGGTCGCCGGGAATATCCATGATTTCTAAAACTGAAATCTGACCCATTGTTAAAGTTTTTTTCTTCATCTTTATCCTTCTTCGCCATTGAGGATGCGCATGGCATCTTCGGCTGAGATTTTGCCTTCATCCAGGTCTGCAAGAATTTGCCTGCGGGTTTCTTCGTTTACGCCTGCGCTTTCTTCCTTGCCGGGTTCGTAACCCATAGCACGGATGACTTCGTGTAAACGGTTACGAATAGTCGGGTAGGAGAGGTTGAGTTCTTTTTCTACGTGTTTAATTTTTCCTTCATTGCGAACAAATACTTCTATAAATTTCATTTGTTCTTTTGAAAGATTGGCAAATGCGCCTGAGTAGAAACGCCCTTCGATGGCGGTGTTACAAGATGAGCAGTGCAGGCGGGTAATAGCAAGTTCGCCTTTGCAGACGGGGCATTGGGTAAGAATTTGGTTCATGAGGGAACTCCTTTATTTGTATTCGATATTCAATTTAGTATGCATAAATATCATGTTATGCGGTTGCTTCAATTTCTATATCAGCTAGTTTTGGTTCCATTTTTCCGTGTAGCCAAAGGAAGGCAAAAGTAGCTACTATGCCAATTGTCCCTGTGATATACCAGAGAATGCGAGAGTCCATATTATCCATAACGAGACCCGCAAGGTAAGGACCAACAGCAAAAGGTACCATCCAAGAGATACCAAAGACCGCCATATAGCGTCCGCGCATTTTTTCAGGCGAGAAAGTGGCTACAAGGGCTTGCGAAACAGGGGCGATGAACATTTCTCCGACAGTGAGGATAATCATGGCGAAAATAAACATAGCCTTTGTCGAGACGAAGCCATACATCCCAAAGCCGATGGCGTAGAGCAACATCCCTGCCGCCATAACGAGCATGGGCGGACGATTTTCTACACGGCGCGTGATAGGAAATTGAAAAAGAACAACCATAAGTGCATTTAGGCTCAAAAGCATCCCATAGCCAGATTCGGCTATGGAGAATTCGTCACGCAGATAAACACCAAGTGAAGCGTTTAGGTTGACGTAGACCAATCCCATTAAGATGCAGGCGCCAACAAAGAGCATAAAAAGGGAGTCTTTCGCTACGGTTAGATAGCCACCAAAAGATTGAGATACGCTTTCCTCTTCTTCGCCTTCTTCTTTTTCTGGTTTTGTCTCTGGGATGACCATCGCAAAGAGTAGAGCAACTGCTGTGCTGGCTACGGCATCAATTATGAAAAGGCTAAGATAGGAGGTCACGCCCAAGAGTAGACCGCCAATGGCGGGACCAATAGCTACAGAAAGGTTGGCAGAAACACGCAAGACACCAAATCCCTGTGCTCGTTTTTTCTCTGGGAGAATATCAGCAACCATTGCCTGACGAGCCGGACCGCCAACACTGAAAATACCCGCAAGAACGGCGATGACGTAGAAAACTTCTAGGCTATCGGCAAGCCCCATAAAGACACTGCTGATAGATGTAGCAACAAGGCTAAAAATAACAACTTGCTTCCGCCCAAAACGATCGGTTAGCGCGCCACCCAAGAGGCTTCCGAAAAAACCTGAAAAGGAGAAGAGCGCAAAAAGGATGCCGACTTCGACCATCCCAACATTGAATCTTGCAGTGATGTAGAGCGCAAAGAAGGGAAAAAGTAAGGCTCCACCTAATTGGTCTATAAAAGAAACGGCGATTAATATCCAGAATGTTTTAGGGTATTCGTTATAGATTGCCTTCCAGCGTGCGATTTGGTTTTTGATCATTTTTTGCCCTGCAATAAAATTGACTTATCGAATTTGATTGCTTCATCCCTTGAAGCTGAAGCAACCGAAACTATGAAGAGAATACAACCTGAAGTTCTCGCTCAGGTTGCTCTGCAAGTCTCTGACCAACAGAAATCAAGCTCGACCCAACACGTTTGCGTAGAGCTGATACACCGTCATTTTTTTGAAGAGATACAAGCAATGAATTGTTCTTTGCGTTTTTCTCTAGCTCAGCTTGACGAGCAATGTGCAATTCGTAGTGATTATTTGTCGTAAACATTTTTTTCTCCTTAAGATTTAGAAGTTTGCTTTATCAATATGCACACATTATACACAAAAACAAAACATTGTCAAGCATTTTCTTAACATTATCAATATCAGCATTGATTTTATTCATCCCTGCGTTGCCTTTTATGAAAAAAACGATTTCAAAACAACTTTTATATAACAAGAATTCTTTTAGCCCACATTTTTTCCGAAACCCCCTTGACGAAGAACGCATGTTCGGGTATTATTTTATAGCACAAATGAGCGAATAATTAATTTGGAGGCTGTTATGATGGCACGCAAAAAAAAAGGACTCAGTGAACGCCACGAAAAAATTCTAAGTTTTTTGAGAGCACACCAAAAACGTGAAGGATATCCACCCACTATCCGAGAAATCGGTAAAGCAACAAGTATTTCATCTACATCGGTAGTTAATTATTATTTAGACCAATTAGAAAAAATGGGCAAGATTGAACGTCAACGCAAAATCTCCCGTGGAATTCAATTGACCGAACTGAATCCACTTGGCGAGATGTTCAAAATCCCTGTAGCAGGTCGAATTGTAGCAAGTGCACCTATTCCTGTCCCCGCTTCTGATTTCAATTATTTTGACGCCGAATCTTCGGTAGATATTGCCCGCACCCTACTACCTACACGTGGAGACCAAGATGAACTCTTTGCGCTAGAAGTTGATGGCGATTCAATGATTGATGCCATGGTTAATGATGGCGATATCGTGGTCATGAAGTCTGGTGGTGAACCTAAAAACGGTGACATGGTCGCAGTTTGGCTTCCTGAGCGTGATGAAACAACCCTCAAATACTTCTATAAAGAGGACAATCGCTACAGGCTCCAACCTGCCAACCCTACGATGGAAGCCATTTATATAGATAAAGATGAAGCCTTAGAAATCAAAGGCAAAGTAGTGATGGTGATTCGCCAAATAGACAAGACCATTATCTAAGGCATATTTCTTCACAAAGACCATTGGACAAAAAACATAAAAATCCCCTGTTCCCTTAAAGGAACCAGGGGATTTTCACAAGAATAAAAAAAGCGGCTCTTCATAAAAGAGCCGCTTTTTTGTTTTTCTATTTTGTCTTGAAAGACTAGACAATCTCAATGACTGCGCCAGCGGCTTCAAGTTTTTCTTTTGCATCTTCAGCGGCATCTTTGCCAACTTCTGCAAGAATCTTAGAGCCAGCGGTTTCAGCCAATTCTTTGGAATCTTTAAGACCTAAGCTAGTTAATTGGCGGATAGCCTTAATAACATTAATTTTCTTAGGACCAGCATCTTTGAGTACAACATCAAATTCGGTCTTTTCTTCTACAGCTTCTTCAGCGGCACCACCAGCGGCGGCAACAGCAACAGGTGCGGCGGCAGAAACGCCCCATTTTTCTTCCAAAAGTGAAACCAATTCTGCGGCTTCAAGGACACTTAATTCACTTAATTCATCAACAATTTTTTCAAGATCAACAGCCATTATAAAACTCCTATTAGTTATTATTTCTTAGTTTTTTTAGTTATTTCGTTATTAATTTGATAATTTTCTACGTCTTATGCCGTAGCAATTTCTTCCGAACGTGCTTTGAGTACAGCCGCAAGCCCACGAGCGGGCTCGGCAAGCGTACGTACCAATTGACTCGCAGGAGCTTGGATGGTGCCAAGTAGTTTTGCGCGCATTTCTGGTAAGGATGGTAATTTCGAGAGCGCAACTACTTGCTCTGCGGTAATTACTTCCTTGCCCATATAACCGCCTTTGAACTCAAAAGCTTCAACTTCCTTAGCTGAATCTGCTAAGGCTTTTGCTGTTGAAGCAACATCTTCAAAAGCGAAACCGATTGCGGTGCTATTCTCGAAATATCCTTCAGGAATATCGAGTTCATTAGCCCGAACGGCTATTTTAGCCAATCGATTTTGCACAACATGGAACTCGCCACCAGCTTCACGAACTCTAGCACGAGCTGCTTCCATATTTTCTACAGAAGCCCCTTTATAATTCAAAAGAATTAGGGCTTCACTCTGGCTCACCCAATCTTTATATTGAGCCAAAACTTCTTCTTTGCGTTGCCTTGATAGTGCCAATTTAAACCTCCTTTCATAAAAAAAGTCTTTACCTATCTACATTCACAGGCAAAGACTTTTCTCCCCCAAAGGGGATGAAATTGTTTTAGTCTCCGGCTGGGCGGGGGATTAAGCTCTTTAGGGGCTTCTGGGAACTCAGTGAATTCCCAAGGAACCGCCTTTAGCGCACCTGCTTTCTTCGGCGAAGTGATAGGTTTTAGGTTATAGGATATAAAATTAATCCTTAACTTTATAGATTTTGTGCTTGATACACGTCAACTTTGATTCCAGGTCCCATGGATGAAGCAAAGGTTATACGTTCGATATAAACTTTTGCAACAGCAGGGCGGGCTTTAACTACCGCACGCATTAAAGCGGTAAAATTGCCCATTAATTTCTCAGAACCAAAAGAAACCTTGCCAATAGGAACATGCATATTAGCAGTTTTATCAAGACGATATTCTACTTTACCAGCTTTAGATTCTTCAATTGCTTTGGGTAAATCTTGAGCCTGTACAACAGTGCCAGCCTTAGGATTCGGCATTAAGCCACGTGGACCAAGTACACGACCTAAACGACCAGCTTTACCCATCATTTGAGGGGTCGCAATAGCTACATCAAAATCTGTCCAGCCATCTTGAATTTTCTTCATCATTTCGTCATCATCTGCAACATAGTCGGCACCGGCTTCACGAGCAATAGTAGCTCCTTCGCCTTCAGCAAAAACTAAAACGCTTATTTTTTTGCCCAAACCATGTGGCAAGTTTACTGTATCACGAACTTGTTGATCTGCTTTTCGGGGGTCAAGCCCAGTGCGGATATGAACCTCAACGGTTGCATCAAAATTAGCTGTCGATGTTTCCATTGTCAAATCCATCGCATCGCTAGGAGCGTAGAAGGTGTCTCTCTCTACTTTCTCTGCGGCGGCTCTATATTTCTTTCCATGCTTTGCCATAAAATTATCCTCCGTGGTGCAAACGGGCTTCACGCCCTCCCACATGATTATTTGTTAACAATAATACCCATACTACGGGCTGTGCCTTCAATTTGCAACATCGCACCTTCGATATCAATCGCGTTCAAGTCTTTCATTTTTGTTTCTGCGATTTCTCGAACTTGATCTTGTGTTACAGAACCAACTTTATCTCGATTTGGCTCGCCAGAGCCTTTATCCACACCAGCGGCTTTGCGAAGCAATTCTGCGGCGGGAGGGGTTTTCAGGATAAAGGTGAAAGAACCATCGGTGAAAACGGTAATTTCAGCAGGGAGAATTTCCCCAGGTCGGCTAGATGTTTTGGCGTTATATTCTTTACAAAACGCCATGATGTTTACGCCGTGCCCAGCTAATGCGGGCCCAATAGGCGGTGCGGGGTTAGCCTTGCCCGCTTCAATTTGTAAACGTATTGTTGCTTTATATTTTTTTGCCATTTTTACTCCTATGTGGTTCTAACGGGGATTTACACCCTCCCACTTTTTTTAAACCGACACTTATTCTTGTCGGGATTTGATGATTTAATGCAGGCTTTTGGGATGCTCCACACCGCGACAACCGTGAATTTAGGCTAGAGTGCAGTACCCAATCTTTTTTCTTAGCGAGAGCGTTTTACGCAATATACCTGAGACAATGTCGACCGAAGGCACTCAAGTTGAAATCACGAGCGTTCCGGTTTTTAATCCTAAAACTAAGTTCTTTCTACTTGCAAAAAGTCCAGCTCAACAGGGGTTTCGCGTCCAAAGAAACTGACCTTAACACGAACCTTACTTCTATCCATATCAATATCAGAAACTTCTCCACGAAAATCGTTGAAAGGTCCATCCACAATACGCACACGCTCGCCAACCTTGAAGGTAACGTTAATCATCGGTGAATCGGCTTCCATGCGTTTGATAATCTGAGCCACTTCATCAGGGCGAAGGGGAGTGGGAAGGTTGCCCATGCCCACAAAGCCAGTTACACCAGGCGTATTGCGAACAACAAACCAAGATTCTTCGGTAAGAATTAGGTTAACCAAAACATAGCCGGGAAAAACACGCCTCTCTACTGTGCGGCGTTTGCCGTCTTTAACTTCGATTTCTTCTTGGGTGGGAATGATGACATCAAAAATCATGTCTTTCATACCCATAGTCTCAATGCGCTGTTCTAAATTATGCCGAACTTTATTTTCATACCCAGAATAACAATGAACAACGAACCAATCGGTAAGATCTTCTTCGTCGTCTTCAATGGGCAAAGGTGATGCCTCTTGGGAGGAATTTGGTGCTGGGTCAGTTAACGAGGAAGATGCCGCAGACATATCCATATCTCCGTTTACATCATCGCTTTGAGTTACTTCTTCCAATTTTTCTTCTGGATTTTCAAAATCCATGAGAGCCTCTGTTTTTAAATACCAAAGATGGCGTATAGCAATTGGTCTGATATGGCACTTACTATACTCAAAAATGCACCCATGAAAACCATCGTGACAATAACGATGCCTGTGAGGTGAGTGGCTTCTTCGCGGGAGGGCCAAGAAACTTTACGCAGTTCGCCAGTTGTTTCACGAATGAAACGTTGAACAGCATTTTGTTTTTTACCTGTACTCTTTTTACTTTTCTTAGCCAAAAGATTCTCCTTAAGTAAACATCCTGAAACCACTTTTCTTTTCAGATAAATAATTTCTCATTGGGTAATTATTTTCGGATGCGACTTTATCCTATTTGACGGATAAAACGCCGCCTCAAATATCTTTGAGAGGACGGCGTTGTTTTTTCTAGGCAGGCCAGGCAGGAATCGAACCCACAACCTACGGTTTTGGAGACCGTTGCTCTGCCAAATTGAGCTACTGGCCTATATTAGACTTCAAACTTCAGGCACCAAATTTCATCGTTTTCCAAAATCTGATATCTAAGGTCTGATGCCTGTAAAACTATTTCGTTTCGCGGTGCAAGGTGTGCTTACGGCATCGAGAGCAATGTTTTTTCAGCTCAATGCGGCCAGGGTCATTGCGGCGATTTTTTTCAGTAGTATAGTTTCGCTCTTTACACTCTTCACAAGCCAATGTTACAACAGGGCGAACGCCTCTTTTTCCAGACATATTTATTCACTTCTGCAATCTTTTTAAGGATTGTCCTTCTATATTTTTAGGTAGAAAACCTGACAGGTCTTAGGCTTCGCAGAAGCACAACCTGCCAGGTTTCTCTTTCCTAATTTAGTAGTTTTTATAAAGCCTAGCTAAGCAATTTGGTGATAACGCCTGCGCCGACGGTGAGACCGCCTTCACGGATGGCGAATTTGGAGCCTTGCTCCAAT
>JADGEO010000043.1 GCA_016744335.1 Anaerolineales bacterium
AAAAATCCGGCAATCAGCTTTTTATTTTTAATTTATTCCCCCAATATCGGGGGAATAATTGCGGGGGCGGTATCTGCTTGGCTCCGCAAAAAAGCGACCAAAGATTGCAAATCATAATCATTCAAACGACTGCCCCACGCCGGCATCATAGTCCCAGAAACACCACCAGCAATAATCTGATAAATAGCGGCATTGGGGGTTTCTTCAAGAAAGAGTTGGTTATTAAGTGCAGGAGCCATCCGAGTGCCATATCCATCTATACCATGGCAGGATTTACAAGCAATATTGAAAAGTTGCTGACCATCAGCAATCAACTCAGGCGAAGCGGGGATGCTCATAACCTCCACCTCAGGGAAATCTATACCCGTTGAGAGCAAATCTTGCCAGCGATAAATCAAATCTACAGTAGCGTTAATTTCTTCAGGGGTGAGGATATTTTGCCAACTCACCATAAGGGTTCCTGCAACACCATCATTAACCAATGCAACAATTTCTTCTTTAGGCGTAGCGCGTAAATCAACGGAATCTATCGCGGGAGCAATTGTTGTCCCTGCTCCGTTTGCGCCGTGGCAAGCCGAACAATTTTTAGCATAAACTTCTAAGCCAGCGGTAAGCGTTTCGCCACCTTCAATAGAAACTAGTGAAGAAAGCATTTCATCTGAAACTTCCATCTCGATAACTTCGGGGGGTATCAAACCTAATTCCGCAACACGTACACCTACATAATCCCAATTGGTTTGCTGAATAAAGATAACAAAATCACTAATTTGAGAATTACTAAAAATACCGCCTTCTTCTGCCGCCCATGCCGCCATGAGGGTATTATCACGTCCGCGCGCAACAGTTTTGGCAAGATCGTTCGTAGACATCATCTGTACAGATTCGCTATTTAGTGGAGGCATATCGCCAATCCCTTCCCCAACCGCACCATGGCAAACCGCACAGTTTTCGGCATATAAATCTGTGGAAGTAAGAACGGCATTGGTATAGTAACTATTTAATTGGCTTTCTTGATTTTTCGGCTCATAAAAACTATAGATAGGGATAATAGCAAAAATAATGAGGGTCGCTAAAAAGCCCGTTATTTTCATTGGAGTTGTCATATTTTTTCCTTAAATCGAATTGGCAAATGTGCATTGCCTCTTCTTTTAGATGCGTTGTACATCGGGTGTGCCAACTCACGATATTTACTACCCCGAACGGAAACGCATCTTGATAAAAAATTAAACATATAAAATGTCTTCTGCACTAGTTTTATCGCGCTGAATCGGCGAACTGGTATCAACTACAATATCACCTTCTTCATTAATAGATAAGGCAAATATATCTAGTGGACGCGGCGCGGGTTGATTGAGCACATCGCCTTCGTTGGTGAAAACCGAGCCATGACAGGGACAGGTAAATTTGCCTGTAGCTTGGTCAAATGGGACAGCGCATCCCAAGTGAGTGCATCTGCGATAAATGGCTAGAATTCCGCCATCTTCTAGGCGCACGAGATAAAAGCGTCCCACTTCAATGGGCGTAACGCTTCCAAGAGGATAATTTTCATAAGCACCGAGATTGAACTCACCGCCAAACTCTCCGTCTGTAGCGCGCGGGGATAGAAACTTGAATCCTACAAAGCTCAGTTCAGTGGCAACCAATGCGCCTGCTGTACCCCAAGCCAGATTAAGAAAGTCTCGCCGTGATAATTTTGATTTAGACATAATTTTGCTCCAAAGAATTGCTGTACCTTTTTTGTACAGAGAGAACTCGGATTACTCAGAGATTTTTTTCTTAATATAAAAGCACTTCTCCACGCAACCCGCGAAACTCCGCATAAAAAACTACGGAATAATAAAAGCCATTCCCTCACCACGAAAATAAATACCAATAATGGTAAGCGTAATAAAGGCTGAAAATAAAAGGGTAAAAAGGGATTGACGGGCTTCACAAGCAGTCGCTTTCATCGCTTTTAGAGCTTCGTAAAAAGCAATGAGCAAAAGTAAAATGCCCGCCATCGGAATCCACCCGTTACTAATAGAACTAGGTAAAAAGGGCAACCACCCTGGCAAGTCGAGCCAGTATTCATCCACAAGCACGAAGGCAAATGCCCCGATCACGCCCAGATTCGCGCTAATGAGCGCGAGCCAGCGTCCATTCACAGAACGAAACCAGACTCCTACACTATCCATATCGGCATCAAGATAGGGGATGGCAAACAAGCCCAATAAGCCCATCCCTGGGATAATAATCGCCCCAAAAAGGGGATGAAAGTGCATGAGCAATTCCTGGAATCCCATAAAATACCATGCCGCTTTCGCAGGATTTGGGCTATGCGCAGGGTTTGCCGCTTCTTCAAGGGGAGCATTCACAAAAGCTGACCACAGAAGCAAAATTGCAACCCAAGCCAGCGCAAAAACAAATTCGATACTCACCAAATGTGGCACTGTAGTCACTTTGGTCTTATCTGCTTGCTCCTCAATTTTGCGGGGAATCGTGATTTTATCTTTACGCACCCGCCAAATATGAAAAGAAACCAGCCCAAAAATTGAGAGCGGGATAATGGCAATATGCAAGCCGTAAAAATTCGTCAGTGTCGCCGCACCAACTTCAGAACCGCCCAAAAGCAAGCGCGTAAGCGGCTCACCCACCAAAGGCACATAATCGAGCAAGCTGATACCTACCGTGATTGCCCAATACGCTAATTGGTCCCAGGGAAGCAAATATCCCGTGAAGTTTGCGCCAACAATGAGCAAAAGTAGTGCAATGCCCATTGCCCAATTAAACTCGCGCGGCTTGCTAAACCCTGCTGTATAGAAAACGCGCAAAAGGTGCAAAACTGCCACGACAACCATCAAATTTCCCGACCAATGATGCAAATTGCGTATCAAATTTCCAAAAAACACTTCGGTTTGTAGTGCAATCATGCTCTCATAGGCGGCATCTGGCGAGGGTGTATAGGCGAAAATAAGCAACACGCCCGTTATCGCCAAAACCGTGCCGAGCAAAAGGAGCAAGCCGCCCAAACCAAAAGTATAATTAAACTTCAGCGCAGCTTTCGGCGTTTTAGTGGGATGAATATGCAAAATTAGGCTGTTCATCACCATTTTCATTCTGCCACGATCGTCTTTTGGCGCAAGCGGGTCACGCTGAATAGATTTGAAAATGCGTTTCGGTAGAGATTCTTTTTCTATCATATGTTCTTCTTTTTTGCTCTTTGAATCATTATATAGATAACGTAACACGATATTTCAATCACACTTTATGAACAAACCTCGCGTTACGTGGAAGGATGAAATGCGCCGCAACGGACGTGGCTTCCTCTTGCATGCTACCAACCGACTTTTTTTGACGTTTGGCTTTTTTACCCCCCATTGCCACCTTGCCCTTTACCATTTCCACCACCACCGCCGCTACCACTATTTCCTGCTCCTGCCCAAAGTGGGCGACCGTTTGGATCTCGTAACATCACGCGTAATTCTGTAGCAACTTGAGTAATATCACCTGCTTGAAATTCTTCGCCCTGATAAAAGCCAACTACGATAATTTCATCGCCAACTTGGAAGGTAATACCCTGCTCGGCAAAAAAGCGGGGTTGACCAGTTTTGAAAGAAAGAATTTCTCCTTCAACAGTAGACATAGTCATATTGCCTCCCTGAAAGGACATCAAAGTTCCTTCGACAGTAATCCACTCATCTACTTGCATCTGACCTTCGCTGTTACCCTGACCGTTTTGTCCTTGCTCACCAGAAGTCCCACCGCTCCACATTGGCTGACCATTTTCGTTGCGTAATTGCAGAGTTTGGCCATCTTCAGTCGTGAGCGTTGTTGCATGTATCATACCTTCATTATCTGATCCATCTACAGAAACTGTTTGGCCAACTTCAAGCGTAACGCCTTGAGTAGTCCAAAAATCGGGAGGTCCTAATTCTACAAAGGCGGTTTCACCATTTTCTAAACTCAGTTGAATACCAGCATCTTCGATTGCGGCAATAATACCTGTTTCCATCCAAGGCTCACCAAGTGCCCCCTCGGCTACCATTTCTGCGTTTCCTTGTGCTTCACCTTGCTGTCCCTGAGATTCGCCTTGCTGACCTTGCACGCTGTTTCCATGCGCTTGCTCTTCGGCAACAACATCTTGCAACTCTGGCTCTGCCTCAGCAGTTGAAGCCTGATATGCTACCGCCGCGCCACCTGCCCCGAGTACCGTTAACACTAATAATCCTATTGCTATTTTCTTGAACATTTTAGCTCCTTTTTCTTTACAAAATATTTTTATTTGCTGTCTTCTGCGTGAATATACTAAACTAATGTAAAGAAAAGGTAAAGATAACATGAAGGGTTTGTAGTACTTCAGAAAAAAGGCAGTTGTTTTATGTAATTCAACAAATGTGATATTCTTCCTCCCCTTTTATCAGATTAGGTTAATCTAAGTATGTGAAAATACAACTTATTAAAAAACAAATTCAAATATCGGGTCTATACCCTTTTTACTGGAGACTTATGCTATGAAAAACTCAAAATTTATAATTGGCGGTTTATTGATTGTTGCCGCTGTAGTTTACTTAATCGCCTCCTCTACTTCTGCCAGTGCGGAATACTTTATGACTATTGAAGAAGTTGTTGCGCAACAAGAAGAAATTGTTGGCAAGTCTTTGCGAATCTCTGGCGCGGTGTTGGGCGATACCATCGAGTACGATGAAGAGACGCTCAATATCACCTTCACAGTAGCACACGTTACTGGCGACAATGATGAAATTGAATCACAGGGTGGGTTGGCAAAAGTGCTCCATGATGCGGTTCGCGAAGAAGACACGCCTCGACTTAATATCGTTTACAACGGTCCTATGCCCGATTTGCTTCAAAATGAAGCCCAAGCCATTATGACCGGGTACGTTGACAAAGACGGCACTTTTTATGCCGATGAGCTTCTGCTCAAATGCCCCACCAAATACGAAGAAGCGGTGCCAGAACAAGTTGAGTAAGTCCTTCCCCCCTCGTAGTGACGACTTTAGTCGCCCTACTTGCGACCCTAATAGGGGCTGAAGCCCTTATTAGGAGTGGAAAATCACCCGCTCATCGCCAAAACAATGTAAAATAGCGGGCATCTAGCCCAAAACACGTACGAAACGGTTTTTCATCCCATTAAAAAGTTTTTCTCCATGAGATTTATAAAAATCCGTGTACATAAAAAGGAAATTTTATGCTCCCAAGTTTAGGATACGGCATTATCGTTATCACTTTTTTGGTCACGCTTTACAGCGTGGCAATTGCCCTTTACGGGGAAAATAAAAAAGATGGTGCAATGATAGAAAGCGCGCGACGAGCGATGTTAATTACACTGCCACTCATCACCATTGCATCAGCAATTTTAATTTATTTGCTCATCAACGACCGCTACGATGTGGAGTATGTTTGGTCAGTAACAAACCGCACCATGCCCACATATTTGAAAATCACAGCGTGGTGGGGTGGGCAACCTGGCTCTCTCTTGTTTTGGTCTTGGCTACTCTCTGTTTTCACTTCGGCTGTAACCTTACGAAAATGGGATAGAGACCGCGAGCTACTCCCTTGGGTTTTAGTCGTAACTGGCGCAACTTTGGCGTTTTTCCTTGCCCTAAACGTGTTTTACGAAAACCCCTTCAAACTCATCCCTGCTGGTGTGCCAACGCCCCTCGATGGGCGCGGGCTAAGCCCTCTTTTACGCCACCCAGGCATGATTATTCACCCACCCGCGCAGTATTTGGGATTTGTAGCCGTCACCATTCCCTATGCCTTCGCCATCGCCGCACTAATTACAGGGCGCACAGACGACCGCTGGATTAGAATCACTCGCAAGTGGACACTTTGGGCGTGGCTTTTTCTCACGCTCGGTCTCGTTTTGGGTATGCGCTGGGCTTACGATGTGCTCGGCTGGGGTGGATATTGGGGCTGGGATCCGGTCGAGATTGCCGCGTTGCTCCCCTGGCTAACCATTAGCGCATATCTTCACTCTGTTATGATTCAAGAAAAGCGTAATATGCTAAAGCAGTGGAATATGATTCTCATTATTCTCAGTTTTGGCTTGGTCATCTTCGGCACATTCTTAACCCGCTCTGGCGTGCTCTCATCCGTCCACGCCTTTGCCGAGAGTGAGATTGGTCCCCTTTTCTTCATCTTTATTGCCTTTACCTTTATTGTCTCTTTTTCTCTGCTCATTCAGCGTTGGGCAAGTTTAAAATCAGAAACAGAGATGCGATCTATGCTCTCGCGTGAAGCCCTTATTCTTCTCACTGTTCTACTATTTTTAAGCATTCTCATTATTAGCTTTTGGGGCGTTATCTTCCCACTTCTATCAGAGCTTTTTACTGGCTCAAAAGTAACCGTAGGACCGCCTTTTTATGAGCGGGCTACGGGTCCTGTTTGGGGCGCGCTAATTTTGCTCATGGGCATTGCCCCCCTCTCAGCGTGGGGACACTCCACCATCACAACACTCGGACGCGCCATCTGGAAACCCGCTCTTGCCGCACTCATTTTCCCCATCGTTGCCCTTGTTTCTGGCATCACCAATTGGATAGCACTAAGCGGCTTCACCGTTATCGGCTTGGTCATCACCGTCACCATTCGAGAATTTTTCATTGGCATTCGCGCTCGTAGCCAAAACGAACACCTAAACGAAAATTACTTTGCCGCCTTTTTGCATCTTATAAAACGCAATCGGCGCAAATATGGCGGTTATATTGTCCATATTAGCATGGTGCTTATCGGCATTGGCATACTCGGCATCGAACTTTTCCAAACCGACACCCAACAACATCTCGCACTCGGCGAAGAGATTGAACTCGCTGGCTACACCCTACGCTACGATCGCCTTGACCAATTTATGCACGAAGATGGTAGGCGTATCACTCGTGGCGAAATGGCACTCAGCAAAGACGGCGTATATATAGAAACCCTTGCCCCCCGCTTCGATCTCTACCCAGACGGTCAACCCATGACCATTCCCGCCGTACGTAGCACCCTCGTAGATGATGTTTACGTCATTCTCGTCAACTGGGAAGGCATCACCAGAGAAAGCACCCCTTTCAAGGTTTACCATAACCCCCTCGTCAAATGGGTTTGGATTGGCAGTTATCTCTTCGTGATTGGGATTCTGGTTGCCGTCTGGAAGGATGAAGATAAAAAGAAAGTTTAAATGTTGAAATCTTAGGTTCGCACGTGACTTTCAACTTGAGTGCCGATTAATTAACACCTCCCGTAACGCGACATTTATGTCGCCCGCTCTGGTTTCGATACGAATGACAATAATACTGTCATTCTACTCAACCGCCGCTACCATCATTGTATAATGGTACAAATGTGAGATAAAACTTGCACCACGAAACTTGCACACTTGCCTCTTGCATACTTGCAACTTGGAAAGAAAATATGAAAAAACTAAATATCCTAATTCTTCTCATTATTCTCACCTCCCTCCTTGCCGCCCTTCCCGTTTCAGCACAAGAGGGAGATAATGAAGTCACAGATGATGAAGTAAACGCCATCGCGCGCGAATTATTTTGTCCCGTTTGTGAAAATACGCCACTTGATGTTTGTGAAACCCAAGCCTGCAAACAATGGCGCGAATTGATTCGCACAAAACTAGAAGAAGGCTGGACAGAAGAAGAAATTAAGCAGTATTTTGTAGATAATTACGGCGCACGGGTACTATCTGAACCGCCCAAAAAAGGCTTTAACCTTTTAGTCTACTTTGTACCGCCTATTATTATCTTAATCGGCGTAGTCATCCTTTTCCGTGCCTTCAAAGAATGGCAAGGAGATAATGATTATGAAGACGAAGATATTGAAACCCTAGAAGCCACAGAACCAGAAACAAGCGAAAATGATTCTGACGCTAACGATTATATGGCGCAATTTGAAGAAGAACTAAAGAAAACCAAGTAAACGTAATGCGTGAAAGGTAAAAATGCGCAATACAAGATACGGAGAAAGTTATGACCGAAAATATCCCTGAAAACACCTCATCTGAAACTCCCCCAAAGAAAGGTATGCCCCTCTGGGCGCAAATCACTGGTTGGGGGGTAATGATTGCACTCTTGCTAATCGTCTTTGTGGGTCTACAACGCGCTCGTGAGGGTAATGTTCAAGCTGGTGCAGAAACGGCAAGTTTTGATTTCACATTGCCCCTTTTTGAAGGCTATGAATATGAAGGCAAAGATGAAGTTTCGCTAACTGATTTACGCGGAAAAATAGTTGTGCTTAACTTTTGGGCAACTTGGTGTGTGCCCTGCCAACAAGAAGCAGATGAAATGGAAGAAGCTTGGCAACACTATCAACCCGATGGCGATGTCGTTTTCATTGGCGTAGATTACGTAGACACAGAACCAGAAGCCCTTGCCTACCTCGAAGAGTACGGTATCACTTACCCAAATGGTCCCGATATGGGTACAGAAATCTCTCAAGCCTTCCGCATTCAAGGTGTGCCTGAAACCTATTTCTTAGATAGAGATGGCGTTGTGCAATATGTACAAAAAGGACCCTTTGCGACCACTCAACAGATTATCGGCATTGTTGAATCGTTGAAATGAAATATGAAAATATTAGAAGAAACTAGGAATATAAACTTATGGATATAGGCGCACTTTTTATACTTTTAGCATTAGTCATTGTTATCGCCATGTATTTGGCTCAGCCTTATATGGAAAGAAGCGTGGTGCTTGTTTCGGCAGAAGAACTAGAGCTTTCAGCCCTATTTGCAAAACGAGACCAAGCCATTAGCTCGCTCAAAGAATTAGAATTTGATAACTCGCTCGGCAAAGTGCCTGAGGAGGATTATCCCCGTCAGCGTGAAGAATTGATGAAAGAAGGCGCGGAGGCGATGCGCCAAATTGATGAATTCAAAGCCAGTGGCATAACCATCTCTGAGAATGAAAATCAGCTCGAAAATGCAATTGCTGAAAGACGCATAGAAAGTACCCCCACTGACGATGCGATTGGTGATGATTTAGAATCTATGATTTCAGCACGCCGTAGCAAACGCAAGAAAAAATCAGGCGGATTTTGCCCCAACTGTGGGCATCCTCTTTTAAGCGAAGATAAATTCTGCACAAGTTGTGGAAAAAAAGCATAATAACATCAGTTTCAGATAAGCCAAAAGCTCTAATTTTAGCCACAGATTGCACGGATTTCACAAAAAAACAAACACAAATCCGTACAAATTTGTGAAATCCGTGGCTGTTTCTAGCTCCCAGACACCTAAGTTTTCTTATCCGCAACTCAGCTCAATAACAAATCAATAAAAGGCGGGGCTAAGACCCTGCCTCTACAATCCAAAAGGAAATCTATATGAAATCACGTTTTATAATTATTTTGGCAATTTTAGCTTTATCACTCTCTGCTTGTGTTTCACTGGCCGAAGATATTACCCCCCCACCTGATGAAAATCACCCTGCACCAGAAGAAACGGAAGCACCTGCTGATGAAGTTGCAGAGCCAGAAGAATCTGAAGAATCTGCCCAAGAAACGGACGCAGATGGCGAGGCTCTGTTTAACGAACACTGTGCCGCATGTCATAATAAAGATGGCTCAGGAGCAGGCAACTCTGGCTCAGATTTAACCGATGCTGAGCGAATGAGCGGTTTCCCAGATAAGATGATTGGCGCATTAATCTTAAAAGGAAATGGCGATGCAATGCCCCCAATCAATGCAAATTTGAACGATGTCGAGTTGGGCGCGCTCATAGCGCATGTGCGCGGTTTGTCGGGAGAAACGTCAGATGCCGAATCAGATGATGATGGCGACACGCAAGCAGAAGACACGTCTGAAGCGGAAGATGAAGTACTAGGTGATGTTACTGGACTAGTCACCAATGGCACAGGCGGTGAACTGCCCAAGAATCTCACCATCCAATTAGAGATTTATGAACACGATATGATGACTGGTGGCTTCAATGTTGTGGGTACTTTTGAAACGGAAGTTGGGGAAGATGGTACCTATATTTTTGAAGATATGGAACTAGTTGAGGGGCGTGCCTTTTTATCTAAAATTGATGATGACGGCGTTATCTATGCATCTCAGCCTAATTTTGTGACTGCAAATGGTGTCGATATAGAATTGCCCATTATTTATTACGAAAAAAGTAGCGATACATCAGAATTGGCAATAGACCGTTTGCACGTTTTCTTTGAGCCACCAAATAACGAAGAAGAAATAGCCCATATTGTAGAAGTTTTTGTGGTTTCTAACCCTAGTCTTTACGCAATTGTCCCTGAAGATGATGAAGCTATAGTTGAGTTTTTGCTCCCAGAAGGTGCCAATAACATCCAATTTGAAGATGGTGCTTTCGGCGACAGATATACAGAAATTGAAGGTGGATTTGGCGATACAGCCCCAATTTTGCCTGGCATAGGCGCACATGAAGTGGTTGTCTTTTTTGATATGCCTTACGAGAAAAAATTCTTGGTCGGAAACAGTTTAGATTTCACCCAAAAAATTGAATATCCCACAGATTCTGTAATAGTAATGGCACCAAAGGGCTTAGAAGTCGAAAGCGATTTGCTCACCGAAAGTGGCGAACGAGAGTCACAAGGTTTAGTTTTTGTCACTCATTCTTCGCCCGCTATGCCAGCTGAGGCAACTTTTGACATGAAAGTTTCTGGCGAAGTTTCAATGGAAGCCACAGGCACAGAAACAAACTCAGAACAAAATATGCTCTATGGATTGGTCGCTCTTGGTGTCGTATTAATTGGTGTGGGCGTTTGGTTCTATTTGCGAGATCGCAAAGAAGACGATGAAGACGATGAAGACGACGATTATCAAGATGATTCCGCCGAAATAGACGATGCCGATGCACTTATGGATGCCATCATTGGGCTAGATGATGCGCACCGCGCAGGCGATATTAGCGATGAAGTTTATCAAAACCGCCGTGCCGCGCTAAAAAAGCAATTGAAAGAGTTAGTTTAGACAGGTACCAGTAAATCAGTGAATCAGGAAACAGTAAAACCTGTTCTTCTGGTCTACTGATTTACTGGTCTACTGATTTACTAACCTACTGATTTACAGATACCTATGATAGAAGTCAAAAAACTCATCAAAAGATTTGGTCTAAAAACCATACTGCGTGGCATGGATTTCTCTGTAGAAGAAGGAGAATTTGTTGCACTCATTGGTCCTAATGGCGCGGGCAAAAGCACCTTTTTACGCATTTTGGCTTCTCTCACCCGCCCCACGCTGGGCAAAGTCAGCGTGGCGGGATACTCACTGCCCAAAGAATCCGCCGAAGTACGCCATGAGTTAGGCGTAGTTTCGCATTTGCCCTTACTTTATGTAGATTTAACCGCCGAAGAAAATCTAAAATTTTACGGGAAGATGTATAACTTACCCGATTTGACTACGCGCACCAACGAAGTTTTAGAAATGGTAGGATTAACAGCCCGACGCGGCGACCTTGTGCGGACATATTCGCGCGGGATGCAACAGCGACTTGCCATTGGGCGTGCGGTCTTGCATGACCCCAGCGTGATGCTCTTCGATGAACCCTATACGGGCCTCGACCAAGATGCCTCTGCCATGCTAGACGATGTGCTTCGCACCGTTGCCGCACGTGGACGCACTGTTGTCATGACATCCCACGACCTTGCTCGCACCGAAGACTTAGCAACCCGCTTTGATGTGCTTTCACGCGGCAAAATCGCCGCATCTGCTACCAAAAAAGATTTTGGAAACGGGAATTTGCTTTCTTTCTATAAAGATGTTTTGGCTGAGGGGAAAAAGCAATGAAAAAAGAAAAAAGGAAAAGCAATTATCTCCGCGCCATAGGCGCAATAGCATGGAAAGACCTCGCGGCAGAATTACGCTCCCGAGAACTGCTTTCAGGCATGTTGGTTTTTTCTCTACTAGTTATTCTAATTTTCAACTTCGCCCTAGAACTTGATGCAAAAACCCGCACATCAGTTACAGCGGGTGTACTCTGGGTCACCTTTGTCTTTGCAGGGACTTTAGGCTTAAATCGCTCCATGGCTATAGAAAAAGATCGCGGCTGTCTAGACGGACTCCTGCTCGCCCCCGTTGACCGCAGTGCCATCTACTTTGGCAAAGTGATTAGCAACTTAGCCTTCATGATTATCGTTGAAATCATTATTTTGCCCACCTACAGTTTTTTATATAATATCAATCTTTTTCAACCGGGATTATTGCTCGTTATCCTGCTTGGCTCAATCGGCTACACCGCAGTCGGGACTCTCCTCTCCGCCATGAGCGTTCAGACCCGCACAAGAGATGTGATGTTACCCATATTGCTCTTTCCCATCATTGTGCCCGTCCTCATCGCCGCAGTCAAAGCCAGCAACGGTTACCTACAAGGTTTACCCACTGACCAAATCCTACCGTGGATTAATTTACTGATTGTCTACGATGTAATTTTTATTGCTATCTCTTTTATGGTTTTTGATTATATTGTTGAAGAATAATTGTATTTTCATTGTAGGGGCGGGTCTGAGACCCGCCCCTACAGCACATTTTTACCGGAGTACCTATGAACTCAAAACCCACCGCTCTTAAAGCACTCGATATCATCTCGATTATCCTGCTCGCGGTCGCCACATACCTCGCACTCGTTTATGCCCCCACCGAAAAAGTGATGGGAGACGTACAACGCGTCTTCTACTTCCACGTCGCCACTGCCTGGGTGGGATTACTCGGCTTTGTCGCCGCGGGCGTGAGCGGAGTCGCCTACCTAAAAACCCAAGATCTCAAATGGGATTTAGTCGAACAAGCCGCAGTCGAAATCAGCCTCATCTTCTTCTTCCTCGCCATCGTACTTGGCTCCATCTGGGCGCGCCCCATCTGGAACACCTGGTGGACGTGGGACCCCCGCCTCACATCCGCCTCCATCGTTGAACTAATTTATCTGGCATACTTCATGCTCCGTCAAGGCATAGACGACCCCGACAAACGCGCCCGCTTTGGCGCGGTCTACACGCTGGTCGGCGCAATCTCCGTCCCTATCACCTTCCTATCCATTCGCATGTTCCGCACCATTCACCCCGTTGTCATCGGCTCAAAAAGTGCCGCGGCTGATGGTGGCTTCAACATGACGGGCGACATGAAACTCGCCTTCTTCTTCGCCCTCTTTGCCTTCACCATCATCTTCATCGACCTTTTCTGGAACCGCATCCGCTTAGGGCAATTACAACAAAGAATTGAGCAGTTGAAGTTAAAGGTGATGGAATAAAAAGAAAAGATTCAAACACAAAGAACACAAAACAACACGAAGGAAAAACTTTTTTGTTTTTTCTTAGAGAACCTTTGTGCCCTTCGTGTTTAAAATAAGGAGCCTCCCATGTTATTTCAAAACACAATTGATACCACCAACTATATGATTGCCGGATACACCATCTTCTTTAGCGTAATAACTATTTACGTCTCCAGCCTAATCATTCGCTGGAAAAAAGCAGTAGTAGAATTGGCAACGCTAGAAGATTTAGAAAATTAGAACTATAGAAACAAAAAAGTCCACGCAAGTGGGCTTTTTTGTTTTAAAGGGTGCTATACTTCAGAAACTTAATACTCACAAAAAAGGAAACTTTATGATTAACCCCCTCATCTCCCTCGACCAGAAAATACTCGGCGATATTTATAGTAGCCGCGAAGTAATGGATAATCTCGAAGTCCTCTGCGATGACTTCGGCTCTCGCTTCGGCGGCACAAAAGGCGAAAAACTTGCGGCAGATTTTATCGCTGAAAAATTCAAAGAATATGGCTTAACCAATGTACACCTTGAACCTTTCAACTATCTCGGTTGGGAACGCGGTGCTGTAACGCTCGAAATTATTAGCCCCATTCAAAAAACAATTCCCTGCATTACCCTCCCCCACTCCCCGCCTGTGGATATTAAAGGAGAAATTTTCGACATCGGCGTAGGCGCACCAGAAGATTTTGATGCAAAGAACGATGAAATCAAAAGCAAGTTCTTGGTGACCAACAGCGAACTCTACCCCAAAGGGAGTAAACGCTGGGTGCATCGCAACGAAAAATATGGTCGCTCTTTGCTGGCAGGCGCGGCAGGATTTATCTTCGTTAACCATTACCCTGGCTATGGTCCCGCCACAGGCGGCATTGGCTATCAGGGCAAAGCGGGTCCTATCCCCGCGATTTCAATTTCAATGGAAGATGGTGCCTTTATTCAACGTCTTGCCAAACGCAAGGGTGCGGTAAAAATTCAGCTAAAAAGCTCAGACAAACTCGCTCCCAAGACATCGTGGAACGTCATCGGTGATATCGTTGGCACAGAAAAACCCGAAGAAATTATTATGCTCGGTAGCCATTACGATGGTCACGATATCTCGCAGGGCGCATCTGATCCCGCATCGGGCGTAGCTTCGGTGATGGAAGCGGCACGTGTTTTAGCGAAAGAATCGCACCCGCGCACATTCCGTTTTGCGATGTGGGGCGTGGAAGAAATCGGTTTGCTCGGCTCAAACGCTTATGTCCAAGCGCATAAAGAAGAACTTGACCAAATTCGCTTTTATCTCAATATGGACGCGGCAGGCGGAATGCCTTCTAAAGATATAAACCTGCACGAGTGGCATGAATTACAAGACACTTTTGAAAATTTCCGCGAAGAAATGGCACAAGATTTCGCCATTGGGCAAACTTTTCATAGCGCATCTGACCACTATCCATTTTTACTTGAAGGCGTGATTACAGGTGGTATTGAGCCTGTGCGAAAAGTAAGTTCGGGACGTGGCTATGGGCATACAAAATATGACACAGTAGACAAGGTAACGATTCGGGGATTGCGGGATGCCGCATCTCTGGCAGCGCGGATTGCCCTCCGCGTGGCACGCGCGGATATTTGGCTTGCCACCGCACGGGATGCTGAATCTGTGAGTGAGCTTTTGAATCAGCCGAAAAATGCCGAAATTCAAAAGTTTAGAGCAAGAATGGAAAGTTTCTTTGCAGAAAGACTACCAAGCAACTAAAACACTCGGTTTTTGTCTTGAAAACAAGCCATCTTATCTCTCTTTGATACTTGAGCAAGAAAGATACTAAATAAGCAAAAAGCCCCCGTTCCCTTGAAGGGAACGGGGGCTTCTTTTGGGGAGACGCACACCTGTATCCACAGGGTATGCAAGTTGAATTCACGCGTAAAGCAAGCTTAAGAGCAAGGGGACGTTAATACTTGGCACTACGTCTTTCGGAGGCACGCAAGTTTATCCGTCCTCCTAAAAAACAATCATTCGTTAAAAAACCGCCGAGGACGGCGGCTAGAGCGAGGGTGGAATTGGCGCAAATTCTACTTCGGCATCTCGCATGGTGTTAAAGGCTTCGATGGAGACTTCGAGCATTTTCAAATCGGGTTCGTGGGTGGTAAGAAGTTGAAGTGCCATATTGGGACGAATCATTGCCTGAATGATTTTTGAATCAAGGTGCTCGGCAGTGAAACGAATATATTCATAGGCAATACCCGCTAGAACAGGTAAAAAGATGACACGGCTGAGCAAACGCACGCCAAGAGACATGGGCGGGAAAAGCGAAAAGATGAGGATAGAAAACACAACAAGCGTGAGCAAAAATGCGGTGCCACAACGGGCATGCTCGCGGGAGTAGGTGGCAACAACTTCGGGGGTTAACTCTGCGCCATCTTCATAGGCATTAATCACTTTATGCTCCGCACCGTGATAGCCATACACACGTTTTATATCATCCATGAAGCCGATTGCCCAAACGTAAAGAACGAGGAGCGTCAAACGAACAAGCCCCTCGAGGAGATTACCTAAAAACGAACTCCAGTCGAGGTATTTTTCCGCAAGTCCGCCCGCTGTAGCAGGGAGGAGGAAAAATAGCCCAACGCTAAAAAGCAGAGAAAGGCTAAGTGAAAAATAGAGGGCAGGACCTTCAAGTTGTTCATCTTCACCCGTTTGGGTGTTGGCAGAGATGGTAAGAGCGCGCATCCCAAGACCGAGCGCATCCCACAAGAGAACTAGCCCACGCAAAAAAGGGGTTTTGGCTAATTTGCTTTTATAAATGCCACTCAACTTTTCAACGTGGGTGACGATTTCACCTTCGGGGTTTCGCATGGCGATAGCTACGGCATGTTTGCCGCGCATCATCACGCCTTCAATAACGGCTTGTCCGCCGTATGAGATTAGTTTGTCTTCCATATTATTTTGTAGGGGTGGGTCTGAGCCCCACCCCTACCCTTTTATCCTAAATTGTAAAAAAAGTGAATCAACGCATCAATGCCGCGATACCAAGTCGGCAAATCTAATTTTTCATTGGGGGAATGAATGCGGTCATCAGGCAGACCAAAGCCGGTTAGCACCGATTCGATGCCGAGAATTTTCTGCATATCGCCCACAACGGGAATAGAGCCACCTTCACGTTTGAAGAGAGGGGCTTTGCCCCAAACAGCTTCAAAAGCGTCAGACATGGCAACCACGCCCACGCCATCGCGTTCCGAAATGGATGGATTACCACCGTGCAGAGCCTTCACTTCGCATTCAACACCTTCGGGCGCATTTTCTTTCACATATTGCCTTAGTTGTTCATAAACTTCTTCGGGCGTTTGGTCTGGAACAAGACGCATCGAAATTTTTGCCATCGCCTTAGCGGGCAAAACAGTTTTTGCACCCTCACCTGTAAAGCCAGAGAGCATCCCGTTCACATCCAGCGTGGGGCGTGCGCCAATTTGCTCAACAGGGCTATATCCTTTTTCTCCCCATAATGCGGGCGAACCAGTTTGTTCTCGTAATAATGCCTCATCTACAGGCAATTTTGCCAATTCAGCACGCTCTTCTGCGTCTACATCTCGCACTTTATCGTAGAAGCCGGGTAAAGTGATTTTTCCATCTTCATCTTTCATCCCGCCGACCAACTTCATCAGCGTATTGGCTGGGTTTCGCACCGCACCACCAAAAAGCCCAGAGTGCAAATCGTGGCTAGGTCCTGTAACGTGGAGTTCAGCATAAGCCAATCCGCGCAAGGCATAGGTGATGGTGGGCGTATCAGCACTGAGCATCCCGGCATCGGGGTTAAGACAAAAATCGGCAGAAAGTAATTCTTTATGGGATTCCATAAAATCTGCGAGACTAGGAGAGCCAATTTCTTCCTCGCCTTCAAGCATAAATTTGATGTTGGATGGGAAGTCGTCATTTTTGACGATAGATTCAATCGCGCTCAATGTTGCCACGATTTGCCCTTTCATATCGGACGCGCCGCGCGCGTGTAAACTTGCTTCGCGTTGAGTGGGCTTGAATGGGGGCGTAATCCACTCATCGAGCGGGTCTTCGGGTTGCACATCGTAATGCCCATAAACCAGCACAGTCGGCGCATCTTTGGCGTGAAGCCAATCGGCGTAAACTACAGGGTGTCTGGGGGTAGGGTAAATTTTAATATTTTCCATACCCAAAGATTCTAGCTTTTCAACTAGCCACTCGGCAGTTTTAAGCATATCGTCTTTATGCGCGGGGTCTGTAGAAACAGAGGGGATTTCTAATACTTCTTTGAGGTTATCTAAGAATTTTTCTTTATTTTCTTTTGCATAGCTAAGTGCTTTTTCTTGGTGAGTCATTTTTTACTCCTTGTCTTTCATAACACAAGATTTATCTCATCTTGTATTTTAGCCTAAAAAGAGCAAAAGTCACGCTAAACGCGTGACTTGCATTTCAATTTTTATTTTTAAATCCGCGTAAACCTGCGTTCTATTTTATTTGTCCGTATAAAAACCAGAACTTATCTTCGGAGAATTGGGATTTTAGATTTTCATCCCAAATAAATTCACCTCTTATAAATTTCGCTCGTAAAAGTTGGTCTAAAGCGGCAATCTCAGCGGGGATTTGGTCAACTTCGACAGAGAGTAGCTCTATCATCACACGCCAACGAACTTCATGCGGGTAGTCGGCTGAATACTCTTCGGGGCTTTTGCGGTAGTCGTTGAGATAGTTGCGCCAAAGACGCAAGCGTGCTTCTAGCTCACGAGCAGATTTTTGAGTCCATGCTACGCGCCAAGATGATTTGAGGGCACTCAAGTTTTGGTTCACGTTCGTCGCAGTTGCCGAATCGCCTAGCCGCTGTTGCGAGAGAAGAATCCCGCCTATGGTGAGGCGCGGGTGATTTCCATCCAGTGGATAATAGAGAAGGTCTGAGAGGAGATAGTTTTTGAGTTCGGGGAGAGAAGTTTGGATGTAGAGGAGGTCTTCTTGAGATGTAGGCATATTTTTTTGCCACAAATTTCACTAATTAGCACGGATTTTTTATTCGTTTTCTGTGCAATCCATGAAATCTGTGGCTGGTTTTATGGAATTTCTACTGTAGGGGTTGCATCAAGAGCACGGCGGGTGAGAAGATGCCAATCGGCGATGTTATTTAGGCGGTCGCTGGTATCATAAAGGGGTGCCGCTTGCACACCATAGACTTGGGCATCTACGCCAAAAGTATAGGTGGGAAAATAAAGAGGTAGGGCGGGGAGCTCATCATCGAAAACAACTTGGAAGTTTCGATAAAGGCGTGCACGGCTCTCTAGGTCGGCGGTGACGCGGGCGCGCTCGAGGTATTCGCTGGCAGGGCGGTTGTCCCATTGGCTGTAATTTTGCCCCGAAACGGCTTCTGCTTGATGCCAAAACGGGTAGGGATCAGGGTCGGGGGTGTAGCTAAGACTTATATCTACGAGTGCGGCTTCATATTGCCGATTGGTAAGCCTTTCGTAAATTAACTGCTCGTAAGGAAGTGCAGATAAACTAACCTGCACACCTATTTTTGCCCAATCTCGCTGAATATATTCGGCGAGAGCGGTGTGAAGGGCATCGTTTGGGTGCAAAAGAGTGAAGGATAAGGGAACGCCATCTTTTGCAAGAGTTTCACCACCGTCTGGGCTAAGATAGCCAGCTTTGTTAAGCATGGATTGCGCGCTTAGGCTATCGTAGGCGATATGACTATGTCCATCATAATATGCCCATGAGCCAGGAAGGATGGTGCTATCTGCAAGAATGGCTTGCCCATCTAAGAGTTTTGTTATCATCCGCTGACGATTAAGCCCCGTTAATAAGGCTCTTCGGACTTCAACTTCTTGAAAGAAGGGTACTTCATTATTATTAAGATTAAAGAAAACTAGGCTCAACTCTGGACGGCGGCTAGTGTAAATTGAAAGGTCTTCTTCGCTTAATGCGGCACTTAACGTTTCTTGCGTAATTTGGCTAATGCCCATCACTTCACCTTGCTGATAGGCTTCTAACGCGGCTGTGGAAGAAGGGAAATAACGGAAAACCATCTGCGGAATATAAGGCATTTGCCCATAATAATCTTCAAAAACAGTTAGGACTACGCCTGTGACCTGCCCATTATCCACCAGAAGGTGGTCGAATTGGTAGGGTCCGCTCCCTATGGGGTTTATATTAAATTCGGCATTGGGGATTTGGTCTACGGGGATGGTACCTAAGAGATGTTTGGGAAGTACGCCAAAAGTTAGATAATCGAGAAATGGGACAAATGGCTCGGGGATACGAAATTGTAGCGTTTTATCATCGAGGCGTTTGATTTCAACCTCATGCCAAAGTCCTTTTACGTCTTGAGGGTAAGATGAAGTATCGCTTTTGATTAGGTCGATAGTGAAAATCACATCGTCTGTGGTGACTGGGGTGCCATCGTGCCAAAGTGCATCGGGGCGAATAGAGAAGTTGTAGATGGTGCCATCTTGCGATGTGCCCCACGCATCCGCTAAATCGGGGAGGGGCATTCCAGTCGAATCGAAGCGAATCAAGCCGCTAAAGAGGAGCCTGTCTACATCACGGTCGGCGGCGTTATTCCTATCCAAAATCGGATTAAAACGACTCACAGATCCAATAAGGGCTTCGGTATATACTCCCCCGCTCGTTGGTTGCGTTAGGATTGTCGTTATCTGGCTAACAGGTTGCTGGGAAAGCAACAATACCCCGACCAAAATTAGGGTAATGACTACAACAAGAATTTGCCAACGAAGTTTTTTCATATTTATAGACTTTAGACTTGAGACCTAAGATTTGAGGCTTAAGTCTTTAGATTAAAAAAGAAGGTCTTTTCTTACGCGTGATGGAATCATCTACCGCGAAGAAAAGACCTTCTTTAAAGTTACGCGCTTACTGAACTAAAGTAGCGGCGATTGCCAAGGCAAAGAAAAGAACGCTCAAAACAATGGTGGCGCGGAAGAGTGTTTTTTCAACACCACGACGTGCAGTGAAAACACCGCCAGTATCGCCGCCAGCCAAGCCGCCAAGCCCAGCACCTTTACTTTGTAAAATCACACTGAGAATTAGTGCAACAGACGTTATGATCAACGCGATATCAATATACATACTCATAAAAAGAGCCTCCTTAAATTTAGCGAAGAGATTATACCTGTGATGGTATAAAATCGTCAAACGAAATAAAAAAGATCATTCTCACACTTCCTCTCTCCCAAAAATATTTAGTGCATTGCCATTTCGAACGGAACGAAAAACTACCACATTTCTATATCTAATCCATCTACGACTTTGAAATGCTTATCTCGTGTTGCCAAGATAAGGTTTCGTTGCATAGCAATAGCGGCTATCCAAATATCGTTTTCAGGAATAGGGTTTCCCACCTTACGCAATTGGTCTTTTATGATCCCGTACCAATATGCGCTTTCTTCATCACTAGACAAAATTTTACTTTGGGCTAATAGCTGATTTATTCTCGTTAAGTTTTCATCTATTCGTGCAGATTTTCTTGCTCCATAATGCAATTCCCCGATAGCTATACTCGGAATAAAAATTCTCTTTGCTCTTTTTATGCGAGTTAGAATTGTTTCTTCTTGAGCAAAGAGAGCGATTATGATATTTGTATCTAACAGATATTTACCACTCATTTAAATCTACCTGTCCACATCCTGCCTCAATAGTTTCTTTCATCACTTCTAAATCCTCTGGTGGAATAGTCCCCGCAAACTTAAGTAGGTCTTTCCCAAGAGTTCCCTCTTCTGCTAAAGCCTCTAATGCGCGAACAAAAGACAAAACCTGATATTGAAAATTATTAGGCAGTATTTGCACCTTTTCGTAAATTTCGCTTGCTATTGGCATAACCATAGTGCTCTCCTTCAAGATATGCCTTCATTATACAACAAATAATTAGATCTTGGCTCTAAGCAGATTTTGAAAATCAACAAAAATCCACATTTTATAATTCCCCCAAAACCCCCAACAACCACCCACGCCAATCTTTGCGCGTACCGATGTTCAAAAAATAGGCGTCGCGTCCACTGCGGGTACCACGCCCAAGGTCACGTTTGAGACGGCGTTTGCGTCCGTCTGGCAGAGGGGGGAATCGGAGGGCAATCTGCTCACCGCTCATGGTGATGGAGGCTAATCCCGTTTCCTCTGCACGCATTTTGACGGAAATCTGATAGAAGAAATTCTCCACCATTTCGGGCGGATCGCCGAATCTATCTATAAATTCAAAGCGAACTGCGTCTAGCTCTGTCTCATCGGCGATATTGGCGAGGCGGCGGTAGAGTTGCAGGCGTAAATTTTGATCGGGGATATAACTGGCAGGGATGCCGACCGCAAAGGGGAAATTGATATTTACAGGTTGAAGGCTTAAGGTTGGCAGGTTGACAGCTTTAAGTTCTGAGAGTTCGGGTTTTCCTTCAACACCAAACTTTAGACTTGCAACGGCTTCCGACAAAAGTCGCGTATAAAGATGAAACCCGACCGATGAAATATGCCCCGTTTGCCGAGTACCGAGCAAATCACCCGCGCCGCGAATTTCAAGATCGCGCATGGCGATGGTGTATCCCGCCCCAAGTTGGGTGTTTTCTGCCAACACTTCGAGCCGCGCTTGCCCTTCTTCGGTGGGCATTTTTTTGCGATGCCTGAAAAAATAAGCATACGCCCGCCGCGCCCCACGCCCCACTCGCCCGCGAAGTTGGTAAAGTTGTGCCAAGCCAAAAGTATCGCCACGGTCTACGATGAGCGTATTTGCATTGGGAATATCTAAGCCCGATTCGATAATGGTGGTCGAGAGCAAAATATCCACTTTGCCCCCCGTAAAATCAGACATCACCCGCTCAAGCTGAGTTTTCGGCATTTGCCCATGCCCAACAACCACTTTTGCTTCTGGCACCAGCTTTCGTAAATGCGCCTTCATAGCCAAAATGGTTTGCACTCGATTATGCACAAAAAAGACCTGTCCACCGCGGTCAATTTCTCGTAAAATTGCCTGTCGTACCAACTTGGGCGCATAAGGACCAATATGTGTAACAATTGGCAAACGTTCTTCTGGCGGCGTATTCAAATTTGATATATCTCGCACCCCCGTGAGTGCCATATAAAGCGTACGCGGGATAGGCGTGGCGGTCATTGTCAGTACATCTACTTCGGCACGCATTTTTTTCAAATGCTCTTTATGTGCCACACCAAAACGCTGTTCTTCATCTACAATTACCAACCCCAAATCCTTAAAAAGCACATCTTCCGAAAATAAACGATGCGTACCAATCAAAATATCTACGCCGCCCTTTGATGTCTCTAATAAAATTTTGCTCTGCTCTCGTGGCGTACGAAAACGCGAAATCATCTCCACTTTTACGGGAAAAGTCCCCATTCTGCGCTGAAAAGTCTCAAAATGTTGTTGTGCCAGCACCGTAGTCGGTGCGAGCATCGCCACTTGCTTGCCCCCCGTCACCGCCTTAAATGCCGCCCGCAACGCCACCTCTGTTTTTCCATAGCCCACATCGCCACATAATAATCTATCCATCGGGCGCGCGGCTTCCATATCCTGTTTTATTTCATTCAAAACACGGAGTTGGTCATCGGTTTCGACATAAGGAAAACTTGCCTCAAGCTCATGTTGCCATTCGGTATCTGGATTGAAGGAGAAACCGGGCACAATTTTTCGCTGGGCATATAATTTCACCAAATCATCGGCGACTTCTTCAACAGCGGCACGAACACGTTTTTTGGCTTGGTCCCATCCATCCGCACCAAGCCGACTTTGGGCTGGCGTGCTACCATCTGCCCCAACATATCGCGTTATTCGATCTGCTTGATATACAGGGACATAGAGTTTCGCATCCCCTTTATACTCAATTCGCAAAAACTCCCCTTCTTCGCCTCCCAAGGCACGTTGAACAAGTCCCGTATATTTGCCAATTCCGTGGTCAATATGCACCACCCAATTATTGGGCTTTAAATCGGCATAAACTGCTTCTGGCGCATTGGCTTTAACGCGTTGTCTCCTGCGCGGTAGCGGTCGTTGCCAACCAAAGATTTCTGAATCGGTGATTAGATGAGTAGTGCCCCCTTTCTCCGCTTTCCCCCGATGGGGGAAAGGACTGGTCTCCCCCCCATCGGGGGGGACGGAAGGGAGGGCTAAACTCCACCCACCCGAAAGAGAATCACAAATAAAAGTTGGCGATTTATACTCACTATCTTCAAAAGCATGTCTCTCTCGCCACAAATTAGACAAACGCTCACATTGACGTGAGGCAACAAAAACATCATCTCCACTCGCAACACGCTCTGCCAGAAAATCCATAAAAGGCTTCAAACGTCCGCTAAAACGCGGAAGCGCAGTGAAGTCTGAGGGCATATCAGCGCGGGCAGTAGAGTACCCCAACTCTAAGCGTGGGCGATTATACAAAGCATCTTCTAATTCTGACCAAGATAAATACGGGATGGGGAAATCATCACCCAAAATCTCTTCTTTAACGCTTTCTTCTCTAAATTTGACTGCTTGCTCTTCAATCTCATCCGCTGTAGAAGAAGAAAAGCTGATGTCGTCAATTAATACAAGTGCGTTTGTGGGAAGATAATCTATCAAGCTGGCAGGAAACGGATGCAAAATCGGAATATGAAATTCGGAGAATTGGGAGTCAGGTGTTAGGGAATTAGAAGTCTGGGGATCGGGGAGTAGGTACTCTTTTGCAGGTGTGATGAGTATTTTATTTAAACTATCAATTGTGCGTTGAGATGCAGGGTCAAAACTTTTAATCGTATCTAATTCGTTCCCAAAGAAATCCAAACGCACGGGGTATTCTTCTGCTGGAGGCCAAATATCTAGCAAACCGCCACGGTGAGAGAATTGCCCCGGCTCTAAAACGGTGTTAACCGGCTCATAACCAATTCTTACCCAAGTTTCTAGCAGAGATGTGATAAGCATCTGCTTGCCAACCCTGAGCAATTTTGCGGCTTTTAGAAATTCTCGGCGCGGCAAAGTGCGCGCCATCAATGCACGCGTAGATGAAATGATAACGGGCGGAGAATCAGGTTTCTGCGCAAAGGGGAGATGATAAGCCGCCAAAGCTGTTAGGGTTTGAATTCTCTCACGTCTATTCGTTGCGCCCCACGAGGCATCTTCATAAAATAACGGATTCGGCTCCGAGAAAAGATAACGCGATGAATCTTTCAGCCAAAAAGAAAGCTCATCGGCAAACTCCAATGCTCGGTCGGCGCGGTCGGTGAGCAAAAGAATGGGAACCCCCAAATCTTCTCGAAGGCACGCCAGCACAGGGAGACGCGCGGCGCGGGGCAATCCCAATCCCACAAAAGCGTTACCACTTTTTGCAGAATCGAGTATTTCGGTATAAATAGGGAGGGCGCGGATGGCGTTGAGGAGGGAATTCATTTATTTGGCTCACGCAAAGCTTTAAGTTTTTCTTTGTGCCTTCACAACTTTACATGAGCATCATTTACATTTTCAATTAAACCTATTCATCGCCGCGTCCAGCCCATCATCAACGAAGGCAAAAACGGCATCAGCGGCACGATCGAGCGTTTCGGAGAGAAATTGCTCATCCCCTTTAGCAAAATCCTGCAAAACATAAGCGGCGGGATCCATGCGCCCAGGTGGGCGACCAATGCCCAGCCGCAAACGCGAAAAATCATTGGTGCCAAGATGCTGAATAGCCGATTTGATTCCCTTCTGCCCTCCCGCCCCCCCCCCAGGACGCAAGCGGATGGTTTCAAAGGGCAAATCAAGATCATCGTGAGCGACAATCAGATTTTCGAGCGGTATTTTATAAAAACGAACCAATCCCTGCACCGCCTGCCCAGAAAGATTCATGAAAGTTTGCGGTTTAGCAAGGATAATTTTTGCATCACCGTGTCGCGTAGAAGCAATGATCGCTTTAGATTGCATCCGCGTCATACGCGCGTTTAAACGAACCGCTAAACGGTCAATCAACATAAAGCCGACATTATGGCGGTTTTCTCTATATTCTCGACCAGGATTTCCCAAGCCAACGATAAGGTAAGTTTCTGTCATAGGTTATTTCTCTCTTTTTGAACTTTCTATTTTAACACAAAGCCAGCGTTTATTAGAGTAAAATACGCTCATGAATCTAAAAACCGTTGCTCTAGCTGGCGGGGTTGGTGGCGCAAAGCTCGCTCATGGTCTTGCCCAAATACTCCCGCCTGAAAACCTCACCATCATCGTCAACACGGGGGACGATTTTGAACATCTCGGCTTATATATTTCCCCCGATTTAGATACGGTTTGCTATACACTGGCGGGATTAGCGAATCCCGTTACAGGGTGGGGGCGAATTGACGAATCTTGGAACGCCGCCGAAAATATCGCCAAACTAGGGGGGCAAACGTGGTTTAGGCTTGGTGACCGTGACCTCGGCACCCACCTGGAAAGAAGCAGAAGACTGCAAAAAGGCGATTCGCTTTCATCCATCACGCGCGACTTTTGCAAAGTCTGGGGCGTTGAACATCGTATTATCCCAATGACAGACGACCCTATGCCAACCATCGTGAATACCGTTGAGATGGGCGAACTCCCTTTTCAAGAGTATTTTGTGCATCAACGCTGTGAACCAACGGTGAAAGGATTTCGCTTTGAGGGGGCAGAATCAGCGCGTCCCGCCATGGGGGTTGAGGCGGCGATAAACGATGCAGATGCGGTAGTAATTTGCCCCTCTAACCCTTGGGTTAGCATCGATCCTATTTTGGCGGTGACCAAGTTGAAATCCACGTGCGGAATCGAATCCACTTCCAAGAAAAAACCCATCATTGCTCTATCCCCCATCATTGATGGGGAGGCGGTAAAAGGTCCCGCGGCAAAGATGTATAAGGAGTTGGGCATACAGCCCTCGGCGTTAGCCGTAGCTAAACATTATAAGGGACTTTTAGACGGCTTTATCTTTGATCAGATTGATGCAGAGTTTGAAACTGAAATTCAAAATTTAGGCATAAAAACGATGTTAATAGACTCTTTGATGAAAGATATAAAAGGAAGAGAACGTGTGGCAAAAGATGTGCTAAAATTGCTGAATACTCTGCTTTAAAAGGATTTTTATGACTATCTGGGCAATCGTACCAGTAAAACCATTGAGACGTGGAAAATCACGTTTAGCTGAAAGACTTACAGAAGATGAACGTGCTGAGTTAAATGGCTTATTATTAGCGCACACACTAAAGACACTCAAGAAAACCAAAAAAATTGCTGAGGTTTTAGTCGTTAGCCGAGATCCAAAAGCTTTGGCAATTGCGCACGACCACAATGCACGCACTATTAGAGAAAATGGGGCACCGCGTTTAAATACGGCTTTAGAACGAGCAACTGCGGTCGCCAAAATGTATGAGGCAAAAGGCGTGTTGGTCTTACCTGCAGATTTACCATTAATTTCACAAGCAGACGTAGATAAACTACTCTCTGTTATCAATGGCGGGAAACGCGTAGTCGTTATCACCCCAGACCGTCATAAGAACGGAACAAACGCTCTTTTCCTTTCACCAATAGGGGTGATTGAATATGATTATGGAGAAAAATCTTTCGAGCGACATTGCGAGCTGGCAAAAAAAGCTGGTGCACGGCTAGAGATTTGCGAACTCCCCTCTATAGAATTAGACCTTGATTTGCCCGAAGATTTAGAGTTGGTGGCAGAAGAGATTCATTTTTCTTTTGGAGATAGGTGGAGTAGGAAATAACAAGGAATCTAATTTTGAGCAGAATAAAAGAAATTCAAACGCTTATCAGATACGGTCTTTACTACCTAACGGAACACGCTGACGAAGAAGCCATAATTGACGATTTCGACATCTACGATGTCGAAAATGGCATTCTTTCTGGAAAAATCAGAAGAACTTGGTCCAAAGAAGGTAAATATGAAGTAGTAGGCACATCTTTGGATGGGCGAGAGATTAGTATTGTTTGTCGTTTTACTCTGTCGAAGAAAGTCTGTATAACTACGGTATACGAAGATAACTACTAAAAAACATGACTAAGGATAAAAAAATGAGCTTCTGGGATGGCGAAACCTGTGAATACTGCAATGGCACTCTCGTAGAAAAACGAGTTACCCTTCATAGAGGAAAGAAAGGGAATTATTCTTTCATAGAAAATGTCCCCGCTGGCGTTTGCACAGAATGTGGAACTCGCTACTACGCGGCTAATGTTCTTAAAATGATAGAAGAGAATGTTCGTAATAAAAGACATATACAACGCGAAGTGACTGTTCCTGTATATACTTTGTAACCCTTTCTCAGAAGAGTTAGAGTTGATGGCAGAGGAAATTGATTTTTCTTTTGGGGATAGGTAACCTTTATTCCCATCCCCAAAAAACAAGAGCTTATAGATAATTGTGGGATTAAACTTAGCCTAATTAGGCGGATTTAAATCAAAACAAACAAAAAAACTACCTTTTAAAAAGAGAGATACCATGGCACAAATGAATTATCCTCATGCTCCGTCTGGTTGCACTCCTGGTGAGAGAGTTCTATTCAATACACTAAAAAAACATCTCCCAGAAGATTATTATGTTTGGTTTGAGCCAACCTTATTCGGAAAAAAAGCTAGTGCACGACCAGATTTTGTTGTGCTGGGGAAAGATACTGGCTTTACAATTATAGAGGTTAAAGATTGGAGTATAGATAGAATACATAGTGCCAACCGTAATCAATTTGAAATCCTAAATGGAGACAAGATTGATGTACGAACTAATCCTGAAAAACAAGTCGAACTTCAATTTAGAAAATTCACAGATGAACTTCAGCATTATAGAAAAACAGAACCTGACAAATACAAGCTTTTACTAGAAAAAAATGGACGATATAAGGGTAAACAAATTTTTTCTATTTCTAAATTGATTGCCTTCCCAAATATAACGCAACACGGATGGAAAAACTCTGAATTAAAATTATTCCATATGCTTAATTCAGAATTAGTTCTCTTAAAAGAAGACTTAGGAGGCTCACTTTTATCTCGCTTGCAAAAAGCACGTTTCTTTAAGACATCTTTATCTCAAGAGCAAATGAGTGTTCTGAGGTGGATGATTTCCCCAGAAACTCGTGTACCTTTATCTCAGGGGAAATTATTTACCCTTGCGCCTGAGCAGATTGGTATAGCAAAAGTAGATACTTATTTACCACCGCACGCTTTAAAGCTTTCTAAAAAGCCCCATGCTATGTTGATTAGAGGTGTTGTTGGAAGCGGGAAAACACTAATTTTACTTTTTCGCGCTAAATTCATAAGTGAACAAAACCCAAACTGGCGCATTGTCATACTAACTTATAATAAATCCTTAAAAAAGTATCTAGAAAAGATTTTCATACAAATTGGAGGAAACCCTGATCAAGTAGAAATCGTAAACTTTCATAAATGGTGTAGCAACATGCTCTCACCCCAAGGCTTATTCAAAAGCCCCCAAAACAGTTGGAAACAAAAAAGCCTTGTCTCAAAACTTCTAAAAGAAGAAAAATCAAAGGAATTTGAAGCTCAATTTTTGGTTGATGAATTTGACTGGATAAAAGAACGTTTAGACTATAAGAAATGGGAAAATTATCTTGACACCCAAAAAGTAAGTCGAGTGGGACGAGGGAAAGGACTTGGACGCACTGAAAAAGAAAAACGCCAACGGATTTATGATTTCTTCGATCTTTACCAAAAAGCATTAAAAGAACAAAACACACATGATTGGGCAGATGTACCTATTCTTATGCAAAAAGCAATGGATGATGGGATAATAAAAAAACAACAATATCACGCCATTCTAATTGACGAAGCCCAAGATTTTGCACCTTCTTGGTTCAGAGTAGTTTTTCAAATGATAAAACCAGAAACCAATATGATTTTTATCGTTGGTGATGGGGCACAGAAAATCTATAGACGAGATTTCACTTGGAAAGAACTAGGATTAGGCATTACATCACAAAACAGTTATGTGCTAAAACACTCCTACCGTAATACTCGTGAAATAATTAATGTAGCTTTAGATGTCATTCAAGATAGTCAAACTCTTCTAACTGAGTTAAAGGGCGCGGGGGACGGCATCGTAGAAGCAGAAACAGTAAATGACTTATCCCGTCACGGTCCTCTGCCCATACTTTTTGCATCCAACTCATCTAAAGAAGAATATGAAAAAATAGCCAAAGAAATTCTTCTATTAATTCAGCGAGGTTATTCACTAAATAATATAGTCGTTCTTCATCGCTATCGGCATAAACAAAAACAAGTGGTGCAAGTTATTCGAAAATATGGCATAGCATGTACAAATAATTTAGATGTTGTTAAACCATCTGTTAAAGTTAGTACTCTTCATAGCGTAAAAGGTCTTGAGTTTGATGTTGTTTTTATTTGCGGTCTTGAAGAATTTAGAGAAGATTTACTTATAAATACTCAAAGCGATGAAGCCCAAGAACTGTTTGACCAAACAAGAAAGTTGCTCTATGTTGGAATGACCAGGGCCAAACATTTACTTTATATTACGCACAGCGGTATACCACCAAAGTGGATAATTGAACGCCTGCAAAATAAGGTAAAAAAAATGTAAGCTACATAATATAGCCTGTATGCAAAATCCGGAGAAAAATACAACTATTTGATTTTTCTCACAACCAAAGATAAAATAAAGGTCAGACCTTTCACACAAACAGGGGGAAGAATGTAAATAGTACGGTTTTTCTATTTATTCATATTTGTTCAACCATTCTATTGAGGAGAATTTCCCATGACCGACATAATGCGCCCCATCAAGTTCAAAGATTTGCTCAACTGGGCAACCAAAGAATACGAAAATCAGCAAAGTATTTTCAATATCCCCGCCAGTAAATTTTATTATAAGCAGGACAAAGCCTATTTCGAGATTTTCGGCGAGAAATGCGAAACGGCGATCGGTCCCGCCGCGGGACCGGCCACCCAGCAGGCTATGAACTTAGCTGTCTCTTATCTCACAGGCGGACGCTTTTTCGAGTTGAAAACTGTACAAATTATGGATTCGCTTGAAATTGAAAAGCCTTGCATTGATATTCCCGATGAGGGCTATAACACCGAATGGTCTACCGAATTTAGCGTACCAGAAGCCTTTGATGAATATGTAAAGGGCTGGTTCTTACTTCATGTGCTCAATAAAATGCTCGGCATCTCTCAACTC
>JADGEO010000044.1 GCA_016744335.1 Anaerolineales bacterium
GCTTAATGTTTCTCGCCCTCTATGCTGTACTCAAGCGAGCCAATAAAAGTTACATGGCAATCGCTACAACTTTTGGCCTATTAGGAATAGCGGTCTACTTTGCCTCAAACACGGCTTTCTCGATGCTTTCCCTTAGCGATCAATACGCGGCTGCGATAACCGACGAGCAGAGAACCATGTTGCTTTCAGCCGGGGAGGCGATGCTAGCTATCAACCGTTTTAGCAGTCCCGGTGCTCATCCTGGCACTGGGGGTTATATGAGCTTACTCCTGATTGCCGTTTGCGGAATGATTACCTCAGTTGTCATGATACGGAGTGATGTGTTCAACCGGGCCACTGCGTATATGGGGATTCTGGCTAGTATGTTTGATTTAGCTTATTGCATTGCTTTTGTTTTCGTGCCAACCGTTGATAGCGAGCTGCTGGCTGTCATCTTCATACCCGCCGCTGGATTATTCTTGATGATATGGCATATCATGGTTGGCTGGAGACTTTGCCAGCTAGGGAAAGAAACACCGCCCAGCCCCGCGTTAAACTGACCCGCCTTCGGCTCAGGGAATTCGGCGCGATTTCTACTTAGCTTTTCAGGATAAAATTGGGTTGTGTTTACAAAATCGCCGTGCAGGCCACGCCATCGTTAGATTACAACATGGTCAGAGAAGGCTAATTCAAAAAAATGTATGACTGTTATACTCAGCACGATTATAAAGCTTCAAGTTTTATCGTATGAAAGCTGAAAACTTGTGCCTGTTTTCAGTGTATAATTAAGTATCTTAAACATAATAGGAGCAACTTCGTGATAATACCATCAAACTGGACCTTATTTAATACAGTGTTTTATATTCTCTTTGGACTTTTTGCCATATTTTTAGGCTTTCTGGATTATTTTGAACTACTACCTATGCGCTACAGTAAGTTTGGAACAAAAAAGGGAGTGCCAGCGCGCTTGGGAATGGTCATTTTGTATTTTTTTCCGGTGCTGGTGGTCACTATTTTAGCTTTACCATACCTGCCAACAGGAACAACCATTCAATGGATAGTATATGGAGCAGTTATGCTTCATTTTTGTAAACGAACATTAGAAGTTCTATTTCTGCACAAATACTCAGGAAATATCCAACCTCTGACATTTGGAATAATCGTATTCTCATATGCGCTAATGGGAGGAATGATCAGTTGGCTAAATAACGAAACAATCGCGGCAATGGATGCGCTCTTTTATCTCGGCATTGGGCTTCTGTTAGTGGGCGAGTTTGGCAATTTCTATCATCATAAATTGCTGGCAAATTTGCGGAAGAAAGAAAGCGGCTATCACATCCCAAAAGGCGGCTGGTTTGAATATGCAACCTGTCCGCATTATTTCTTTGAGTTATTGGTCTGGTTAGGGCTATTCTTGTTATCAAGGCATTTATTCACACTGTTGGTGTTCATCGCTATGCTCGGTTATCTCACAGCTCGGAGTATCAAGACTAGACAGTGGTATCGAACTCGCTTTCCAGACTATCCGGAACAACGAAAGTATATGATCCCATATATATTCTAACTTCAAGGGCTTTATTGTAAATCACATAGCCCCCCCCCATACTAAACTGCCTCGCCTTCGGCTCTGGATATGTGGCACAATTTTTTTTCTCAGTTTTTTCAGGGTAAAATTGAGTTGCATTCCAAAGTCGGCGGGCAGCTTACGCAGGCCCTAGGTCCATGAAAAGAATATTCAATATGAAAATCATCGAACAGAAAGAATGGTGTACGCACCAATTAACCAAATGGGCAATTGATAACCAAGCTGATCATCCCATTTTTTTTCTTACAATTACACCGTCTGGAGAGAAGAAAGTTCACCCATGGATGCTTGCTGTGCACGGGTACACTAGCAACAAAGAAGAATGGTTGGAGTTGGATGACTACACTAAAGGCGGAAACACGGTAAAAGCACTGGTTGATCAAGGGTATGCTGTTGTTGCAGTAGATATGGCGGCGCACGGAGATAATATCCAAACTGAGAAGCCAATTGACTATGATAATTTGATGAATTATGGCAGGAAAGAGTTTCTTGATAAGACTGCAGAAATCCTTGAAAAAGTTATCAATGTAATTTTGAAGAGCGGCAAGTTTGATGAAGAACAATACGGTTATCTTAGCTACAGTATGGGTGGCATATTTGGGTTCTGGTTAGCAAACCGAAATATACCGTTCAAGACGCTAGTTATGTGTGTTCCCTCGGTGTGGAAAGAATATACTGGCCAGTATGTTCCGCAGAATAATCTTAACAATCTGGGGCAACAGTCGATATTATTTATTGCTGCTCAACAAGATGAACACATTCCATTTACAGATTCCGAATGGCTATATGCTCTGCTACCAATGACTGATAAGAAATTTATTTCCTATTCGAGTGGGCATAGTTTGCCAATGGATTATATAAACGAAGTTGCGGAATGGATCAAGCTACGCGTGTGATTTTGTCAGTAATTATCCCTACCAAGACAAGCAAGCCGCTCAATATCTTTGAGTAAGCCCAACTCCAACAGCCGAACCACTTTTCGCCAATCTGTGGAAAAAGCATCATAGTTCGGGGCATATTCTCTAGCATAGTCCTTCGCAAAGGCAATAATCTCTTCTGGTGAGCCAAACTTAGCGATCATCTCTGGTGTAGCATTGGCATGAAGAGCCTCCAACGCGGCGGGAATAAAATTATCGTTTAGCAAATGCCCTGGATAGGGGAGAAATTCATCTGGGGATAAATTATGTAGGCGCAACTTTTCTCGTTCATAAATAAAGCGGATTATATCTTGTCGCATTTTCGCGTATTGAGGGGCTTCAAAGTGTCGTGGCGGGAGATGGGTGATGGTCAATTTTGGGTCAAAGTAGAAAGATTGCCCCGCTATACGCGCGTTAATTAGATAGTCTATATCCTCGCCACGCGTGATCGCTGGATCAAAGCCAACTTGCGTAAACAACTCACGGTGAAAAATCATATTTCCCCCCAAAGACATTGGGGTTTTCGCCAACTTATCGGGATATGCCATAAATTGACGAATGGTTTCATTCATAAATATGGATTTATCAACGAGGATATTACTGACTTTTTTGGCTTCTGAAATATAGGGACTGCCCTCTTCGTTCAGATAAGGTCCTGCAATACCTGTAATTTTATCGTCTTCACAATCTTCCCCAATCCATTTGATGGCTTGCATGAGATAGTTTGGCGGGAGAACTTCGTCATCATCTATGGCAATGATGATTTCTGCACCCATTATGGCGGGAATTAGTAATTGCAAATTTCGCACTGCCGCGTATCCACGCATGGATGCAATTTGCAAATCTACCCCATGAGATTGCAATTCTTGGTCTAGGAATTGTGCTGTTTTAATATCAGCAATATGCAGGTTGAGTTTTTCGGTATAGGGGGCGATGATTTGGCGCACGCGCGCGGTTGCTTGGGAGGCGTATTCAGCTTTGGTCGTAGAGACAAGAATTAACGCGCAAAAGCTGGAGGCAGAATCCTGCTCACAGAGGCTATCCAGTAAAAACGCGAGCGTCCCGTTTTCATCCAATGGCGTTGGGTGATCGTAGATGCCCGCTTCCGCATCGCCCCAATAGGTCGGGATGACAATCCAAATCTTAGTTGGTGAGCCAAATGACTTCATAGGGAGCAACTTTTATTTTTAGCTGGTTGTCAATAATCGAATACTCTTCTTTACTGAAAATATCGGTGAGCGAGGAGAAATTAGGTATATCTACAATAATTTCTTGCGTTTCGTTGGAGACATTATTTAGGCAGAGTGTGTGCGTTTTTCCATCGAGAGAGGTGCGGAAGAGTGCAAAAATGGAGGGGTGAATGGATAGAATTTCCTGTGCGCCGTAAGGATGAAACGCAGAGTTACCCACACGCGCCTTGAGCAGTTTTTTGTAGCCGGAAAAAACATGATGCCGAAGTGAAGTGGGATCGTTTATCTCTGTTTCAATTTGAGAAAGCTGTACTTTTTTCCTATTAATTGTGCGGTGTCGTCCCGTTTGCTCTACGCCCTCTGTCCAATTTTGCGAGCCAAACAAACTATGGAAATAGATGCCTGGAACACCACGCAAAGCCAGCATGATTGCTTGAGTTGCCAAAAAACGTTTGGCGATTAATTCAATATTCTCATCTGGAGAATCGGGATTATTTAACGCATCAAGATAATTGATGTTGAGTTCGTTGAGATGGTTAATACCCTTTTTGACTTCATCTGGGTCGCTGAGAGCATCCAGATAGTTAATGTTTAATTCGTAGGGGCTTTGGGAGCCATCTTCGTTACTTTTGTAGGAAACAAAGCCGCCAAGCGATTGAGTGCGCGCGGCGAGATCGCTTAAATCTTCAAGTGAAAGAATGTTTTTGACGGGCAACATGCCAATGCCATCGTGCGCGGCGAGGAAATTAAAGAAAGTTGCCTGATCAGAGGGTAAATTGAGGGTGCCGGCCCAATCGGATAGAACACTAACATCTTTATTATGAAAAGCGTGTAGCGTTAAAAGCGGTAGAGCAAAATTGTAGACCATCTGCGCCTCGTTGGTTCCGTCACCAAAATAGGCGATATTATCTTTGTGTGGCACATTGGTTTCCGTGATGATAACGACATTTGGGGCAACCATATCTAGCACGGTGCGCATTGTCTGAACAATGCGATGCGTGCGCGGCAAATTGATGCAAGTTGTGCCGATTTCTTTCCAGACAAATGTTACCGCATCCAGCCGAATAAATTCGGCACCATGTGCCGCGTAAAAGAGCAAAATATCGGCAACTTCAAGGAGAACATCTGGGTTAGCAAAATTCAGGTCAACCTGATCCTCGCTAAAGGTTGTCCAAACGTGTTTTATTCCCTCAGCAGTTTCAAAAGGAGTCAGCACCGGCGTTGCTCGAGGGCGAAAAACGCGTGTTAGATCAACATCTGGGTCTACAACGGTGAAAAAATTCTGATACTTAATATCGCCTTTAAGAAACCCCTGAAAAGCTGTACTTTGCGATGATGTATGGTTGACAACCGCATCAAACATCATCCGAAAATTCTCGCTTAAATTGGAGACATCTTCCCATTCTCCAAAATCAGGGTTGACGCGCCGATAATCTATGACAGAAAAACCATCGTCTGAAGAATAGGGATAGAAGGGCAAAATATGCACCGTGCTGATGACATCATCCAGATATTCTTTCAAGAAGGATGCCAGCGTTTTCAGTGGAGCTTCACCAGGGTTTTGTACCATGTCGCCGTAGGTAATAAGAATTGCATCCCGCTCGCTGACTTTTTCGCTCGATGTCGCTTTTGCCAATTCGGGGTGTTGTGCCCGAAAATTATTGAGTAAATCAAGAAAACCTTTTATCAAAGCGGGGGCTTTTTCTTCTCCGTAGAGAAAAGCCAGATGGTCAAATAATTTCTTTTCTAATGTGTTCATAATATCTCTTCCTGTAGTTTTTTGAAATAAGCCCCTCTGCTCTTCAGACATCTCCCCCCTAAGGGGGAGAATGGTAAGGTTAGGATGGGGGCATTAATTTACCAAGAATCTCTCTTAAAGCATTCATTGAATAATATTTTTGACCCAAGCGGAAGTTTTGCTCAACCGCTTTTTGCCGCTCTTCTAGATTTGTTAACAATTTGACAGCCTGCTCGGCGGCTCGCGCGTGGATTTGAGCTTGTACCTGTGCCAACCCGCTTTGGTCGTAGCCCTCAACATTTGCCCCCAAAGATACGACCTGGAAACCCTTTCTTCCAATATCTGCGTTATAAACAGGATATTCAAAAAGCATCACGGGCAAACGTGCTCGAAAAGCCTCCAAAAGCTGGTTTCCCCAGCCTTCCCATAAACTAGGATAAGTCACAAAATCGGCAAAAACATAAGTATCCCAGAGCGAGTAGGTTTTTTCGCCATTTTCGTTTTGGCGTTCGTGATGCACCAAGTCATCAATGTGAATCATATCCACGCCATCGCGCTCGGCTTTCTCTTTTAGCTTTGGCAGATATGTGCCGCTCATATCGTCGCGGGCGTAACCAGCCAGAACGAGAACAATACGACTATCCTCATCAAAGCTCTGCCCGTTATATAAGCCATCAGCCTGGAGTTTGGCACGCATTTCTGGTGTATCCAATGATTTAACAAAATCAATCGCCAATTCGATTCCCTTTCTTGGCACGATGCGCGTCGCTTGCAAAATCAGAATGTCATTTTCTTTTAATCCAATCTTCTCGCGGAAGTCGGCATTATAGTCATCTTTTTTCCACGCTGGGGCATCAAAATCGAAGATATTAGGAACTACAGTAGATTCGATTTTCTTGCGTCTCCATAATTCTTTTTGCGCCAAAGAATTAATAACAGCGTGTTTGATTTTCTCATCGCGCGGCGGAAGGTATATTTGCGCTAATTCAATTGCGGCGGCGCAGGTCAATGCAACACCATCGCTACGCTCCCAGAAAAAGTCATGATTATGCGCCAACGCGGGGATATCAAACTCGCGCCGCATATTTTCCAGGGCAATCCCCACAGCAGGGTTTGCCGCCACACACCACACATTTTGCGGAATAATGAAATCAATTTTTTTCTCGATGATAAATGCTCGAAACTTCTCTTCAAGAATGCTCACCCAGTGACCAAGTTCTGCTTTATAACCTTCAGCGTCAAAGTCGCGCAATTCTTTAAAGGTGTTGTAATTCAAAATCTCAATCGCGGGGATATGATGATACATCTCTTCAACGAGTGTTCCCTCTGCTGACCCCAAATCACCTGCGCAGAGATGGACAGTATGCCCCATTTCTTCAAATATACGATTCCATTTCTCCAGCTCCAATGAAACACCGTCTGTACGACCTACTTGATAATGAAAAATACCGATATTTTTTGCCATAATTTTTTATCCTTTTGAAAATTTCAACCACAAAGCTCACGAAGGAACATAAAGGAAAATCTTTATATTCTGTCACCCTTGTACCCCTTGTTGCCTTTGCAATCCTTAAAAAACAATCTCATCCATCCTAACCTTCGCAACACCAATTGCCGTATCTGCGCCGCCATAGTAGACGAAAAGCTCATCTCCAATAACAACTTGTCCGCAACTGAAAACCACATTGGGGACGTAACCATTAACTTCCCAATCCAATTCTGGTTCCAAAATCGGCTCAGCTTGACGAGCAATCACCTTGGTGGGGTCGTTAATATCAAGAAGGGCAATGCCTAAGCTATAGCGATGGTCTTTGCTCACACCATGATAAATCAGCAACCAGCCATCGTCTCTTTTTATCGGTGGTCCGCCAATGCCAATTTTTTCATTTTCCCAAGTCGAATTGGGAAGCGCACTCATCACCAAACGGTGATTATCCCAAGTCTTCAAATCATCTGAATCTGCCAGCCAAATATCGGGCGGACGACGATGAAACATGAGGTGTTTCCCGCCAATTTTCTCAGGAAAAAGCGATGCGTCTTTATTTGCTTCATCCAGCATGACACCCTGACGTTGCCAGTCAATTAGATTTTTAGATGTTGCCAAGCTGATGCGATAATCTCCGCCAAAGCGTCCGCCGTAACCGGTGTACATCATGTAAAAGATGTCACCTATTTTGATAATACGCGGATCTTCCGGTCCGCGTGCTTCTTGCGGAGTATCATTTATGAGAATTGGTTGCTCAAGACGGTTAAAATTGATCCCGTCTGCACTGACAGCATAACCAAAACTATTGATATATTTCCCATCGCGACCATTTGATGTGATGTCGGTGGCTCTGTAAATCAGATGCACCAGCCCTTTATCGTAAATTGCTGCGGTGTTAAAAACAGCAGTCGCTTCCCATTTATGTGCAGGATTTGGGGACAAAATTGGTTCTTCGGACACTCTTTTTAGCTTAATCATAGTGTTGTATTTACCTGATAAAAAAACTCTAAAAAACGGTCAAATTGCCGTTCTTTGTCAAAATTGCTTCGCATAAAATCAAGCGCATTTTGGCTCATTGCTTGATGATGGGCTGGATTCTGCCAAAGGCGCAGAATCGCGTCTTTTAGTTGGGTAATGTCATTCGGCGAGACGAGAATGCCCGTCTCACCACCGATGATAACTTCCGGAATCCCGCCCAAATCAGAAGCGATGACGGGGGTTCCCATCGACATAGATTCGAGTAAAACGTTGGGTAATCCCTCTTTGGCAATGCTTGGCAGAACAGTCATATCCACACGCTCAAAAACAAGTTCTGGTTGCTTCGTAAAGGGGAAAAAGCTGAGGTTTTGCGCTAAATCCATCTCATTAACCAGCTTTTTCAACTTGCCTTCGTCAACGCCGTCACCAACGAGTAGCAGGTGGATATTGGGCAACTTTTTCTTGGCAAGCGAGAGAGCCTTGAGCAAAACTGCCTGCCCCTTGCGCTCTTCAAAAGAGCCAACACACCCCAAAATAGGCGCGGCGTTGGCGGGTAGTGGGTAATATTTTTGCGCTTTAGCTTGCGTCTCTGGAGAGGATTGAAAACGGTGTAAATCCACGCCCTGATAAATCAGATTGACCTTTTCTGGCGCAATTTTGTAATTTTCAATTAAATAATATTGCGTAAATTTCGCAATCGTAATCACCGCTGAGCGGATATTTTCTTTCGGTTGATAGAATTCACGCTTGTATTCAGGAACAATTGTGCCCGTTTTTGGAATCAGAATCGTTTTCAAATTTGCATCATAAATAGCTTTTGCGGCAAAACGAACGCAATGAAAACCACCACGCGGGGGATGCACCGTGCAAAGCGCAACATCGCATTTTTTTAGCGCATCAATCCATATTTTTTGCTCAACATCACCCCAACTATAGGTCGCAATCTGCGCTTTTGTACCGCGTATTTGCTCAACAATCCAGCTTTTTTCTGGGGCAAGCAGTGTTACTTCTTCACCTTGCGCCAACGCATATCGAACTGCCTCTGCAACCCAAATTTGCGTCCCGCCGTGCAGGAGAGTATCTTCAATGAAGCAAATTTGCATTTCAGCCTCGCGGAATTAGGCGGAGAGTCAAAATCTGATAAGGCTTGATTGCATAAAATACCTGCTGAGATTCAAACTTCAATTCTTCCAAGTTTTCTTCCAAAATATTTGCACGCCAAGCCTCTGCAAGTGGAAAATTGGTCGTCAATATAAATTTTCCACGCTTGCGCTGGCTTTCATAAAGGCGGATGATATATCCGCGCCCATCTTCCGCTTTTTTGACTGTTTCGATGACAATATTCGGCTGATTCACTTGGATGAAAGACTCTGCTCCGCGCGTGTGTGAACTTGCTTCTGTTAAATCGACATCTGCCTGATAAAAAAGAATAGGATCGTTTAACGCGTAAGCTTCAGCAATTGTGCGTTCATCCCAACTTCCGCTGTGCGGAAAAATGCTATAGGCAAAATGATGCTCACCCAAATCTGCATCAGGGTCAGGAGCGGTCGTGCCGCGTAGCAAGGTCAGCCGCATGATATTGTCGCGAATATCATGCCCATATTTGCAATCATTTAGCAGGCTAACACCATAATCGCCTTCACTTAAATCGACCCATTTTTGAGCGGCAGTTTCAAAGCGTGCCCAATCCCAACTGGTATTACGGTGTGTTGGACGTTCAACATTGCCCCATTGAATTTCATAAGTCGCGGTTGGAGAGAGAATATCAACAGGGAAGGCTACTTTTAAGAGAATTTTGCGCTCTCTCCACTGAATTTTTGTCTCAAAATCGAGCCGAGGGCTATTATGTCGCAAAGAAATGCGCTGAATATAGTCGCTGTTCAGGATGCGGCGTTTGATTTCTAGCGTGGCGTGTAGTTTATTTGATTCAACAACGCGAACGGAGGTGGCAGGTTCAGCCAGCCACATTTTGTCATCATAAAAAATATCTATGTCCCAAGCATCCCAGTTAATGGGAATATCTTCAAAAGCCTGAATTTGATTTGCAATCACATTCTCAACAAGAACTTCACGCTTTACCACTTTATCGTAGATGCGGGTTATATCGCCATCGGCGTTGAGTTCAATGCGGAGGAAGTTATTTTCAAGTAGTTCAGGTGAAGCAATAATTGTTGAAGATTGAAGGTTTAAAGTTGAATGTTTTTCCTGAAACGGAGAAACTGAATATGGTTGCAATCCACCAATATGCACAAGCTCCCCATCAACGGTGACAAGTTCGTCGCGAATAAAAGATGTTGGATTAACTAGAAGCTGACTTGTGCCCATTTTATTAGCAATCACCGCCAAAGCCAAATTACGAATTTCTTCCGCACTTTGGCGAACTTCTTCATATTCTTTCAAGGAATCTTCGTAAACGGCTTTTATCGAAGAGCCAGGGATAATGTCGTGGAATTGGTTGAGACAAACCAGTTTCCATGCTTCTGTAAATTCTGCCTGTGGATATTCATAATTGGCATCAAGTTGACTGGCGTAAGCCGCCAAAAATTCCGCGTCGTGGAGCAGGAATTCGCTCTTTCGGTTAGCGCGTTTATTGCGGGCTTGGGTCGTGTACGTTCCGCGATGATATTCGAGATAAAGTTCCCCATTCCAGATGGGGAGATTATCTCCGGCATCGTTTTCTAATTTATGGAAAAACTCATCTACACGCCCAGTATGAATCTGCGGCGTGGAGGGAAAATCACCCATTTCTCGGATATTTTCGATCATTTCACGCGTTGGTCCTCCACCGCCATCGCCCCAACCATAGGACATCAATAAGGGAGGTGTTGTTCCAGGTGCGCCGTAATCCTTTTGCTGAAAATTTGTCCAGGTGCCGAGAGTTTGGTCTGGCGTGGCATCCGAGTTGTAGGTTGCGGCGAAGAAACTTTCGGTTTTCTTAGTTGTACTGAAATGTGTCAGGACGCGTGTCCCGTCCAAACCTTGCCACCAGAATGAATCGTAGGGGAAGCGATTATATTGGCTCCAGCCAATTTTGATGGTGAAGAAATACTCTAAGCCCGCTTCTTTGATTAGTTGAGGTAAGTTCCAAGCGTAGCCAAAGACATCCGGTAGCCAAAGAACGGGAGATTCCGCATCTTCGCCAAAGTGTTGACGAAAATAATTTCTACCAAGTAGGAATTGACGTACCAACGACTCTGCGCCAGAGATATTACAATCTGCTTCTACCCACATCCCGCCGATTGGCTCCCACTTTTTCTCAATAACGCGCTTTTTGATTTCGGAAAAAAGGTGAGGGTGATCTTCGTGAATAACTTCGTAAAGGTGGGGCTGGCTTTGTGTGAAATGAAATTCAGGGAATTCTTCCATCAAGCGAATGACGTTATGGAAGGTACGCTCCGTTTTTCGGCGGGTTTGGTCTAAAGTCCAGAGCCAAGCCACATCGAGGTGGGCGTGCCCAACGGCGGTAATATCAACGTTAAGGGAATGTCCCGCTAAATTAATACCCTCTTTTAAGATTCGATGTGCATGTGGAAGAGTTTTGTAAAAGCCCCCTTCTTTAATCTCTCCCCTTAGGGGGGAGAATTTAGCTTCATCGACAATCGTTCGTAAATCGAGCAATTTAAAAGATTCATCCAATGTGGTGTAAAGATGATGGCGTGCGGGATCATTTTCGTCAAGATGATCGGCGATACCGAGAGTAACGCGCGCGAGAGCGATAAAATCCCGTGTCGTTTGGTCGATCTGGACAACTTCACAGCTTTTCATCTGAAGTTTTTTTGTTGCGTCTCCAACTGTGGAGCCACCGATACCTGTCCAGCCGTGTAGGGCGAGGGTATGCGTTTTTCCATCACGCAACTTTTCGGGCAAGATGATTTCTTGGTGGTGACGGTCTGCTGAGGCATAGGGTTCGGCGTCTATATAGGCTAAGGCTTCCGGATGGGAGAAATCGCCAGAGATGCCGAGGGGCAAATATAAAGCTACGGGAGCAGTAGCAAGCCACTCGTTAGGAATGTTGAATCGGGTGCGTAAGATGAAGTTAACGCGCGGGAGCCCCCAATATTCGTTGGGCAGAATCACGTCCCAGTCGCCGTCATCCACATCCGAATTGATGAGCGGTGGTGAAAGGGGTGTGTCCAATTTTTTATAGCGAAAGGGAGCCAAAAACTGGCGTTGGCGATAAACAAAGTTTTGCACCAACACCAGTCTTTGATGGATTTTTTTCGACGTCCAGCGGATTTGATGACGCATGGATTTTTAATTGCCGATGGCGAGGGTGCTATCGGGATCGAAGAAACGCAGGGCTTCCTGTTTGAAATTGAGATGAATGGTCGTACCTGTTTTCATTTTTGGCTGAGCTGGGGCGACCATTTTGATGATGTTTTCGTCCAGTTTGAAGGCGATGACTTGATGTGAGCCTTGCGGCTCGACAACAAGGACGGTCGTGCTCATGATTTTGGCTTGCTCATTGGCAAGTAGAATGTTTTCCGGGCGGACACCGAGTACGAGCCGATCTTTGTCGTATCCCTGCAATAGAGCGGCATTTTTGGGGCTGAGGGAGAGGTCGAAATGCGGATGGACGAGATGCAAAGTTTCACCAGTTTTTTTCAATTCAACATCGAAAAAATTAGTTGGCGGCGTGCCAATGAAATCAGCGACGAAGAGGTCTGCACTCTTTTCGTAAACTTCTTCTGGCGAACCAATTTGCACAATTTTTCCACCTTGCATAATGACAATTCTGTCTGCGATACTCATTGCTTCAGATTGATCATGGGTGACAAAAACGGTGGTCGCTTTTGCGCTGGCATGAATTGTTTTCAACTCAGTGCGCATAGAAACGCGTAGTTTTGCATCGAGATTTGAGAGGGGTTCATCCATAAGAAAAACTTTTGGCGAAACCGCAATCGCACGTGCAACCGCAACGCGTTGCTGTTGCCCACCGGAAAGTTGAGTAGGAAGACGCTCTAAAAGTTCGCTGATTTTTGTCATACGCGCTACGTCATGAACAACCTGATCAATTTCGCTTTTCCCCATGTGTTTGAGTTTCAGCGCGTAGGAGATGTTTTCATAGACGGTCATGTGAGGCCAAATAGCATAGTTTTGGAAAACCATGCTGACGTTGCGTTTGCGCGGTGGAAGTTCAGTCACGTCCACATCGCCAATCAGAATTGTGCCATCCGTTACTTCTTCCAAGCCTGCAATCATCCGCATTGTTGTTGTTTTTCCGCAACCTGAGGGTCCTAAGAGAACTAGAAATTCTCCATCGTGGACTTCAAGGCTGATATTGTCAACTGCAATAATTTTTCTACCAAATTTTTTAGTGAGATTCTTGATTTCAAGAGTTGCCATTATTTTTTTCCTTTATACTTTTACCCCGCCCCACATCCGATTGATGTATTTGCGGAGGAAGAAGGTGAAGAAGATAGCAGGAATTGCCATCGAGATACCGCCAGCAGCGGCGAGATTAACTTGCCCTGATGCACCCAAAAGCGTTTGGTAGACGACAACAGAAAAAGTTGGCTTAAATTGGGTCAGGATGATCGCGGCTACGGTTTCGTTCCACGCCCCGAGGAAAATATACATAGCGGAAGCAGCTAAACCCGGGAGCGCAAGCGGGAGTGTAACCTTCATAAAGGCCTGAAATTTGCTCGCACCAAAAACTTGAGCGGCTTCTTCCAACGATACGGGAATCCCCATAAAGATGCTGGCTGTAATCCAGATTGTTAGTCCAATAGCACCGACAGAGTAAATGAGAGAAAGTCCTAGGGGTTCATCGTAAAGATTGGCTTCGGCGAGGATGAAGACCATCGGTAAAGCAATCGCAACGCCGGGGAACATGCGAACAAATAGTACGCTGAACCTGAGTGTGTCTTTTCCCCTGAAGATGTAGCGGGCGAAAGCATATCCTGCTAAGCCGCCGATAGAGAGGGAAATCAGGATGGTCAAACCGGCAATTTGGAGACTACGAATAAGAGCAGGAACGGCATCGCGGGTCACTGTAAAAAAGGTATCGTAGTTATTAAGCAAAGCTCGGGGTTTGGTGAAAAAGATACTCTCCTCATCAGAGTTTTCAAGACGTGAAGTCTCGATCAGAAGCTCTTCCTCCGTGATTTTTGTCCCCAATTGTGATTTGATATAGTATTCCATTTTTTCCAAGTCGGCAGTGTCAAGAACCGTTTGGTATTCTTTATCAATTCGATCCCAGACGCTAAGTAGATAGCCGCGTTCTCCGTAGCCGAGCTCCATATCTGTTTTGATGGCAGGCACAAGCGGAAGGGGGTATTGATAGGCTTCACGTGTAGACAAAAATGATAGCGAAATGATGAAGTAAACCGGGAGCAACATCCCCGCGATGAGCGTGGTTAGGAAAAGATAGAAAACCGTTTCTTTAGCCGCTTTAATGACTTTTTTATTTGTTTTGCTTTTCATACGGTCTCCTCCTTTTTGAAAGCACCTGACACACGAAGATAAAGTAACGCAGTGAGAGAAACAATCACCGAGACGATAATGGTATATCCAGCTGCCATTTGATAGCTAATATCTAACCCCGGTACTTCTTCGTGATAATAAACGATGCGCTCTACAAGAACAGGTAGCCGTCCAAAACCGAGCAAGAGTACAATAATCAGCCAGATTTGAATCGCCGAAATCAATCGCAAAATAACCGCTGTCTGAATTGTTGGTTGCAATATGGGGATGGTGATTTTTCGCAAAACAGTTATGAAGTTTCCGCCAAAGACATAGCCAGCTTCTTTGGCTTCTTCGGAAAGGTTTTGTAACCCAGCCAAGAGAATAATCATCATTGAGGGTATCACCTGCCAAGCATCAAGAATGATCACAAGTGCGAGGAGTTTGAGCTGATTCTGTTGCAGTCCGCCCAGCCAATAGATCTTTTCTCCTTCAGCAAGGAAACCCAGATAATAGAGCAGGCTGTTGATCCAGCCATGAGCAGTGAGACCTGTCATCCACATCGCCCCAGTTGCTACAGCGGGCAATGCCATTGGGATAAGCATTAGAAAAAGAAAAATGCTTGAGCCCCAGAATTTGCGATTGATAAGTAGCGCAAGAAAGAGTGCGCCTATGAATTCTATGGTGACAGAAACGATAACAATAATAGCGGTGTTGTATAATGCAGGAAAAAAGCTTTCATCATTAAATACCATGACGAAGTTTTGAAGCGTGAAAATCCCGCTTGCATCGGTGAAGCTTCCTATAATCACCGCGATAACAGGGCGCACCCAAAAAATAGCATAATAAATAACGACAGGGAGTATCAGGAGATACGGAGTGGCTTGCCCCCATATTTTCCGCAACGATTTTGGTTTTGTAGTAGCCATACGAAAGCCCTTTTAGATAAAAAAATAAGAGAAGAGCCGAGAGAGAGATTTCCCTCTCGGCTCTATTGTTCGTATTACAGAATCTTTAGACGATTATTTGAGCAGGTCGTCAATACAGGTTTGTGCTTCATCAAGGCGATCTTGGGTTACATCAGCACCCGTCAAAATGGTGTCAGCGAAGACATCATCGAAACAAGCTTTGACAGCACCCCAGTCTTCATAATCGCCACCAGGAACGCCAGAGACAACGCCATTTTCAAGTACGAGAACGGCTTTGTTGATAACTTCGTCTATGGCTTCGTCGCCTAAGTAATCGATTGCTTCTTGTACAGGAGGAATGAATCCACCAGTACCTTTGGCAAGTTTTACTTGAATTTCAGGACGGGTCAGGTATTCAAGGAAGCTAACAGCCAAGTCATAATTGGCAGAGTCTTTCATAATGGCGTAGCCACTCACGCCAGCGATAGAGCCGGTGCCAGTAGGACCAGTGGGAGCAGGAGCCAAAGTGAATTCAGTCTCGTTGGAGGCAAATACTTGTCCAGCACGAGCATTATGGAATACAGTTAACCAAGATTCTTCACGCATCATGGGGTCAACACAGCTATCGACATTCAAGACAGTCGGGACAAAACCATTTCCTTTACCAATGGTTTCCCAAACTTTCCAAGCATCCATTGCACCAGCAGAGTTGGCATCTGGGAAGCCAGCACCAAAGGATAATGCGGTGCCGCCGAACATATAGACCCAAGATTTGGAGGGGATACCGGTAATACAAACTTTACCTTCGCCTTCACCTTCAGCAACAGCAACTGCCCAATCAGCATATTCTTCCCAAGTGATGCTGTCTAGATCAACACCTTCAGGGAGGTAAGGCAGGGCTTTATTATTAGCAAGAAGCAAATATACATCTGCGCCTACGGGGAGGAAGTATTGTTTATCGTCTTTATTGGTGTTTTGAACAAAAGCCTCACTAAAGTGGCGGTCATCCCAACTTTCAACGTGGTCAGTCAAATCTTCAACCCAACCTGCATCAATCCACTCAGCCATGCGGCTATTGTGGGCAACAACGATGTCGGTAGTGACATGATCGGTGCTTTGTTGTATATCAGCTCGATCAAGTAGGGTTTGGTCATCAATGATTTGGAAATTGACAGTAACACCATGTTCATCTTCAAAAGGTTTGATGATCTCGGTGATGAAAAATTCTTGTTCTTGTGGAGGACTAAAGAGACGGGAGGAGAAGACCAAGGTCTTTGAAGCAACAGGAACTTCCACTTCAACTTCAACAGGAATTTCAACTTCTTTGACGACTTCAACGGGAACTTCAACCTCTTTGGTAACAACTTCGGGCTGACAAGCTACCAGAACCATACTGGCAACCAACAGTAATGCAAATAAAACAGTAAACTTCTTATTCATGATTCTCTTTCCTTTTATATTTGAATTGAAAAACTAAAAGTATCGGATAAGGTGGTAAATCTTATTTAGTATCGTCTCAGGCACTCACCTCCTATTCATTTATGATCTCAGCAATCCACTAGATTGCCGTATAATCAACTCTGGTTTAAGAAGAGTTTGTTCTCTTTCTAAAGACTCACCTCGTATCAGGTGTATCAACATTTCACACACCATCCCGCCGATTTGGTAAAGCGGTTGATGCAGTGTTGTTAATGGAGGGTGGGAATACTCAGCCATCGGGATATTATCAAACCCCGTAATAGAAATATCTTTTCCCACAACAAGTCCTCGCTCCTGCGCTGCACTTATAGCTCCAAAAGCCATCAAATCATTGCAAGCTGCAATAGCGGTAGGGGGGGATGGTAGATCGAGCAACTTATTGGCTTGCTCATATCCACTACGCTGAGTTAAATCTCCAATGAGAATGAGCGAATCGTCCGCTTCTAAACCTACTTCCGCTAATCCTTCTATAAAGCCCTGCAAACGATAGTGTGCAAACATCAATTCTGACGAAGGTGCAATACAAGCAATACGCTGATGCCCTAAAGAAGCAAGATGTTCAACAACCGTCTTCATCCCATAAGTACCGTCTTCGTCAACAAAGGGAAAATTGATATTCTCTTCAGCACGCCCAAAGGCAACAAAGGGGTAGCCACTTTTTTGCAGGCACTCGACTCTCGCGTCTTTTCGGCGTGTCCGCACCAAAACAAAGCCATCGACACGGCGTCCTTGCGTCATCGAACAGTAAGCTTCAATTTCGTAGTCACCTGGTGCGCGCGTTGAAACCAACAAATCATAGCCAAGGCTAGCCGCTCGATTCCCAACCCCTGCCAACAATTCACTGAAAAAAGGATCAGAGAAACGTGGTCCATAAGTGGGAATAATCAATCCAATCGTATCGGTGTTTTGCTTTTGAAGGCGTTGTGCAAAAATATTTGGGGTATAACCAAGTTCAGATGCTACACGATGAACAAGCTCTTTTGTCGCAGAACTAACTTCATCATAATCATTTAGAGCGCGTGAAACAGTAGTGATAGATTTCCCCGTTTCTTTAGCAATGTCTTTGAGTGTAACAACCATCGTTAGTTTTCCTGAAGGAATACAGTAAAAAAAAAACCAAAACGTTTCGGATACTGTCTCATTGTATACCAAAACGTTTTGGGAGTCAATTTTTTGCTCTTTCTTAATGGGGATGGAATGCCGCTTCGCGTTTGTTTTGGGCTTGCTTGCCCTCTTCTAACACTATCTCTCCCCCAACTTTTTTCTCCTAACAATCACCCTCTTTGGTCTACTACGAAACGCCCACTACATATTGAAGGCTCTCTTCCCCGCCAAATCAGCAATCATCCGCACCAATTTCAGAATACGGGAATATGCTCATACGGAGAGCTGTATAAACAAAAATACTCCCTGTGTTTCAAAACACAGGGAGTACAAAAAGACCATCTAAGTACGCTTAAATTTATATCGCGCCGCACTTATTATAGTGATGATGTGTTTCTGCCCGCCCGCCCAGAAACAAATTCGTTTTATTCGAAGCCAAACTAAAGAGTTTTCTCTGTTTTATCATGAGCACATCTCATATAGAAAATACAGCGTCACTGTGCTCCCCTTTCCTTCTACGCTATCAATAGTAATTTCTCCTCGCATACCCTCTACCAGTGCTTTGGCGATAGGCAAACCCAGACCAAAGCCGGGGGTGATGGCGCTTTCTTCGCCGCGATAGAAGCGGTCAAAGATGTGGGTGATGGTTTCGGGCGGAATGCCTTCACCGTGGTCTTGCACGGAGATCTGAATTTTTTTCGCTGTTTTTTGGGTCAGGATATCAATATTTCCATCTGAATGTTTGAGGGCGTTATCGAGCAAAATGAGCATGACTTGCTTTAGGGCATCACGGTCGCCCAAGATCATACAATCATCTTTAATTGATAAGTTGATTGTGCGTTTATCGTCAAGTTGACGGGCTTGGCGGGCACTATCTTTCAGCACAGGAGAAAGATCAAGGGGAGATTTTGCTAGACTGCGACCTGCATCTGCCCGCGCTAAAAGTAAAAGGTCATTGACCAAGCGGATTAAACGGTCGCTTTCGTCCACCATATCTACAAGAATATCATATTGCATTTCGGCGGTCGGTTTGCGGTGTAATAATCCCAAATTTCCACGCAAGGTGGTTAGCGGGGTGCGTAGCTCGTGGGAAACATCTGCTACAAAATTGCGTTGCAAATCGAGTGAGTGCTCAACTTTTTGATAGGCATCTTGTAAGCGGGAGAGCATTTGGTTAAAGGTATTTGCTAGATGTCCAACTTCATCTTCAGGACCAACATAATCAACACGGCGCGTAAAATCATGATCATCACCGATTCTTTGTGCGGTTTGAGCTATTTTGCTAATAGGGCGGAGTGCGATTCCTGAGAGTGCCCAGCCAACGCCAAATGCCATTAAAACAACGATAATGCCTGCGCCCCCTAAAGTGGTTGCTAACGTATTGAGTGCTTGATTGCGCTCCGTTAATGAGCGTGCAATTTGTACAATGTAGAGTATCTGCCCATCCTGTATAACTGGATTGCTGTAGATGAGCATTTCTTCTTCGGCATATTCATTCTCTTCCCACCATTCTTGCTGATTTTGTAAAGCCGAAAAACCTTCTTTGCTCAGAGGGAGTGCGTCTTCAACACGCCCCAAAGGGCTTGCTAACAGATTTCCATTTTGGTCTAATATGCGCAAAATTTCACGCTCGCGAACATCTTGAAAGGTTTTTTCTTCAAAAAACTCATCAAATTCTTTTGACGGATATATCTCTTTTAATCCATCACTGTCTCGTTGAGGTGGTTTAGACCCTTCGTGCAACAAACTGTCTACTACCCTTCCGCTATTGTGGAGCAAGTCTTGTTTAAGGAACTTAAGACTATCTTGTGCTTGAATGGTGTAGAGAACAACACCAAAAATAACAAGGGTCAAAGTTAGGATGGCACTATATAGGAGGGATAAACGTAATCGTATAGACATTATTCTTCCCTTAAGGCATAACCTACTCCGCGTATGGTCTGGATGATGCGTGAGCCACCTTCGGCTTCTAGCTTTTTGCGCAGATAGCCGATATAAATTTCGAGGACGTTATCATCACCACCAAAGTCGTAGCCCCAAACATCGTTCAAGATTTGGCGACGCTCCAGTACCTGACGAGGATGACGCAAAAGCAAGTGTAGCAAGTTGAATTCGGTGAGAGTTAACGAGATGGGTATCTCGTTACGCTTCGCTTCTCGGGTAATGGGGTCAAGCCACAGGTCCGCATATATTACCTGTTTGCTTTCCGGTTTTGCTTCCACACGTCGTAGCATTGCATGAACACGGGCAACTAACTCTGCGGGTGCAAATGGTTTGACAAGGTAATCATCCGCTCCGCTTTCCAATCCCTCTACACGGTTTTCAATTGCATCGCGTGCGGTGAGCATTAATATCATTGTTTTGTCATCTTCATCACGTAAGTGCTGAACAAATGCCAGACCGTCCATCTTTGGCATCATCCAATCTGCAATGATGAGGTCGGGGTGCGCCTCGTGAACTATGGACAATGCTTCAAGACCGTTAATAGCCGTGAGCACATCAAGATTTTCATAAACCAGCGTGCGCTGGAGCATTTTTAGTAATTTGGGATCGTCATCGACGATTAAAACAGTAGGCATAACTTTTTCCTTATTCAAGACCTTTAATCTGGAGGGTCTAAAAGCATGACCCTAACTATAGGTGATGCTCCTGTGAAAATGCTGTGAAAGCATTCGTCAAAGAGAATTTCTCAGGATACTCACAGTTTTTTCTTAGTCTTTGCACAGGTGAAACCTCTAAAATAACAAGCATTAGTTAAATTTTAGTATTTCACAAAGGAACACCTATGTCAACAAGTACAAGAAACAACCTTATCTTAGATATAACAATATTTGCCGCTTTTCTGGCAATAGCAAGCCCCAAACTAACCGGAAACACCATCCACGAGTGGTTATCTTTAGCACTTGCTGCGGCGATTGTAGTCCATCTACTTTTTCATTGGAAATGGATCATTGCCCTTAGTAAAAACTTCTTTCAGAAGCTCTTTCACCTATCTCGTCTAAATTATATAGTTAACATATTACTTTTCATCATGATGACAGCTTCAATGTTCAGCGGTCTATTGATTTCAAAAAGCATTTTGGAAACATTGGGGATTCACCTAGATGTTGGGCAGAACTGGAAAATGCTGCATAACCTTACATCGGATCTTTCCGTGATCTTACTTGGAGTTCATTTTGCTCTGCATTTCAAATGGCTTCTTTCTACCCTAAAGCGTTATCTCATTACCCCCGCTATTCAACTTTTCCAACGTCCCCGAGCGGGGGCACTGGTGGTAGAGCCGATTCGTATTAAGAAAGAGTATTAGGAGAAAAGATGAATACTATATTGAAAGTTCTAATTATTTTATTCGTTGGTGTGCTGGTTGCTGGAAGTTTCTATTTAGCAGTAGAGAACACCAATTTATTCTCTAATATAGAAGGAAACTCCATGCAAGAAGGTAAAGGGCAACGTTCTGAAGGTGCTTCATCTGGGCGAGGAGAGCGTAATGGCGGCGAACACCACGATGAAGGCATATCACTCTCAGAAGGTCTCCCGCAAATGGGACGCTCTCTGGCAAAAATATCTGGCATCACGCTTATCGTACTGGCGATCCAATTTGTTTTTAGTCGCTTGAAAAAGCTAAAAGCACCAAAAGCATTGGCAGTTTAGTAAAAAGTTAGAAGGATGAAGCAATTTAGAAAAGAAAGTTGCTTTTAGACCTTCACTTAATTTCAAAAGGATCAGAAATGAAAGATTATTTAAAAAAATCTCTTTGGCTAGTTATTATACTGACATTTGCACTGGGGGCTTGCGGTGCAAGTGAAGAAGATGAAAGTTCAGAAGAAGATAAAGTTGCACATGTGTATACCGCTGTGGCGCAAACAATGGAGGCACAACCTACATCTACCCAAGCCCCAGCAACGGCAACTCTTTATGAAGCGCCAGCAACAATTACCTCATTTGCAACACAAACAACAATTACCCAAATTCAGACCCAGTCTTCGCCAACTTTTGCTCCAGCTGTACAGCAGGCGATTTGTCAGGAGGCACTCTATATGAGTGATGTAACCATCCCTGATGGAACAATTTTCACTGCGGGTGAGAGCTTCGAGAAAACCTGGCTTATCCTAAATGCTGGCACTTGTGCTTGGGAATCTACTTACATCTTAGTTTTTGTAAGTGGTGATGAAATGAGTGGTGTCGCAACGGTTCTTGGTGACACAGTGTCGGCAAATGGGCAAACACAAGTTTCTGTGACATTTACCGCCCCACTAATAGCTGGAACTTATACCAGCTACTGGAAAATGACAGATGGGCTAGGCACTTCTTTTGGGAACACAATTTTTGTAAGCATTACCGTTTCTGATGATGCTACGGTTACTTCAACTGCTACATCCACATCTGAATATACTGCAACCCCAACAAATACGAGTGTCCCGACAGAAACATCTACCCCAACAACTATTCCTACTGACACCTCTGTGCCAACAGATACACCAACACCATAGAGCAAAAGAAAAAGAGCAAGAAGAACACTTCTGTATGAAATAAAGACAAGAAGTGTTCTTTTTAGTTTAATTTTCTCAGCCTTTTCACAGCTTTTTCTTAGTTTCTTCACAGGGATAAAGCCTAGAATGAGGAAATAAGGATAAATAAACGATGTCAAAACTAAGTCATACCATTCGCAAGTTCAATCGCTTTGAGTTGAAGTATCTCATCACTCTTCAGCAAGCAGAACGCTTTAAAACTGCCCTGCGCCCCTATATGCTTCAGGATGAACACGGCGTAAATGGGAAATATGGTCTCACCAGTCTCTACTATGACTCTCCCGATTTGCGTTGCTATTGGGAAAAAGAGTATGGTCTGCGTTTTCGCCGTAAACTGCGCATTCGCCAATACGATACCAATGAGCAAATGACTGAAGAAACGCCCGTTTTTCTAGAAATCAAACAACGTGTAGATCGTGTTACACAAAAACGGCGTGTTATTCTCAGCTATAGAGATGCTTTGCGTCTTTGTAATGACCGTAAACTACCAGAAAACTCAAATGAAAATCGTGAAACGCTCGAAGAGATGTATGTTTTCCTCTGGCAATATAACCTACGCCCAGTCAGCATTGTGCGCTATGACCGCCAAGCCTTTATGGGCACTCAATACGATATGGGATTACGCGTCACCTTTGATACAAACCTAAGTTTTCAATCGCATAATCTGCATATTCATGAAAAGCCCTCGGCTCTGCCGATGCTTTCGCCTAATCAGGTTGTAATGGAGATAAAAGTCAATGAACGCATTCCTATCTGGTTAACGGGCTTAATCGCCGACCATAATTTGAAAATGGTACGCGTCAGTAAATACTGTCGCAGTATCGAAACAGCGCAAAAAACACCCGCCTTGCGCTGGCGTAACCTGCCCCCTGAAAGTTCAAAAGATATGCTCACCTCGCTATCCTCTACTCTCAACAGGCATAATGTCAATATCGGCATTCAAAGATAATACAAAATTTGTGGTTTCGATAAGCTAAGGACTTTAGGAAGAAATAAATTATCCGTCTAATGAGGCGAAATTTGAGTGAAGTATGCTTCAAATCTATAAGTTATTTAATTCTCATTCCTAAAGCCATCAACCACCCAAAATAAAGGAAAAAAATATGGACATCTTCGACATTCAAGGAGTTACCAGTGAATTCACCATTCTGGACGTAGTACTCGTACTCACCCTCAGCTTTTTGCTCAGTGCCTTTATCGGCTGGGTTTATCAGTCCACGCATCGTGGCACTTCCTATACCCAGAGCTTTGTGTTCACCCTCGTGATGAACGGCATGATTGTTGCTCTTGTTATGCTCATTGTTGGTTCAAATATCGCCCGCGCATTTTCACTTGTTGGTGCACTTTCGATTATTCGTTTTCGAAATGCTGTCAAAGAGACGCGTGATGTTGGTTTCATCTTCTTCACGATGGCAATCGGCATGGCAATTGGGACTCGCTTTTATTCACTTGGCGTTATTTCCGCAGTCGTTATCAGTTTAGCCGTAATTCTGATGACACGCCTAAACTGGTTCGAACGCGAAATGACAACTCAGATTTTGCGAATCTATGTCCCCACAGACACCTCTTTTGATCTACTCTTCGACTCAACTTTTCTTAAATACACTAGCGTCTCGGAACTTATCAGTGTAGATACTATTCAAGATGAGACCCTCACTGAGCTGGTCTATAGCATCGGAATAAAGAAATCTACTCTTATGCAAGATTTCATCGCTGAAATCAAGAAGCTGAATGGCAATAATAAAGTCACTCTCATTGCTGGTTATCACGGAACAGATCTCTAAACCAAGAAAAACCTGATAAGTCTTCGAGGCTTGTCAGGTTTTACCCGATTTATTCTCTCAGTTTTCTCACAGCTTATTCTTGGTTTTTTCACAGGCAAGCGTTCTAAAATAGAAAAGTAAAGTTAACCAATTTAAACAAAAAGGAAAAACTCATGTCTCTTAAAACTAAACGAAATTTACCCCTTGTATTCTTAATGTTCAACGTTCTCGTAGTACTTGCCTTCGTGCTTGGGAGTTACCCAATTATTTCCTATTAAAAAATATGTGCGTCGTGCCCTTCCTAAAAAGGCAATCCCCTTCCCCGAATAAAAAAAAGCGGAAGATGGCACGGCGCACTGCCTAAAATCAGCTAGAACGATACAATCTTAATCTGAGCTTGCTCTCCCACCTCAAACGGGATGCCCACTTTTGGCAGTACTTCGCTAAAGATGAGCATCCCGTTGACATAAGGGGAACAAGCCAAAAACACGAACGAAACGAGAAAATCCCATGAAAAATAAACTCATCCACATCCTTATCCTACTTAGCCTAATGTTAGGAGCCTGCTCCACCAATCCTGCTTCTGAAGAAACAATCATAATAGAAGAAGCTGTACCTGCCACAGATGCGCCCGTTGCTGTCGAGGTAGATGATCCCGCTCCTACAACTGAGACAGCGGCATCTACAGAAGAAGATGAAATCTCTCGCGCCGCAAACTGGAGCGAAGAAACACACAGCAAAGAAGCCGACCTAAATTATGATATTGTTTTTCCGCAAGACGAAGTTAATCGTCTCGATATCAGCATCAGCCCTGAAAACTGGGCAATGATGCAAGCAGATATGACATCGCTCTACGGAGAATTTGGTTCAACATCTGGTGGTCAGCGCGAAGAAATGCCAGGTGCGCCAGCTCAAGGCGGCATGGATGGGCGCCCAGCCCAGGGTGGCATGGATGAAGCCCCCGCCCAAGGTGGCATGGGTGGGCGCCCGGCCCAGGGTGGCATGGGCGAAGCCCCCGCCCAAGGTGATGTGGGTGAACGCGGAAATCGCGCTGAAGGCGGCATGAACTTATTGGAAGGCGAAGACTCGAACCCAATTTGGGTGACTGGCACCGTTGAGTTTGAAGGAAATAGCTGGGAAAACGTTGGGGTACGTTTCAAAGGGAATTCATCTCTCTCTTCATCGTGGCGCATTGGCGACTATAAATTACCCCTCAAATTAGATTTTGATGAATTTGAAGATACCTATCCAGAAATTGACGACCAGCGTTTTTACGGCTTCAAGCAACTTTCACTCTCTAGCAACTTTAACGATAATTCTCTTTTGCGAGAGAAGGTCGCCGCCGATGTTTTCCGTGAAAGTGGTGTGCCTGCGGCACAGACTGCCTTTTATGAAGTCTATGTTGATTATGGCCAAGGCTCAACCTATTTGGGACTGTACACGATGGTAGAAGTTGTAGACGATACCCTCATTAAAACTCAATTTGATGATGATAGCGGCAATGTTTACAAACCAAGCGGAACTGGTGCCACCTTTGCCGACGGCTCTTTCTCTGAAGAATCATTCGACAAAGAAACCAACAAAGATGAAGCCGATTACAGCGATATTCTCGCCTTATACGATGCTTTACACAGCGAAACCCGCACGAGCAACCCTGAAAGCTGGCGTGCTGAGCTAGAATCTCTTTTCGATGTTGATGGTTTTTTGCACTATCTCGCTATCAATAACACCATCCAAAATTGGGATACCTACGGGAATATGTCCCACAATTACTATCTCTACAACAATCCCGAAACAGGCTTGCTTACTTGGATCCCTTGGGACAACAACGAAGCTTTCGGTGAGGGCAAAAAGCAGGGAACACTCTCTATGAGTATGAATGAAGTCAACCAGATTTGGCCCCTAATCCGCTATTTGATTGATGACCCTATATACAACGAAATCTATACCAACTATCTTTCCGAAACTGTCACAGGCGCATTCAATCCTGACAAAATGGCAGTAACGTATCAGGAATTAGCAACTTTGATCGCCCCCTATGCCAGCGCAGATGTCGGCGAATCCGCTTTCAATAGCGCTGTGCAACAGATGATCAACCATGCTTATGAGAGAGCAGAAGTTGTGAACAGCTTCTTAGGAAAATAATAGCGTAGATTGAGTAGTTCTGGCATAGCTTTACCGTGCCAGAACTACTCAAAATCGAAGCGGCTTATTGAAAACCCGCTTTGGTTTCGATACGCCTGACGAAAAAACTGTCAGGCTACTCAACCGCCGCTCTATTTTTGTGAATTAGCTGAAATAAAAAGGAAAAACAATGAAAAAGAAAGCCCCACTTATCTTATTGACTCTCCTGATGCTGGTGCTCAGCGCCTGCTCAGGGACACCAGCTACAGAAAGTAATACGCAGACGAATACCGCCGCATCGAACGTGACCGTACAGGATAGCACATCCCAAGCAGTGGATAGTACCCCCGTCTCCGCCGACTTCGATGACGACGATTTTGAATCCGCCGCCAACGAAGCTGCCATCGCTATCACCTTAAACGGAGACTCAATCTCTGCTGGTGAAGGTGTCAGCGTAAACGGTGGCATAGCCACAATCACCGCCGCCGGGACTTATGAAGTGACAGGCACACTTAACAATGGTCAGCTTATCGTTGAAACAGAAGATGAAGAAAACGTGACCCTGCTTCTCGCAGGAGCGAATATCCATAACGAGAGTGGCCCGGCAATTTACGTAGCAAATGCAGAGAAAGTCATCATCACGCTTGTTGAATCCACAGAAAACATCCTAAGCGATGGTGCAATTTACACAAATCTTAACGAAAGTGGCGAGCCGAATGCGGCAATTTTTAGCCACGACGACCTGACCATCAACGGCGAAGGCGTATTGAGCGTGATTGCCAACTATAACAACGGCATCGCCAGCAAAGACGACCTGAAAATTACAGGCGGTAATATCACTGTAACTGCTGTGAATGATGGTCTGAAAGGCAAAGATTCGGTTTCTGTAAAAGACGGTATTATCACGCTCAATGTGGGCGGCGATGGTATTCAATCTACGAATGTAGATGAATCTGAGGAGGGTTTTATTGCCATTGAAGGCGGTATCTTCAACATCAACGCAACCGATGACGCGCTTAATGCCGCAACCAGCCTCGTGATTGATGGCGGTAACCTTACGCTTAACGCTGGCGATGATGGCATTCACGCTGAGTATGCTCTGATCATCAACGGTGGCGATGTGAACGTTCAGCAAGCTTTCGAAGGTTTGGAAAGTGCAGTCATCACCATCAATGGTGGAAAGGTCTACGTTACCAGCAGTGACGATGGGCTAAATGCCACCACAGGTGCGGGCGGTGGTCAAAATGATGGAAGCTATTTCTACATGAATGGCGGTAGCCTCTTCCTCAACACTTCTGGCGATGGGCTGGACTCAAACGGCACGGCCATCATCAATGGCGGCATAGTAGTCGTACAGGGACCGACCATGAACAATAATGGTCCCCTCGACGTGAACGGCGAGCTTGAGATTAATGGCGGTACCCTGATCGTATCAGGCAGTGCGGGAATGCCCGAAATGCCCAGCACAAACTCTGCTCAGAACTCAATTGCCGTAACACTTGATACAGCCCAACCAGGTGGAACTATCATCCATCTTGAAAATGCCGCTGGCGAAAGTGTCCTGACCTACGAATCACCCAAAGACTTCCAGTTATTCGTCTTTTCCTCGCCTGAGTTGCAATTGAACACCACCTACACCCTCTACGTAGGCGGTAGCGCAACGGGCACAGTTATCAATGGCGTTTATACCGATGGAGACTATACCCCCGGTACACAGATTGCCACCCTAGAGACGACAAGCAATGTCACCACCTCTGGTAATTTCGAAAGCGGACGTGGTGGTGGGCGTGAAGGTAAAGGTCCTGGTAACTAAAAATCTAATTATTGGAGATTGGTTCGTTCTATAAGAATGAACCAATCTTTCGTTAAATAGACTTCTTGTAAAAATCTGTTTTCACCATGCTCCTTGCGCCCTCCTCAGCGCAGGATCACCTGAAAAATGCCGCCGAGGACGGCGGCTAGAGCACTTATGCAAGAGGTCTAACAAAAAACAACTTTAATCTAGAAGGAAAAAAACATGTACAAAAAAACAAAGCAATTCTCAACCCTATTATTTTTTATTCTCGCACTAAGCCTCGCGGCCTGCAGCAGCGAAAGCGAAAGTATCGAAAATGTTTCTGAAGAAGCCCCTGTTGCTGAAGTAGTAACGGAAGCAACAGAAGCAGAAGCGGCTACAGATACAGATGCAAACACTGACACTTCGGTAAAATTTCTTGTTACCGATACAAAACAAGAATTTAGCTTTGATAACGATGGCAATATCATTTACTTCCCTGCTGAAGGAGAATCTCTATACGGGCAGGATGCCCAATATATCGGTTTAGAGCCATCTTTTCATGATAATAGTGATGGAACTGTCTCTGATCTCAATACAGGTTTTTTATGGGAGAAAACACCCACCTTTGACACCTACCAGCATGAAGATGCAGTGAGCTATTGCGAGAGCCTTGAAGCAGGCGATTACGACAATTGGCGTATGCCTACCATCAAAGAACTGTACTCCCTTGCAGATTATCGTGGAGAACTGCTTCTTGATGATGTAAGTACGCCATATATTGACACAACCTATTTTGATTTCGAATATCCCGCAGGTGATCGGCAATATGCTGGTCAATACTGGAGCAGTACACGATATACGGTTCTCCCAAATAACGAAACCGAAGATCAGATGAAGTATTTCGGTTTCAACTTTGCCGATGGTCACATTAAATCCTATGGTACAGCCTATAGTTTTGATGGCACACCAGTAGAGGGCGTTCTCGCTCCGGGCATGTACGTACGCTGTGTCAGCGGTGAAGAAAATGTCTATGGTGCAAATCAGTTTGTGGACAATGGAGATGGTACCGTTACAGATACGGCAACTGGCTTCATGTGGCAACAAGCCGACGACGGGGAAACTCGTAATTGGAGCGAAGCATTGGCTTATGCAGAAGACCTCGAACTGGCTGGTTATGATGATTGGAGATTGCCAAATGCTAAGGAACTCCAGAGCATTGTTCAATACGGTAAAACCGAGATCCCAGCTATTGATGAATCTTTCTTCACACTAACGAACTCAGATTCCTACTTCTGGACGAGTACAACACATGGTGATTTCAAATATCAGGGTATCTATATTGCCTTTGGTCCAGGTTGGTCTATCCCCGTTATGTCAGACAACACCGAATATACTGACGAACATGGAGCTGGCGCACAACGCTCAGATCCCAAAACTGGTGATCCCGATGAATATAATAACAATATGTCATCTGAAAATGCATCTGACCTATACCGAATCTACAACCATGTATTGGCTGTGCGTAATCTTTCTGAACAACCTGAAATACAGGAAGATACCGGCACCTTGCCAGAGAAAACAGGCACCCCTGTTGAAACTTCAGACGGTCAAGATGCAGGCACAGAGGGGCTGTCAGATGCATCTGAAGGTCAAGAACCCGATCTGGCTGCTACTGCCGCCATATTAGGCATAACCGAAGAAGAATTGAAGAACGCACTCGGCGATTCCTCTCAGGGTTTGCCCGATCTGGCAGCCGCAGCCGAAGTGCTGGGCATCACAGAGGAAGCTCTCCAAAACGCAATGTCAGCCGAATAATTCTGGCGACGAAGAAGGCTCATAGCCTATGATGGGCTTTGGCGAAATGAACGTCCCCGTCCCCACCTGGGGGGCGCTGTCGGCACCTACGGCGAAACAAAATTGCCCGGCTTTAGTTACGGCTTTGTTATTGAGTACGAAAATAACTAAATAATAATCACATTCTCCCTCTATCTAAAAAAAATAAGATAGAAGGGAGATGTGAAAGGTAAGCAAGCATGAAAAAAATACTAATTCTACTAGTTCTAATGACCTTCCTCTTATCTGCCTGTGGGAGCGAAACACCCGTGGACGAGGAGCTTGAACCCGATATGGTAGCAACGGTTGTCGCCGAAATGATGGCTGCCACCACCGCTGCCCAAGTGGAAGTGGAAGCTCAGGCAACTGTTGCCCCCACAGAAGTCCCTGTCATCAACCTCACCCTCTCCGCTAATTTTGAAAATGCAGCCCCCATCCAAACGCAGTTCATTGTCGGTATTCTTAAACTCGAAGGCACTGCTCAAG
>JADGEO010000045.1 GCA_016744335.1 Anaerolineales bacterium
TTGCATTTTTTTTCTCCTTCTTTTGGATAAACAAGGAGATTTTACAATACTTTAGATATTTTCATGCGTAAGCCCTGCCCGTTCCCTTAATAAAGGAACAGGTTCTTTTTTTTTGTTATAATCCCCCCCATGCAGAAACTCACCGAACACGCCAGAGAACTTTTTAATATACATCTTACCCAAGCGCAAATTGACGCCCTAAAAATTTACGAGCGTGAGCTAATCTTGTGGAACGACAAAATTAGCCTCACTGCAATACGGGATGCAGAAGGGATTCGCACCAAACATTTTTTAGATTCCTTCTCCTGTGCGCTTGCGTGGGGCGATGAACCGCCGAAAACGCTCGTGGACGTGGGCGTGGGAGCTGGATTCCCCGGCATCCCCCTGAAAATAATTTATCCCGAAATGCGTCTAACGCTAGTTGAGTCGGTCGCAAAGAAGGCGAAGTTTTGCCAGCTTATAGTTGAAACGCTAGAACTCGAAGAAGTGACCATCATCCAAACTCGTGCTGAAAAACTAGGGCAAAGCCCCAGACATCGAGAAAGCTACGATTGGGCAGTCGCTCGCGCGGTTGCAAAACTACCTATCTTGAGCGAATATCTTTTGCCCTTAGTCAAAGTTGGGGGGAAAATGCTTGCCCAAAAAGGCGAGCGCGGTCTCGCAGAAACACAAGATGCAGAAAACGCGCTAAATATCTTAGGGGGAGAATTAGCTCAAATTACCCCCATCACATTGCCAAGTGTAGTTGAAGAACGCTACCTTGTCTTAGTAAATAAAGTTAGTGCAACACCATCTCAATACCCGCGGCGAGAGGGAATTCCCTCGAAACGGACTTTATAAATAAGACCCGACAGGTTTTCAAAACCTGTCAGGTCTCCTATGAATTGGAGACAAAAACATGACTCAAACTTTAAAAATCGTCATCCCCATGGCAGGATGGGGAACACGAATGCGCCCTCATACTTGGTCGAAGCCAAAACCCCTCGTTAGCGTGGCGGGAAAAGCCTCTCTCGATCACCTAATGGATACCTTCGACACCCTCCCAGCCAGCTTTGATGTGGAATATGTTTTCATCGTAGGTCCTCATTTGGGTGAAACGCAAATCCCCGCGTATATTTCTGAGCATTATCCTGAAATTACCGCACATTATATTGTTCAAACTGAAATGAAGGGACAATCGCACGCCATTTACCTGACCAAAGAACATCTTGAAGGTCCGATGATGATGATTTTCTCTGACACGCTCATCGAAACCGACTTTAGCTTTTTAGATGAAGAAAGTGCCGATTTAGTGGCATGGGTAAAAGCCGTTCCCGACCCACGCCGATTTGGGGTTGCTGTTGCTGATGATGAAGGAAAAGTTAGTGGCCTTGTTGAAAAACCCGACAGCGTAGAAAATGACCTCGCTTTGGTGGGGTGCTATTATTTCAAAGAAGGTGCCGATTTAGTCTCTGCTATCGAAACACAAATTGAGCGCAATGTGATATTGAAAAATGAATACTTCCTCGCAGATGCAATTAATATCATGCTCGAAAAGGGTATAGACGGTCGCGTAGAAAATATAGGCGATTATTGGTTAGATACAGGCACAATTGACGCCACCTTAGAAACCAATGCCGAAATGTTGGCACGGTTTAATGTTAAAGGCATAAAGATTGAGGGTGAGAATGTTGAGATTATTGAGCCAGTTGCCATTCATCCTTCGGCAAAAATTAGCAATTCAAAGATTGGACCTCATGTTTCGATTGGCGCAAATTGTGAGATTACTGACAGTGAGATTGACGATAGCATTATTGAAGCGGAGACCAGAATTCATGCCTCTGCCATAACGCATTCTCTGGTTGGCACTCAAGCTCAAATTGAGGGGTGTGGTAGGCGAGACGCACCATTGAGTGTGAATATCGGGGATAATTCTTGGATAAAATAGTTCCCAGGTCAAATGAAAATCTATCTTGTTTTTACTTGAGAAAGGTTTGTAAGCAATACCATAGGTTAATAGATGGCTTTTTCTAAAATCCAAAGCTCTAATGAAAAATCGGTGACTGTTATTGTGTCTCGAAAGGTTAAATCAGGGCTAGAGCAAGAGTTTGAAACCTGGGCTTCGGGAATTTCTCAAGAAGCACATAAATTTGATGGATATCTTGGAACGAAGGTTATTCATCCTTCGGACCATATCCATTCAGATTATGTAGTCATTATCAGGTTTGACCAGTATGAGAATTTGGAAAAGTGGGAAAATTCTTCAGCGAAAGCAAAGTGGATTGAAAAAGCATTTGTCTTTACTGAAGGAGATGTTCAAATACAAAAAATAACGGGGTTAGAGTATTGGTTCACATTACCAGAGACTTCATTAGAAATTCCACCGCCTCGTTATAAGATGGCAATAGTTACCTTTTTGGCACTTTTTCCAACAATTATTCTTGTAGATTTTATACTAAGCCCTTTGTTTGAAGTTTTGCACTTTCAAGGTATGTTTTCAAGGGCTGTGCAGACAATGGTTACCGTTTCTCTAATGACTTACCTAATTATGCCTTTTGTGACACGTTTATTTGCGCCTTGGCTATATAAAATGCGCAAGTAGATTGTTTTTTGCCTTCGTCAACTCAAAAAAAGAATCTGTGAGTAACAAGCCCCCGTTCCCTTCAAGAGAGCGGGGGCTTATTTTCACTAAAATTTTATTTTGATATTTTGTGCCGTAGAATGTTGACCGAAGGCACGCAAGTCGAATTTACGCGCGTTGCGGGTTCTCATCCGATTAAAACGCGCGTACTTTCTCCGTCTACCTAATCTGACAAAATATAAGCCATCACCCATTGCGCCGTTGCTACTAGCGCGTCTGTGTGCGTGCGTTCGTAATTATGCGAAGCATCTACGCCGGGCCCAATGAGCGCGTGCGCAACATCTGCCCCCGCTCGTACTGCCGCACTGGCATCTGAGCCGTAATAGGGGTAAATATCTACTTTGTGGGCAATTTCATTTTCTTTTGCCAATTTTCGCAAATGCTTAGATAAACCGTGATGATAAGGTCCGCTACTATCTTTTACGCAGATTGTTGCGTGGAATTCATCGGATGTTTGCCCCGCACCAATCGCCGCCATATCTACAGCGACCAATTCGGATATATCAGAGGGAAGCCCCGCCGGTGCGCCATGCCCAACTTCTTCAAAATTGCTGATTAAGAAATAGACGGGGCGCGCGGGGCTCAAGCTTGCTTCCGTTATGGACGCGATTGCCGCGAAAATAGCCGCGATGCCTGCCTTATCATCTAAAAATCTTGAGCGGACGAAGCCATTGGTGACCTCAACGCGTGGGTCAAAAGTGACGAAATCACCAACCTGAATGCCAAGCTCTCGCGTTTGATGATCTGATTTTGTCTTTGCATCTAAGCGGATTTCCATTGTATCTTCGCTTCGTTCTGTTTTGCTCGTTTCTGCCGCGTAAACATGAGAAGAGGCTTTGTTGATCATATAAGAACCGCGAATTTTTTCTCCGCTCTGGGTAAAAACCCAGCAACCTTCGGTTTCAACGCCGTTTAGGGTTAGCCCGCCGACTTTTGTCATTTCTAGCCTACCGCTTTGCTTGATTTCTTTCACCATTCCACCAAGCGTGTCTACGTGAGCGGTGAGCGCGCGGGCTTCTCCTGCTGTTTCTGCGTCCCATTTGATAATTAGTGAACCTTTATTCGTTCGCCACATCGTCAACTTGGGGAATTGGGAGAAGGTCTCTTCGATGAACTTAATCGCCTCATCTGTGTAGCCTGTTGGGGAGGGGGTGTTAAGCAAATCTACGAGAAAGTCGGTCATTTCTTGGGTATTGATTTTGGGGAGCATAATAAATTCCTTTGTTCTAATGTTGAAGGTTTAGAAGATTTATGAACTTTTAGGATTCAAGTCTATTAGTTTTTAGGTTGGTTTTCCAAACCTTCAAACTGAGTTATTTTTTCTCGCATCACATCAGGGATTGGGATTGTTTTTTGTGTATGATAATCAAAGGCAACTAAAATTACATAGCCAGAAGCAAAAACTTCATTTGTCTCTGCATGAACGATGCTTTGTTTTACGGTCATAGATTTATTGCCCAATTCACAGGTACAAGCACCAGCTTTTACAGGAGTGCCATATTCAACAGGTGCGTGGTAGGTTACTTTTGCTTCAGCTATGATTGCCCCAACATCCATAAAAGATTGACCGGGGGTAAATAATCCCAGTTCTACAAAATAACGAATGCGTGCTTGCTCGAAGTAGGTAAGGTATTTGGCATTATTTAAATGCCCCTGCGGGTCTAAATCCCCGTAGCGAACTTCAATTGGGTGAAAGAATTTTATTTTTGACATGGGGTCAATTATAAACGAAAAACCTGTTAGAATAAATGTGCTATGAAAATAATCCGCTCCTCTGAAATTGGCTCTTATCTCTACTGTCATCGCGCTTGGTGGTATGCGAAAAAGGGCGAGAAATCTGAAAACCAGGCTGAGATGAAAGCCGGCACCAAGATGCACGAGCGTCACGGCAGGCAGGTTGTCGCGGCGGGATTAACGCGCATACTCGCAATTATTATTTTGCTTATAGCGTTAGTAATGATGGTTTCGTATTGCACCGCGCAGATTTTATAAGTTTTGAACCTTCAAGCAATGTTTTACCTCTCCCTCACCCTCCTTCTTATCGCCATTTTTCTCTTTTGGCAATCCGACCGTCAGCGCAAGCGAAGCGGACTTCCGGGCGGACGCGTTATATACTCGGATATGAACGAGTGGGGGCGGGTGCAGAAGCCTCTTTACGATAGTACAACGCGTCTTACCGGCAAGCCAGATTATCTTGTGGAGCGTCACGGAAAAATTATCCCCGTTGAAGTAAAATCGGGGCGCGCACCAGAGGCTCCCTATGATTCTCATATCTATCAACTTGCATCCTATTGTTATTTGGTGCATAAAGAGATGGGCAAGCGTCCGCCTTATGGCATAATCCATTATCGCAACAGAGATTTTGCTGTTGATTACACGCCTGAACTGGAAAGTGCCTTGCTCGATATTTTGACAGAAATGAGACGCGATGGACGCCGAAAAACAGTAGCATGTTCGCATAATTTGCCCGCTCGTTGTCGGGGATGTGGTTATAATGAAATCTGTGACCAAAGACTCGCTTGAGTCCAGTATAATAGGGCATTATGTCATCTTCATTTACACCTTCTAAAATAGTTGTTGCTATTCATCCGAGATTTCCTGATGCGCTAGATGAGGCACAAGAAATTGCCGATTTCCTTAAAGAAAAGGGGATTGATGCTCCTATTGGTACGCTCAACGATGAAGATTTGCGTCAGCGTGTTAAAAAGGGTGAGTTTGATTTATTGATTTCCGTTGGCGGTGATGGCACAATGCTCCGCGCCGGTCATCTTTGCGCCCCTAGCGATGTGCCTATTTTAGGCATTAATATGGGGAAGTTAGGCTTTCTCATTCAAGTAGAACGTGGGGCTTGGCAGAAAAAAATAGAGCAATTGTTAATAGGTGATTTTTGGATTGAAAATCGCTTGATGGTTTTTGCTGAATTGTTTAGAGCAGGAGAAAAACAAGGTTCTTGGCACGCACTGAACGAAGTTGTTGTAAGTCGTGGGCAGTATCTTAACCCCGTTTGTATCTCTGCCAGCGTAGATGGGCTAGAATTGACCACCTATGTAGCCGATGGTTTGCTTGCTTCTACCGCAACTGGCTCTACTGCCTATGCCCTCGCGGCGGGTGGTCCCATTTTGCCGCCTGAACTAAGAAATATATTAATTGTGCCAATTGCACCGCATCTTTCCATTGATCGGGCAGTAGTGCTCTCTGAGGGTGCCGCGGTCAATATCACTGTGCATAGCGATAACGCCGTGCTTAGTGTAGATGGTCAAACCCCCATTGGCTTAGATGCTGGTGATCGCGTAGATATTCATACCGCAGAGTACTCTGCTAAATTTATCCGTTTTGGTGACTTGGGCTATTTTTATCGAAACTTAAGAGTACACATGAATCAAAATCCAAGTACAGAAGTGTGAATCAACCAACTAACCAACTAACTAACTAAATGACAACTTACTGCAAAAATCACCCCCAAATTGAAACATCCCTCCGTTGTAATCGTTGCGATGAACCGATGTGCACTAAATGTTCAGTTCATACCCCCACTGGTTATCGATGCAAAGATTGCATCAACACACAGAAAAAAATCTTCGACACCGCCGAATGGTACGATTACGTTATTGGGCTAGTCACAGCCACCGTACTCTCCCTCATTGCCAGCAATATCATCAACGCCATTTCGCTTTTTGCTGGGTTTTTCATGTGGTTTGTCGCCATTGCCATTGCTGGGGGAGCGGCAACATTAATAGGCAAAATCACACATCGTTTTTTGCGCGGTCGCCGTTCTAAAAATCTCTTTATTATTAGCACCTCAGGTATTGTTCTTGGTGCATTGCCCGTTATCTTGACCTTTCTATTTACAGGCTCTTTTTATCCCCTAATTTGGCAGGGCATTTATCTTTTTGTTGCTGTCCCTGCTGTTTTTTACAGCCTTTCAGGCTTTCGGATTAAATAACCATGCTCATAGAACTTCGCATCAAAAACTTTGCCATCATAGACCAACTTGAGCTAAATTTTGGCGCGGGGCTTGTCACGCTTACAGGTGAAACTGGTGCGGGCAAATCCATCATCCTTGACGCGGTCGAAATTCTCATTGGCGGGCGTGCCGATACAACAATGGTACGCGCCAATGCTACCCGAGCCATTGTAGAGGGCACTTTTAAACTTGCGGGCAAAGAACGTGCAAAAGTCCACGGGATACTCAAGCAAGAAGACTTGTTAGATGACGAAGATTACCTAACACTCAGCCGAGAAGTAAAACCAGAGGGAAGAAGCATTGCACGCGTTAACGGGCGGACAGTGAACGTGGGGATTCTTAAATCGCTCGGCGCATATCTCTTAGATATACACGGTCAATCAGGACATCTTTCTTTGCTCGATACGCGCGCACACTTGGGCTTGCTCGACCGCTATTCAACAACTGATTCTGCCCTTAACAGCTACGGTACGGGATATAAAAAACTTATATCTTTACGCGTGGAACTGGATGATTTACGCCGAATCCAAGCAGATGCACAAAATCGCGTTGAGTTACTCACTTATCAGGCAGAAGAAATTAATGCAGTTAATCCCCTTCCTAAAGAAGATGAAACGCTTAAAGAAGAACGCGATAGGTTGGCAAACGCCGAATCTTTAGCCACTCATGCACAAGAGACGCTTGCCTTGCTTGATGAGGGCAACAGCGAAGTTCCGCCAGTGACGGATAGTTTTGGGGAGGCAATCGCGCATCTTGCTGTATTAGCAAAAATAGACGGCACTCAAGCCGAAATTCACGCGCGTGCGGCACTCATCCTAGAAAATATGGGCGAGATTTCTCGTGATTTACGTGGCTATCTTGAAAAAGTCGAATTTAATCCATCTCGTTTAGGGGAGGTTGAAGAAAGGTTGGATTTGTTGCAAAGCCTAAAACGAAAATATGGCGGCTCTATCGAAGCCGTAATTGAGTTTGGCATAAATGCCAACCGAGAGTTGAAAAGCATTTCTACGGCCTCGGCACGGATGGATGAACTTAGCAAAGAAGAGCAGGTTTTGCTCAAGGCATTGGCAGTGCAGGGTAAAAAACTTTCTGAGTTACGCAAATCTGCCGCAATAAAAATGAGTGCGGGCATTATGGCAGAACTCGCCGATTTACGCATGGAGAAGGCAAAATTTGCCGTAGATTTCAAGACTTCGACAGATGAAAAAGGATTGCCCCTAGGCAAAGAACGCGTTGCCTTTGATAAAAATGGCTTTGACCAAGTTGAATTTATGCTAGAGCCAAACCCTGGTGAGGGCTTGAAGCCTTTGGTAAAAGTTGCCTCTGGTGGTGAAACATCGCGAATGATGTTGGCACTTAAAAATATCTTGGCGCAGGCAGATGAAGTTCCTTCGTTGATTTTTGATGAAATCGATCAAGGCATTGGTGGGCGAATTGGCATGGTAGTTGGTGAAAAATTGTGGCGGTTAGGGCGTGCTCATCAGGTTTTTTGTGTGACACATTTGCCCCAATTAGCCGCTTTTGGCGACCAGCATTTGCAGGTAGAAAAACAGCTCAAAGATGGGCGCACATTAACCTATGTTAAAAATTTAGAAAAAGAAGCTCGCCTGTTAGAGCTTGCTCAAATGCTTGGCGATGTGGGCGAAGGCACCTTGCGCTCTGCGCATGAGATTTTGCAGGCGGCGCAGGAGGTTAAGGGGAGCTAAGTTTTGGTAGGGTGAAGTCTCTCGACTTTGCTTTTTAAGAACGCATTTTTGTATGAATTTTGTAGGCAGTTCGTTTCTTTGTGGGGCGCAAGCCCTTTTTTTATTGGTATTCGTAATGTGATATTTATGTCGCATTTTCACAACTCATCACTTTTTTGGTAAATTTTATGTTAGATATTCGTTTGCTTGGTGCTCCGCTGGTTTATTTAGATGGGGAATTACTAATTATCAACCGCCGTGCTACACGGGCTTTATTTTTTTATTTAATAATAAATAAAGAGCCGATTGATAGAGCTAAGCTTTGCGATTTTTTGTGGGGAGATAAGGGGGGAGAAAAAGAGCAAAGACAAAAATTGCGCGTCACATTAAACAATCTTAGAAAATCTTTTCCTAATAGAGAGGTAATTAGAACTTACCATGATATGGTTGGTTTGGTACAGCATGATTTACGAGTGGATGTGTGGGAGTTTGACGCCGCCATTGAAAAGATGCGCCACTATATATCGATTTTATCCGAAGGTCCAACATTGCCACCAGGGCTTTACCAAGATTTGGTTAAGGCGGCGAAACTTTGGCGCAGTGCGACTTTTGTTCTCAATGGCGATATGCAGGTCTCAGCGGTTTCAGAAAACTGGTGGTTAGAAAAAAACAGAGGCTTTGATAAAGATAAACTTATATTATTTAAGTTTGTTTCTCGCCAAGAAGGGCTAATGGGGCGAAGAAACGATGCGATTTCTTGGGCTAAAAAAGCAATAGAAATAGACGATTACGATGAAGAAGCGCATTTTCTTTTATTAAGGAATTTGCTTAATGCAAACCAACGAAAGGAGGGGCGTGAGCATTATCGCTCTATCAAGGGTGATTTTAGTGAAGAGTGGGGCGGAGATTATGTTAAACGCATCCACGATTTGGGACAAAAATTTGCTAAAGAGGAGCAAGTAAGCCTAAAAAACGCGCGCCCTAAGTTGAATATCCGAAAATCTGCACACCTGCCTTTTGTTGGTCAAGAAGATGCTCTCAAAAAAATACACGAGAACTATCAGCGTGGAAAAGTCTCGCTCATTTTAGGAGAAGCAGGTGCAGGGAAAACTCGCTTGGTGCAAGAGTTTTGCGAATCCCTAGGCATAATGCCCGAATTATTGCTTGCACCTTGCCTAATGGCAGATAAAAATATCCCCTATCAACCGCTAACAAGGATGTTACGTAATTCAGTTGAGAAATCAACTTGGCAAATCGTACCCGCAACTTGGATTGAACCAATCACCATGCTTTTGCCAGAATTACGAGATTTTCGTGATGACATAGGAGGCGAGGTGGGGGACACTTATGCGAAGCCAATTCTTTTTGAAGCAATAAAAAATCTATTGATTTTGGTTGCTGAAGATTACCCCTATCTCCTTTTTCTGGATGACGTTCAATGGGCAGATGATGCGACAGTGGAACTTTTAATATATTTACTTCAAGAATCTTCCTTTTCACAGAAAAATATGAGATTGATAATTGCCTCTAGGATTGAAGAGCAAAGCGTAGAATTTAATCATTTCTTATTAACTTCCCCTAAGTCTTCGATACGGGAAATTAAATTGCGACGATTAAGCGAAAAAAATATAAGCGATTTAGCTTTTTACCTTTTGCAAGAAGAACTATCACCAAAAGCTGCTGAAAAGTTATCGCGAGAGACGGGTGGGAACCCTTTTTTTATCTTAGAAATACTCATGGCTATTTGGGCGTTACCAAACTGGGGGAATTTAGAAAAAGAGTTACCTGTTCCGGCTAGTGTTAGAAGCCTTATCGAGAGAAGGTTAGAGAATCTTTCTGTGCAGGCAAAAGAACTTTTGTATATTGCCGCCATTTTAGGAAACCCTTTTGAGTTTAGACTTTTAGAAAAAACAGCCGAACTTTCTTTAAAAGAGATGTTATTTGTGATAGAAGAGTTAGAAGATGCCCAACTAATTCGTGAAGAAAAGAAAAAAGGTGTTCTACAATATGCTTTTGTGCATGAAAAAATTCGTAAGGCAATAATCGATTCTTTAAGCTTGGTTCAAAGTCGTTTCTTGCATAAAAAAGTAGCACAAGCCTTAGAAGAAATGAGTGAAGAGTATAAAGATTCACAAGCCGCTATTTTGGCAGAGCATTATGAAAAATCAGAGGCTTTTACTCGAGCATTTGGATTATGGGTGCAAGCAGGGCAGTATGCTTATCATCTTTTTTCAGTAAAAGATGCAACAACGGCATATAAACGCGCAGAATCATTAATTGCCCCTGAAATACTATCAGAGAGCAATATCTATAACCTCTACTCAAACTGGGGTGTTATGCTCTACGAAAATGACAATCCCGATGAATTAGAAAAGGTAATGCAGAGATTCTTAGCCATTAGCGAATCCCGTGGAAGTGCACTCTTGCTTGGTGCCGCCTTAAATGGGATGAGCGATTTATCTATGGCACGCAATCAATTTAAAGAAGGTTTAGCTTATACGAAAGAAGCAATAAGCTATTTGAGAACAAGCAATCATACACCTGCTCTGATGAATGCCCTTATTCATCGAGGCGTATTTCTATATATGCTCAACAAATTCACGATCTCTCAAGAATTTTTTAAAGAAGCCTTAGTTCTAGGGGAGGGTAGAGATGACCCCGCCTCTCTATATATTCTAGGAAATGCAAACTTTCAAATGGCTATCGCATTAACGGGGATGGGATTTCCTAAAAAAGCACTCTCGTACGCTCAAAAATCCTTGCATGCAATGAGGCTATCTCGTTCATCCTACGGCGCAATTTTGCCCTATAATATCTTAGGTTTAGCGCATTATTACCTTGCCAATTATGAAAAAGGCAGAGATAGTGCGCTAAAAAGTATCTCTATAGCTACTCGAACAGATAGCTGGCGTATGATGGGATATTCTTTTGCTTACGCGGGTATGAACGAAACAGAACTAGCCTCTTTGGGCACTGCTTGGCAATATGGACAGAAAGCCATTGAGCTTGGAAAAAACCAGAAACATACAGAAATAGTCTCTCTAGGATATAAAATCTTTGGCGATATTTATACACACTTGGACGCCTTTCCACAAGCCCGTGATGCATATCAAAAAGGCGTGGATGTAGACCCCGGCAGTTTTGCCATGTTAGAGAATCTAGCGCGACTAGGCGTGACCCTAAGCTTGCTTGGCGACCCAAAAGGGGATGCTATCCTTCAACAGGCTCTTTCCACCACAAAAGCTACGGGGCTTGAGAGCATTTTTTGGAACGCAAAATCACTGGAATTGGGCACTTTTCTTCTTCATAATGACTGCGCAACCTTTGAAGAAAATTACCCCTTAGTTGAAAAAAATCTCAAAGAGCGTACTCATCCAGATGCCACAGGATGGATAGAACACCTACAAGCCTTTTTCTCTTTGTATCAAGGCAAGCCACAGAAAGCTCAGATACAGATAGAAACTTTGCTCCTCAAACTAGAGAACAGTCCCTTCTTCTGGACTAAATTCCGCACCCTAAAACTTTATGTTCAAATTCTTCAAGCCTTGGGGCAAGAAACCACCGCTCCCCGCGCAGAAATAGAAGAAATGCTCCAAAAGATCGAAAGTGGTCTAAGAGACGCACCTATCCAAGAAGAATGGCAATCTTTTGCAGAAAATACGCGTTCCCTAAATCCAAAACCGCCCGTGTAATTTAACTGATGTTACGCAATTAATTTTGCTGGTAAAAAAAGGGCGATTTATCGTCCTTCTGCTATGAGCCTGTCGGGTTTACCCACAGGCGATGTGGATTAATCTAGCCCGCCTGCCCGTAAACGGAGCAGGCTCATAGCGGAAGTCCCGCTGGGACTGAAAATTGCTCTTTTTGCGTAACATGTTTAATTTAAGAAAAAGAATTTCGAGAATCAAAAAACGGACTTCGTATGAAGTCCGTTTTTTCTTTTCTTAGTGTGCCTTCGTATTACTTTGTAGGCTCTAGCCTTTCCGCAATCACCTTCTTCAACCCCGCCTGCACCTCATCCCATCCCTGACTAGCATCAACGGTGATCCATTGTTCAGCTTTAGCCATTTTCAAATAGCCCGATCGCACGCGTTTGTGAAATTCAACCGTGTACGCATCTAACCGATTCCACTCTTCGGAGTTTTTTTTGCGCTTAATGCCCGTTTCAATATCTACATCAAGATAAATGGTTAAATCGGGTTTAAGTCCGCCTGTGGCATATTCAATCAAGGTTTTGATTTGCGTTAAATCTTGCTGATGCCCATAACCCTGATACGCGATGGTCGAATCTGCGTAACGGTCAGAGATGACAATTTCACCGTTTGCCAAACGCGGCCTAATGACTTCTTCCACAAATTGCGCCCGTGCCGCCTGAAAGAGCAAGGTCTCCGTGCGGGGAATCATCTCAGTGTTTTTCAAGTCATTCAAAATCTCACGCACTTGCTCTCCAATGGATGTCCCGCCCGGCTCGCGGGTAGGGAAAACGGTGTGCCCCTGCTCGCGCAAAAATTCCACGAGATAGGGGATATGAGATGTCTTGCCTGAGCCTTCGGGACCTTCTAAAGTTATAAACATTTATTTTCCACCGTAGGGGCGGGCTGAGCTCCGCCCCTACAATAATTATTCCCTAAAAATCCTCACATGCCGCTTCGGCTCTTTCCCATAAGAATGAGAAGTCAGCTCTGCATCTCGCGCCATTTCGTGTTGGATGCGGCGAATAGTCGCCGTGCCAGAGGGCAAATCTACCCAGCGTTCGCCACTTAACACGGCAGAAATCGCATCTTGGGTTTCATCTTTCACATCTGCTAAGCCATTCTCAGCACCATGCGAATCGGTTAGTGAGAAAAGGTCGCTCAGAAATTTGCGTACTTGCGCGCTGGTATTTGTCCGTAAAACATACACGGGCATCCCGCGCCGCTCGGCATCCATCACCGATTGTTGGCGTTTTCTATAATGCGAACGTAGCGTTACAAACACATCTGCTTCACTTGTATCTCGCACCACTTCGGCAGGGACGCGCAACTGGCTGATGGCAGTCCGTAACCGATTTCGCGCCACGCCATAGGCAAAGATACGCGTCATTTGCATATTTTTGCGGGAAGATGATGGGGATCGCTTCGCTGATTCGGGGGCATTTCTCAAGCGGAGGGCACCGCGCGTCCCGAGAGAATCCCCTCCCCGCTTCGCGTCTGAAGTTGGGCTTGCTACCGCTTTTTCGACTTTGATCTGTCCCTCAGCATCCCGCGTCCTAATCTCGGCTGGGAGCGGGAATCCGCGCAGAAGGGCATCGACCGCCGCGGCAACATCCACATGAATGGAGAGTTGGTCACGATGAAGAATTTCGATTAAAACGTCAAAAGTGGGCGGGTTTCGGCGTTCTAAAACTGTTTTCTGCGTGCCACGCCGCCGAGCTTCATCATCTGAAAGCGTGACAGATTCGATGCCGCCGATGAGATCGGAAAGGGTGGGGTTGAGCATGAGGTTGTCGAGGGTATTGCCGTGCGCCGTGCCCACAAGTTGCACGCCGCGCTCGCCGATGGTGCGGGCGGCTTCGGCTTCGGCTTCACGCCCGATTTCATCAATGACGATAACTTCGGGGTTGTGATTTTCGACTGCTTCAATCATAACTTCGTGCTGAAGCGAGGGCGTAGCAACCTGCATTCTGCGTGCACGCCCTACAGCGGGGTGCGGCACATCGCCATCACCGCCGATTTCGTTGGATGTATCAACAATCACAACGCGTTTGCTCTCAGCGAGAATACGAGCCGCTTCACGGAGCATGGTCGTTTTGCCCACGCCCGGGCGACCGAGCAAGAGAATACTTTTGCCCGATGCGATAATATCTTCGATAATTTCTGCTGTGCCATAAACGGCACGCCCAACACGGCAAGTTAAACCAATAATTTCGGCGCGCCGATTGCGAATCGCAGAAATGCGATGTAGCGTGCGCTCAAGACCCGCGCGGTTGTCGGCATCAATATCGCCGAGTTGCTCTACAACGTGGTCAATTTGCTCTCGGGTAACATCTTTTTCGCTAAGAACAACTTCGCCCGCCACGAATCGTGCCGTTGGGACGCGCCCAAAGTCGAGAATGACTTCAAGGAGGTTATCGGTATCTTCTGTTTCTCGAATAGCGGCTACCACTTCTTCGGGGAGGGTATCGAGCAAAGGTTCGAGGTTATCTGTAATTTGGTTGTTTTTCTTTTCTTTCATGGGGGTATTGTACTAGGATTTTTTTGTTTGGGTAAATAATTTCACCACAGAGTTCAGGGAGATGCTTCAAGAAAAAGAGAAAAGCAAACTTTTGGGGAAAGTTCGCTTTCTTTATTTACTTTAGCTAAAAAGCTAAAACTCGTAACTCTCTCCCGCTTTCAGAACAATAACTTTTGCGGCGGTTTCTGCTTGCACTTCATCTGCCCAGCTAATGGGGTTTTGAGCGATTAAGTCCCAAGTATTATAATGGATGGGAATAACGGCTTTCGGGCGTAAAAACTTGACCGCTTTTAGCGCGTCTGCTGGTCCCATGGTGAAATTATCGCCAATGGGGATAATGGCTAAATCAATCCCTTCGTCTCCGATGAGTTGCATATCGCCGAATAAGCCTGTATCTTGTGCCATGTAGATTTTTTTATTGTCCTTTGTGGTCAGCAAAAAGCCAGCGGGATTGCCGCCGTAGCTTCCATCGGGGAGTGCGGAGCCGTGTAAAGCCTGCGTGAATTTAAGATAGCCAAAGGGATGATGAAATCCGCCGCCAATATGTTGAGGGTGGACTTTCTCTACGCCTTGTGCGCTGAACCAATTTGCGATTTCAAAATTTGAGATAACTGTTGCCCCTGTTCTTTCGGCGAGAGCGATTGTGTCTCCAACGTGGTCACCGTGCCCGTGGCTAACAAGGATGAAATCGGCAGTGACCGCGTCTGCTGTTGTGGATGCGGCAGGGTTATCGGTAAAAAACGGGTCAATGAGAAGTTTATAATCATCGGTTTCGATGCCGTGCGTTGCGTGTCCGTACCATGTGAATTTGGTCATACTTGCCTCCTGAAGTGGGTTTGACGCATTCGCGTTTTTTCAGTACCCGTTTTTTAAACGGGACCAAGCCAAAGTTCGCGCGCGTACCGTCATCCTGAATAAAATATAATTTTAGTATAGCTAAAATGCAAGGAATGTCAATTTACAAAGGGAGTAAAAAAATCCTGAAAGCTGATACAATAGCCCAACTATAAAAAAATAAGAGAGTGCCAATGTCTACTAAAAATCAACTTAAGGCTCTTATGCCGTCCAAATTGCGTGACCAATTGCGCGTTTATGCTTATCGTGCCGAAACTGTTGCACGCCGTCCCCGTTTTTCTGAAGTGAGCGCGCCAGAGAATGGCTGGCCCATTTTGTTGGGTATTTCTTTTCCTAAAAGTGGTACACATTTGTTGAACCAAGTTTTATTAGGGTTTTCTGAATTTGCTCCTTTTGCTCATCATATTCCAGTTAGTTTTGCTTCTTACGATGGAGATACTGGGCAGAAAAAGAGTGTGGATGATGCTCTGGCTTATTTAAATTCTTTGCGACCATTGGACGTGACCGCCGCGCATCTTTTGGCTTGGGATGCGGTCGTAGAGCAGGTTGTGTCTGAGGCTTTTGTGCCTTTCTTTATTTACCGTGACCCGCGTGATGTGGTGGTCTCGCATGTTTTTTATATCGCCGAGATGTTGCCCGACCATCATCACCATCGGTATTACGCCGAAGAGTTGCATACTTTTGAAGAACGCCTAACTGTTAGCATTTTAGGCTTGCCTGACGCAGAAGTAGAATTCCCTAATATCGCTGAACGCTTTTCTTTTTATACCGCATGGTTAGATTGTCCCGAAGTTTTACCCCTTCATTTTGAAGATTTTATCCATAATCGGCGTGAAACTTTAGGTAAGGTTTTCGACCATGTTGCCAAACGCGTTCCTGATTTACCCATTGATCGTGAAAAAGCGATTGATATTCTCGAAGAAAGCGTTAATCCTAAAAGCTCTCCCACCTTTCGTTCTGGAAAAACGGGTGAATGGGAGAAGTATTTTACCGATGAACACAAGCGCATTTTTAAAGACGTTGCTGGTGATTTACTCATTAAATTAGGGTATGAAGAAGATGGGGACTGGTAGGGGCGTTTCGGCGTTTCAATAAAACCTTGTAAAAGCGCGAATTTTAGTGCGATTTATCGCACTTTCTTTTTTAGATGATGATTTCTAAGGTCTAAAGTCTTATATGAACGAACCCAGTGTATTAGATTACGTTAAGTCAAAATTAGGTATGGGGGAGAAAATAAAATTCCCTACCGATGAAGTTGCCATAGCAGAAAAGAAAGCAGAGAAAAAAGCGCAGGTTCTGGAATCTGTGCCTTTGTCTGAACCTGTGCGCTCATCTGCACTAGAACCCAAAGAAAAATTTCTAAATAAGTTTCCTGTATTGGTGCTGGTTGCCTTATTCTTTGGCATCGTGGGACAACGTGCTTTTGAGCCACCAGACCGCTCTGTTAGTGCAGGAATTTCCTTCTACTTCGTAGCTTTCTCCTTGCTTGGCTTAGCCTATTATCGTGATGAGTGGCGTTTGCCATCTTTGCGAAAGAGTGAGATCGGTCCTTATTATTTAGGCTATAAAAAATTCGCTTTTTTACTAGCAATTCCCCTTGCATTGGCAGCTTTTGCTACCTTTGGGGGGAACTCTTTTAACCTCCTCAACACTTTCCCGTGGCTACTTTCACTCTTTCTTTTTATTTGGTCTCTCTGGCAACCGAAACATTCTCTGCAAGAGAGAATAGCACAGGCGAAAACTTTTTTTCAGAAAGGCAACTGGCATATCTCCATTTCTCCTTGGACTCTGCTTGTTTTGGCTGTTTTTGGCGTTATTCTTTTCTTTAGGCTTTACCAAACTAGCTCTGTGCCTTCTGAACCTTTTAGTGATCACGCAGAGAAAATTTTAGACGTTTATGATATTTCTCAAGGGAATACGCGCATCTTTTTCCCACGTAATACGGGGCGCGAAGCCCTCCAAATGTATTGGACTCTGCTCGTTGCCAAGGTTTTTGGCACAAAATTATCTTTTCTCTCGCTCAAGCTCGGCACCGCACTGTTAGGGTTGTTCACGCTTCCTTATGTTTATGCGCTAGGTAAAGAAATTGCCAACAAACGCGTTGGGCTAATTGCCACTTTTTTGATGGGGATTTCTTATTGGCACAATACCATCAGTCGCGTTGGCTTGCGTTTTCCGCTTTATCCGCTTTTTGTTGCACCAGTACTTTTTTATTTATTGCGCGGCATTCGTAGGCAAAGTCGTAATGACTTTATTCTAGCCGGCATTTTTCTCGGTGCGGGCATGCACGGGTATAGCCCTTATCGCATTATGCCCGTTGTAATCCTTGCCGCAATTGGGCTTTATTTAGTGCATAAAGTTTCCCTTGGTGTGCGCAAAGACGTTCTTATTCAATTTGCTATTCTTGTTATAATTTCACTCATTATTTTCATCCCCTTGGGGCGTTATGCTTTAGAAAACCCCGATATTTTTTCTCTGCGCGCTTTCTCTCGTTTGGGTTATTTTGAAGAAGGTAGTTTAGAAATTTTTATCTCTAATTTTTGGGATGGGATGAAAATGTTCAATTGGAATAACGGCTCTATTTGGGTGCATTCAGTGGGGGGGCGACCCGCTTTAGGTGTGGTGAGCGCAGTCTTCTTTTTATTTGGCGTACTCTTTCTTTTGGTACGTTATCTGCGGGAAAGGAACTGGCTTGACCTTTTCTTGGTACTGTCCATTTTGCTTTTATCTTTGCCCTCAACTTTGTCTATTGAATTCCCGGACGAGAACCCTGCTTTAAATCGGGCGGGGGGCGCGGCGGTGGTGGTTTTTGTTGTAGCGGCACTCGCGTTTGATGGTTTGCTCTCAAGCCTAAAGTCAAGTGCGCATCGCCGTGTCGGAACGGTATCCGCTTGGGCTGTCACCATCCTACTTTTGCTTATGGCAATCCCACAAAATTATGACCTTGTCTTCAACCAATATGCCGAGACTTTTAAGCTCGGCTCGTGGAATTCATCGGAGATGGGGGAGGTTATCCAAGAGTTTGAGCAGACGTATGGACAGACGCAAACGGCTTGGATTGTGCCTTATAAACATTGGGTAGATACGCGTTTGCCGGGCGTTTGGGCTGGCATCCCGAACCGAGATTTTGCGCTTTGGCAACATGCTTTAGAGAGTAGCTTAATTTATGACGATTTCCCTAAATTATTTATAGTGAATCTTCATGACGAAGAAACTGTTGAGATGTTGCAATCCATGTACCCCAATGGGGTTTTGAGCGAATACGAATCGGCTGTTGACTACCACAATTTTTTGATTTATCGAGTACCTAAAAAGTAAAATGTGATATGAAAAATTCCAAAAAGAGATACGACTTCTTATATGCCCTTGCCCTTATTCTTGTCATTATGGCGGGATTTTGGCTTCGTTCTGTTGGTTTAGATTGGGACGAAGGGCAACACCTGCACCCAGACGAACGCTTTTTAACGATGGTCGAGAGTTCTATTGTGCCCGTTGGTTTGGCAGATGAGACGATTGGGACCCCACCTGAAGGGTGCCAAGAATGGGGCGGGTATTTTGATACCGATTGTTCTTCGCTTAACCCCAATAATCGTGGACATGGGTTTTTTGTTTATGGCACTTTGCCAATTTTTGTCACTCGCTATGTGGCAGAGTGGATGGGAGAAACGGGTTACGGAAGCGTGCATCTTGTTGGTCGGCAACTCTCAGCATTGATGGATTTATTGAGCGTTGTTTTACTCTATTTCATCGTAGCGAGAGTTTATAACAAAAAGGTGGCTTTGCTCTCGGCGGCATTTTCGGCTTTAGCCGTTTTGCAGATTCAGCAATCACATTTTTTCACGGTAGATACTTACGTTAATTTTTTCATGTTTTTAGCGATTTATTTTGCGGTGGAGATTGCCTACGGAGACTTCAGACTTCAGACTTCAGACTTCAACGAGGAAGACGCATCACTTAATACGCAACACGTTTCACGCAATCCCTTTTACACAATATTGAAAAGCCCTGTTTTCTGGTTAAGTATCGGCTTTGGTCTTGCCCTTGGGATGGCTGTTGCGTCTAAAATCAATGCGGCAGTTTTGGCGGTGTTTTTGCCGGCGAGTATTTATTATAGATATTATATGCAATACCGTGACAGCATGGAGATAGATTCTGATGCAGGTGGTGCGAAGTCCGCTAAACCAAACTCTGGCTTGACTTCTGAATACTGGACTCTAATTACTATCGCCTTAATCGCGGGTGCTATCGCATCTTTCATTGCTTTTCGTATTTTCCAACCTTATGCTTTTTCTGGCTCGAGCATTTTTGGCATTATCCCCAACGAAACTTGGGTGAGCAATATCGTAGAACAACGCGCTCAAGCCAGTGGAGATGCTGATTTGCCTTTTGCCTTTCAATGGGCGCGGCGTTCGCATCTTTATTCTGCTGAGAATTTAACCAAATGGGGGCTAGGGCTTCCTCTTGGTATTCTTGCGTGGGCGGGATTTGCGCTCATGGCGTGGCGAATTTTCAAAGGGGAGAAAAAACATATTTTGCTCTGGGGCTGGACAGCCGCGTATTTTCTCTGGCAATCTATGCAGTTTAATCCCACTATGCGCTATCAATTACCAATTTATCCGCTTTTGGCAATGATGGCGGCGTGGGGTGTGGTGCAAACGGCAAGTGGTAAGTTTTCCAAGCATAAGTGGGTTAGAGTTTCTGGGGCTATAGTTGGGAGTATTGTCTTAGTATTGACCGCGCTCTGGGCTTATTCTTTTGTGCAAATTTACCAACGCCCACATAGCCGCGTGGCGGGGGCACGGTGGATTTATAATAATGTCCCAGCGGCGGTAAATCTCAATATCACCCAAGAAGATGGGGAGAATTATCAACAACCGACCTATATTCCACAAGATTTTGTGATTTCAGAGACTCTGCCTTATAACACGCATTTTGTACCTAAAGTAAGCGGGATGTTATCAGCAGTCTCTTTTGCTCATGTTCAAAGTCAAGGTGAAGGTCAAGATACGCTCACTGTAAAAATCTCCCTTCAGCCTGGTGCGCCGCCAGATGAACTGTTGGCATCCGCGTCTTTAACGAAAGATTTTTCAGAAAACGAACCTGCGATACTTATATTAGATTCGCCTGTTTCGGTTGTGGAGGGAGAAACTTATTTTCTCGACATCAGCACCGATTCCGAAGGCATTATCTTAACAGGCTCTGTTTTAATTAACGAATCATCATGGGATGACGGCCTCCCACTTCGCTTAGATGGCTACGATGCCTTTGGCGGACTCTACCCGCCCGGCTTAAATATGGAAATGTATTGGGTAGACGATGAAGTCAAAGTTAATCGTCTCACAGATAATTTAGCGCAAGGTGATTATCTCTTCATTTCCTCTAATCGGCAGTGGGCGACTTTACCCCGCGTCCCCGAACGCTACCCGTTGACCAAAGCCTATTATGAGAATCTCATCGGCTGTCCCCCCGAAGAAGATGTAATAACCTGTTTCAACACTGCCCAGCCTGGTGATTATGAAGAGCGTTTGGGCTATGAGTTGATTGCGGTTTTTGAATCTTTCCCCACCCTTGATATTCCAGGCGTTTTCCATTGGGAAGCAAATGACCAATTTGCCGAAGAAGCCTTCACCGTTTATGACCATACCAAAGTCTTGATTTTCAAAAAGACAGATGATTTTGATGTAAACGAGGTCCGCACGCTACTTGGAGCAGTAGATTTAAGCAATGTTGTTCACCTCACGCCCAAAGCGGCGGGAGAATATGAAGCTCCCGAAGAAAAATCGCTCATGCTCTCCGAAGAAGATTGGGCAAATCAGCGCGCAGGTGGCACATGGCAAGAACTCTTTGATGTAGACGCGCTAAAAAACAAATATCCCGTTTTAGGATTGCTCCTCTGGTATTTCACCATTTTCACTCTAGGGCTTTTCACCTACCCAATAGTGCGGCGCATTTTCCCTGGGCTTTCTGATAAAGGCTATCCCCTCTCGAGGGCATTTGGGCTTTTGATTCTTGCCTATTTCCCATGGATACTTGGTTCTTTGGGTATCCCTTATACGCAATTGACTATCGCGTTGGTCTTCGTTGCGATTATGCTCATCGGCACGTGGCAGGCTTACGTACAACGCGATGCCCTCAAAAAAGAATGGGCGGATAATCGCAAATACTACCTAATGATTGAGGGGCTTTTCCTCGCCCTTTTCCTCATAGATTTGCTCATCCGAATTGGGAATCCCGATTTATGGCACCCCTCTAAAGGTGGCGAAAGACCAATGGATTTATCTTATCTCCATGCGGTCTTGAAAGGCACCACCTTCCCGCCCTACGACCCGTGGTTTGCGGGCGGCTATCTCAATTATTATTATTTCGGATTCGTGCTGGTCGGCACCCCCTTAAAATTGCTCGGATTAACGCCAACAACGGCTTATAACTTCATTTTACCAACTCTCTTTGCTATGGTCGGTATTAACGCTTTTTCTGTTGGTTGGAATTTGCTGAATACTAAAAACCGAAAACCAAAAACTGAATACCGAATACCTTTCCTTGCTGGTATTTCCGCCACTGCGGGCATGATTTTAGTTGGCAATCTTGGCACCATTCGCACTGTATATCATGGCTTGCAACGTATCGTAGATACTAATGCCCATTATGAAGATGTGAGCATGTTTAAGCATATGTGGTATGCCATGCAGGGACTTTGGCGCATAATTACACAAGGTGCGCATCTCCCTATTCGTGTAGGTGATTGGTATTGGTTGCCCAGCCGCGTTATCCCCGCCCCCGGCGATGTAGAGCCGATTACCGAATTCCCCCTCTTTACCTTCCTCTACAGTGATTTACACGCGCACATGCTCGTGCTTCCCCTCACTACACTAGCGATAGCTTGGGCAGTCTCCTTCCTTTACGCACGTATTAATGGGAAGAAGCCCACGCTCGGCATCCTGCTCGAAATAGCGGGAGCAAGTCTAATTGTAGGGGCGATGCGCCCCACAAATACGTGGGATTTATACGCCTACCTGCCCCTCCTCGCCATCGTCATCGGCTACGCCCTCTTCAAATCCTATTTTTGTACACGGAGAGATACGGATTACACGGAGCAAGACTTAGACAAAAAAAACTTTTCTCCGTGTAGTCCGTGTTCATCCGTGTACAAGAGCCTCCTCTATGCCCTCGCAGGCATGGCAATCTTTGTTGCACTTTCTGCACTTTTTTATACTCCCTATATCCAATCATTTGGGCAGGCTTATAGCGAAGTTCGCCAGTGGACAGGCTCGCACACGCCGCTTTCATCCTATTTTACGCAATGGTTGCCTTTCCTCTTCCTCATCGTTTCTTGGATGTGGTGGGAGACGTATAAATGGATGGCAGAAACGCCGCTTTCAGCCCTGAAAAAACTGCACCGAGAGTGGATTTATGCGGGATTATTCCTCATGCTCGCCATTTTGGGTGGATTAGCCTATCTCGGCGTGCATGTGGGATGGGTAGCCGTACCGCTCTTGTTTTGGGCTGGGTTGCTGATCTTTAGACGGAATCTTGGCGAGGGGCAACGATTGGTTCTCTTCCTCACAGGCACAGGATTAGCCCTCACTGTTGTGGTCGAAGTGATTGTGCTTTCTGGCGATATTGGGCGTATGAACACCGTTTTCAAACTCTACCTCCAAGCATGGACATTCTTCGCCCTCAGCGCAGGTGCCTCGCTAGGCTGGCTGTACCCCGAAATATCAAAATGGACAGAAAAATGGCAAAGTGCATGGAAAACGGTAGCCCTCACCTTGCTCGTTGGCGTACTTCTCTTCTCCATCACTGGCACGCTCGACAAAATGCGCGACCGTGTCCAATCAGACGCTCCTGCTGGTTTAGATGGCATGAAATATATGCAAACTGCCTCCTACTTTAGCGAAGGTGAAATGGACTTGGGGCAAGATTACGAAGGCATTCTCTGGATGCGTGAAAATATAGAAAACTCCCCCGTCATAGTCGAAGCAAATACACCCGAATATAGATGGAGCAATAGATATACCATTTATACTGGTTTACCCGGCGTACTTGGCTGGAACTGGCATCAACGCCAGCAACGCGCCTTAAACCCGCCCAACTTGGTTACAGATCGCGTAGCTGAAATTGGCGCCTTTTATGAAACCACTAATATAGACGAAGCCTTAGCCTTCATAGAAAAATACGATGTTGAATATATTGTTGTCGGGCAGGTAGAACAGAATTATTACTCAGGCATAGGCTTGGGCAAATTTGCGCAGGAGGAGGGGGTGCTGTGGAAAGAGGTCTTCCACGAGGGAGATACGATAATTTATAAAGTGAAATGAAAAAGCGGGACTTCGTAGAAGTCCCGCTTTTTTATCTTCATCAAGTGCCTATCAAAAGTGTTAAGTGCCAGAGAAGGTTTTCTTCTATAATGGGTAGTGTGGATGTTTTTAGAAAAACAAAAAGAGCAGTGGTTAAAATTGACTGATGCTTGCCCCCTTTGTCCTTAGGCATCTCTCCAGAAAGTGGAAGGCTAGAAAGAGGGAAAAGTGCGAGTTATATATTTTCGTATCAGTTAAAATTTATCATTACTATAAAAAGTTCTCCCTTAGGCAAAAAAATATGAAGAACACAACAAAATCTTTACCTATTATTTGGATTATCTTATTTTCTATAGGAATCATTATCAAACCTGTGCAAGCCTCGTCTACCCCTCGACCACCTATAAACTCCTCGGAAATCGATGCCTTATCCTATCCCCCTGACCCAAGCTCAGATATTTCATGGTCGGGAGGTGTAAATGGTGTTGAAGATATTCAATCTGCGTTTAATAATGCGCGAAGCCAAGAAAACAATCAACTTGGTACCGCTCTCTCGCCGATGGTGTTACCGAGCCAAACAATATGGAATAGCATGACAGATGGAGAAAAGGCACTCTGGCTTATTAACCAAGAACGCGTTGTTCGTGGTCTAGTACCCTTAGATAATATCGAAACTAATGTAACAGGTGTTGCTCAATACTATGCCGATTATTTGCTTGATAATGATGCTTGGGGGCATTCTGAAGATGGGAATTCGCCTTGGGAACGCCTTAGTAATAATCCCGCCATTGATGCTTGTTACGATTTTTTAAATGTAGCTGAAAATATCGCTGTTTTTGTAACGAGCGGAAACAGTATCGCTTTACCTATAGAGCGTTCTGTTTATATGTGGCTATATGACGATGCCGGGAGCAATTGGGGGCATCGTCACGCGATTTTATGGTATTCCTATAATGATGATAGTGGGCAATCTGGGCAAGAAGGATTTCTTGGTATTGGGCGTGCCAATGGCGGTCCCTATCAAGGTCCTTTTTCTAGCTCTTGGAATTTTGCCGAATTGATTGTGATGAATGTTTTTGATCCATGTGTTACTTGGGATTATCCTGCTCCAGAAGTACTTAGCATTGCACGCGTAGATTACGACCCGACAGGAGAAAGTGTTGTTAGCTTCAACGTTACTTTTTCTGAAATTGTGTCGGGGGTAGATATATCTGATTTCGATCTAGAAACTACAGGAACAATAAGTGGAGAAGCTGTTTTAACGGTGAGCGATAATCCAAATACAGTTTATACGGTCAGCGTTAACACAGGCACAGGAGAAGGCACTCTTCGCCTTGATTTAAAAAACAGCAATACAAATATCGTAAACTTAGATGGTGCCGCAATTGAAAATGGTTTTGATAATGGAGAATTTTATACAACGCTCACGCCTCCTTGGAACGATGATTTTGGTCGTGCTCTAGGTCTTGATGATGTTCCCGCCTCTGAAAGTATGGACACATCAGGGGCTACGTCTGACCCAGATGACCCTGATCTTTCTGATTGCGGGATAACAGGCACTGGCTATGCAACTGTTTGGTACAGTTACCAACAAAACACAGGAACAAATTCTGCAATATCACTAGATACCAAAGGGTCAGAGGATGGATATGACACCTTCATTGCGGTCTGGACAGGAACCCGTACGGACTTAACACTTATGGCTTGTAATGACAATATATCCAATACTGTTGAACAATCTGCGGTGGCTTTTCAAGTTCTAAGCGGAACTACTTATTATATAGAAATAGGGCAACCGTAATAAGAAATATGCCACTAAAAAACAGAGGCTGTTGAATCCCGCAGAGCTTTACCGCGCATTGTTCTTAGAGTTTCCTTTTTATCTTAAACGTTTTATGTGAATTCGACATATTTTTCAAGAAAAACACCTCGTAGTAGTGACTTTAGTCGCTCTTGCCTAGAGAATAACGACTAAAGTCGTTACTACAAAGATTTTTAGGATTTTCTTAGAAAGAAAACACTCAATAAACTACAGAAATCTATTTCACATAAGCCGTCTTATACTTTTTCTTCTTGCTATTTTCAAATAATGAGGAGAGGTGATAAGTTGATTCACGCGGTACGATTAATAGTTCTTCAAAAAAATCAATAACTTATCTATCTGCTCTGGTTTTCCAACGCTAATGCGGATATGGTCGTCTAAGCCAGGTTTGTTGAAGTAACGGATGAGAATGCCTTGTTTCGCTAAATCTGCTTTGAGTTGTGCGGCGTCTCGCCCAATGACTTTGCAGAGGATAAAATTGGATTGGGAGGGATAAGGTTCTAAATAATTTATCTTCTGTAATGCTACGTAAAGCTCTTCTCGCTCGGCGATAATTTTTTGCCCAATTTCTTCAAGTTGGTCGGCGTGGCGGAGGGCGGCTAGAGCGGCTTCACTCGCGGCAACGGAGACGTTATAAGGCTGTTTTGCTGTCCACAAATAAGGCATCAGCCAAGAGGGGAAGACTCCGTATCCCACGCGCAACCCAGCCAGCCCCGCCCATTTGCTGAAGGTGCGGAGAACGATTAAATTCTCTCTTTTGGCGACTTCTCGGATTTGAGTTGAGTTGGGCGGGGCGAATTCCATATAGGCTTCGTCTAACACGAGGAGCAGATTCTGTTTCAGAAGGGCATCTAGCAATTTTGGGGCAAGCAAGCCTCCGTCAGGGTTGTTCGGCGTGGCTAGGAAGAGGAGCTTTGGTTGATATTTGGCAACCGCGTCGAGGAGGGCATCCGCATCTACAGAAAAATCATCCAAACGAGGGATATTAATAACTTTGCCGCCGTTGATGGCGGTGTCGAAGGCGTACATCCCAAATGTGGGCGGACAATTGAGAATGGTGTCTCCTGGATTGATGAAAAAGCGGAGCAGGAGATCAATTAGTTCATCTGCGCCCGCGCCAGCGAGGATGTTTTCGACAGGGACGTTGTGATAATTGGCGAGGGCACGGCGCAGAAATCGACTTTCGGGGTCAGGATAAATATGGGCGTAGGGCAATTCTCGGAGGGCATCGGTGACCGCGGGGAGAATGCCGTAGGGGTTTTCGTTGGCATCGAGTTTGATGATTTGTTTGGCGGGGATGCCAAGCTGTTCGGAAAGTGCTTCGAAAGGAAGGATAGGGGTGTAGGGTTCGAGGTCGAGGAGGTGAGGGCGAAGGAGATTTTTCATAATTTTATCCACAAATTTAGCAGATTGGGCAGTTTTTTATTGACTTTTTTAAAGGTGGTTTCGATACACTGAAAAGCATCCGCTACGCAACCAACGCACTTAATTCTTCATTCTGATTTTAGAGGCATTCGCGTGTGCCGTAAGTTCTTCTGTATCTGCAAAATCGGCGGCGACGGGGCTGAGGTTTGCCGCAGTTTGGGGGTCGAGGGCGACTACGCTGGAGATTTTGACAAAATCGAGCAAGTTCAGTGGCGAGGCAAAACGGGCTGTGCCGCCGGTGGGCATGACGTGGCTGGGACCCGCAACATAATCGCCGAGTGCTTCAAAAGAGTGTTCGCCAAGGAAGAATCCGCCGGCATTGTTGATTTGGTCCATTAGAGCTTTGGGATCACGTACGGCGAGGCAAAGATGTTCGGCGGCGTAATTATTAGCGAGTTTGGCGGCTTCTGCGATGGCGTTTACGATAACGATACCGCCTTTATTTTCAAGAGATTCTGCGATAATTTCTTTGCGAGAGAGTTTTGCGGTTTGTGCTATAACTTCTTTTTGCACTTTTTCTGCCATTTCTGCGGATGTAGTAAGCAAAACTGCGCTGGCTTGCACATCATGCTCTGCCTGAGCGAGCAAATCTGCCGCGACCCAAGCGGGGTTTGCCCCTCCATCGGCGATGACCATTGTCTCGGTGGGACCCGCTAAACCGTCAAAACCGACCAAGCCATAAAGTTGCTGTTTGGCGAGAGTCACGAAAAGATTGCCTGCGCCGACAATTTTATCGACACGCGCTAAGGTTTCTGTGCCAAACGCCATTGCCGCAATTGCCTGTGCGCCGCCGACTTGGTAGATTTCGTTCACTCCACAAATATATGCCGCCGCTAAAATCGAATCGTGAGGATTTGGCGGGGTGCAAACGACCACGTCCTTCACGCCCGCAACTTGAGCGGGGATTACGCTCATCAACATGGATGAAGGGAGCGGAGCCGTCCCGCCCGGCACATAAACGCCTACGCGCTCAATAGCAGTAAAACGCTGACCAATCTCTCCGCCCATTTCACCTGTTAGCCAGCTCGTGATGGGTTGTCGCTCGTGAAAGTCACGAATTCGCTCAGATGATTTCTGCAAAACTTCCTGCAAACGATCGGGAATACGCTCCCAAGCTGACTTTAAGTCCGTTTTTGCGATTTTGAAATTTGGCGCATCGAAGCAGTCGAGGGTCGCATTCCATTTTTGTACGGCGGCATCGCCATCTTCATCAATTGATTTTATAATTTGCATCACTGCTTGGTGTGGCATCATACCCGCGCCAAAAACTGCTTCTGTTCTCGCAATTGTGAGGGGAGAATAGCTGTCTTGGTAAATGGGCTTGCGTTTCAATAAATCTTTCTTTGCTTCTTCAAGTGGGTAGATTTTTATCATTTTCGTCTCCAAAATACTGTTACCGTTTTTTTCTTAACGCGAATTTACGCGAATGAGCGAATTGTGCGAATGTTTTTAAATTAAAAAGCTTTTATTCGCGTCATTCGTCAATTCGCGACATTCGCGTTAAAATTTTCGAACCTTACTCCAACGCTTTTAACATTGCTGTCAACTCCTCCGGCTCTTCTTCAAAAATATAATTCACATCTGAGACAACCACGCCACTGCCCCCAATGGCACGGATTTCTCGCACGGCTTCATGCAATTCAGATTTTCCCACAATCAAATGCACCGCGTACCAATTCTCGTCATCTTGCGTAATCACTTGCGAAATAGTTGGTCCTTGCAAACCACCAATTACCTTCTGCGAAAAAAGTTTTTCAGCAATTTCTTCTGGTGTATTGCCACGGATATTCGCAAAAATTGCCAAACGGTCTTCGGCTCGCAAATAGGCGCTCAACACTTCCAACAATTGCACAGCAACTTCCTGCACCGCATTGTTTTCACGCAAACGTGCCTTATTTGCAATCAAACAGGCTTCGGCTTTCAAAATCTCGCCACCCTCTAAAACCTTCAAATGATTGTCTCGCAAAGTCGTGCCAGTTGAAACAATATCCATAATTAAATCGGCGTAGCCCACTGTTGGCGAGATTTCTAAAGTACCCTCTGCTTGGATGATTTTAAACTGGATGCCGCTATTTTGCTTGAGAAATTGCGTGGTCAGATTCGGGAACTTAGACGCGATTTTAAGCTCGCGTTTTAGGCTTGATTCCATTATGGATAGATCCGCGAGGGAATTAACATCTTCCCATTCCTGCGGCACAATCATATTTAGAGAGCATTTGCCAAAGCCTAATTTTTGATGCAATTCTAAAATTTGTCCATTTTCTCCCTGTTTTTCTAGAAAAATATCGCGCCCCGTAATGCCGAAATCTACACTCCCATCGCGGACGCTATAGACAATATCTGTAGGACGCTGAAAAATTACCTCCACGTTTGGAAAGCGCGGAATAGTCGCCATATATTGGCGTGGATTTGGCTTATAAACTTTAAAGCCAACATTGGCTAAAAGCTCTTTGCTCTTCTCTCCCAAACGCCCCTTGCTGGGGAGGGAGATTCTTATTTTACGGTTTTCTTGCATAATTACTCCTTTTTGCCCCCTCTATCCTTTGAACATCTCCCCCCGAAGGGGGAGAATGTGTCTCTTTTGCGAGACTTACTCCTTTCCAATGAGGGAGAAGGCTGGGATGGGGGGAAAACAAAAAAGCACTTCCCGTATCGGGGAAGTGCTTTTGAAAAATTACTGAGTTTTTCTAAAAATCTTATGAAATCTCAATCACCTTAAAGCAAACACGCCCGACTTGGATGTCAGTTGAATGGGGATGACGATGATGAAGGTTGCTGAATAAGTTTTTCATAACGGGGAAAAGTCTATCATGGTAAAGAAGATGGTGCAAGGAAAAAGTTATAATCTTTCAGTCTCTAAAGATAACTTAGATTCATAGGTTTACTCTAGCTACACATCACTTTAACAAAACGAAATGAAGGTGGCGCATTGAGCGTGTACACTTGGTAAGTAACCAACAAA
>JADGEO010000046.1 GCA_016744335.1 Anaerolineales bacterium
CAATCTCACCATCTAATTTTGTTTGGGCGTAAACGCCAAGGGGGTTGGGGGCATCATCTTCAGTATAAATGCCTTCTTTTCTGCCATCAAAAACGGCATCAGTGGAGATGTGCAAGATGCGAATATCTCTCTCGAAACAGGCAGAGGCTAACTTCCCTGGCAGTACCGCGTTTAGGGCATGGGTAACGTCTGGGGTCTGCTCACAAGCGTCCACAAGAGCGTTTGCGGCACAGTGAATTAGGGCATCTGGCTTGGATTCGTCCAAAACTCGGGGGAGAGCATCCGCTTCTAATAAATCCGCTTTAATTAAATCAAAGGGCGTATTTGCCAGCTTTTGACGATCTACACCGATGATAGTGTGCGATTTGTGCATCTGCAAGCTGAGATTGAGACCGAGAAGCCCAGATGCGCCGGTGACTAGAATTTTCATAAGAACCTTAAGGGCTGAAGCCCTTACTACGAGGAGATTTAACCTTCGAGTTTACCTTCGTTGAAATCTTGCTCAAAAGGCGCAATATATTTTTTCATTCCCTCGAGATCGAGCCACTCGGAATTATTATCGCTGGTGTAAGAGAAACCTTCGGGAAGGGGTGTGCCTTTGTCTTGCCAAGAGTAGCCGAACCAGCTAGCCGAGACGGGCTGGACGACGAACATGGTGTCAAGTTCGACCGAATGACGGGCTTCGTCTACAGAGAGGAGATCTTCGTGGAGTTTTTCGCCCGGGCGAATGCCGATGATTTCGATTTCGGCATCGGGGGCAATGGCGCGGGCAAGGTCAACAACGGTGGTCGAGGGAATTTTAGGGACAAAAACTTCGCCGCCTTCCATTTGCTCGATACAGTCAATAACAAATTTAACGCCTTGTTCAAGAGAAAGCCAGAAACGGGTCATGCGGTCGTCTGTGACGGTGAGCTTGCCCGTGGCGCGCATTTTTAAGAAGAGTGGGACAACTGAGCCACGCGAGCCAACAACATTACCATAGCGAACGCAAGAATAGCGAGTTGCTTTGCCTGCGGCGTAATTATTGGATTGAATGACCAGTTTTTCACCAACTAACTTTGTGCCACCGTAAAGATTGGCGGGGCTAACGGCTTTATCGGTGCTGAGGGCGAGCACTTTTTTCACACCCGCGTCGAGAGCGGCTTCGATAACATTAGATGTGCCAATGATATTTGTCTTAATCGCTTCCATCGGGTTATATTCGCAAGCGGGGACTTGCTTAAGCGCAGCCGCGTGAACGACAATATCCACGCCGTGCATAGCACGCAAGAGGCGGTCACGGTCGCGCACGTCTCCGATGAAATAACGCAAGCGCGGATCGTTGTATCCTGCTACGCGCATTTCATGCTGTTTCAATTCATCTCGGCTGAATATAATCACCTTTTGCGGGTTTTGCTCCGCTAGAAGTATCTTAGTGAATTTTTTGCCGAATGAGCCTGTCCCGCCAGTGATGAGGATGGTTTTATTTGTCCAGTTCATGGTTGTTTTTAGAGAGTTTTTTTGTGCACAGAGAAAAACTTAAACACGAAGGACACGAAGAAGGCACAAAGGAAAAGCTCTTTTTTTTCTTAGAGAACCTTTGTGAACTTTGTGTTTAAAAAACTCCGTGCAATCCGTAGAATCCGTGTACAAAAAACTACTCTCTTTTCTCCTTATTTATATTTATTTCACGGTTTTAAATATGCCAGAGTCTTTTTGAATAAAAATCTCGCCTTTTGTGGCAAGGATGTTTTTTAATTCTGCTTCAACTTCAGGTAAAGCAGATGACGGGATGCCTTTTATCTTTGTCATCGAGTTTATATAGCCCATCATCAGCCCAATATCTGTAACACGCAAACTATCTTTATACCGTATGATTTCAATAGATGAAAAATATGGTTCAAGTTGTTCCAACCCATTATCCAGCGTAAAGGGAAGTCTCATCGGGATGAAATCTGGATCAGGATTAGCTGCTTTCAACCATCTGTTCATTTCTAAAAGGTGATTATTACCATTGGTTGCAGCGAACAAAATACCGCCATCCTTAAGCACTCGTCGAATTTCGGCTAATGCCTTTGTGCGATCTGGCACATGATAAAGCATGTGATTGGCAATGACGATGTCGAAAGTTTCATCATCAAAGGGGATGGATTGTGCATCAATCTCTTGGAATGAAAAATCACGGGACAAACTTGAGGTATTCTTGCGTGCCGCAGTCAACATCCCTTCGGAGAGATCACTGAGGGTAATCTCCCAATCATCGGGGATACGTTCAGGACAACTCGCCCAGATAAAAGCAGAGCCAGAACCCAACTCCAAAACTCTTGCCAAAGATGGCAGTTTTTCATAAGTATCAAAAACCCACGAAGCCCAGCCTTGTTTGTTTTCACTAAAACGTTCGTGAAGCAAAATACGCGCATCCAAGTTTGACGCATCTTTATATTGATCTGATTTGAGATATTGTTGGTCGCTGTATTTAGACATTTTATTTTTCCCATCCAAAATCTTTATCAAGATAGGCATAAAGAGCTTCATTATACAGCTTAAAATGCATTGCTAGCTTAGCGCGAGTCTCAGCCTTCATTGGCTGATAAGAACCTTCCTTGAAAACGCCATAAGCATTATCAGGCTCCCAAAATTCAAGCCCAAGAAATTCCTGCGCACGTTTTACCGTTTCAGATGTTGCACTATATAAATCTTCACTTTGCAAAATCAAGACTCTTTCTTTAGAAAATAGGCTGTGCCATTTCTCAATTTGAGTCAAATACTCACCGCGCCCAAGATAAGAATACTGCAAATGGCGGTAAGTCGGGTAACGCACATCTGCGGCAACCTTCTCCGCCTCGCCCGCCAAACGCGCTGGTTCGGCCGCAATCGCTTCTTCAAAAGAGAGTGGCTCGCGCCCCACCCGCACCATGTGTTGATAATGTGAATAAGCGCGGTCAATCGGATTTCTCAACAGGATGATAATCTTCGCATCTGGCAGAGCAGATGCAATTCTGTCTGGTGCAGTGGGATGGAAGATATAGTACGGGGTCGCTTCTCCTGTCACCTTGCTTCCGTCTGTGAATTTTTTCTTGAGAGGAAAGTGTGCTCTATACCAGCTTGCACCCTTAAAATAGTTACAATCGAAATACTTAATCTCTTTCCTAAACGGGGGCAATATCTGTGGATGCTTCGACAGATATCTGAATAACGACGTTGTTCCGCCCTTCATCACGCCAATAATCAAAAAATCGGGGCTTTTACGCCACAAATAAGTCAGGCGATGCAAAGCCCACCAAACTTCTAAGCGCAGAGGCTTCTTTTTAAGTAATCCGTTTTTGATGCTAGGGTTTTCGATCATTTTTTCTTAAAGACAATCATCGGGTACTGCCCATGCCTGCCAAAAAAATGAGTAAAGAGGTCTTCCTTCCACAATAAAACTTTCAAGAAGAACTTTCCACCAGTGAAAGTGTGAACAAAAGTGCGTAAAAAGTGGGTATTTACACTTCGCCAAGCAAAAATCTCAATCTCTGTAAGATCGCTCAGTTCATTTTTAAGCCAAGAAGCACTGGTCTTTTTAATATAAGTACCAACATCCGCTTCTTGAGCGGATTTTTTCTTTTTAATCAAAGAAAATTCTTTTCCACTTCGCTTAAATCGGATATATTTAGCAACACGAATAAAAGGTTTTGCTATTTGCATCAACAGCGGCGCACCCCACCCGTTTACAACAACTGCTTTTTTATCTATACCGAGTACACGATACAACTCTCCGTACGCGGCACGATGCTCTTCCATCGGAAGATGGTGAACTGTGTGCATAGAGACAATCCCGTCAAAGACGTCTGGGGCAAAGGGAAGATTTGCCACATCTGCAACAACGCAAAGACCATGCTCACCGAGACGTTTTTTCGCTTCTTGGAGTGCGGTGATCGAAATATCGGCACAGACACGGTAATCGTATCCTTCGGAGTAGGTTAGGTACTCGGGGTATTGAACGGGGCCAGAGCCAGCATCCAGCAAGAACCTACCCGAGGGGAGCAAATGTTTGTTGACACGTAAGCGGGTCTTACTGATATATTCCCGTGAAACGGGGCGCAGATCTTCATATCGAGCATTTTGATAATTACCGTCTTCTTCCTGTAACCATCCGATTTGGTCGTAGAATTGACGGACATCTTGTTTTGTATTTTTTTCAGTCATAGTGAATGGGGGTAAATATATCCTAAATTTTAAGTATTTATTCATTGAGACTAGAACTCAATCTAAACGAAATTATAGCATGTTCTTATTTTTGACAGACAATATCTCTTTTTGACAGACACTATCTTTTTTTGATAGACGCTATCTTTTTTTGATAGACGCTATCTCTTTTCCACAGACGCTATCTTTTTTTGATAGACGCTATCTTTTTTGATAGACGCTATCTCTCCCCTCTCGTAAAACCTAAATGAGCTTTAAATTATTTGCAACTAATTCTGAATAGAATAATAGATGAGATAGATAAAACTTTTAGGAATTTTTAGTATTGCCACTTCTTTAGCACCTCTCCTGCAACATCATTGAAAATCTCAATATCACGCGCAGTGAAGATATTCTGCCAATTGCCCGCTTTCCCTTTCGGCAAGAAATCAGCAATGCTCTCATTTCGTTCTTTTTGCCAAACTTTATCAGGATTTGAAGACATTTCAGCTTTTATCGCATCGCCAAGGTTGTCTCTAATCTCAATACCAAATAATGCCCATACTTTTTTCATTTCTTCAAAAGGCTTCGCTAACAAATCCTCGTAACGGAATTCGTAATAACGCTCGCCGAATAAACGCTGACCTTCGTCTACGGTTTCGGTCAAATTTCTGACCCAGCCCTTAGTATTTTCTCGTAACCATTTTTCAGTAAAAATCGAGCGTTCGCCCGTTGTGAAGGGCGTTTGGTCTGCGCGGATGGCATCTACGATTTTCTTATCTTCTGCGGTCAGGAATTTCGACTCTTCGACAAAATTCCGAAAACGCTGCGAGATGAGCGTATCCCGCCCATCGCGGACGATATTGATTAAAAAAGCATCGGGATAAACGGCGTGCATCAATCGTACAGATTCACCATCGTTCAGACTATTGGGGCTTTTATCCCCAACGATATGTTTCTCTGCGCCCGCACGTTTAGCATCACTTTCCATTATATAGTCAGCGGCGGCGCGCATGACAACTGGCGAAAGATCTTCACCATTATTCCAGCGATTGGATTTGCGAGTGAGCCATTCTTCCATTTCACCGCTATTGACGAGAGATTTCAGCAAAGGCTTACGCGTGAAAAAATGCGCCTGCCAATTAGCATGTACTTCAGGGTGCAAACGAATTAGCCGTGCCAAAAGCGTTGTTCCAGAACGGGCGTGACCGTAGATGAAGAATTTCTCCATTGGGAAGAATTCTTTAATCTCGGCAACCTGCTCGGTGGTCAGCGGCGGGATTTCAGCGCGTGCGCCTGTTTTATCTTCGCCGCGCAGTAATATACGGGCGGCGGATTTTATGCGGTTTAAAATTTCCATATTGATTTCAAAGCACCATAGAGGGATTAATGTATTGCTTTTATAAAAACCATTACATAGGGAGTATAAGGGTCGTTTTCAAAACGAAAAACAAACTCAAAAGGTTCTTCTTCATGTTTAAAAAGATAGGCACAATTAGTGGGCGAGACAAAGTCAGTTGCTTTGAAACAAATGCCTAAGCGCGCATCGTTACCATCTTCCATTGGAGTAATTTCCCATTCACAACTTCCCGAATAATAGCCAGTAAACTCATAAGTTTCTTCTAGTTGTATGTGCATTGGAACATAGGTGAGAAGACAAGTACCATCACTATATGATTGAATATTCGATGATGTTAAGTCATCTAAACCATCTTGAGAAACTCCATAATAAGTTAAGTTATAAATCCCAGCAACATCATCTACTTGGGGAGTTTCTTTGACATAGTCTTCAATAACTTCCCCAAAACCATCACCGCAAGCTAACATAGCACCTAAAAGGGCAATGATTGCTAAAAAAACTTTATGATTTAGGGGCTTAAAAACTTCCATCTCTTGGCGCTCTCTGCGTCTTGGCGGTTAATTCTCTCGCAACACCTTCAAAATGAACTCAGCCGTTCTCTTCCCTGCGCTCGCATCTGTAAAAGTAATCTCCTGCTCGATGAAAGCCTTGCGTTCTTCTCTATCCAAAGAAATATCTTTCAAATAGGCATTGACCACATCCTGCAACTCAACAGCGTTCTTTGCCACCCGCCCAGCATTCGCTTCTCTAAAGCGCAGATGCGTGGGCCATCCGCCGATCTTTTGCAACGCCAGCGAGTATTTTCCGGGTTTATTCCAGCCGCCGGGGGTGTCGATTACTGCTGCAACGATCGGGCGGTCGTGCACAGCCGCTTCGACTACCATCGTCGAGTAAACCGTCACGAAAACGTCCGAATACGCCATCATGGATGTTTTCTCGTCCATATCTTCACCGCCATAATAGCCTAAAGAGCCACCTAATGCGACTGGACGGACAACGTGGACGTTATCATATTTTTCCTCCAACGCATGTATGCGCTTGCGCTCTTCAGCGAAAATTGCGGGACGATCTTGAAAATGGCTGGGGTGCAAACGAATAAGCAGTTGTGCGTCTTCATCCAATTGCCCCGAATCTACCATTTTAGCTAAGGCTTCGACATTCGGATAGTTGGGTGCAAAGTGGACAAAGGAACACGCGTAAGAAATCAATTTACGGTTAGGATTAAGATCGTGGAGTTTGAAGTATTCATCTTTGGCCATCAACCACGTTTTGCGGAAATAGCCATCATAGGAGGGAATCCCGCCAATGTGAACGCGGGATGCGTCCCAATCGGAGCCGAGAACGAGTTCTTCTTTTTGCTTCTCGGACCAACAAGTTGCCCAATCCATAAATGCGCCAGGGATGGCGTAACTGCTGGGGTTATCCCATCCGATGATTGCCGCCATCGAAGGCACTCCGTTTTTCACCGCTTCGCGGAGCATATAACGGTCAACACGCCAACCCGCGGTCGATGCGATCACTAAATCCGGCTTATATTTTTCGAAGAGGTCATCGTAAATCCCGGATGTGAATTTCATCTGCATCCGCACAAGCATTTTGCGTGCCCATTTAAAGGAGCGGAGGAGCAAAATCATGAGGGCGGAGGGGAGCCAAATCCCGATGCGGAATTTCCAGGTATTTTCTTTGAGCACTTCCCAGATGTGGCTGTCTTCGGCTTCGTTGTTGATGCGCCACGAGCCACCGACGCGGCGGAGATAGATGAGCAGCGATTGCAGGCGCGGCTGGACGGTGTTGGCATATTTATTGGCTTCTTTGAGCCGCAAGCCCTCGAAGATCAGGTTGGGTTGCCCGAAACGCTCGGCGATGCGGTCTTTTGTCTCGTCGTCGGTGAAGAGGACGATTTCGGTGCCCGCGTCAAGGAGGGTTTGGACTACGTCGCTTTGCAGGAAGTAGATGAGAGCCATGCCGTGATCGGCAATGATGAAAATTCGTTTTTTTGTCATAGGTTTTGAACCGCCAAGACGCGGAGATTAATTATTAGCTTGCTTTTTCTTTTCTAGTCGCTGATTTTTCCTAGCTGCTTTTGAAATTCTCTTCTTCAAAATAGAATAATCACTAATAGATGAGTTTATACGCAGAGACGGCGAGAAAGTTTTTCCTTGTAATAGCCCTATAATTCGAAACATGAGGGGTAAATCACTTGTTGTTAGAACAATCTTTTTTTCTGGACGTTCAATAAAGCCAAGTATCATAACCGATCTGACTTCCTTGATTTCAGACCACTTTATTGTTCTGGACTTAAAAAATATCTTTATATGCAAACCTTCATCATCAATTCCTATATCAGTAACAAGTAAATATGCGGAAAAAATCCAATAAGCAACCAAACCATAAGAAATTATATTAACTATGAATTGCAGAAAAGGTAAATAACCATAACGAGAAATATATCCGATAGAAAATATACCTAGAATTAAATAATAAAGGCTAAGGAAAACAGCACTTAGAATGGACAGCGGTGCTAAGAAACGAGAATTTTTTGCAAAAGTATCGTGTTTATGGATTGTAGATTTCATTTTTTCTTTGCGCTCTTTGCATCTTGGCGGTTAATTCTTTATCCATAATACCGTTTGAAAATCCAATTATAAATAAAGAGCAAAACCTTCTTAATCGGTGCAAATTGCCAAATGGAAGCAGATTTCTTTTCAACCTTCGCCTGCCCCATCTCACCGCGCAGATAGCCGAGCGTGTTGCTCAAATTCATCACCAGTGGATCGGAGACCATCAGCCGTAATAAGCCCTTTTCGTTCATCCGCTCATCGAGTTGACGAACTTGCCCCATTGGGCGGGACATGTCGAAGGGGATAAATTGCTGGAGCGTAGATTTATACGCTACAAATTGCCAATGGGATGCGCCAGCGATTGCCGTCACACCTTTGTGTTCAACTCGCCAATCCCTTGTCTCAGCATAAACCTTTACATTCTCTTCTTCGGTTTGTCCTAGCGACAAATTGAATTCTAGGAAAGTTTCCCAAGGAATAAATTGCTCTTCTTCGCAAGTCGCATTTTTCTGCGCCCATTCAACTGTGGACGAGTAAAATGCTGGCGGCGTGCGATAGGGTCGCGCCGTGACCATGCCCACATTTGGGAAAGTTTCCAAAATCTCGACAGAGCGTGAGAGCCATTTTGGATAGTAGAGAATATCGCTGTCAGCATAGGCGATAATTTCGCCTGGCGCACCCGCTAAAATCATATTCCACGCGCCACCTTTACCGATATTTTTTTCGGAGAGTGTTAAATACTGAATTCTGCCAGCTTCTTTTTCGGCTATCAGATAATCGCGTGCTTCGGCGCAAGAGCCGTTGTCGAAGACCATCAGGTCGAAAGGCAAGCCGGCATCTTTTCGCATAGATTCTAGGCTTGCCTTGAGCACATCTAGCCCTTCTTCGTAGAATCCACTCAAAAATGGAAGATAGGTCAAAACCGCAACGGTGATACGCTCCGGCTTGGCGACAGTTTTTACAGATTTTGCGGGGTTTTGTCCTTTTCGCATGATTTTAGTTCCAAGTTTCAAGTGTTTAAGTGTCAGGTTTTATAAAATGATGTTGAATTTGCAATCAGAAACGTAATGCGTAAGAAAAATCATTACGAAATACGTTTTACGCATTACGCATCGTTAGTTAAAAAACTTTCTGATTTTTTTCGCCCATCTCTGCGGGCGCACGACATTCTCTCGTTTGTCTTCTGGTAAAAAGAAGAATATCTTTCGTAAAAAGAGTTCGATGCCGCGCCAGAATCGTCCGCTTGTGGGGCGTGGGCGCAGGATTTTACCATCTCTTAGCTGAAAATTGCTGTCCACAATCGTATATCTCGTCTCCGCCACGCCGCCCGCCATTTCGGTGTTTTTCTTCGTCTCTGGTGCGTTATAGTGAATTTCTCCACCCGCCAAATGGCGGTAATCGTGGTTCTGATGCACAATCATCACGTCCTGCGTGGCATCAATCACATCCCATTTTTCGGCACGGGCTTTGTAAATAAACCAATTATCCCAGCCCGCACGCCCAATCGCAAAGTTTGGGATATTGGTATAACAGCCACGGGGAAAAATGAAATAATCACTTCCTTTAGGGAGATGAAGTTCGCCTTCTCGCCGAACTTTTTCTTCCAAGTGGGATTGCCAGTCTGCGCCAAATTTCATTGGGTGCGTGATATCTAAATCCCAGCGTTGACCGAGCAAGACAAATTTATCAGCGACACGCGCGCAACTTTGACTTGCGACCGTTATATCATCCATAAGCAGGATGTCGGCATTGACGATTCCCAGCAGTGGGCTATCGCTATGCTCACGTGCAAGATCAAGCATGGAGGAGATTAACGGAGTCCGCTTTTCGTTCACATCCACGTTTGGGATGTGTAGCACGCCCAAATCACGCGCGACTTCTGCTTCTCCTTCTTCATCCCCAATAAGAATTACTTTTACATCGTTTAAATGCGTCCAAGACTCAATCGCATTCCGTTGAATGATGTTGATATGCGGGTCGGTAAAAGGTTTGGGGGAGGAGAATAAAGTAAGCAGTGTCATAGTTTTCAGTAATCAGTATGGCACCCTTGTAGTAAGGACTTTAGTCCTTTCTTGGCGTAAAGACTAATCGCTAAAGCGATTCCTACGAGGGGATTATTCCATCAAGGTTTTATGATGCACATCGGCGTTGATTTTGGCAAGTTCTGGCTCTTTTTCGAGAAGAGAGAGTATATCGTGCCAGCCAAAATCATCATTATCAAAGCGAGCAAAGACCTGACGGATAAATTCTAAATCTTCAGGGGTATCTACCGTCCAGCGGAGGTCGCCGTAGTCAGGATGATGGTTGAAAAGGGCTATTTTGAAGCCGCGCGGGGAGATGCCAGTGTGCAGTAATCGGTTTTCAGTATTCAGTGTCGTGTTTTCGTAGAGATAGGGCATGACGTGCTCGCGTTGGTGTTTTTTTGTGGCGTTTTTCCACGCATTTTCGAGGGCGGCGAAGGTGCAAACTTCGGTATCCAAGCCTATTGGAAAACTTCTGCCCATTGGAGGGGGTAATCTGTTGGCAACAAAGTCAAAGCCACTACTTCCCATTCTCTTTTCTCTACTCTCTATCGTTTTATCAACCACATCAGAATCAAGCACAGGACAATCAGCGGTTAAGCGAACGATAATCTCTGCATCATATTCTGTAGCAGTTTGATAATAACGATCTAAAACATCGTGCAGACTGCCGCGAGTGAAGTTGTAGCCACGCTCGGCGCAAAACTCTGCAACAGGGTCATCGCTGGGGTCGGTGGTCGTGGCAAGCACAACTTCATCCACGTGTTTGGCGCGTTTGGCGCGCTCAATAACGTGCGCGAGCATCGGTCCTCCGTTAATATCGAGGAGCACCTTTCCCGGCAAACGAGAGGATGACATGCGGGCTTGGATGATGGCGATGATACGAGCTTTCATAATTTTCTTAGAAAAAAATGCCGCCGAGAACGGCGGCTAGAACAGTTGAGTAGAAAAAAAATATGCAACAAGCAATATGCAACATGCAAAAAATGCGAGATAAGCCTCGCACTACGAGAAAGCCTACTTTTCTTCCAACTCATCTCGCAAAAGTTCAAATTGATGTGGTTTGTCTACATCCATTGCAACTTCTGCATATTCCCAGCGAATAACACGCCCAGAGATATTGAGTTTTTTAGAAACGCGCGCTATAGCATCATCTAATTTTAGGCGGCCCATCAAGAGCAAAGCAAGAGTCCAGATACCAATTGTGGCGGCTTGCTTGAGAGGTTGTTTTCGTTTGCCAATTAGAACTTCCCATTTTGCCAAATGCACAGGGTCTGTTGTCATTGAGTGATGAGCAATGTGAACATCGGCACCACAAAGCTCTATGCCTTTTAATTTCGTAAAAGTACGGTTAGAGTTTGGATAACGCGCGTCCATTATTTCCTTAGGAACAATGCCATAATAAACCTCATCACGGGTTTCCATAGCCGTATCTACAAGCCAATCGATCATTTCTCCTGTCACAGAGGGAATATCAGCAGAGACTGAAATCACATATTCACCTTCGGGGGTGATTTCTCGCATTTTGTCAACGCCAGCTTGGATATTTGCCAACATTTTTCCCTGATTAGGGATGCGGTAAATGGGTTTACTGCAAGTAACTTCGGCATCTTCGGGCAAGCCAATGACAATCACATTATCTACTTTTTTGGCATTGCCTAGCGCGTCTAGCACCCATTGCACCATTGGTTTGCCAGCAATTTCGAGCAAGGCTTTTGCTTGCCCTTGCGTATATTTGTAGAGGGGGTGGTCTGGTTGAGGGATGCCGCCTGCGAGGACAAGTGCGTCCATAAATTCTCCTTTTCGATGGGGAGGATGAAGTGCCGCTTCACGCGTTTTGGGCTGGGTGCCGTTCCCCAGCATCTTTTTGGCGTGGGCGTTTCTACGCTATGCGCCACACAGATGTTGGTTAGAGGCACACAAGTTGATCTTACGCGCGTTGCGGCTTTTCATCCCAATAAAAATTAATTTAATTCTCTAATCTGAGGTTTGAAGTCTAGCTCATCTAGCATTTTGTTTAGTTCATCATCAGTTAACTTGCGGTTTTTGCCAGAGACGGCAATAAAGGCGGCTTCCATCATATTGGTTCCGAATGAGCGACCGTCTATAGCAGGTGTACCCGTGACAAGATATTTTATGCCAGCGTCACGATAAATTTTGATGTCGCTTTCGGTGGTGGTGTTGGTAACGATAACTTTGCCTTCGAGTTTTTCAGGCAAATGGCGGATTATATAATTGTTGTCGCCAGCAATCACGCTTGCCCATTGATAGTGTTTTTCAAATTTTGGCTCGCGCACGGTCTGTTTGTCGCCTGTGGGGTAGATCCATGAAAAAGGTAGGCGAAAGACAATGGGAAATAAAGCTGAGACTAAAATCTTTAATGAGTTGATAGAACGCAGCGGTATGGGAATACCGAGGCCAAACATAAGTTCGCCAAAGACGCACTCATAATCGGCATCTATAAATGATTTGGTCATGCCCCAGCGGTCTGATGCGGCGGTAAGTAGAACGGTTTTTGGGTTGATATAATCGCCAATTTCTTCTTCTATAAATCCTGCTAGGCGAGCTTCGAGGGTGTTGCGCAGGCCTGAGCCATCTACCGCGGGTGTTTTCTTTGCGCCGTCTGCTATCCAGGCTACGTTGTGGTATTTGAAGTATTTTCCTGCAAATTCGGTACCAAAATCACCGCCGCCTAAGCCGAAGGCATCTATTGTGCCATCCAATTCATTAAATAGTTGGGCGGCTTTGTCTAAATCGCCATCTGTGCCAATGCGCTCGATGCTAACTTCTTCGCCCATTAGTTCAACGGTGACAGCTTTATCTCGTTTTGATGAGCCTATGCTCACACTTACTGCTCTTTTCATTTTTTGCTCCTCAGAATAGATGAGTTTTCTTCTTTTGATTATACCTAATTAAAGCAAAAAATTAGCCAGAGTTTAGATGACTGAGGCAAGGTGTTTTTTCTAATAGACCTCTTGCAAAAGCCTGTTTTCTCTACGCTCCCTGCGCCTTCCTCGGCGCAGGCTTCTCTAAAACACGCCGCCAAGAACGGCGGCTAGAGCACAGGTCTAATGAAAAGAATACGTTTTTTTAAAAACTTTGAAATACTTATTGCGCAATATGATGCTCCCCATCACAACAAGTATCGCTGAGTGCCAATGTCCCTTCATCGGAGGGGATGAGTTGCAGGCTCCCGCCGTAGGCTGAAATGAGATGCTCCGGGCTAAGGGATTCCTCAGCAGGTCCCATAGCGAGAAGATGTTTATTTATGAGCATGACTCTATCGAAACGTTCGCTTGCCATCTTCAAATCGTGCAAAGAGATGAGGGCGGTCACATGCCGCGCTTGGAGTTCGTCTAAAATGCCAAAAATATCTTCCTGAGATGTGGCATCTAGCCCCGTCATGGGTTCATCCATCAAAATAATTTCGGCTTCTTGGGCGAGAGCGCGGGCGATAAACATGCGCTGTTGCTGACCACCAGAAAGCTGGTCAATTTGACGTTTTGCAAGATGGTTAAGTTTCACGAGCTTCAGGGCGTTTTGTACCACATCCCAGTCGTGCGATTTTGGGTTGCGAAAAAGCCCAAGATGCCCAACTCGTCCCATCATAGCAACATCGGCAACGGTGACGGGGAAAGTCCAGTCGACCTGATTGCGTTGTGGCACATAGGCGATGCAAATATGACCGCCGGGAGCGTGACCAAAAATTTGGATTTCGCCTGATGTTTGTTTTTGTACGCCAGCAATAATTTTGAGCAAGGTGCTTTTTCCTGCACCATTAGGACCCACGATGGCAATTCGCTCACCCTCTTGCAATGAAAAAGAGACATCACTGAGTGCATCTCCACTATCGTAACGCATAGAGAGTTTTTCGGCATGCAAAATGGGCGCGTCTTTATCGTGTTCGTGACGCTGTTGACGAGTTAAGTGTCGGGAGGTCTTTTTGAATTCTTTGAAAACATTCATATTTTTTTATCACAAAGGACACAAAGAAGCACAAAGATAAAAACAAAAAACAAGGCTTTTCCTTCGTGTTCCTTTGTGCTCTTCATATTTCAGGTTTTATTTTAACGCGTTCACAAACGCACTCGTATTGTATCGCAAATAATCTAAATAGCTTCCTGCTTCACCCTCTGGTGCACTTAGCGAGCCAGTATAAAAATAGATAAGTTGCACGCCCGTATCTTCAGCAACCCGTTCTGCCAAATTGGCATTTACCGTATTACCCACAAAAACAGCTTCTACGCCTAAGGCAGAAATCGTATCTTCGATCGCTGCTAACTCTTGCGCCGAAGGCTCTGCGACAGAGCTAAACCCAGCTACAATTGCGCCCACTTGCTCTAACCCATATTCTTCTACATAATAGCCCAACAAACGATGATCTGTGACAATTTTACGCTTTTCTACAGGAATTTTGGCAACTTCTTCGCGAATCCACGCATCAATTTCTTCTAATTCATCTGTGTAAGATTTCGCGTTTTCTGCGTATTTTTCACTATTGGATGAATCGGATTCACTCAACGCCGCTTCGATATTCTCTACCCAAATCATCACATTATTGGGATCAGTCCACGTATGCGGATCGCCCGCGTGTTCGGCGTGGTCATCCCCATCGTCTTCTTCGTGGTCGTCATCTTCTGCGTGGTCGTCATCTTCTGCGTGGTCGTCATCTTCTGCGTGGTCGTCATCTTCTGCATGATCGTCATCTTCTGCGTGATCGTCATCTTCTTCGTGGTCACCATCTTCGGGATATGAAAGAAGCGTTATGCCCTCCGAAACTTCTACCACGCGCTCTTCTGCCCCTGCGCTCTCTAACAAATGAGCAATAAACGCCTCTAGCCCCGCACCATTCGCGAAAATAATATCCGCATCTGCCACCAGCGCAATATCTTGCGGAGATGGATCAAAGCTATGCGGGTCTGCACCCACAGGCAATAATATCTCAACATTCACATACTCGCCACCAATGTTTGAAACTACGTCTGCAACAATGCTGGTCGTCGCGACAACATTCAATTTACCAGAATCAGCTTCAGGGACCTTTGCTCCGCCGCAAGCTGCCAAAACAAGGCTAAAGGTAGCCAACAAAAATAATACTTTCTTCATTTCAATCTCCTTATTGAAAACAATTTTCATTTATCGGCGGAGATTTTACCTTCTCATACTATAATCTGTCAACAAAAAGGCATAAGAAAGAGATAAGAAAATGGAATCTGTTATATAATACTACCGATATTCACTGTTATTCTTATTTTCTCTCGAGCCAAAATCGGGAGATTACACTCATTCCATCTAACTTAAAAATGAAATCTGATACTTGGCTCAAAGAACTCCGTAAGCAAGGCTACAGACTCACTGAAGCACGCCGTGCCGTTGTAGAGACCGTTGCTCAAAGCCCACGCGCCCTCTCTCCTACCGATGTCTATAACTTGTCAAAAGAGCACTACCCTGCATTAGGATTAGTCACCGTCTATCGCACTCTCGAAAAACTTGAAGAATTACATCTTGTTCAGCGTGTCCATCAAGAGGAAGGTTGCAATGCCTATCTCTCGGAAGCGGAAGGACATCAACATTTGTTAATTTGCACCGAATGCAAAAAAGCGGTCTACTTTGAAGGCGACGATCTCGGTGATTTCTTTGGCAAAGTCGGGGAAATGCATAATTTTGTAGTCAACGATCATTGGTTGCAATTATTTGGTATTTGCGAAGATTGTAAAAGGATTTATGACTAATACATCAGACTTAGCCTTATCACCTTTATAAAGAAAAACTAAAATATGATGTCATATTTTTGCGCAAAACAAGGCGAGAGAAGTATAACTTAAAGTAAATCGTATCTGAATTGATGAGAATCTGCCCACAAACAGGCATAAACAAGCGTCTTTTTATTGAAGCTGGTGCGGCATATTCTCTCAGACTTATGTTTTTTTCAAAAGGAGAAATAATAAAATGTGTATGTTCTGTACCGCAATCCCCGCAACAGCAACCGCTGGAATAGCTCTCAATGCAAAACAAAAACGTGAGAAAAAAGAAGCACTAAAAGAAGGCAAAAGCCTTAAAAGAGAAGTTCCTGTCAAGTCATTGACCTTTATAGCAGTTGGCTCTTTAGTAGCAGCATCCGTTCTTTCGCATAAGATATTATATAGCTGATGAAGTATCGTCTTCTTCCGTCCTCTTCTATTATTGTCTCTGATGAGAACGCATACGTCAAAAGAGGAAATCAAAGGAAGCAGAAAATATTATTGACTTCTAAAAATATGGCGTTATGGATTGTCGCGCCGAAATCAGCTTTGTGCCTCCCCAACACAGCAAAAATCCTTTGTCTGAAAAAAAATAATGTGACGGTTTCAATTAATCGCCAACAGAAAAACTGGCGAGGCTTCTCTCTATCTTCAGAACTGCTATAATTGCCCTATGCAAAAAATCACCCGTTGGATTGTCCCCCTCGCCGCCCTCTTTGCACTGGGCGCATTTATCTACATCGCCCCACCAGGGCTACTCGGCAAAGCAGATGCAGTCGGCTACGCAATATGCCATCGCATTGACGAACGCTCCTTTCATATAGGCGTACGTCAACTCCCCATGTGTGCGCGTGATACAGGTACCTTCACCAGCGCAGGGATAACGCTCCTCTTGCTTACCTTCCTTAAGCCCAAACGCGCAGGAATGCCTGCAAAGAAAATTATTTTTACCCTCATTGCCTTTTTCTTGTTTTGGGCATTTGACGGAGCTAATTCTTATCTCTATCTCATTAAGCAAACCTATGAAGGCGCGTTATCGCAAATTCCAAATGCTTATATGCCCAACAACACCCTACGCCTTATCACAGGCACGGGCATGGGCATGGGCATGGGCTCAGTCCTCTACGCCGCCTTCAATCAAACAGCATGGAAAAAACTAGATATGCGCCCTGCCCTCAAAGAATGGCGAGAGTTAGCTGTCTTGGTAGGCACCATGTTCATCGTTGACCTCGCTATCCTTAGCGGATCTAGCATCGTCCTCTATCCCATTGCTCTCATTAGCGTTCTTGGTGTTATCACCCTCCTTAGCCTTATCTTTAGCGTAGTCTGGATGATGATAATGCGCCAAGAAAACAGCTTCACCTCCCTCAAAGAAATGTGGATCGCCCTTACCGCTGGCTTCACCCTCGCTCTTATCATGCTTATTATCATAGACATACTTCGCTTCCGCATGACGGGCACTTGGGGCGCGTTTCCTATGTAAGGGATGCAAGGGTAACAAGGTGCACTTGCGCCTTGCCTCTTCTAACACGAAAGGATTAAATTATGGAACTTCTTACCGGCGTCTTCACCGCCTTTGGTCTCTCCGCTAGTGCGGGGCTTAACGCCTACATTCCCCTCCTCATAATTTCTCTCATAGCAAAATTTACCAGCCTCATCAATCTTCAAACCCCATGGAACACCCTCACAAATTGGTGGGTAATTGGTCTACTTTCACTTCTCATCGTCGTCGAATTCTTCGCCGACAAACTGCCAGCTGTAAATCACGTTAATGACCTCATCCAAACCTTTGTTCGCCCTGTCGCGGGTGCAATTGTTTTTGCCGCCAGCGCAAATGTAATTACAGATATAAGCCCAATTCTTTCCTTAGGTGCAGGCGTACTTGTTGCGGGGGGCGTACATACTGTAAAATCTGTTGCAGTGAGACCAGCCATCACAGCTACCACAGGTGGAGTAGCCAACACCCCTGTTAGTATCGCCGAAGATATTATTTCCACTCTCCTATCCATTTTTGCTATACTAATTCCTATAATTATTGGTATTATATTGGTACTAATTACAACCACATTTATTTGGGTAAAATGGCGTAAAGCCAATGCCCCTCAAGCAAGTTAAGGGCTGAAAGCCAAACAACTTAAGGAAAAAAACTATTTTCCCTGGTTGCATTCAGCTTAACTTTCGCAATTTATTTAGTTCTCATTCCTAAGGAGAAGAAAATGACTCAAGAACCTCAAGACCTTTATCAGCAAGCTCCACCGCCTGCCCCCCCGCCAACCAGTTCGCTTGCTACCACCAGTCTCATCGCCGCCATATTAGGCTGGACAATCGCCCCACTACTTGGTGCGGTTACTGCCATAATCACTGGGCACATGGCTAAAAAAGAAATTAAAGAAAGCAATGGCAGGATAGATGGCGATACCCTAGCAACAATAGGGCTAGTTATGGGATATGTACAAATTATCCCCGTATTTTTCTGTATTTGTATCGTTGGCGTAATGTTTGCCATGGGTATTTCAATGCCCATTCTCGATTCAATTATCAATTCATTTTAGGAGGTTTTTATGTACGAGGATGTCCCCCAACCCGAAGAAAAGAAAAAAACCAATGTATGGCTTATAGTTGGTATATCTTTAGTTGTCTTTTGTTGTTGTTGTATCGTTTTTACAGGATTAGCCTGGAACTTCGGAGATGCAGTAATGATGGAACTCGGTCTCTAAAAACAAAAAAGGACTTCTTTACGAAGTCCTTTTTTATTTCCCTAAAATCTGCACGCGTCCAATCTCCACGCCAATCTCCTCTCCCACCTTTGGCGGACTTTCAAGATAAAAATAAAACCCACCCTCTAAGCTCACTCTATATTTATTTTGCTGAAAGCGGATATCTACCACGCGCCCACGTAAAGGGGATTTACCATCTCCCAATGCTACATCTTCAGGGCGAATTAAAAGCGGGACGCGCGTGCTTCGACTTGGCTCAGCACAAGCGTTTTCAACTTGGTTGCCCTCAATAGGCAATTGTGCAACCCCTAAAATTGTTTCCACAAAACCCTCCCCCAATATCTTACCTTCAAGCACGTTTCCTGTTCCCAAAAATTCTGCCACCCACCCCGAAATAGGATTTTCATAAACCTCAGTCGGTTTACCGCATTGAACAATTTTCCCATTGTGCAGAAGCATTACTCGGTCAGCTAGCGCAAAAGCCTCTTCTTGGTCGTGTGTTACGTAAATGGCGGGCACCTGGTTTTCACTTAAAATCCTGCGTAATTCTGTTAGCAAATACTCACGCAACTTACGATCAAGTGCGCCCAAAGGCTCGTCAAATAATAATAATCTTGGACGTGGTGCCAACGCTCGCGCCAACGCCACCCTCTGCTGTTCTCCCCCAGAAAGATCGGCGATGCTCCGAGATTCAAACCCTAGCAAATTAACTTGTTTCAGCGCATCGTGCACACGCGAAACAATTTCTTCTTTTCCTAACTTCTTCACCTTCAAACCAAAAGCCACATTCTCAAAAACACTCAAATGAGGAAAAAGTGCATAGTCCTGAAAAATCAACCCAAAATTTCGCAAATGTGGAGGCGTACCAAGAAGAGAATTTCCACGCCAAAAGACTTCCCCTTCATCCGCATTTTCTAAACCAGTGATAATGCGCAAAAGCGTAGATTTTCCACTGCCCGAAGGACCTAAAAGACAAATCGTTTCCCCCTGTGCTACTTCAAGCGAGATGCCGCGCAAAAGTGGCTTCCCTTCATAAGATTTGTAGATGTTTTTGAGTTTTAACACGTGTATATACCAAACCAAAGAAGTTTTTTACCTCTAAGGAATTCTATGTTTAGAAGAAAAATTCGTAATTACTAAGAACGTTAGTGGTGCAACACATCCAAATGCAGATGCAATGTAGTTCCACCACCATAATTTTGAACAACCACAAAAACTCTCATCGCAAGGATGTGACTTTTATTTGCAGAGGCTATCGAAAATAAGCTAGAAGAACCGTTTCCTTGAAGAGAAAAGGCTCTTCTAGCCGAGACTTTATAACTGCGCCTTAATTTTCTCGGCAGTATCTTTATATCCAGCCAGTTTTTCTCGTTCTTTACCGACCACCGCGGGGGGAGCTTTTTCTGCAAAGGGAGAGTTGAGCATTTTCTCCAAACGCGCAATATGAGACTCAGCTTCTTTGAGTTCAGATTCTAATCGTTCGCGTTCTTTTTCTGCATCCACCATGCCTTCAAGGGGTAGATGAATCTCGATAGGCGTGACTACGAGAACAACGTGATTTTCTAGGCTCTCTTCTATTTTTTCAACGATGGTCAGTTCTTCATTATTTAACTGCGCCAACGCCGCGATGACTTGCGCCTGCTCTTGCATAAGAGATGTTTTTGCACCTCCAACAATCGTGGCAGGAATACGTTTACCTACTTGCACACCTTTCTCGGCACGCAAATTGCGGATGCTACGCACTATTTCTTGAATCAACTCAAAATCTGCAATTTTTCCAGCTTCCCAGCCTTCGATGGCGCGTTCTTCGGGCCACTTGGCTATAATCAATACTTCTGACCAATCATCGGCAAGTTCTGAAAGCGGAGATTTTTTAATTGTATCTCGAAGGTGTCCCCAAAGTTCTTCGGTGACGAAGGGAGTAAAAGGATGTAAGAGGCGCAGGGAATTGTCGAGGACACGCGCCAAAGTTCGGGCAGTAACGTAGCGCAGATTTTCATCCCGCATTTGTAATTTGGCAATTTCTAAATACCAATCTGCGAAATCGCCCCAGAAAAAGTCGTAAATCTGCCGTCCCGCCTCTCCATATTGGTACCCAGCAAATAAACGCTCGACGCGGCGAATAAGGTTTTGTAAACGCGCCCAAATCCAGCTATCTGCAAGAGTCCACCCCCTTCCCAACCCTTCTCCCTCAGCGGGCAGGACTTCTATATCTTCAATCATTGAAAGAACGAAGCGACTTGCGTTCCAGATTTTATTGGCAAAGTTACGATTTGCTTCCACTTTTTTGAGACTCAAGTTGGCGTTTTTTCCTGGTGTAGAGCCAACGAGAAGCGTAAAGCGGAGCGCATCTGTGCCGAGGTCGTCCATCACAATGAGGGGGTCAATAACATTGCCTTTTGTTTTAGACATTTTCTTACCATGCTCATCGTAAATAAGACCGTGCAAATAAATGGTATGAAAAGGGATTTCTTCAATAAATTCGAGTGAAGACATGACCATGCGAGCCACCCAGAAAAAGAGAATATCTGCGCCCGTTTCCATGACACTGGTGGGATGAAAATACTCGAAATCGGGTGTTTGTTGGGGCCAGCCCAGCGTGGAGAATGTCCACAAACCGGAGGAGAACCAGGTATCGAGCACATCGGGGTCTTGCTGGATATTTGCACTGCCGCAGTGAGCGCACTCCGTTGGGTCTTCACGTTCGATAGTCATTTCACGGCAGTCATCGCAATACCAAACAGGGATGCGATGCCCCCACCAAAGTTGGCGGCTTATGCACCAATCGCGGATATTTTCCATCCAATGCGCGTAAACTTTGGTGAAGTGGTCAGGAACGATGGTAATATCGCCACCTTTTACAGCATCGAGGGCTTTTTCTGCCAGCCCATCCATTTTTACAAACCACTGCGTAGAAATCATTGGCTCGATAATTTCACCACCACGCTGTGAGCGCGGGATTTGGTGAATATGGGTTTCTTCTTTAATTACCAAGCCAGCGGCACGCATATCTTCCCAGAGTTTTGTACGGGCATCGAAACGATCCATGCCTTCATAATCGCCGCCATTTTCGTTTACTTTGGCATCTTTATCTAAAATAGAGATGAGGGGTAAATTATGTCTTTCGCCAATCTCATAATCGTTGGGGTCGTGCGCCGGCGTGATTTTTAATGCGCCAGTACCAAATTCGCGGGTTACATATTCATCGGCGATTACGGGGATTTCTCGTCCGAGCATAGGAACGAGAACCATTTTACCGATAAACTCCTTATAACGCTCATCTTCAGGGTGCACTGCTACCGCGGTATCACCCAAAATTGTTTCGGGACGAGTTGTAGCTACGGGAATAAACTCATCCCCGCCTGCAAGCATATATTTGAAATAATAGAGCCTTCCTTCTTCCTCAGAATACTCTACTTCAAGGTCAGAAACAGCTGTTTTCAGTCCAGGTGACCAATTAATAAGGCGCGGTCCGCGATAAATTAATCCTTTTTCGTGCAGGCGCACAAAGGCTTCACGCACGGCTTTCGATAAACCATCATCAAGCGTAAAGCGTTCTCTCTCCCAATCGCACGATGCACCCATTCGGCGAATTTGTCCCGTAATTCGATCACGGTATTTTTCTTTCCAACTCCACGCGTGTTCAAGAAATTTCTCGCGCCCCATTTCTTCACGGGTTACTTCTTCGGTTTTGAGAAGATGACGTTCTACCATTAATTGCGTTGCAATCCCCGCATGGTCGGTGCCGGGAACCCAAAGCGTAGAAAACCCTTTCATGCGATGGTAGCGAATCATCAAATCTTCCATACTCACAAACATGGCGTGCCCAAGATGCAATTCTCCCGTCACATTTGGGGGCGGAATGGAGATGGTAAAAGGCTTTACGTTCGGGTCAAAATCGGGTTTATTGGGGTCATTATGCGGCTTGAAATATCCGCCTTCTTCCCACATTTTGTAAATTCGTTCTTCGGTATTTTTGAAATCGTAGGTTTTTGATAACATAGTTCTTTCCTTTTTTTGATGATTTGACGGGACGCGCGTGTTTTTGGCTTGATTACCGTTAATTAGCGGTGTGCGTTGCACTTCTAGTGCAGAGATGCTTGGGAATCTGTACCCAAGTTCAAGTCGCGTTTGTCTCGGTTCTTTAGTCTAAAGAATCTTTTAGCGATTCTTCTAATCCATATTTAGGTTGCCATCCCACTTCTTCTTCGATTTTTGTCCAAGAAAAGGCTTTGTCTTCTGCCATCTCTGAGAGGGGACGGATGCCCGTTTTAAGGTTGAGTTTTTGCATAAGGCGGATAACGCTATCGGCTATACGCATCCAAAAATCAGAGATTTGAATAACGTGTTTTTTTATGCCCATCACCTTTATTAATGTTTTGGTGAATTCGATCATATCCACATTATGCGCTGTAACCAGATACCGCTCACCACTACCACCTTTCGTAAGCGACTCAATAACTGCCTGAGCAACATCGCGCACATCTACAAAGGAGTTGATATAGGAGAGCATGGGCAAAATAGGTAATTTTTTGATAGTGCGGAGTGCGCTTTCGATGCGGGGTGAGCCAGGACCTAAAATGACGCTAGGATTGAGCATAATAATGCGCATTTTATCTTTGAGTTTTACCAACTCGGCTTCGTTGAGCATTTTGCTATAGCCGTACATATCTTTTTGGCGTTTTGTTTCAAGATCGGGATAATCATTTTCATCAATAAGCCGATTGGGGTTGCGCCCAACAGACGAGATAGAGCTGATAAAAATGAAATTCTTTATGCCAGCGTTCACCGAAGCTTGCGCTAGATTATGCGTGCCAACTACATTTGCCTGATAGACGGCATCGGCATCTGATTTGCTAAAGGAGACCATTGCGGCGTTGTGGATGACGATGTCTGTATCTTTGAGTTCTGATTCAAAACTTTCGAGTTTTGATAAATCGCCTTGCACCCAGCGCACATTTTCTAGTTTCTCAACGCCTAGATAAGTTTTGCGCGCTGTGCGCCCCAAGACGCGGATTTTTGCACTAGGGTCGTGGTCGTGAATGGCTTGGACGATATATTGACCGAGAAAGCCAAATCCGCCGGTGATAAAGTAGGTTGTCATTTGAGTTACCTGTGAAAGAAAAACGTAAAATGTATTGCGTATTTTTTTGAACACGGATGAAACAGAGAATACGGCGTTTTTATTTTTCTCCGTAATTTCAAAGATTTATCCGTGCAATCCGTAAACTCCGTGTTCAAAATTTTTAGGCTTAAAAACAAAAACGCCTTCATCCTATATGAGGACGAAGACATTCTCCGCGGTACCACCTCGATTTCGTTTTTAATACTTTATCTAATAAAGGCTTTATGTAATAAAGGCTTTATGTAATAAAGACTTTATGTAATAAAGACTTTATGTAATAAAAACGCTCTCTGTAGCTATAACGGGCATTCCCGTGTCGGTCTAATTTCAAAATACGTACTTTGATTTCTTCGACAATTTTCTAAGGGACTTTCAGCGACAATTTCCTGCGGATGCTCTCAGCCAATGACATTCCTTCTCTTTCAGGATTTTTATTTGCTTACTCTTCTTAGAATTATGTGGCGATTATACAAAGTTGCTGTAGGATAGTCAAGCAAAAAACGGTGCAACTTGTTGAGTTCTTATTGCTAATAAACTACATAAAGAACTTAACTAGCGACATGACACTTTTATTTTTGCAGGTGGGTGAGTAGCTCCGAACGCTTTTTCGGAGCGTATCGAAGCTACGAAAAAGCCAATTTTATATTAATTGTTGGTTTCGATACGGCGAAAAGCATCGCCAACACTTCGGCTGGCTCAGTAGCCACTCAACCAACACGCGCTTCTTTTTCCAAACTGTCATGTGTACTAGGAACTTAATAGACTCTATCAGGAATAAAATTTCAGCGGTTAGAAGAATCCGTTCCCTTGAAGGGAGCGGGTTCTTCCGATCTGTTTTCGATAGACCAAACGATTACTCAGCGAATTACATACCATGCCGCGACATAGCCCTCTGTCCCTTGCGCATCACGAACGCGCAACCATTCTCCCACTGCACCGATTTTGGCTATGGCAACTTCGGCGGCTTCTAGTACAGTGAGATGGCTATTTGGCATCAAAACACGAATAATAGGATAAGCAGTTGAAGCCCCTTTACGCATCCGTAAACCGTGTCTGGCAAGAGGCATAACGCGCACGGTCAGAGATTCGGGGAGGGGGTCTGTGTCTGTTGTGCTTTCGCCCTCATCTGCTGAGACATACCACGCGGCTACATAGCCTTCTTCGCCCGAAGGCGTGCGCACATGTAACCATTGATTAAATACGCCAATTTTGGCGAGCACTTGCCCCTCGCCTTCGAGCAGGCTTAATTTTGTGCCGCCCCTCAATACGGTGATTAAACTTCCGTCTATGCTAGGGAGAGAGCGCATCCGTAAGCCATCAGTGCCGAGGGAAGGAAAAACAATCACTTGTAAAGAAGTAGGTTCTGGGTCTGGCACTACACTTTCATCTAATGAATCTAAAACATACCATGCCGCGACATAACCTTTGTGCCCTGCGCTATCTATAACATGAAGCCATTTATCGAGTACGTCAATTTTTGCGTGGACGGAATCGGCATTTTCTAAACAGGTTAATTTGGCACCTGCACGCAAGGTGGTGATTGCTCTGCCGCCTTTGCTGGGGGTGGCGCGCATCTGCAAACCACTAGCACCAACGCGAGGGTCTACATAAACACTGAGGGTTTCGGCATTTGGGTCTAGATCGGGGTCAGAGACGGGATCAGTATCAGGGTCGGAATCAGGATCAAGTTCTGGGTCAGGGACGTTCTCGCCAACTGCGCCTACATACCACGCGGCTACATATCCCTCCATACCTTGCGAATCCCGCACGAGCACCCATTGATTCATCACGCCAATTTTTTGTCGGGCAGATGATTCATCGTCTAGAACACGTAAATAACTACTCGTTTTTTCAAGGGCAAGGAAAGTAGATGCCGTTGTAGGTTGAGCGCGTAGGCTTAACCCCGAAGGGGCAAAAACTTGCACATAAAATCCATCGGTGGGCGGGGGTGGGGCAATGCCTTGCATTTCATACCATAAAACAGCAGTAATAAATTTTTGGGGCAAGCGACCAAATCCATAACGAGTAGAAAGCAAAGTCTCTTCATCGTCAGAGGGGTAATTCCATGGGTCGGTCATTAGATAATCATTCCCCTTTTTCCCATAAAGAACGACCCAATGCATTTGCAACCCCGATGAAAGCGAGCGGTCTACTTCAACGAGAACGGGTTGCCCACTGGCAAGAGAATCGTCAATTTGGGCAAGCGGGGCGTTGTGGTCTCGGCAGAGAATGAGATTTTTATAAGAGATTTTCGGAAAAAGAATTGGGATACTGCCCCAAATAACCAGCGCGCCTATGTAGCCATTATTTTCTCCCAAGCCTTTTAGTTTTTTGTTAAGGGTGGCGGGCGTTTCGTCGTAACCAAAGCCCTTAACCAACATTGCAAGGCTTGTAATGGCGCATCCATCGGTGCCAATACTCACATTGCTAAAGCCGAGCTTTTTATTTTTCCATGCTGGGTCTTGTTGAGAGTAATAGTTTACAAGATATGCCATTTTGACCTCTTTATTTAGGTGGATGAAGATGCCTTATTATAGGGGATTTTTGACAAACTTTTAGACCAGATTATTGATGAATTTGGAATGTGATAAACCCCCGCTACACGCGTGACCCAAACTTAAGTGCCTCTGAGAAACTTTTTACAGAAAATTATTTACTCAATCGGCTTTTGCTAATTGCGCGTATGATTTGATGTTGAAAGGGTGTTAGTTGATTCATATTTCGCCTTTATTTCGGGCAAATCAAAATACCATACCCAAAATTTACGAATTCTTATTGGAAGATTCAGGCGGGGAAAATACTCATAAAGCGTTTCAAATCCGATTTCTCTTAAATCCTTCGCATTTCCTCGCGATAATACCCGCGCCAAATACCACTTGCAGAAGGCTTCGCTTTGCTCATCCTCCACAGGAATTTCATAGTCCCATACGAGGTTTGGATTTACTAGAATTGGCATGAAATAATTATACATCAGAGATTTGATTATAAACTCGCCAACAAACTAAAATGGGATGCTTCAAAAGAACATACTTTCTTCTCGCATTTCAACAAAGAGTATAAAACAAATGTGCTATAATAGTTTTTCCCGTTTTTCTTCTTAAATCTTCACTTTTCAAAGGCTCTTCTATGACCCAAAACGTAATCCGTGTAGTTGGTGCACGCGTACATAATCTTAAAAATATCACAGTAGAAATCCCGCGTGATAAGTTTGTTGTTATCACGGGACTCTCAGGTTCGGGCAAATCTTCGCTCGCATTTGACACAATTTTCGCCGAAGGGCAACGCCGATATGTGGAATCGCTTTCGGCGTATGCGCGGCAATTTATCGGGCAGATGGATAAGCCAGATGTGGAGTATATCGAGGGGCTTTCTCCCGCTGTTTCGATTGACCAGAAATCTACATCTCATAATCCCCGCTCAACGGTTGGGACAGTGACAGAGATTTATGATTATTTGCGTCTGCTTTATGCGCGCGTTGGGATTCCACACTGCCCCACTTGCGGGCGGGAAGTGGTCAAGCAATCGGCGCAGGAGATTGTAGATAAAGTTGAAGCTCTCCCAGATGGGAGCCGAATTTTGCTTCTTGCACCTCTGGTGCGAGGACGAAAGGGAACCTACCAAGCCGTTTTCGAGGAGATTCGCAAAGCAGGTTTTGCCCGCGTCCGTGTGGATGGCGATGTACGCTCCTTAGACGAAGAATTTGAACTCGACAGATATAAAATTCACACTATCGAAGCCGTTGTGGATCGGCTAGTTATTCATCACGGTGAAAGCGAAGAAGAAACCAATGCCGCACGTTCGAGATTAACAGATTCAATTGAAACCGCACTAAAATTTGGCGATGGCTATCTGACGGTGTCAGACCTCAGCCCTCAGACTTCAGACATCAGCAAAAACGGAGACGCAACACGCAACACGCAACACGAATCTCGTAACACCGACATTCACTATTCCGAACACCTTGCCTGCCCCGAACACGGAACCAGTATCTCCGAGATTGCGCCGCGGACATTTTCTTTCAATACGCCGCATGGCGCTTGCCCAACTTGCGAAGGGTTAGGCAATAAACTCGAAATTGACCCCGATTTGCTCATTACAAATAAAGAACTTTCACTTAATAATGGCGCAATTGGCTCCTCCGAGTGGAGCGGACCGCGTGATGAAGGCGGGTATTATTGGCAGACGCTTAAAGCCGCCGCAAATCATTATAAAATTGACCTTGATAAACCAGTTATCCAACTAACAAAAGATGAATTAGATATTATTCTCTACGGCAGTAAAGGGGAAGAGTTTGAAATTATTTATCAGAGTGCCAGTAGCGGAAATGAACATGTTTTTAATCGCTCTTTTGAGGGCGTAATTCGCAATTTGGAACGCAGATATAGAGAAACCAGTTCCGAATATATGCGAAAACGAATTGATGAATTTATGTCGAATCGCCCCTGCCCAGAGTGCAATGGTCAACGACTACGCGCAGAAGCAATTGCAGTCACGATTGGCGATAAAAATATCATCGAAATCACCGATTTGCCCGTTTTAGATACCATCAAGTGGGCAGAGGGGCTGAACGATACCCTCAACGAGAGAGATAAAATCATCGCCGAAAGAATAATGAAAGAGATTCAGGCACGGTTGGGATTTTTGGTCAATGTTGGGCTAGATTATTTAACAATCAACCGCTCAGCGGGGTCGCTTTCGGGCGGAGAAGCGCAACGGATTCGGCTGGCGACTCAAGTTGGGTCGCGTTTGGTGGGCGTGCTTTATGTTTTGGATGAACCCTCCATTGGGTTGCATCCCCGCGATAACGCACGATTGCTGAAAACGCTCGAGGGTCTGCGAGATTTGGGGAATACCGTGCTGGTGGTCGAGCATGATGATGAAACCATCATGACCGCTGATTGGATTCTCGATTTGGGACCCCGCGCGGGTGAACATGGCGGAGAAGTGGTCGCAGAAGGGACTCCGGCGCAGATTTTAGCGCACCCAGAGTCGCTCACCGGGGCATATCTGTCTAAACGGAAGCAAGTTCCAGTTCCGAGCGAACGCCGCTCTGGGAACGGTAAAAAGATTACGGTTATCGGTGCTCGGGCTAATAATCTTAAGAATATCGATGTCCCCATCCCACTGGGGAAATTGGTTTGTATCACAGGTGTTTCGGGGTCGGGAAAATCGACGCTGATGGGCGATATCCTGTATCAATCTTTGGCGAGAACGCTCAATAGAGCGCGCACAATCCCCGCCGACCATGAGCGCATCGAGGGCGTGGAACATCTCGATAAAATTATCAATATCAATCAACGCCCCATTGGGCGCACGCCGCGCTCGAACCCCGCCACCTATACGGGGCTTTTTGATGAAATCCGTAAACTTTTTACGCAGTTGCCAGAGAGCAAAGTGCGGGGCTATAAGCCGGGTAGATTTTCTTTTAATGTACATGGCGGCAGGTGTGAGGCGTGTAAGGGGCAGGGGCAATTGCGCATCGAGATGCAATTTTTGCCCGATGTTTATGTGCCTTGCGATGTCTGTAAAGGGTCGCGTTTCAATCGGGAGACTTTGCAGGTCAAATTCAAAGAATATAGCATCGCCGATGTGCTAGAGATTCCCATAGAGCGCGCCGCTGAGGTCTTTGCCGCTTTCCCCAAAATGATTAAGAAGTTGCAGGTTTTGGAAGAGGTCGGGCTGGGTTATATTCGGGTTGGGCAATCTGCGCCCACGCTTTCGGGCGGCGAAGCACAGCGCGTGGGGCTGGCAAAAGAACTCTCCGAACGCTCTACTGGGCGCACGCTTTATGTGCTTGACGAGCCATCGGTGGGCTTGCACGCGGCAGATGTGCAT
>JADGEO010000047.1 GCA_016744335.1 Anaerolineales bacterium
AGCCTCAAAGACAATCTGAAAAACGTGCTGGATGGCATTGGAACAAAATACCAAATTTCTTTTGCTTAGGTACTTAGAACATCGACTAAAAAGCGAGTAACCAATGTCTGAACGAAATGTAACTCGTTTATTTTTGGTTCGCCATGGTGCAACCGTGCTTAGCGCAGAAGACCGTTTTGCTGGAGCAACCGATGTAGAGCTTTCAGAAGAGGGCATCTTTCAGGCTGAGCAGTTAGCTAAACGTTTGGCTGACGATTCAATTGCAGCAGTTTACAGCAGCCAAATGAAGCGTACTATTCATACAGCAACAATTCTTGGCGCACCGCATAATTTGAAACCCGTGCAACAAGTTGACTTGCGTGAAATCGATCACGGTCGTTGGGAGGGGTTGACAAGAGCTGAAGTTGAAACCCAATTTGCTACTGAGCATATTTCCTGGGAAGAAGACCCCTATACCTTTGCGCCAGAAGGTGGCGAAAATGGTGTAAGTGTCATTGCTCGCACACTCCCCATTATTCGAGATATTGTTGTCCGGCACCAAGGGCAGAATATCTTAATCGTTTCACATAAAGCGACGTTAGGCCTTCTAATTAGTAGCATGCTCGGCTTCGATGGGCGTGGCTACCGTGACCGACTGGGTCAATCTCCGGCATGCTTGAGTGTGCTTGATTTCAAAGATACTGTACGAGCACGTTTGATGCTCTTTAACGACGTTTCTCATTATAAGGATCATGCCTCCCGCTCCAGCGGTAGATTATCCAAGTGGTGGGATAAGCCGAGCGTACCAACACTATAATTATATTTGTGTGAAGAATTCTCAAAAATAAAAAAGGACGTGTAGTGCACAAGACACACGTCCTTTTTTTGATTCTCTTATTCATCTATAGGAGTTTTTGAGGCAAAATAAGGGGGATTGCTTCAAGAGTTTGCGTATTCGTTATTGTATTTCCGGACTGACGAAATTTTCTTCTAATCAACAAGTATTTTGGATTTTTAATAGATATTCGTGACTTCTGAAGTCTTGCCCCTGAGTAATTATAAAAAAATGTAGATATGCGCATTGCAGAAGCACGTCAGTTTTTCAAGTTGGCTAAAGCGGGGTAAAGCTGGCACAATTATAACTCTCTGCATGAGCCTATTATCGCATCCTGAAATTGGCACGAGCTATTGCTTATTTGATCCATACATTGGCGATGTGAAATCGCTCTCTACTTTAGTGACAACTTGAGCATGATAATGTTGTTGTACATCCCCCACACTTAGAGCTCGAAGCTGATGATCTCCCTGCACCAGTAACTGAAAACACCTCACCATACTTTCGTGAGATATTTTCGGAGCTACAAGCTTCACATTGGGGTTTCTTCTTGCCAAATTCTTCAAAAGTTTGTTCAAATTTAAAAGAATGATGACATTCTTTGCAAGAGTATTCATATACAGGCAAAAGCTTGCTCCTTGAAAAAATAGGCACCAGAAGCTTCTCTGGTGCCTATAAACAGATCTCTTTTTTTAGCTTTGTTTAGCTAAACGTGATTTGATCAAACGTAATGAACCGACGACAATAAGAATAATGGGGATGCCCATAAAAATCAGGCTCATCCAAGCTGCTTGCGATTGCCCCTCACCGAAAGAAGCGATGAAGGTTTGTCCCATCAAGATATAGATTAAAGCCCCAAGGACAATTAGAGTCCACTCATACCAAACTAGATTGACAGCCTTTTCTCTCAGTGTGACCCATAAATATACAGCACCACCGCCAAGAAGAAAACCTAAAAGTACATACCAAAACCAAACCCAGCTTATATATCGCATAATTGTCTCCTTTTCTTATGACCGAGATGTGTCAAGACCCCAGAGTGGAATATCCATCGGATCTACGTCCCACATATCAGTACCGCGCTCTTTGCCGTAGCCAAAGGTATCATCCAGCTTCCGGATTGTATTGTTTAGCACAGGTGTAGAACTAATTGACATTTTGACAAGATCGTGCATCACGGCACTATCAAATTTACTAAAGGGGCATACCGTCTGGCACATGTTGCAATCAGGCTCATTGCCAAGCATGTAACCATAGCATTTCTTGGCGTCGATATACCAACCTTTTAAGCCTTTTGCCTGCCAAGGTTGTTCCCCGTCTGCCCAATCTGCCCATTGTGTTTCTTTATTTGTGCTTATTGCACCTGAAGGGCACATTTCTGCGCATTTTTGACAAGTCCGGCAGAAGTTGCTGATGCCAGCGTCAATTGGTTTCGTCACTGCCAGCGGTAAATCTGTTACTGTTAGCATAACAGTTCGGAAATTTGTACCATATTGAGGACTGACCATAATGCCAGGGCGTCCGTATTCAGCTAACCCAGCCATAACACCAAAACCCACTGCACGCCCAACGGAGCCAGTGCCACCACCGTAGTGTTGGTAACCTAAGCCACTCAGGAAGGTCTTTATTCTGTTGGAATATATTGCAGCTCGAGAATATGCTGCGGTATTGCTATTGGCCCAACTTCGACGATATCCATATTCATTGAGAGATTGTGGAATAACTGCGCAAATGACCCACAAATCTTTATTATTAGGTAAAACACTGACGTGCCTTTCCGGGTCATCGTATCCCTTTTCTACATCTTCGAAAACGATATTGCCGTAAAGTAGCTTCTTTGTTCGTTCATCAAGTTTAACGAAGCCCATATCGGCAGCACCAAGGATGCGTCCAGCCACGCGGACCATGCGAGAATTCTCATCTGGAGTTCCCTCATACTTTGGTACGCCAAAGTGCTCTGGTCCCCAAAGCATCGTTGGGTGTTCCCACATCGGATTTGGTTCAGTATCAGGTCCTGTCCATGAAGGCGCAACGGCAGTTGGTCCCCAACCCCAACATTGCGCATCAGCCAAGGCATGATCCTTGAGAGATTGTCCAGGAACATTATTTCGAACACTTTCTGTCACTGCATCAATATTGCCTTGCTGAATATCCATCCACTCTTTGACACCCGCTTCCCCCCCCCAGGCATTCGGATTAAACAAAGAGTTCCCAAGATGAGGGAATACTTCCATCGTGTCCCAATCAATTTTGACTGTAGGTTCATCTACTTCCTTCACCCAGAATGGCATTTTTCGATCAGCAACTGGAGAGGCCATCATCTCATCCAAATCTTTAAATGGCCCATTCATCAATGTACCACCTGCGGTTGCAAATGCCCCCATGCCGAGAATTTTCATGAAATCTCGTCGGCTAACCGTAGAATGGTAATGGGTCTTTCTTGATTTGCTCATAAACTTCTCCTTAAAAAAATAAAACCGGTATCTACCGGTAATCTTCTGACGAGATCAATCGTGAATGTGAGTATCTGGCTTACCAACTAAATGGCTTACAGTTGCGGGACAGCGTCGGATTTTCACCGAACTTCCTCATGTTTTCATAAGGATACCGAAAATAGTCACATTCAAAAACACCCTTCAGGGTGATTTTATTTTACTGGTATTTATCACCCCAAAGGGTGACAGGTCACTAGATAATTTTTAATTCTTTAGCTTTGTTAAGCGCTTGTAATAATCCATTAACCCCTAATTTTTGATATATTCGCTTTGTATGAGTCTTAAGTGTATTTCTAGAAATCAATAGGGTCTCAGCTGCCTGGGCATAAGAGGAGCCTGATGCCAGACACTCCAAAACTTCGATTTCTCGTGGTGTTAGTGGATCACTACCCGGTTCAAATTTTCGTAGATTCTTTCGAGCTTTCAGGTGAATGTTTTCTAATAATCGAAGAATAAAAATCTGTTCTTCGATATTTACCAGCGTAATCCCTTTGACTTCTTGAAGCAACCCCTCAATAGCCATGCCTTCATTTATAAAAACTTGCGAATATCCCTCAATAGCAGCCATTTGGATGGAAGTCTTTAGAGTTGCTAAGGCCTCAGTTTTTTTATTCAATCGATCCAAGATCAATGCTTTTACAATTTGCGATTCAATTTGATATTTTGTGCATCCGTCGCTAAACATCCCTGCAAGAATTTCTTCAATTATCGCCAGCCCTTCTTTTAGCTTATTTCTGGCAAGATATAATCTCGCAGTTGTTATGCCTAAAAAATCAGAATAGACTTTTATTGGGTTTTGGGAAACACGGTAAATGCCTACGTAGGCATGATTTTCCAGATCAAACAGGTACTGACCTTCATAAAGCTCAAGTTCTGGTTCATTTATAAAACTACTAACTCGTTTCCATTGACCAAAAAAGACTCTTACATAAGTTTCCCATGAACTTATTATTTTTAATGCATTTGGGGATAGAGAATATCCATTCAAAACATCTTTTATTTCATCTATTAATGCCAATGCTTGTTCTTGATCGCCTTTTGCTATCTGAATTAGCATCAAAGTGGAATACCCGTCTATTATTGAATATACATCACCATGCCGGATCACATGGTCCAGTCCTAGCTCAATATAGGCTTCAGCAGAACCCAATTGTCCATTATGATACATCAATTCGCCCATCAGCAAATATATGAGTTTGGCAAAAGGAAAATCACCACCATATTGGATATCCAAATCAATCGCTCTTTGACAAGTGATTATTGCTAATTTTAGTTTATTCGTTTCAAGGTAAGCTTTCGTAAGCACTGAGTATGTAATAAAAACTTGGAAGAAAAATTTGGTATCTAGAACTTGTTCTAATACATCTCTAAAACCATTAATTGCCACTTCATAATTACCCAGCGCGCGATTCATAAAAGGAATTGCTCCAGCTGATAAAGTTCGCCAGATAAAGTATCTTTCAGATAATAGTTGGTTCGCTAATTCGTCATTCTTGTAGGCATCATCTATTAAGAAATCACCCGATGCGTAAATAATTGTTTTTATAGAAGCTAGAATTCCATGATTTGTAATCTCACCCGAACTACACTCATCCAGATTTTCTGGGACAGGTCCTAATTTCTTTTCAACATACTTCTGATGTTGAATTCGCTCATCTAATCTCCCCATCTCATGTAACATAAAAATCTTTACTACATCTAACCTCGGTTTTTTCAGCATCTTTTCTCGGGGAATTCTCTCAACCCATCCTAAATAATTCCTGAATTTTCCCTGAGCCATTATCAGATTCAACGATTTTTCAATACGCCGTATTACTAAATCATAATCTTGAATTGCAAAAGCATGGTCAATACTTTCTTCTAGCATACCCTCAACAGCAAACCATTCGGAAGCTTTTCGGCGTAAAGTTTTTGTGGAAAATTTTGACGAATTTTCAAGCCTTATTTCTAATAATTCAGAAAACAAATGATGATAACGATACCATGTTCGGGATGTATCAAGGGGAATAGTAAATAAGCCGGAACGAACTAAATTATCAATCTTCTCCTGGCTATTGTTTTTTTCTAGGAGATAGTCACATAAGGGGGCTGTAAATTTTTTAAGTATTGAAGTTGCTAACAGAAATTCCTCTACATCATCTGATTGCCGCAACAGGATTTCATCTAATAAATAATCTGTAATATATTGATTTTGAGCGGAAAATTGAGCGACGCATTGTGGGATATTATCACTTGATTTCATAGATAAGACTGCCATATGCAACCCTGCAATCCAACCCTCTGTCCGTTTACTCAAAATTTTGGCATCTTTTTCTGAAATTCTATCTCCCAGTTCTTTTTTTAAGTATTCTATTGCTTCGTCTATTGTAAAGCGCAGTTCCGCGATGCCGAGGTCAATCAAATCTCCTTGTGCTCTTAAGCGAGAGCAGGAAAATGGTAGATCGACTCGACTGGCAATTAATAAATGGAGCTGTAAGGGTTGATTATCAGTTAAATGACAGATTAAGTCAGCAACAGCTTTATCTCGAATATGATGAAAATCATCGAGAATTAGAACAAAGTCTTTGGTGTGCTCAGACACTTCATTAAGCCAAGCATTAAGTAGCCCCTTTACAGGAGGAGATCCAGGTGTTCTTAATGCATTCAGTACCGAATCCCCCAAATCATCATAATTTTTCTGAACGCTAGCAATCAAATACGAAAGAAATTTGACAGGGTCGTTCTCTGATTGATCCAATGAAACCCAACAGACAGGGTACGTTGCTTGAGCTGCCCATTCGGCTAGAAGTGTAGACTTCCCGAACCCGGCGGGAGCAGAAATCAATAAAACTTTATTGGATATACTTCGATTGATGTGCTCAATTAGCCCCGGACGCGAAATAGTGCCATCCCGTAGAGGGGGGATAAAGAGTTTGGTTCTAAGTATGGGATCAATTGTCATATTTTTAGTTTCCGAATTTCTTCGGGCTGTAATAAACTTAGCGAAGATAGCAAGGTTTGTTTTATGACAATTTAACTCTAGCAAATGAGCTTTAAATCACTCAGCTAAGTTGGGGAAGAAAATATCTAAACAAAAAAAGAAGGCAAAAAAAGTGCCAAAATTATCGGATAGGCGCCCCCCTTGGATGAGACAAAGACCTTGTTTTCCCAATACTGGGTTTATCAACAAATTTTGTCTTTGAATTCTTTATAGTTTTTTTCAAACACATGAATGCCAGATAGAGCGTATAGCAACTCTCCCAATATTTCTGGAGATTCTTTCATATCATTTTTAACCCAGGTTCGTAGCAATGAAATTTTGGTGCAAACAAGGAAATCGATCCAGTAACTGGCAAAACAGGGATTCAATTCAGGCCTCATAGGGGAAACAATTTCCCGATAAGCCTTCAAGTGCATATTCCTGATAACCTTGTACATAAGGTCCTCGATATAAGGCTCATGGATTAGAACAGCAATTTCATCAATATCTTTCCAGCCCTGAAAAAAAGCAATTTCTTTTTCAAGATCAACCGTATTTTCCTCTGGCGACCAATCTGTGGGGGCAGTGTAGCCAGCAACGTAAGTCTCTGCGATTTCTCTCAGATAGCTCGTTAGTAATTCATCCTTGGTTTCAAAATGGGCATAAAAAGTCGAACGCGCCAAGTCTGCTCGACTGGTTATTTCGGAAATCTTAATTTTTTCATAAGGCTTTTCATTAAGAAGCTCAACAAATGCTTGTCGAAGCATATTGATTGAGCGTGCTGTTTGTCGATTTCCCTGTTTTCTTTCGGTCATTTTGCGTCCTTTGTCTAAAAAGCTACAAAAATGAATTATTGATTATTGACTGCTAGCTTATAGTGATATTTAATACAAACAGGTCGAGTGGTCGAGTTTGTACAGTTGTATAAATTCTATCATAAAAATAAATCTCAAATCAAGGAAGCCAGTGAAATACTGGCGCTGTGCCGCAACTGTAAAGGTGAATCTCCTCTCACCCAAGCCAGACACTTGATCAAATAAAAAAACCTCGAGCAAGGTGGCAACGCATACGGATGTGGCGTTGCTTTTCATTAAACCCTTATAAAGGAGTTTTTTATGAGTGAAGAGAAGAATGCAAAACTCTCTCGCCGCGATTTCTTGAAAGTCGCAGGTCTAGCGGGAGTTGCAGTGCAGGCTGGCGGTTTGTTCGCTGGCGGTGTTGCTGCTGGCTCTGATAAAGAGTCATATACAGGCTGGGAATCATTCAACCCCGCCACCATGTTCTTTAATCGTGAGCCATTCAGGATTGAAAGTCCGGCACATTCACCTAAAGGCGAGGTGCGACAGCCTAGCCATATCACTGATTATGTTTTTGGGCGTGTTGCGATGTTCCAAAAGGCCTTGATGGAGAAACAGGACTGGGTGCTGGGCGACCCCGTTGATGACCTTCCCCTTCCTCCACCAGTTCTTGCTTTTTATAATCAATACCCCGAACGACTAGAATGGGATTACAAAACATTCACCGAGACAATTCCCAATCATGATATAGATTACAAAGAATACGGGAACTACTTCCTTTTAGCCGAGGTTTACAGAAGCGGATTCGCATATCATGGAGGCAATTTACCAAAAGCCCACACCCCCCCAGAGCATTCTGACTTTCATATGATGGTAGCTGCTGGCCCTGGTGCTCCGATGCAAGAAGTACCGCTTCGAGACCCCATTCCATTCAAAAGCCCTGACTTGGCTGCTGAACTCATCAAAGAGCTTGCTCATCGCTATGGAGCAACTATGGTGGCTATTACAAAACCCAATATCGATTTTTTCTATGGTGATGGCTGGGGTGGCTGTGACACAGACTATGACCACTCAAAATTACCAGAACACTGGACACACGCTATTATGATTGGTGTCCCCATGGAATGGGACCAAATCGTGGCTGGCCCGCAATTCACCGCCAGCTATGATGCTTACGACCGCGTATCTACGGCCGCTGTTCGTATTGAAGGTATGCTCAAGGGGATGGGGTACGCTGCTCGAGCAAACACACCAATGACCCATTACGACTGCCTTATGCCACCACATGCCATTGAAGCCGGCTTAGGTGAAGTTGGGCGTACTGGTTACTGCATTACCCCAGAAGCTGGTGGCAACAGCCGTATGGCCATGATCGTCACCAACCTAGAAATGACTACTGATAAACCAATTGACATTGGTGTTGCCAACTTCTGCAGTAAATGCAAGATTTGTGCCGAGCAATGTCCATCTGGTGCAATCTCCATGGCTGACAGTCCAGAAGAACAAGAATGGGGAACCGGTTCCGTATTACGCGGATACGAGCATTGGTACATCAACAATGGTGCTTGTTATAACTACTGGCGTGAATCGATGGGAAACCTCGGTTGCCGCCACTGTGTAAGTGTTTGCCCCTATACCCGAAAAGATAACTGGCTTCATGATATGGCCCGCGAGCTTGACCCTCGTGATCCAACTGGAGTAGTTAGCTCAGGGTTACTCTGGATGCAGAAGAACTTCTTTGACTATCCAGACGCAATTGAATATAGGCGTCCTGCTGAAGGTGGTCATTTTGCAGTGTATGGTCCTGAACCTTACTTCATGGATGCAGAAAAATTCCTTGATATTCCTCTCAACAATCCTTCTGAAGGAGTAAAATAGCATGTTTTTTAATGGAAATACCTTCTGGTTTCTGAACGGCATCATCTTCGTGGTGATTGTCTTCGGTCTCAAAACCTTTGCTGAAGATAAAGGCTGGGGTATGAATTGGTGGAAGTGGTTGCTCTCTGGTATCTGGTATCTGATATTTTCCACAGGATTCTATGCTTGGGGAACCCTTACTGGTGAAAACTTCCCTCTTGCAGGGTTCTACACCTTCCTCTTATTTTTTGTAATCAGTATAATCTTGGGTGTTGGTCTGTGGCGTCTTCTTGCGCTCCAGCCACAAAGTGAAGCCAAAGAACTATAAGAATTGATAGAAAAGTAGAGACGTAGGAGCCTACGTCTCTACTTTAAGTATTCAAGCATATAGGCATAGTGAAACATTGATTATCAATAAATAATACCAACATACACGTTGAGACTGCGATTTTTATATAATTTGATAAATTCAGACAAGTGTTTTTTCTCCACCTGTACGTGGTACTCTGAGGCTCTATGGTCGATAATAATTTGATAGTAAGTCGGGATATTTTTATCCCAAACCCAATAGATAGCGTTTGGCATTTTCTCATGAGCGAAGAGAAGATGAAAGGCTGGTTGAATGCAGATAAGTTTGTCATCGATATGTCTGATGGTGGCGAGATCGAATTTCCTTTATCGTTTGGAAAAGAAGAATATATTATTCTTGGTGAATTTTCCATACTTCTTCTTGAAAAGAAATATGCTTTTATTTGGCGTGAACAAGATAAGTTTGGAGAAAGCTGGTTCAATTGCACTACACTAAGCTTCAACTTAGAAAGAAAAGATAACGGAACTCTTTTGAAATTAATCCATGATGGATTTAAATACTTACCCTCTGATATACAAGAAGGAATTTATGAACGCTATGTGGATTTTTGGAATAAAAGCGGTATCCTAGAAAAACTTAGCTCATTGATTGTGATAAGTCAATGACCAAACAGAAATATTTTTAATACGGAATTATTGCTTGGGAGATTTTTATGTCCAAAGGTCAACAGAAAAAGAACAACCAGAATATAAAATTATGCAAAGAAGAACTTCGCGTTGCGAGAGAAGGTGGCGAACCTCGCCATATCAGTAAAGCAGCTGCTAGTTTGGGGTTAGCTCTATCCCAAGCTCATAAGTCTACAGAAGGTCTAAAATACTTTAACGAAGCTATCCAAAAAGCCAATAAACTAAAAGATCTAGACCTTCAAGTTCACTGTTTGGGGAAGAAAGCACTTGCTTTTCAACTTGTTGGAAGCTACCCAGAGGCCTTTAAAGTAGCCGAAGAAATACTAAATCTTGGAGAAGAACACGAACATGAAGGTTTGCGTTTTGATGCCTTTGCAAGCATGGGACAAATATTGACCGAGTCTGGCGAACCAGTTTTAGCGTTGGAAAAGTATCAAGAGGCACAGAAAATTTCCGAATCCTTGGACGACCCCTATAGGGCTATGAATATTAACAGTGCGATGGGAACTTATAGCCTCAATGTTGGTGCGCCTGACCAAGCCTTTGATTATTTTGAGAGAGCAATGGAACTTGCTATTTCGCTTGGAAACAAAGAAGCGGAGATTGGATTATTAGGAAATCTGGGAACGATATTGTCGTGGAGTGAAAAACACGAAGATGCTGTTCAAGCATTCGAAAAAGTTTTGGCATATGTTCGAGAAGAGGGAGATAAAGGGACTGAAGCTCAAACGCTTCGGCATTTAGCTAATTCTTTTAGTCAAATGAAATTTTATAAAAAAGCACTAGCATACAGTAAAGAAGGTCTAGAGCTACAAGGCTGGACGGATTCTAAAACAATCATTGACTTCTATGAGAAGATAATATCAACACACTACAGATTAGGCAGCAATAAAGAGGCTGAAAAATATACGATCCAAGCAATTGACTATGCTAATTCTCAAGGAGATGAGGGCAAGGAATTGGACTTTCTATTAAGTTTAGGAGAATCTTTTGTGCTTTCCGAGAAACAAAATGAGGCTCTTACAATCTATAAAAAGGCTGTTCAAAAGGCGAATAAGATTGAACGTAAAAAAGATGCTGCCTATTTGACTGGGCGTATTGGAATTACTCTCGCAGAATTGGGCCAGCTATCTGAGGCAATTTCATATCATGAGAATTCGATAAAGTTGGCAAAAGATCGTGGTCTTGTAGATCTTGAGGGTGAACAACTATCCATGCTGGCAATGGCTTATTTTGAACAGAACGACAACGAAAAAGCAAACGAATATTGTCAGACTGCAATTCGAGTTTATACGAAGGCAGGCTTGAAGGAAGAGGAACAAAAGGCACGTCAACTTTTGGAGAAGCTCACCGCCTAAAATTTTATTTAAAAATGACAGAAATATGAAAAGACAAAAAAAAGATCGAATACTAGGCACTCTGGCAGTGCTAACAATTATCATTGCTTGGGCAATTGGTGCAAACCTGGCCGAAGGGGATGTATATCCATCCCTCTACGAAGCCTTCCCTGAAGCAGATCGTTTTGAACCCTTCAACGGTAGCGGTTATACCGCTATCCAATCACAATCTGAAGAAGCCGTTATTGGCTATGTTTCCATAGCCACTGCCAATGGTTACGGTGGACCTATGAAGGTAGCAGTAGCTGTTGATCTAGATGGCAATATTCATGGTCTTTCTATCGTGTCCACGAAAGAAACTGCCTCCTGGATGCGAAAAGTGCTGGCAACGGATTATGTTGAATCGTTTACAGGAAAAAGTTATCAGGATCCCTTCCAGTTAGAAGCAGATGTAGATGGGGTTACAGGTGCTACGTACTCATCTCGCGCTATCGCTGAAGCAGCCATGATCGGCAGCCGCTATGTAGCGGGAAAGCAACTGGCTTTACCCTTACCAGAAGACGTCTCTCCGCCCATTCAATTTGGCATTCCCGAGATCACACTGATCGGTCTCTTTGCCATAGGCTATTTTGGACATCAGCGTAAATTCAAATACAAGAAACAGGCACGCTGGGCATCTATGCTAATAGGCATGGTCGTCTTAGGATTCATCTATACACGCCCTCTAACACTCTCTGATATCAACAAGCTCCTGCTTGGGTTCTGGCCTACCTGGCAAACACATCTATATTGGTACCTACTTATTGGTGGCGTTTTCCTTGTCTTCACTGTAGACAATAAAAACCCCTACTGTGATTGGTTCTGCCCCTTTGGCGCAACACAAGAGTGTATGGGTGTGATTGGTGGCGCTAAATCTAGGCCCATTAAAAAATCCAAGAACTTATTGCTCTGGTTACAGCGTGGACTAGCTTGGCTCGCCATTATTCTTGCCTTACTCTTCCGCAACCCGGGGCTAACCAGTTATGAAATATTTGGCACACTTTTTGATCTAACCGGCTCAAGTTGGCAATTTGCCTTGCTCGGCATTATCTTAATATCTTCCCTCTTTATACGCCGCCCTTGGTGCAATTATCTTTGCCCATTGCGCCCTGTTACTGATCTCTATCGAACCTTTAGAAAATGGATACTTGAAACATGGAAAACACTAAGAAAAAGAAAACCAGCGTAAGTGAATTTGTCATAGTTGTACTTGTCGTGGTTTGTGCTTTCTTGATAGTAGCGGATATGACAACCAACCTGATAGAAGAACTTGATACCCAAGAAAGTCAGGTCATTAGCAAAGAAGCAATTGGTACAGTTAGACCTGCTGTTCGACCAACCTATCCGCCGAACTATACGCCTCCACCCGTTAGTGAAGCAAATAATTGAGAAAATGATGAAAAACAAGAAAAAAATTACCCGCCGCCAGTTCCTGCAAATCGTAGCCTTTAGTGGTGCGGCAGGTGCGGCAATAAAATTAGGATTGGATACACTCTCTGTGGATGAAGTCGTCAGCGAATCTCGTTTGCTGATGGGAACCGTGATCAACATCAAAACGGTCGGACTTGACCCAAAACTTGCTACCGAGGCAATTAACGCCAGTTTCGCCCGAATGTCTGCCCACGAATCGGTGCTTAGTCGCTTTTTACCGAAGAGCCAGCTCTCGGAGCTGAACCAAGCTGGGGTCACGTACGATCCGCACCCTGCTCTTTTAACGGTACTACAACAATCACAGGAACTCAGCCAACTGACGGATGGCGCTTTCGACATCACTATCAATCCTTTACTGGCTCTTTATCAATCAAGTGAAACCCAACCTTCTAATTTAGAAATCCAGCAAACACTTGAGTTGGTTGATTATCGCAAATTAGACATAAACACTCAGACCGTGGGCTTCCAAGAAGCTGGGATGTCCATCACGCTCGATGGCGTTGCCAAAGGCTTCATCGTGGATGAAGGCGTTGCTGAATTGCAGAATTACGGTTTTACAAACGTGATGGTCGAAGCCGGTGGTGATTTGATGGCATTGGGTGAAAAAGCCCCCGCTTCCCCATGGAAGATTGGTTTGCAAGCCCCACGTGCTGAAATGGGCAATTTGCTAACTACGCTGTCTGTAGAGAATCAGGCTTTGGCAACTTCTGGCGATTATATGCAGGCTTTTAGCGACGATTTGATGAGCCATCATATTATTGACCCACGCAGTGGTTACTCACCACCTGAGTTGGCAAGCGTTTCTGTTCTTGCGCCCACAGTGATGCTTGCAGATGGTCTGGCAACATCGCTAATGGTAATGGGGAAGACTGGGTTGAATTTAATTGAAAAAATGCCGCATTGTGAAGCTTTTGCGGTTACGAAAAATGCTCTTGTACTGAAGACATCTGGATTTAGCGAGCTATAAAGGAGAAATATCATGCCCTTACGAATGGGAACAACTGAATTGGTTATTATTTTAGTGATCGTTATTTTGCTCTTTGGCGTTGGACGAATCGGAAAGATCGCCGGAGAACTTGGCAGTGGCATCAAAGCCTTCCGTGAAGGAATCGACTCCGATGAAGATGAAGCAGACACGCCAGAGATGAGGGCAGAAAAAGCATAGTCTTTTAGCATTATTGCAAAGGAATCGAATGGATATTCTTGGTATCGGCATCCCCGAACTGGTTTTTATCATGTTGATCGCGCTTATTGTACTTGGTCCAAAAGATATGCAAAAAGCTGGAAAAACCATTAGCGGACAGTTGCGCAAGGTGGTTACTTCACCCGAATGGCGCGCCATTAGGGATGCTTCTAAAGAAGCAAAGGAACTTCCCTATAAATGGATGCATGAAGCCGGTGTCGAAGAACTACGAAAGGAGCTTGATATTGATAAAAACCTTTTCACTGATTCTGGACGTCCAAAATTCGTTACCCCCAAGAAAAAGAGTGATAACGAGGCTTTAGCAACAGGAAAAGATGGCTAGGCTCTTTAAAAGGCTTTCACGATGTTTCACAACACCTTTTTGCCTGCTAATCTAGATTATCAGGCTACCTTTTCAGAGCGTTAAGAAGCTAAAGGGATTCTTGTTTCCCCGATGGGATAGACGCTCTCAAAGCAATCGAAGCGACCAAATCGATCAGCGTTTTCATACGAATTGCACTCTTCAGCGGCATGAGTTTTGTAAAACCGCAAATGCTCAAAAAACAATGGCGTTTAGCCATTGTCCCGATCTCTGTCGTGTTAGCCGTTATCACGCCAACTGCTAACTCTATAAATATGGCGTTGGTGATTTTGCCTATATCGCTACTTTATTTCATTAATGTTGGGCTAAGCTTCATTGCTTACTCTACAAAAGAAAAGAATCTACCTAAGAATAATAAATGCTTAGGAGAAAATAAATTATCCATTAATAATGGCAAAGTTTGAGTGAGATATGCCCCAAATGTATAAGCTATTTGAACTCCATTCCTAAGTAAATACTTCTTCACATATAGCGCGAATACATGAAGAAGTATTCAAAAATAAGGTAAAATGAAAACAGCGAAATTTTCTAGAACTTTATAAATTCATAAAACCAGTCAAGGTACCTTTTCCCCCGGATGGGAGGGTTTAATGGCGAAGTCGGTGGCGATTGCAATCTAAAGCAGTCGGAGTCCGACGCTGTCGCGCAACTGTAAGTTCCATTATTGGAACAAGTCAGGTCGCCCGCCTTGATGGATTTCCACAAGCCTCGCAAAAAGGAGGTGGAATATAAGATCATTTTTTTCGATCTCATACGCCACCCCTGCCTAAATAAGCAGGGGTTTTTTATTCCACATATAAGTCGCACGTTTTCACGTGCATATCATAAAAACATCTAAATATCTTTGGAGAATATAAATGCAACAGAAAAAGAACTACCTATTAATAATTTTATTAACCCTAGCCCTTACACTAAGCGCTTGTACTCCCGCCGCGCCTGCTACAGAAACTGTGCCTGAAGTTCCGCCTACTGAAGAGCCGACCCCTGAGCCAGAGCCTACTAAAGAACCAGAACCTGAAGTGATGACCTTCACCGATGACCTCGGTGTCACGCTAGAATTCACCGAATATCCGCAAACAATTGTTTCACTCTCAGCATCTACAACAGAAATTCTCTTTGCCATTGGTGTAGGAGAGCAGGTTGTTGGGCGCGATGAAATGTCGATCTTTCCCGAAGAAGCACTGGCTGTGACCAACGTCGGCGCAATGTGGGGTGAAGTTCCCGCAGAAGCCATCCTCGCCCTCGAACCTGACCTTGTCGTTGCCGCGCAAATCATCAACGAAGATCAGGTGCAAGCATTACGTGACCTCGGCTTGAATGTTTATTGGCAGGAAAATCCCACAAACTACGAAGAACTCTGGAAAAACCTGCGTGATTTTGCAACACTCACTGGTCACGAAGATGAAGGTGAAGACTTGATCACTGAGCTTGATGCCCGTGTCAAAACTGTTGTAGAAAAGATCGCTCCGCTATCTTCTCGCCCCTCTGTTTTTTATGAGCTGGATGCAACCGATCCCTCTGCCCCATGGACGACCGGCTCAAACACATTCATCGATTTCATTATTACCACTGCCGGTGGCTCTAATGCTGCATCCGCCCTTGAAGGCGACTACGCCCAAATCAGCACCGAAGAACTGATCGCCGTAAACCCCGATATTATTTTGCTTGCCGATGCCCTTTACGGTGTCACCGCAGAAAGTATTATTGAGCGCGCTGGCTGGGAAACAATAAATGCCCTGACCAACAACGCCATTTATCCCATAGATCCCGGGATTATGAGCATCCCCGGTCCCCGCCTCGTAGATGGTCTCGAATCTGCCGCAAAATTTATTCATCCCGAAGTTTTTGAGTAAAAAATAACTCACCATAAAACCACAAAAGGCACAGAGCTTTTCTTTGTGTCCTTTGTGGCTTCGTGGTGCCTCTTTCAATGCTCCGTAAACACCCCTTCCTACTCAACACCCTCTTCCTGCTAATTGCTCTTATTTTTAGCATCGGTCTGGGCGCGGTTTTCATTCCGCCGGGAACCGTATTGCGTATTTTGGCTACGCAATTTCCCGGGATTGAAATCGCGCCAGATTGGGCAACCTCCTCCTCTGCAATCATTCTTTCTGTGCGCCTGCCACACACGGTTCTCATCGCCCTCACTGGTGCAGCCCTTGCAAGCAGTGGCGCGGCGTATCAGGGCTTATTCCGCAATCCCCTCTCAGACCCCTACCTGATAGGGGTCGCGGCAGGGGCGGGATTAGGCGCCGTAATCGCGATGTCATTATATTGGCCCACCAATTTATTTGGATTTTATCTAATTCCTATCGGAGCATTTGTGGGTGCGATAAGCACCGTGTTGCTCGTTTATAACCTTGCCAAAGTAAACGGGATAGTGCCGTTAACAACCCTGATTTTGGCTGGAGTGGCGGTGGGAGCATTTGCCTCGGCTCTAACATCTGCCCTTATGTTGCGCTCCGACCAACAAATTCACCGTGCAATCTCATTTTTGCTCGGCGGTTCCCCTATGATGGGCTGGAACCCAGTCATCGCTTCTCTCCCCTATATGATCATCGGGATGGGGCTACTCTCTTTCTCAGGGCATGCACTCAATGTGCTTCAATTTGGTGAAGAAGAAGCCAAACAAATGGGATTAGCCGTAGACCGAGCAAAGATATTCGTTATCGTCACTGCATCGCTAACGACAGCAGTGGCGGTTGCCTTTTCAGGCGTGATCGGTTTTGTCGGACTAATCGTCCCGCATATTATCCGCATGATTTGGGGACCGGATTATCGGCGTTTGATCCCTTTATCGGTCTTGGCTGGTGCAACAATGCTTTTATTAGCCGATATGCTTGCCCGCATCATCCTGGCGCCCTCAACGCTACCAATAGGAATCGTCACAGCGATATTTGGCGCGCCCTTCTTTTTGTGGATATTGCGCCGCGCAAAACAGGAGGTATTTTGGTAGCATGTTAACAATTACTTCTCTTCGTGTCGCTTATGGCAAGCGAATTATTTTAAAAGACATCTCCATGAAGGTTATTGCGGGTGAAATCGTGGCGGTCATTGGTCCAAATGGGGCAGGGAAGACAACGCTCATCCGTTCGGTGAGCGGCACATTGCCTGTCGAAGCTGGGCAAGTTCAGGTCAAGGAACGAGACGTGGCGCAGCTTCCCGTTGTGCAACGCGCCCGTTATCTAGCCGTCGTCCCACAAGCACGGCAAATTGGCGGGGCATATTCTGTCAATCAGGCAATTATGATGGGGCGCACAGCCTATATGGGCTGGCTGGGGCGCGAAAGTGAATCCGATTGCAAGGCGGTTGAGTTGGCAATTCGGCAAACGGGTTTGGAAGGATTTGAAGAACGGTCTATCGCAGAATTGTCTGGCGGCGAACAACAACGGGTTTTATTGGCACGCGCTTTGGCGCAAGATACGCCCGTGCTATTGCTAGATGAGCCGACGAACCATCTTGATCTTCAACATCAGGCGAGCTTGTTGTCTTTGGTCAGGCAGTTAACCAGAGAAAAGAATTTAGCTGTGCTTATGGCAATCCATGATCTTAATTTAGTCTCCTCTTTCGCCGATAAGGTTGCCCTGCTCGTTGGTGGAGAATTACGAAAATTTGGAACGCCGCAAGAAGTGCTTCAGGCTACCCATATCAGTGAAGCCTATCAAACGCAGGTCGATGTTGTTGCGCATCCGCTGACGGGTGTACCAATGATTTTTCCTCGAGATATGTTGAATACATAAGAAGAGGAAAATAAAATGGCAAAAAAGAAAAAAGGTCTGGTCATTGTCAACATGGGCAATGGAAAAGGGAAAACTACCGCTGCTTTGGGATTGCTCTTTCGTGCGTGGGGACGTGGTATGAAAGTTTCTATGCTTCAATTTCTTAAGAATGAAAACGCTAAATTTGGGGAGAGCAAAGCCGCCGAAAAATTGGGCATCGAGATTACGCCCAGCGGAGACGGTTTTACCTGGCGCTCGAAAGATATGGACAAAACCACTGCCCGCGCCCGCCATGGCTGGGAAATGGCACAAGAGAAAATTGCAAGCGGCAACTACGATCTCATCATTTTGGACGAATTTACCTACCCGCTCCATTTTGAATGGCTAGATGTGGACGAAGTTGTCAACTGGTTAAAAGAAAACAAGCCACCTATGCTGCATCTCGTTATTACCGGTCGAAATGCACCTAAAAAGTTGGTCGAATTTGCAGACCTTGTGACCGAGATGAAAGAAGTTAAACATCCCTATAAGGAAGGCATTCAGGGGCAGGCTGGAGTTGAATTTTGACGAGGAAAAAAACACCATCTTCGCTCTTTCTTCTTTCTTCTAGACCCTTTTTAATTCCGAAATTTCCGTATAACTCCATGTAAAAATAAGGAAAAAATGTTAGAAACAATTATTGCAAAAATTCACCCCCTCGACAAAGCCGCTATGACAACCGCGCAGGCTCGCCAAAACTCTCTTACTAAACCCGCAGGTAGCTTGGGACGGCTTGAAGAACTTTCCGTCCAATTAGCAGGCATCACAGGACAAGCCATTCCTGCGATCAAAGATAAAGTCATCGTCACGATGGCGGGCGATCATGGCGTTGTTGCCGAAGGTGTCAGTGCCTATCCTTCTGAAGTGACCCCGCAAATGGTGCTTAACTTCCTCTATGACGGCGCAGCGATCAACGTGCTCTCAAAACACGTTGGTGCGCGCGTCACTTTTGTAGATATGGGCGTTGCCGCTGATATGGATCCACATCCAAAACTAGTGAATAAAAGAATTGCCAAAGGCACAACAAATATGACTCAAGGTCCCGCGATGAGCCGAGAAGATGCGCTCAAAGCCATTCTTGCAGGTGTGGAAGTAGTCGAAGCTGAAATATCAAAAGGGCTCGATATTGTCGGCACAGGCGATATGGGCATCGGCAACACCACCCCCTCCGCCGCTATCGCATCGGTACTGACAGGCATCAAGCCTGCCAAACTCGCCGGTCGCGGCACGGGCATAGACGATGAAGGTCTCAAACGCAAAGTTGATGCGATTGAGCGTGCTCTTGCTAAAAACAAACCTAATCCCAAAGACGGGTTAGATGTCCTTGCCAAGGTCGGCGGATTCGAGATTGCCGGCTTGGCTGGTGTTATGCTCGGTGCAGCCGCCCATCGCAAACCTGTCATGGTCGATGGCTTCATCTCTACCGCCGCTGCCATGATCGCCGTTTCCATCACTCCCACTCTGCGTCCCTATCTCATCTCCGCACACCGCTCACAAGAGTATGGTCACAGTCAAATGATCGAGTGGCTGGGGCTAAAACCCCTTGTAGATCTCGATTTCCGTCTCGGCGAAGGCACCGGCGCAGCCCTCGGCATTTCTCTCGCCGAAGCCGCCTGCAAGATTCTTGCAAATATGGCAACCTTCACCGAAGCTGGGGTCACAGATAAAGAGTAATGGTGCCTATTTTTGCTGCCTTTCAATTTCTTAGCATTTTCCCGGCTGTCATCCGCCGCCCCTTCTCTTCTCAAGAGATGGGGCGCGCGGTTGGATGGTTTCCCTTAGTTGGTCTGGCCATAGGCGGCACACTCTACATACTCGATATTGCTCTCCAACAACTATTCCCCTTACCCGTTGTTGCTGTTCTCCTCATCACCGCTTCACTCCTTTTCACCCGTGCCCTCCATTTTGACGGATTTCTCGACATCTGTGACGGCCTCTTCGGCGGATTTACCCCCGAACGCCGCCTAGAGATTATGCGGGACTCCCGCGTCGGTGCATTTGGTGTGGCTGGTGGTGGATTACTGCTCTTGACCAAATACGCTGCTTTCATCTCCCTCTCGAATCGCTCTGGACTTTGGCTTGCTCCCCTTATGGGACGCTGGGTGCTGGCAATGGGCATCTACCTCTTCCCCTACGCCCGTCAAAAAGGCTTGGGGCGTGATATGAAAAATAACGTTCACTGGAGCCAGATTCTCCTCGCCACAGCCATCACCCTCTCATCTGCTTGGCTCCTTGCCAAATGGATGGGACTTCTCATTCTTGCCATCGCCGCCTTCACTCTTTGGCTTGGCGCAACCTTTATTCTTCGCCGTATCCCTGAAGGGCTAACAGGCGATGCCTACGGTGCGCTTAATGAGATGGTTGAGTTGGTCGTCTTACTCATTTTCACGATATAAAGACCACTACCGAATAATTTCATGACAGTCAAAACTCTCGTAATTCTTAGAACCTCCTCTTCCTTCGGAAAAAGCCTCCTCCTAGCGGGCTTTGCCGAAATTAAAGGGCAAGAGATCAGCAGATATGAAATCCGCACGGAGCGCACACAGAGAAAACCGACATAGCTGGCAATCAACTAGCAGACACATTAGAAGAAACACTAGATATAGAATATTTGGAGAAAATAATATGGGAAAGCTAACCTTGCTTCTTGGGGGTGCGCGCAGTGGCAAAAGTACCTTCGCTGAAAAATGTGCAAAGGAAATTGGCGGAGAAAGTGTCTTATATGTTGCCACATCTGAAACCAAAGATAAAGAGATGCAAGAACGCGTCATCAAACACCGTGCCGACCGCCCTTCTGTTTGGGTTACAGTAGAAGCCCCTCGAAACGTTGCCCAAGCCATTCGTCAGGTGCGAAGCGACGCATCCGTTGTTTTATTGGATTGCATGACTTTTCTAGTCGCCAATCATCTAATGAATGCCGCCGCTCCGGAAGACGATCCCTTTGGTGCCCCCAGCGCAGACCCTTTTGACGCGAAGATCGAAGAGGCTGTGGTTGCCGAAGTTGAGGCTTTGGTTACTTATATTCAAGAAACAGATGTTGAGCTTTTAGTCGTCTCGAACGAAGTCGGTTTGGGGCTTGTTCCCGCCTACGAGCTTGGGCGCGCATACCGAGATATTTTAGGGCGAGCAAACCAAATTCTGGCACGACATGCGGATGAGGTACTGTTGCTCGTAGCGGGTATTCCTATGAAGGTTAAATAATATGCTACGCCTAGCCTTAGTCCGTCACGGTGAAACTGAGTGGAACAAAGAACGACGCTATCAAGGACAAGTTGATGTTCCGCTCTCGGCTATCGGAGAAGAACAAGCTGCCCTTGTGGCAAACGCTCTCTCTGGGCGTAAATTTGATGCCATCTATACCAGTGATTTAAAACGTGCATGGCAAACAGCTACAGCCATTCTTGAAAAGAATGGGCAAAATGAGCTGAGTATATTTCCTGAACCACGTTTACGAGAAATGAGTTTTGGCGTCTTAGAAGGGCTAACATGGGATGAAGCACAAGAAAAACATTCACCAATGCTTGAAGCTTGGATGGCAGATTACAACCAAGCCCCTGAGGGCGGTGAAAGCCTGGATATTTTTTCATCTCGCATATCGTCTTTTATGGCTGCCTTAGGAAAAAAACATGCAAAGAAAACCATCCTTTTAGTTGCACATGGTGGCACATTAGGAGAAATTATTTGTCTTTCTCTCTCTCTGCCTACAGAGAAACGCTGGGCATTTACAATAGACAATGCCAGCATAAGTGAAATAATCCTTGCCGATGATGGCTATTCTATACTCAAACACTTAAACGACACTTGTCATTTAAGATAATAAGTCAGACATTTCCAATATCAAAAAATATCATGCTTAAGAATGTCCCAACGACAATTCCTTCCGAAATACGCGATTTCCCTGAGTGGCATCATGGACGAGAGACTTACGCTGTTTGGGTATTAGACTGTGATGAAAACGAACTCATTCAGAAAAAATTTGAAGATGCAAAAGCCCACCTTTCTGATTATTTATTGAAACCTTACCATCGTCAGGCACATATTACAATCTTTGTATGCGGTTTTTTAGTAGAAAACCACCAGCATAACGATGATTTTACTCAGTCAGAGGTCGATTCCCAAATACAGGCATTGGAAAGGGCAAAAATAAAATCATTTGAAATTGAAATAGGCAATCTAAACAGCTTCGCTTCGGCACCTTTCCTAGCAATATACGATCCTGATGAAGGCATTTCACAATTACGGAATACTCTAACTGGTGGGGCACGAGAATTTCATACCGCCGCTTACCAGCCACATCTAACCGTTGGCTTATATACAGATTCTTTCCCAAGTAACGAGGTCTTGACACGAATAGGAACCTTTACCAGCAATCCTATACAATTGAAGGTGAAAAAAATAACGTTAGCAACATATCAAGCTAAAGACATTTCAGGGAAATTAAACAGCACATATACTTGTTGGCTAAAAGGTTAAAAAGTGTTTATACAGAGATTATAATACTCCCCAACAGTTCTTGAAAATGAAGAGTAGAGAGAGAAAAGTCCAACTCAAAGGCGTCTGCAAAACATTTTGTAGACGCCTTTGAGTTTTTTGATAAATAGTTTTTTATCCCGTCGCCTTCGATACCTTTCTTCGGCGTGAAGAACGCTTAATAAGTCGGTAAATACCCAAGGTGATCACACCAGATACCAACATAATAATGGTTTCTTTTAGAAACCCCATAATCAGCATCAGACTGGCAGGCATATCGCCACGCATTTGACCTTCGCCACCTTCACCACCTTCCATTTCGGTGGTATTGCGCACCTCATCTGCCCAATCGGTTTGGGCTAAGGGCAACATCATAGCAAAAATCAGCCCGGCTGCCAATAAAATAATTAATATTTGTTTGATAGTTTCCATTTTTTCTCCTTATGCTTTCTGGCTTACCGGCTTGCGGAAAAGATAGCGTTTGAATGCTTTCACGATCCAATCCCAGTGTACAGCCAAATGAATAGCCGTCATGACCAAGAGCAGGTTTGATGTGGTATTGTGCAAACTGCTCCAGAAGGGGTCGATCTCGAGCGGAATGCCCATCATAGGCAGAGCAACTTCAGAAACTAACACACCAGTAAAAAAGACCACCGCCATCAAGATAAAAAGCAACACATCCCAAATGTGGTTGAAGCGCGTTTCACTAGGCAAAGGTTTGAAAAAACGCTGCGTCACTTTTACAATCCACTTCCAATGTAGTACCAGATGCCAAATGATAGGAACAGCAAAAACAAAACTTAGCCATTCATGAATAGGAATTCCCGTTGATTGGGGTGCCGATACGATAAAAAAGGCAGCAAAAAGCACCAAGTTGACCCAAAAATTGCTCTCGTTCAGACTCTTCTTTTTCTTTTCTTTCATAATTTCTCCTTGTGTAAATTTAACGGTGAATGTCACTCACCGAGCAGATGTTGGTATAAAGGTACCAAGCCAAATTTCGGGGACGAAACGATTCATCCCATAATTTAGGCTTGCTTCCGTTCAATGGGCTTTTGCTTCGGCCTTCATCTTTATCCCGTTGAATCCCAGCCCAAACCGATTGCGGAGAACAATCTCGGGAATGAAGAAAACGATTCCAAAAACGATGCTGACTTCCTGCCAAAAGGTAGTTCCTTCGACTGGCTTACCCTTGATGCGGTCGCTGAGGGCTTCGAGGGCTGTGCCGTGAAGGTTGGCGACCATAATTGCACGGATGATGGCGAGCATATCTCGTGTGGCTTTTTCGCCATAAGTTTCAAGTAATTTCTGATAAGCGGATTCTTCAGGATGCCCGATACTTTCGGCATAATGCTGGGCAAAAAGGAGTGCTGTGCTCTCTTCTGCTGGCGCTTCGCTGAGATCACCACTGAGCATCATTTGCACATCTTCTTCAGACATACCCTCTTCAAGGGCATTTTGAGTATGTACATAACTGCAATACTTACAGCCGTTAACTTCGGTAACGGCGAGCATGATGCGTTCTTTAAAGCCTTTGCTGAGATTTTCGAGTTTTCTAGCCTGCCGTATATCGGCAAAGTGCATAACTGCATCTTCCAAAAGATTTCGGAATATGGCTGCGCTGTAAATGCGTTTTTTGAAATTTGTTGTCATTTTCTTACTCCTTTGTCTTAGGAGCATAATTTTACTGATGAAATGTGCAGAAAATATGCAGAAAATGTGCAGATAATCTGTAGATCTGTAAATTTACCGTTTTTATACAGGTGTGTGCGCCGCACCTTTTTTTTCACTAAAAAGCGGAAGTTCTAACTGTCAGATACTTTCCTGAAACAACAGTTTCAATTCCACACAAAAACATAAAATTCCCAAGTGATTAGAGAAGAACTTTGCTCTTTCATGACCTGAGAAAGTCCTCGTGGAGCAAGTAAAGTGCCATCACCTTTGGTGATGGCACTTTACTTATTTTCTTGCAGGTATCTGATAAATGCTAATAATTGGAGAGCGATTTATTAAAACCTATTTAAGAAAATACAGAGCCGAATCAGAACGCAGTTTAGAGACCAAGTCCAGCCCGCACTGTAAAACCATTTGGAGAGCATTATTATTTCCAAAATGTCTGTCTAGAGCGATATGACGGATTTTTACCAACTTTTGGAGAAGAAGAAGTTACCTTTTGATCATCTTTTGGATACGCACTAACTCTGGCGTGAGTAAAACTTGCCTTTTATCTCGGTTCTTGCTTCCTTTCGCGCGTCCCATTTTCTTCTTTTTCTTCTGACGTGCGGACAACTTGTTCAACTTGTAACGGATAAGAATGTCTCTCTTCAACTGAAACTATTGACAATGAAAAGATAGCGATGCTTTTGACAACTTTCTGTATAGTAGGCCTGAGTAAAAACAATCCAAGCCGAAGGTTTGCTTGCCTGATTTTGTGATAACACTCTCATCACCAACCAGAAAATACTCAAACTTCGCCTGAATTGTCCAGCGCATACGATGAATATCTGTTTTTGATAAATATGGTGATAAGACGAATAAAAGTGTTAAAATGTTCATAAGGGTTTCTTGTGGTTGTTGAGTTATGAGAAACACAACTGTACTACAAGAAGCCCTCTTTTTTTACGCCATTTTTGGCGAAGGTGTTGCAAGTTATCACTTATTATTTAAGCGCTACCCGCAATTGAATTATGGATATTAATTACCGTCCATTTTAAAAGAACCAATTACATTTCTAGCAAGATTCCCCTCCTCTAAACTAATGCGAGCTGTTCAATATATATTTTAAAGAATGGACATTGCAGGAAAGGTGCTTCAAAATACGCTGGTGCCCGCTACGGGTATAATTGGCCCAAAACAACTCTCAGTAAAGCGTATCTTTTGTCCCAAGTATTTCGAGGGCGTATAGATATAAATAGAATTGATATGTCAAAAAAACAAATACCTTCTCTCACATTCAAAGCCCCCCCGCCAGATGGTGCATTGCCCTTCGAAATTAACTCTTTCGAAACCATGGCTCCGTTAGCTCAATCACAGCTGCCCCATCGGATTCAATTCTATGAAATCGCGTATATTACAGCAGGGCAAGGATTTCACGTTATCGATTTTGTGTCTTATCCTCTACAACCCCCAACTGTTTTCTTTATCTCCCCCGGCCAAGTTCATTTTTATCAGCGAAAAACGCCTATAACGGGGTATGTTCTCCTGTTTACTGAGGATTTCCTGCTCTCTATGTTTGGTGAACGCACCGCTTTCCACAAGTTTGATTTCTTCCACGGCGTACAGCAATCCCCAGTATTACGAGTAAAGCCAGATGAAACCGAACTCCTTCATCGCTCGATCGAAGTAATCTATGAAGAATATCTTTCTGATAATGCTTTCAAAGGCTCCATACTCCAAGCTTATTTGCATATCCTGCTGGTCAAATTCCAGCGTTTGTTGTCAGAGAAAAACCAAAGGCCACCGTCTGAACGCACTCAAATACTTGTTCTCCAATTCAAACAATTGGTCTCGAAAAATTTTCTAACAGAGCGCACCGTCCAGTTCTATGCCAATCAAATAGGTATCAGCTCCAGCTACTTAACAGCCATTATCAAAAATGCAACGGGAGAAACACCAGGACAAATTATCCGCAAAGCGGTTACGTTAGAGGCCAAACGATTATTGGCGCACAGCGAGCAAACTATCGAACAAATCAGTTATCAACTCAACTTCAAAGACCCACCTTACTTTGGGCGTTTTTTCAAACGGGATGCTGGAGTAAGTCCAGGGGCGTTCCGATACAATATCAGAGAAAAGTACCAGAAATTCTAAGTTTTTTCCCTTGTGCCATTCATTAAAGCAACGATATACTCTAGTCACCAGCAAAATAATGCCATAAATATATTGCAATTTGCTTTATAAATGGTGACAAATTTAAAAACGGATAGGCGCACAAAATGAGTGAAAAATCAGAAAATGTAAAAGGCTTGTACTTAGAAGGTATCAGAGATGGTAAGGTAAGAGAAGCCGTCACCAAATATACCGGAGACCGATATACACAGCATAGCACAGGTGTTGCCGATGGTATTGAAGGCTTTGTCGCTTTCTTTGAACCCTTTATCAAACGGAATCCCGTTCGAGACATTAGAATGGTTCGCATCATTGAAGATGGGCAATATGTATTTTGTCACGCGTACCAGGATATTAACAACGGCGAAGCCAAATGGGTAACGGCCGATTTGTTTGACACTGATAAAAACGACAAAATCATTGAGCATTGGGACGTCATCCAAGCCTATGTTGAAGACACCGCCTCTGGACGGAGCATGGTGGATGGACCAACCGAAATCGAAGACTTGGATAAAACGAAAGAGAATAAAGCACTCGTCACTAACTTCTGCAATGATGTTCTAATTGGTGGTCAGGCGAATAAAGTAACCGACTATATTTCCACAGAGCAATACGACCAACATAATCCTGGTGTTGAAGATGGCCTAGAAGAGTTTGGCAAACATCTGAAAAACGTGATGGAATCTGGCATGGTGAATAAATATATCAAAATTCACCACATCGTTGGCCAAGGCAACTTTGTTGTCGCGTACAGCCACACACAGATGGGCAGTGATGATTACGCTTTCTTTGATCTGTTCCGCGTAAAAGAAGGAAAAATTGTTGAGCATTGGGATGTTCAAGAAAAAATTCTACCTCAAAGTCAATGGGGCAACAGCGGGAAGTTCTAAATTTACTTACACTATAGTAGCCAAAGCCTGACTTTTTCTTGGATTGGGATTCGTTTCTATCTAGAAAAAGCCTAGATTTTTCTCATAATATGACATTTAAAATAGAAGAAATTCAAGCAAAATCAATAATCAGCGCAACCAAAGTACCAAGTGCTGATTATGTAATCAATCCCTACACCGGATGCCAGTTTGGTTGTATGTACTGTTTTGCGAGTTTTATGGGGCGATTTGTTGGGGAAAGCAACCAAAATTGGGGTAATTATGTTTATGTAAAAAGTAACGCTGTGGAATTAATACAAAAGGATATTTTGCGGCTGATGAAAAAAAGCCCACATCCTAGAGTGATACTCAGCACGGTTACAGACCCCTACCAGGGCCTGGAAAAAAAATATCGCTTGACAAGAGGCATTCTGCAAACATTTGCAAGCCACCAATATCAAGGACGTATAGGTGTCTTGACAAAATCCCCGATGATATTGGATGACTTGGATATCTTGAAGAAAATCCCCAATGTCGAAGTTGGCATTACGATTACAACATCTGATGATAAGTTGAGTCGCTTTTTGGAAATCGCCGCGCCCTCGGCAAGCGCACGTCTGAAGACCTTGCGAGCATTAAATGATGCGGGTATTCAGACCTATGCTTTTGTGGGTCCACTTTTGCCACATATGAAGCACAAACCTGAATTGCTTGATAAATTATTTTCTGAAATTAAAGCAGCAGGAACATCTACCGTTAAAGTGGAGTATCTCAATCTTCCCCAATATGTTAGAAGTCGAATGAACGATGTGATACAACAAGAGAGCGAGGAGATTCAGGTTATCTATCAGAACTCCCAATCAGAAAACTATCGGGAGGCGTTGGAGGCGATTATCCGCGGCTATTTGGACAAATATGAATTCAGATTGTATTTTGATGAGATTGTTCATCATATTAGTAAGCAAAATTTAGTTGAGAATAATGGCTAAGGCTGTATCGCTCTTTCTCCTAAGCTTGGTCGGAGGAAATTTGTGAGTTTAGTGTTAAATAC
>JADGEO010000048.1 GCA_016744335.1 Anaerolineales bacterium
ATAGAGCATTGTTTTCGACTAAACAAGCCTATTCCCGTACGTTTTTTATTCTATTTCTAAAAGTGATGTGTAGCTAGTGCCATACATACTTTTTCACCCTTCTACATGCGGAGCCTGCCACGCCGAGGATTTATGGACATGCACGACTTTCCATTTACCTTCTATTTTGATGATGACACGGCTCTCATTATGGGAGGCCACTTTGACCCCTTCGGGGAGGGCGGTGCTAATCATTAAGGTATAGCTGGCGATGGCAGTATCATTGTATCTTTGGATATTAAGATTTGCCAAATCAAAGCGGACAGGCGCAGGGTCGCCTTCTGCACCGAAAACGGTGCCGCGTTTTTCATTAGCGTTCATCATAAATTCGTGAAAGGGGAGGCCGTCTATACGCTGGGGTGTGACCCACCACTCGTAGAGGGGTAAATCTTCGGTGCAGGTCGCGTTATAGGCGGGGATGTCGTTTTGCATGATGGTGTCGAGATGATGTAGGAGAAAGTCGTGGATTTCTTGATTTTCAGACATGAAAGTTCCAAAAGTGAAAAGGGGTTTAGGATGTGGTGAAAAAGTTCAGGTATTTTTCTACCATTAAGTCCAACCCCAAGTTTTCTTCAGCGTGTTGGCGGGCGGATTGTTGGTATTGGGGGAGATTCGTCAGAATTTCGACAGCGGCATTCGTGAGTGCAGAAATATCGGGGGCTTCTAGTTTCCAAACATCGGCTCCGTAGGGTACCGTTTTCCCTGCGGAGGGTGGGACAAGTTCCGAAAGTGAGCCAGTGTCAAATCCTAATACAGGAAGTCCACAGGCGAGGGCTTCGATAACGGCGTTGGGGCAAGGGGGATTCACTTCGGCGGAAAAGTAGAGATGAGCAGAGCGGTCTATGGCGGGGATTTCTTCACGAGGCACCACACCAAGAAAATCTATCTCTGCTGTGGTGTCGGCAAGAATTTGGGCTTTGCGTTTTTCATCTACGCGCCCAACAACGATGAGTTCTATGGGGAGATTTTTGCTAAGGTTTTCTGCAAGTTTGACTGCCCAGCGAAGACCAGCATCTAGCCCACCAGCGAGGCTGCCTTCTACGAGGAGGATACGGTATTTATTATTCTCGCCGCTGGGGACAGCGTTTTGAGAAGCGGGGCGACTGAAGTCGTCACTACGAGGGACGGGGGAATAAACGTCTAAGTCAACTGCGTTGTGAATAACGGTGTGGGGGATGCGGGTCTCTCCGTACCAATCTTCCCACCATTGATGGGTGAATTTGCTTTGGTAGACGATTTTATCGGCTAGAAAACGACGGATGAAGGCGAGGGCGGCGTTACCGTATTCGGCACGGATGTGATAGCGGAGGCTTGTGAGGCGTTTGCGTTGTACCCAGTTGATTCCATCTAGGCGTTGAATGATGGGGATGCCACGTTTGCGAGCACGATGTAAACCAACAAGATTACGCGTCCCAGCGAGAAGCAAGATGAAGTCCAGGTTTGGTGCGTCTAGGTCGTGAGTGACTTCAATGCCGCGGGATTTTAATCCCTCTGCAAATTTGAGACGGAAGGAGCCAACGCCTCCCATTGATTCTACGCGAGGGTATATGCAAATTTTTGTCACTGAAAATAGCCTAAAGCCAATCTCAACCTTTCTTCTATTTCATCAGGCGCGTCTTTGGGAATAAATTGGATGGCGGTTTGGGCTTCTACAATGCTATAACCAAGCGCAGTTAATGCCCCCATCACTTCGGTATCGGTATCTGTTAATCTGCTGGCTTCTTCTAAAACACTGGTGGGTTTGATTTTATCTTGAAGGGCTAAGACGATGCGTTGCGCTGTTTTTTTCCCTACGCCGGGGACGCGGTTGAGAATCGCGTACTCTTCATCCAGAATCGCTCGTTTAATGGTATCAGGTGGAAGCGAGGAAAGAATCGCCATTGCTAATTTGGGACCAACCCTGCTGACGCTGAGAAGAAGGGTGTAGAGGGCGCGCTCGTCTATCGTCTCGAATCCAAATAGAGACATAGAATCTTCACGCACAACAAAATGGGTGTGGAGGAAAACACGCTCCCCAATCTTCATTTTTTCAAGTGAAGTGGAGGTGACTTGGACGCGTATCCCCAAGTTGGCGACTTCGATAATAAGAGCGTTTTCTTCAACTTGCGTAATTTCACCGCGCAGGGTTGCAATCATATTTTTCTCCAAATTAAATCAAAAATGCGGTACCAATACCAACTGTTAGCATCAGAAGGAGGGCGAATAGTAGTGGCTTACGAAGGGCTTTTCCGCCCATTGAGAGGGCAATACCGCCTTTTACTGCGGTATTTGACATGGTGGCTAAAATAATGGCAAGAGCAGCTTTTGGCATTTCTATTACACCTGTTTTGCTGAGTTCTGCCATAGAAAGGGTGATTGCATCTACATCGGCAACGCCAGAAAGGATGCTGGAAAGGTAGAGGCCTGTATCGCCCAAATACATTTGCGCGGCACGTGATATTAGGAGAACAAGCCCATAAAGGAGTCCAAATTTGATGGCTGAGGCTAAATCGAATGGATTTGAGAACGCTACATCCGCTTTTTCTGCTGTGCGATGGGAGAAAAAGAGATAAAGACAATATAAAAGCCCAACCAACCCAGAAGCGCCAATGGGAAGCCAAACCAATTTTAATAAGGGTTGATAAACAACGCCAACTTCGACAAGGACACGGGCGAACATGACCGTCCACGCAATTGTGATTGCGAGGGCAAAAGGTTTCGATAAATCAGGCTCACGATTACTGCGTTCTGAAAAACTCAATGTAACCGCAGTGCTGGAAACCAGACCGCCAAGGAAGCCGGTAATGCCAATTCCTTGTTCGGGACCGATTACCTTGATTGCCACATACCCCAAGAAACTAATTCCTGAGATAAAAACCACCATTAACCATATTTTAAAGGGATTAAGAACATCGAAGGGGGGAGGGAGAAAACTCTCATTGGGGAGTACGGGCAAAACAATAGCAGATATTACCGCAAGTTGTAATACCGCAGAAATATCTTCTCTTGTCAGCGAGCGTGCAAAACGATCTGTTTCTAGTTTTAGAGAGAGCAAAACTGTAGTTGCAATACCTATCGCAACAGCTAGTGTGAGATAGCCCCAATAAGATAAAGCCCCCGTGGCAATGGCAATCACAATAGCAACTTCGGTCGTTAAACCTACTTGCCCTTTGCGAGCATCAACCATGTAGGCGGCAGTGACTAATGCACCCAATACGAGCAGAACACCAATAAAAGCTACTGCCGAATTAAGTTCTTCTGCCATCATCGCCGCGAGTGCTCCTGCTAAGCCAAATAAGGCAAAAGTACGTTCGCCAGCAACAATATCGTGCTCATCACGACTAGAGCCGCCATGAGCAAATTCGCGCTGTATGCCAATCAAGAAGCCAATAGCTAAAGCCACCCCAAATCGTAGAAAAAGGTCTGAGTTTTCAAGCATCTGATTTGTCCTTTGTAAAAGGTGATTAAGTGTCACATGTCACGCATCACTCATATCTTTTCGTGTGAATATGCGTAATAGCCACCGCCAACGCATCTGCTGCGTCATCGGGACGGGGAATTTTATCGAGATTGAGCATCATTCTCACCATCTCTTGGACTTGGCGTTTGCCCGCGCCCCCATAGCCAGATACCGCTAATTTGATTTCGTTGGGGGTATATTCAGCAGGGTCTAAGCCAGCTTGAGCGAGACCGAGCATAACAACACCACGTGCTTGCCCAACAGCGATGGCGGTGGTGACATTGCGCTGAAAAAACAACTTCTCCACCGCACACCGTTCTGGGTGATGAATGTGAAGAAGCTCGTTGAGTTGCTCATAAATTGAGACAAGGCGTTTGTGGGCGGGCATTTTGGCAGGGGTAGAGATAACGCCATAATCGATAGCTTCGAGACTATCATCGTTATGATGACGGACAAATCCGTAGCCAGTGGTGGCAGTGCCCGGATCGATACCTAAAACAAGACTCATTTTTGAATACCTTTCTTTAATTGTACACGGAGAAAACTTTTGATTTTACAGAGAAAAACAAAAGTTTTTCTCCGGGCAATCTGTGAAACTCCGTGTACAAAAAAAACTTCCCCCATCTTTTATTCTTCTGCTAACGCTTCCATCGCCTCATCAGAAATAGTCATATTATGGTAGATATTTTGCACGTCATCCAGTTCTTCGAGATGCTCAACTATTTTTAGAACTTGAATTGTATCTTCAACACTTAGTGCCATTTCTTGTTTAGGCTCCATACGCATTCCCGCATCTTCGGGCTGAACTTTTGCGACATCGAGGGCGTCACTAATGGTTTTGAAGCTGCTCACAGGTGCAACAATTTCGATCATACCATCGTCTTGGGTTACATCATCTGCGCCGGCTTCGATGGCAAGTTCAAAGGCGGCATCAAAGTCCATTCTCTCTTCAGGGAAAGTGAAAAAAGCGATACGGTCAAATTGCCACATTACGGAGCCATTTTCGCCAAGTGAACCACCCGCTTTATCTAAACCATGCCTGATTTCAGCAACAGTACGATTTTTATTTTCAGTCAAACATTCTAAAATCACTGCCACACCCTTAGGTGCGTAACCTTCGTAAGTTACTTCATCATAGACGATACCATCTTTATCATCACCTGTACCGCGCTTGATAGAGCGTTCGATATTGTCTTTGGGCATATTACCCACTTTTGCTTTATCTATTGCCAAACGCAGACGAAAATTCATTTCAGGATCGCCACCACCTTCTCGTGCGGCAATAACAATTTCACGGCTTAATTTGGTGAAAGCGGCTCCACGCTTTGCATCGGCAAGACCTTTCTTACGTTTAATAGTTGACCACTTAGAATGACCAGACATAGGTATTTCTCCTTCTTTTCATTATTTTATAATATATTTGGGCGGCCATATAGGCGCACCTCCATATTATAACGGCAAAGTGTAAAAAACTCACTTTGCTTTTTCTACTTTTTTTCTTCTTCTAACCCTTCCCCGCCCACCTTGCATAAGATGCTCTATCCACGCGGCAAGGGGTTCAGGTGGCAAGTAGGAGAGCAATGGCAAAGTTGCAATCCCCTCAGATTCTAAAACCATATTCGCCGCTTTTATTCCCGTTATACAAGCCCGCTCAATAAAAAACGCAGGCGTAGTATCTTGCACCCAATCACCAGCGCAATAAAGGTTTTCCCATGGCGTTTTTATACCAAGTTGATTTTCCTTTGCCATAATTTCGGGCAAAGTATGCGTGGCAGGATTACGCTGAATATGCGCGTAAATGCGATGCCCACGCAACTCTTTCCAAACGCTTTGCACATCTTGAATTGCCTGTGCCAAAATAACAGCATCGGGCTGATTTAGCATTTCATCGGGTCCGTAAATATGGGCTTCAATAGCACTCCCCCCTGTCTCACGCGCCCAACGTCTAAAGGGATTATTGAGTCTATCAAGCCAAAAATAATTATGCAAAATGAACTCGCCCGTGAAAATCCCCGCTTCTCGGGTGGTTTTTGGTTTTGCATCAAACCATAATCGGACTACGGCGTTTTCTAAAGACTTGGGGAATAGGATATTTGACAAACCCAAAAGGTTTTCTTTAGATGCAGGTTCAATCGCATTCTTTTGATGTCCAAGATGATGATTTTCAACGGGATTACTGGCAACCTTTCGGGTTTCCAGTAGCTTCTTTGCATTTTGGGAATCTGTTGCTAAGATGATATGCTCCGCACGCGCGAATTCTTGCCCCTGAGCAGATTCCCAGCACACCAGCCACTTTTCCCCATCCCTAGCAATTGACGTGACGCGCGCACCCTTACGCGTGATACCGCCTAGTGAACGAATTCTCTGCCCCAACGGCTCGGTGACACTCGTGCCCCCATCTTCGGGCAGGTAAGAGAAAACCCATGCGTCCCGCCGTAGCAGGGTGTAGAAACGCAAAAAAGCCAAAAAGCCAGAGAGGGGCATCTCGTCTGGGACTGTAGAAAGCCCATTGCGGGCAAGCCCGATGAATAACGCGCGTACCGCAGGCGACCATTTACGCGTTAGGTCTTTAACAGTCATTCCCTCTAAAGGCTGTGCTTCGGCGTGCGGGTCTACGCCGATTCCCATCACTAAGCCCATCCAGACAAGTGGGAGCAAAAGCCAATCGCGGAGGTCGAGCATAAGCCAAAAGCTGGGGCGCAAAAATAGGGCAAGGTAATGAAAGGGTGCGGGCAAAAAACTGCGCCGAATGGTTGAGCCAATTTCTGCCTGTGTGGTTTTGCCGTGCTTTCTGTAAATCCAGTTTTCTTTTTCGGCAGGCACAAAAACAGGACGCAGATTATGGCGAGCGAGCATTGCCTGAAAATTACGATATTGCGACCATATCCCGTGCATGCCATGCTCTAGGCGAAATTCATAGCCATTAACGTTAACAGTCTCCCCGCCCGCGAGCCTACCGCCCAAATACTCGAAGTCGGCTTCGAGGAGGAGGGGTTTAAGGTCGCGTTCAGCGAGATGCAAGGCTGAACTAAGACCAGCAATCCCGCCGCCAATGATAATAGTATTATGGGTTTCAATTGAGGGCATAGGTTTTTATTCGTGACTAGCTCTTAATCTATTGGCTCTAAGAAATAAAAATTTCCTGCCGATGAAGCCTCAGCAGACCACCCAACTATGCCTTCGGCTGTTTCCACTTGCCACCACAGATAAGGGTAGTCTGGGTTCGCGTTACAAATAGCATTGCCTACAACCTCTACTTCATCTCCAACTTTACTGGTTAGAAGCAAGTTGTCTTCGGTAATTTCGGGAAAAGAACGCAAATTCAGGTTGTGTTTCACTCTTGCTTTTGAGCCAAAAGTTATGCGCGGGGGCATCGCATTGGGGCAATCGGGAATAACAAACGCGGTTGCCGATGGCGGCATAAAAGTAGATGTTGGGATATGCGTTAAGGTAGGGGTAAAAGTTGGTGAGGGGGTAAATGTTGGTGTCGCACTAGGGATAACCGTAGAGGTCGCAGGCTCACTCACGCTCGTTGCTTCTTCTCTATAGTCTGAGAGATATTCTTCTTCTATAACCCTCCCAAAATTATCAAAAACGGGAAAAGCTTCTGAGAAAAAACTAGGCAAGGGGAATTTATCACCAAGAACAGCAGAGGCAACAGTAGAAACAAAAATCAGAGTAACAAAGCTTTGTCTTCCTCTGCTTCGCCCTCCCTTATCTTTCATTGTCCGCTACCATGAAGTTGTGTAAGTTTTGAATGCTCAATTCAATCCAACCCGTTTTCTTCTGAGTACGCGTTTTTTTTCTTCTTTTGGGTTGAAATGAAAGGATATTATCAATTGTATTGGCATTTACTTGCCCCAGAACAACACCTTGCGGGCGTAACTTAGCCGCCAACGCGGTGTGCATAACATCAAGGGTTTTCCCATAATAATCGTCTCTATCGTAACTAAAATAGATAATATGGAGGTGGTCAGACGAACTCCCAAACTCAGAAAAGAAAACTGAGGGCATCTTTCCTGATTCTCGCGCTTCTGGGCAAATTTCGTCCTGTACTTCTTCGGCAATATCTAAAACAGCCAATTTATAAGCATAAATATCATCGCCAAAATCGCCATATCCTGCTGTGTGAGCAATAATATCTACGCGGCGCAAGGGAATGCCACTGTGGTTAATGAGATTTTTACCGATCACATCCGCATTTTTGATGCTAATCACATCTAAATCAATGGTTACCAATTCGGTACGAAAAAGCCCTAAGCGTTTTACCTGCCCACGTTGATTTTCGGCGAGTGTAACCCAATCACCTATTTTAAATTGTGGAAAAAGTTGCAAGCTAACTCCAGCTAAGGCATCGCCAAACCAGCCTTCACTGATAAAAATAAATGCACCGCTGGCAACCGTAAGCAAAACTGCCACTAAAGCTGTAGCCTCTGGCAAAAGTAAAACGCCGTAAACTATCGCCGCTACCAACACCATAATGCCTAAGGAATCAGCTAAAAAATGGGTTAGCGTTTTATCCAGCTTGTTGAAAGGGGAAAGAGTAAAAAACTTTTCAATCCATCTCGGCAAATTGCGAAAAACAAGATAACTAATCGTTAGCAGTACAGCACCTGATGCGAGAAAAATAAGAAAATCAGTATCCATAAAATATCTCCTTAAATAAATTGAAAAAACGGGATGAGCACCCATGATTATACAGGAAAAAGGATGAAGACAACGCTATAAATCTGATGGGGAATAATCTCCCCGCTTCGCCCGTACCTTCAACTTGCGCACCCTTTTCAACATTTTCCTGAGGTAAGCGTTTGTGCGTTATAGAATTAGTAGACTAGGGAGCAGGTCCTATTTTACAATACCTTCGCCAAATTCAGAGGTTAGTTTTGCAAGCCCTCTGAGAAAATATTTTCATCAACAAAAAAGCAAGATAAATAAAATAGGGTACGCATTTTGCGAAGAAGATTTTATTTGTTGACGAGTACATAGTCCCAACGGGGCTTTCGCTTTGAGCCTGCCCCGTTTACGGGCAGGCGGTCTAAATTCATCGCACCCGCCTGTGGATAAATCCACAGGCTCAAAGCTAAAGGACGGTAAACCGCCCCGCAAAATGGCGAAGGTATTGATTTTACTGAATCTAATAATCTGGCAATTTCATTTTTGAAGGTGGTTGAGTAGTCCGTAGCGGTAGCGGAGGGCGTATCGAAACCACGAAATAGCTGAATTTATACAAGCCCTTGGTTTCGATACGGCGAAAAGCATCGCCTACTCAACCAACTATACGCTTCTTTTACCAGACTCTCAGATGGCTATTTACTGATTTACTACTCTACTGACTTACTGGTTTACTGACTTACTGCCTCCTACCCCGGCGCATAAGTGCCTAAATCAATCCCTGTGCGGAGGGATTCCCACATCCACGCGAGGGGGTGGGCTTGCATGAGGGAGGGTTCAGCATAACATTGTTGGAAGCAAGAGGTGCAAGAAGATGGTGCCTCACCGTAGCGTTCATTGGCAATTCTCCACGCTTCTGCCCAAGATTTAACATTGAGTAAATTTACAGGGCGACCACCAATTTCACCACCCGCCTTTTCCATTGGCAGGCAGGGATATATCAGCCAGCCATCGGGCATAATACGTGGGATGATGGTGGGGTAACATTCATAGGGCTTTTGATCGAGAAGGGTTTTCAGGTAGATATTGCTCCCCAAAATCGGAGCTCCCTTTTTTTTGCGTTTAAGAAGGTTTTTGATAAACTGGCTATATGTGGGGGAAGTGGCTAAATCAAAATGAATCCAATTATTAACCGCTTGAGGAGAGAAAGAGAGCCAAATTTTATTTTTAGCACAGAAGTCAATCAGGTTATCCATATCGGGTAAGGTTTCTGGCGTGATAACGGCGTTTAGAATGAGTTTGAAGTTATCCTTTTTCTGTAGCGGAGCAATTTCTTCGATAGTATTTATGAGATTTTGCGATTGCTTAAGGGAGGACTGCGTTGCATCTTCTTTTGGATGCAATGCCCCACTAAGAGAAGCCAATGCGGAGGTATCAACAGAGTCGAGGCTCAGAATCAACCTGTCCACAACGCGAAGCAAGCCCAAGTTCTGGGAGAGAAGCGTCCCGTTGGAGATGAGGCTCAGTTCACGGAATCGTAAATCCTGCTTAGCATAATTTAGTAAATCCAAAAGATGAGGGGCAAGGAGCGGCTCGCCGCCCGTTATCCAGAGATTGTCCACCCCATCCCGAATGATTTGTAGGATTTTCTTGGAATCTTCGAGCGTACTTGTGACCGCATTTGCATTACGCCGCGCGCCAAAATCTTCGCAGTAAGTGCAGTTGAGATTGCAATATGTGGTGATATAGTAGATGGCTAGGCGCGGGGCTAGGGTGCGCTGATTTTGTTTTAGACGAAGGAAGTTTCTGGCGTAAGTAAAGTGAGGCATTTTCTAATTCAGCCTTTCCCAACTGACAATATACTCCGTTAGCGCGGCAGGGTTTTTATCGAGATCATCTTCTACAACCCATTTCCCTTTTAGCCCCAACTCTTTTGCTGTTAGCTCAAAATGGCTCATGGCAATACCCATATCTACACGTTGTAAATCACAAAGCCGTAAAAACTTTTTAATAATATCTCCTTTATAACCGGGCGTGCGGCGTAAATAAAAACGCCAAAAGTTTTTATATTTAAGAACGCGGCAAGGCTGTTTATTTGACGCCGAAGGAGCTATGCGCACCATCTCTAATGCTGTGGCATATTTTCCGGCTTCGTTACGAATTAGGGGCGTATCTAACATTATATTGAAGAAAAACTTATCCCAAGGAAGGCGGCGTGCAGAGCCAGCGGCTTTGCTTGTCCAGCCGCGCCGCTTTTGGTCGGCATCGCGATATTCTCCCATAGCTGTAATTGCGGGCATAGTTTCATTTGCGGCTAAATTTATCTTTTTTGCAAAACGGCTTTTTGTAAATGTGCCGCCCAACCAACAAGTACCAAGTTCTAGGCTGGTGGCATAGAGAATAATCATTTCCATTAAATAGCCGTAATCTTCGAGATCATATGCTAATTCGCCCGATGGCATTGCCCCCAAAATAAAAGCCGATGGGTTTTTGATGAAGCCGTAAGTGCCTAATCCACGCAGGGATTTGCTATCCCCTTTGCTCGCGGCTAGTAAATCGAAACGCGGCGTTGAGCCAAAGGGTGCGGGCGGTAAATCATGGATATATGCCAGAAGTTTCTCTTGTTTTTCAGCATCAACTAGTTCAAGGCTATAATCGCGGCACGAAAAACGTTTGGTGATAATTTCTGTGGCTGGGTATTTGAATTTTGACATAGGCTTTATAGAATTAATTATCTGGCTAACAGACAGTTTTAGACTCTCGCTAATTTTTCACGCAACGCTTTTTTATGTTTTTCTTAGCCACTTTGCACTCATATTCTCAGCACTGGGCAGGCTTGTCGTTTCTAAACTTCAAACCACTTTCCTTCCCTTCTTCCTCTCTGGCTTCCCCATAGCGGCATCTAAGGCTTGATGAATGGAACGTGCTTCAATAATTTGAATATCCTTTGGCCATGGTTCTGCTTTGCGAAGACGTTTAGGGACAATGGCAATTTTGAAACCTAATTTTGCGGCTTCACGTAACCTTAATGGCATTTGTGAGGGCATTCTTAATTCGCCCGCCAACCCCAACTCGCCAATTAATACCGCATCTGCTCGCACGGGTCTATCACGCATAGAAGAGGCAATCGCCGCGGCTACGGCTAAATCAGCGGCAGGCTCATCTACTTTTAATCCACTGACGATATTGACGAAAATATCTTGCTCTGAAAGATTAAGCCGCGCTCGCCGAGATAATACTGCCGCAATTAACAATAAGCGATTAAAGTTAACGCCGTTTGGCGTTCGGCGGGCATTCCCAAAATTGGTCGGGCTGGTTAACCCCTGCACCTCCACCAAAAGTGGACGCGTCCCCTCCATTGTGACAGCCACAGACGAACCGGGGGCGTTCACCATTCTTTCAGCTAAAAATGCTTCCGATGGATTGCTCACCTCGACCAATCCGCGTTCGTGCATTTCAAAAACGCCCACCTCTGCAGTTGCGCCAAAGCGATTTTTCACCGAGCGCAAAAGTCTATAGGCTTGGTAGCGATCGCCTTCGAGATGCAAAACGGTGTCTACGATATGTTCCAAAACACGCGGTCCCGCGATTGTGCCCTCTTTGGTAACATGCCCGATTATGAAGACTGAAATCCCGCTGGTTTTTGCTAATTCGCGTAATTGGGATGCACATTCTCGTACCTGCGTCACTGACCCTGCCGATGATTTGGATTCGGCGATATAAGTAGTCTGGATAGAATCAACAATGAGCAAAGTCGGTTTGACTTCGCGGACATGCTCCATAATTGAGCCAAGATTAGTTTCTGTGACGAGAAATAAATCTTTGGGAAGTAGGGGCGCAGCATGCTGCGCCCCTTCCCCATCGTTTTCGCGCGTGTTTTTGGCTTGCGCAATGCGTGTTGCGCGCATTTTTATCTGACGCTCTGATTCTTCGCCCGAAACGTATAAAACGCGATGCTTGTCTGCCATCCCCATGGTCATTTGCAATAATAACGTTGACTTCCCGATGCCGGGGTCGCCTCCAATTAGCACAATTGATCCGGGTACGATTCCCCCGCCCAAAACACGCGCGAATTCGCCAATCGGTACGTGGATTCGGTCTTCGGCTCCTGTATCTATATCTGGTAGTCGGCGCGGAGTCGAGCGTCCACTTAATCCGCGTACGGGCGCACTTATTTCTTCTTCATCACGCATAATTTCTTCGACCATACTGCCGAAGGCTTCGCATTTCGGGCATTTGCCCATATATTTGGGCGATGTGCCACCACATTCGTTGCATACAAAACGGGTGAGAGTTTTAGCCATAATTATTCCAATTTTTTAGTTGTAGGGGTGGGATTAAGACCCACCCCTCTGATACCCAAAGTATAACAGAATTTATGTTCACTAAAAATGCTAATAATAAATTTATATCAGGATGATAAAATCTTGTAGTTATTACTAAAAAACAGGAGAAAAATATGAAAACAGAAAGCGGATTAGAATATAAAGAAACAAAACTTGGCAATGGCGCACAAGCTGAAGCAGGCAAAACTGTTAGCGTGCATTATGAAGGAAAACTTTTAGATGGCAAAGTTTTCGACAGCTCTTTTGAACGTGGCGCACCCATTGAGTTTCAGTTGGGCGTAGGGCAGGTTATCAAAGGCTGGGATGAAGGTATTGCGCTAATGAAAGTTGGCGGTGAAGCCACACTCACCATTCCCCCAGAGTTGGGGTATGGCGAACGCGGTGCTGGTGGCATTATTCCACCCAACGCAACGTTGATTTTTAATGTTGAACTGGTAGATGTAAAATAAAGAAAAAGTCCTCCTTGCGGAGGACTTTTTTCTTGGTAAAGAACGTGACCTTTTTGCGCTCTCTCCATCATCCTACAAAAGAGATTATGTAGCAGAGCAAAAACCGAGTGTCTAAATTTACGGCATTTTACTGCGAAGCCAAATAATCATAACGCGCTTTAAGCGTATTATAAATATAATTCTCCCACATCCGAATTACGCGATCTTCTCCAAAGCTATGAGTACTATAGGTCTGAATAATCAAGCGACCATCAACACATGAGACAGCTGTTAAAGCACTATTTTGAGTATTTGGGTATAAGCCCCATAAAGGTATCGCTTCGCTACCGGGGGTTAGCTTCATACGAGAGCCAGGGTACGAGCCCCAGTATATGGTTGGATTGGTTAGCGAAATCCCACTATTTGGTATGTGGTGAATGGGATTTGTGCCATTTATTGGAAAAATCAAATGGTCATCAATTTCTTTAGCTATCCAATCTTTGTCAAATTTCACGCCACACTTCCCAGTAACTTTACTAAGCTTACCACCGCCAATGCCGCCCATATTCCATTCTTCGATGATAACGGCACTCCCATTATTGATTGCGGTATTGAGATACTCGTAGAATTCACCCTGTACCTCATTGCGATTTTCCTTAGCAGAGATAATCAGATCCCACCCTTTACCACCAGGACCCCCAGAAAGGATTTGATTCTTATAATCGCCTAAGGCATCATTGACGTCAACATATTTTAAGCCCATTCCATTTAGGGCTTGGTTAACATAACGCCGTCTATCGGTTGAGCCTGCCATATCTTCAAAGAGTAAAATGCTCGCCGATTTCATCCATGTATCGAAATCTTCGCTCATTGCAGGGGCTTCTGTAGCAGAGGGTGCTGTTGTTGGCGCAACTTCGGCAGGGGCAGTTGGTGGCACAAGCGTTGGCGCAACCGTAGGAGATGGCTTAGCCTGATTGTCCATTGTGGTTTGCGTCAATTGCAATGCCATAGAGGTCGCTTCTAACTCGAGGACGGCTTTGGTTGCATCAAAAGCTGGTTCTGCTGGGGCAGTTGTACCGATATTGCAAGCAAAAACAAAAAACAAGCCAATAAATAATACATAAAACTTCTTTTCAACTCTTTTAAGCATGATACTCTCCTCTAAAACCCTAATGAAATCTCGCTTATATTGTACAACAAAACAGCCCCATAATTCGGGGCTGTTTTCATTTAGCAATACTGGCGTTCTTTTCTTAGAGATTAAACCTTATATGCATAATCTCGCCATCTTCTACAAGATATTTTTTCCCTTCTAGACGCAATTTGCCTTCATTTCGGGCTTCGCTCATTCCGCCTAGCATAGTTAGGTCTTCGTAAGAGACCACTTCGGCACGAATAAACCCCTTCTCTAAATCAGAGTGAATTACGCCCGCGGCGGTTTGAGCATTTGCGCCACGTTTCACTGTCCACGCTCTAACTTCGTCTTCGCCAACGGTGAAAAATGATTGCAATTTGAGCAAATCGTAGGATAGGCGAATCATCTTATTCAGCCCCGGCTCCTCGATTTCGTATTCTTCCATGAACATTTCAGCATCTTCAGATGGGAGCTGTGAGATTTCCATCTCGAGTTTTCCACGCAATTCAACTACGGGGATAGACTGCGCCGCTACGCCCTTAACTTCATCTTGGTCTTCGCCAAGATTCAGAAGAATCATCATCGGCTTCCGCGTGAGCAACCCAAACCCAGACAAGTCACTTTTTTCTAGCTCTGTGAATTCTATATCGCGTAAAGGTTTATCCTCTGAAAGTATTTCTAAAAGCCGTTCAAAGAGTTCTGTTTGCCGTGCGTTGATTTTTTTATCTGTGCCACCGCGTTGGCTTTCGCCTACCAACTTTTCTAGTTTACGCTCTACGGCAATGAGGTCGTTGAGCAGTAACTCGCTATTCATCGAATCGATGTCTCTGGCGGGGTCCACACTGCCAGCCGCGTGCGCCACGCTTTCATCCTCAAAGCATCGTACAACGTGGATTAATCCATCCAACTGCGCGATATGGTTGAGCAATTGTCCCGAGATATTTCCCTGCCCGCTTCCTTCTAACCCTGCTATATCAGCATAAGTAACTTTGGCGTACATGGTCTTTTTGGGGTTATACATTTCCGAAAGCACATCCACGCGCGGGTCGGGGACATCGACAACGGCGGTATGCACTTCCATTCTGCCCGCACTGGCATCGGTGGGCTGATTATGACCAGTGAGCGCGTTAAAAAGGGTGGTTTTTCCTGTTTGGGGTAATCCGATAATGCCTAGTTTCATAATTTATTCCTTGTAGAGACCTTTTCAAAGTCTTAGATCTCAAAATTTCATCCTTGACCTATGAGAGGGCTATAGTATACTTCTTTTCGCTGTAGTCGAAAGTCTTTCGTTTAATCGAAAGTGTTCATTTTTGAGCAAATACCGAAGTGCTTGCACTCAGTATGCCGGAGTGGCGGAACTGGCAGACGCGTACGACTCAAACTCGTATTCCCTTGGGAGTGAGGGTTCGATTCCCTCCTTCGGCACAGCATTATAGCACGCTCTTTTTTTATGAAAAGGGCGTGTTTTTTTATGTCTTAACACGAGACTTATCTCGTCCTTAGAAATTATAACTAAAGAAGTTGTGAAAGTTAAACTGAAAGCGACCCCAAAAAACGGTCTGTTTCCATGAGTTATTTAGCTTTCAACCCTCATTCCCCCAACATTTCCTCCACAGTTTGCATCAAGCGTGCAATATGCACTGGCTTAATCAACACTCGCTCTTCTTGCCCACGCAAAGTTTGCCCAACTAGAATATCGGCAGTGGTAACTAAAATCTTCATATCGGCTTTTTGGGGGTCAGAACGCAGTGCTTTTATTGTATCGGGTCCCCACGAATAAGGGACGTGCATATCTAACACGAGCAAATCGGGGTTATGTTCCTCAATAGTGCCCAAGACATCTTTGCCATCATTATTTAGCACAGTTTTATACCCCGCGTGTTCTAAACTGAGTGTATAAATTTTGCCGAGATTATAATCGTCTTCAACAATTAGAATGGTTTTCTGGGTCATTATGCCTTCTTTAAATTTATATTTTTCTTGAAAAACGAATTATACTCTTTATCATCCTTTTTTTGTTACCCCAAAACTACTATTTTCGTCTAAAATAGAGAGAGCTTTTAGAAAAGTCCACGTTCTTTCCCCCTTATTAGCCTTTCCCCTTTAGGTGGGAAGATTTAAAAGGGGCGAAGGATTCCCAAATTATTTTCTTCATAAATTCCACCAATCTAAGGAGATAAACAATGCCCGCACTAGATAATATTCTTGCCGTCATTATGGGGGGAGGTCAGGGAACGCGTTTATACCCCCTCACAAAACTTCGCGCCAAACCTGCTGTTCCCATTGGCGGGAAATACAGGCTTATTGATACAACGCTTAGCAACTGTATTAATTCTGGCATTTATAAAATTGCCGTGCTAACACAATTTAATTCTGTTTCTCTGCATCGCCACATCACGCGTACATTTAATTTTGATACCTTCCATACAGGCTGGGTACAAATTCTTGCCGCAGAGCAAACGCCCGAAAGTGCCGATTGGTATCAAGGCACTGCCGATGCCGTTCGCAAACAATTAACAGAAATTGAAACCACTAGCGCAGAGCATGTGCTTATCTTAGCAGGCGATCATCTCTACAGAATGGATTATGGAGAAATGGTAGATTTTCACCTCAAACGTGATGCCGATGTGACAGTAGCCGTGCAACCAGTCTTCAAAGAAGATGCATCCCGCTTTGGCTTGCTCAAACGTGAGAAAGGGGATCGCATCTCAGATTTTGCAGAAAAACCAAAAGATGCAAAAACACAGGCAAATTTTATTAGCCGAGATGACGAAGAAAAACCATTTCTTGGTTCAATGGGCATCTACCTTTTCAAAACTCAAGTTTTAATTGACCTTCTTCGAGACTACCCCCAATATGATGATTTTGGCGGCGATGTCATCCCACATGCGATTGAATCTCATGGCGTTTATGGCTTTGATTTCGAAGGCTACTGGCGTGATATTGGAACAATCCGCGCTTTTTATGACACAAATTTAGAACTCACTCTCTCTGAACCCGCCTTCAACTTTTACAGCAAAAAAAGCCCCATCTATACCCATCCACGCTACTTGCCTGGAACAACTGTAGAAGATAGCCACTTCAAAGACGTTTTGCTCGCCGAAGGATGCCGTATTTATCAAGCAGATATTGAACACTCCGTGATTGGCTTGCGTAGCAGAATTACCACCAATGTAAAAATCAAAGACAGCATTATTATGGGTGCCGATTCTTACACATCCAAAGCATCGGGAGAAATCCGCGCGGGCATCAAGAAAAATTGCCATATTGAAGGCGCAATTCTCGATAAAAATGTTCGCCTAGAAAATGATGTGGTCATCAAACCCTTCCCTCGTGGCACAGATATGGATACCGAAAACTTTATAGTACGGGACGGCATTGTAATAATCCCCAAAAACACCCTCATCCCCGCGGGGACACGGATTACCCCAGAAGATATCTAGGAAGATAGATATGTCGCGCGCGTGTGCTTCGACAGGCTCAACACATAGGTTTTGGGCTTGGGTTCTGCTCCCAAGCCGATGTTGCGGCGTAAACGTAGAATACGTTTACACCTAAGAGATGTTCACCGAAGGCTCTCAAATGCAAAACGCGCGCGGCTCTTCATCCCAATAAAAAGGAAAAATGATGAACTACGGAAAAGTACTTAAAAACGCATGGAAAACCCTTTGGTATCATAAGACTATCTTATGGTTCAGTTTTTTAATTATAATTCCAAGCATAATTATGGGGCTATTAATGGGTGGATTTTTCCTCTCTATCAATGAAGAATCCTACCCTTTTTTCTTTGATTCCTATGCCCCTGCGCCAGAAATTACTCCCCTTTTGCCCATCCTTTTTTTTGTGCTTATTTTTAGCTTTACAATTGCCTCTTATGCCATAATGACGCTAAGTTTTGCAGGCGTGTTAAAGGGGACATTCGAATTAAAAGGTAGAGAAGATAAAATTTCTTTTGGTGAATTATGGCATCTTACACTGCCCTATTTAGGGCGTGTTTTTGGTGTTCTCTTTCTCGTTTTTTTTAGCTTTTTTACTTTTTTTGGCATAATTATGTTCTTAGGGTTTTTTATGGGCATATTCACTGGTGGGTTGGGATTTTTATGCTTATCACCCCTTTTCTTACTCATTTTGCCCCTAGAAATTCTTGTCTATATTTTTGCTTCCCTTGCCGCAGTAGCCGTAATCGCAGAAGATTTAGGGGTTTTTGATGCTATTATGCACGCAAAAGAAGTATTTAAGCAAAACTTTTGGGCATGGGTATTGATGGGCATTATTTTGCTTTTTGTCCAGATGGGCATAAATATGATCATTATTTTCCCTATGCAAATTATTCAATTTGCTTTTATCTTTTCTATGGATTTTACAAGTGCAACGTCTCCAGACCCCAGCGTTTTTTTCAAATACTTCTCTGTTTTCATGGTGCTTTTCATCCCTTTAGCCAGCTTGGCACAAGGATTAGGTCTAAGCTACGCAAATGCCGCATGGGTATTGAGTTATCTCGACATTACCAAGCCCGCTAAATCTGAAATAGCAAAGGAATAAAAGATGGATTACGCATACTCTCTCTCGCGCGCATGGACAATTACATGGAAATTTAAAGTTTTATGGATTTTTGGCATCTTAGCCGGGTGCAGTACCAATAGTAACGGAAGTGGGAATATAAATTACTCATACTCAGAAGATATGGGTGAAATTTCCCCTGCAATGATAGAAATGGGCAATAGAGCACTTAATTTTCTAGTTCAACCTGCCGTAATTGTGGGCGTTATTCTCTTTGTGCTTTTAATCATGATAATCACTGTCTTTTTCTCTACAATTGGGCGCGTAGGCTTAATTAGCGGCACCTATAAAGCAGAAATGGGCGCAGAGAGACTAGGTTTTCGTGAACTTTTTAGTGATGGTACTTCCCGTTTTTGGCAATTCTTTGGGATGAAATTCCTTGTTAGCCTTCCCTTTATGATTGTCATTTTAGGGTTGTTGGGCACAGGGGTTCTTGTTGCCATATCAGCAGATAACTCAACAAATGCAGAAGTATTTCTCGCTGGCTTTGTTTCTACACTCTGCCTGATATTTTGTTGCCTTTTCCTTTTCAGCCTTTTTATCGGGATGATTATTCAACAAGCCCAAAATGCCATGATTATTGAAGAGCTTGGCATCTCTGCTTCTCTTATACGTGGTTGGGAGATTTTCAAAAAAGGGCTGGGGCATATAATCCTTATTGCTTTTATTATTCTTATTATCGTGGTCATGGTCGGCATCGCGATTGCTTTGCCTATTTTAGCCGTTGTTGTCCCTTCAATGCTATCTTTTGTCTTGGGTGGGGCAGATTCAGCCCAGCCTTTAATTATTGCAGGCTTATGCTTGGTTGCTTATTTACCCATTGCGCTTATAGCAAATGGTGCGCTTTCTACTTATGCCCAAGCTGTATGGACATTAACCTACCTGCAACTCTCTGAAAGAGATTAGTCTTTGATATGCCTTCTAGCTACCCGACAATTTTGAAATATCATGGATAGTGTCTCAGGCAAAGACACAAAGTTGCTAAGAAAAACTTTGCAATTCAGCATCTTTGCCTGAGATTTGAAAGATAGTTTATCCAAAGTCTCAGATAGAAAAAAATATCTTTTAAAAAAAGATGAAGTCGGGAGACTTCGCACGCAAAGGAACTCAGCGAACATCCGCTCACTTCTACCAATCAAAATAATCCCCAAAAATCACAAAAGACGATACAATATATCGAATATGCGTAAAGTTATTTTTGCAATCTTCCTCACCTCCCTGCTCTTAGTCGGCGGATTTCACGCTCGCGCACAAGAAGCGGCGCAGGCTGAAATTATTAGCATCCATACGGATTCATTCCCCACTATGACCGCGCTTTTAGATGTGTACGGAGAAGATGGTAATTTTCTCTCTGGTCTAAGAGCAGAAAATATCACCGCGCTAGAAGACGGGCTATCCATCCCCATTACAGAATTAAATGAGCAAGTAATAGGGGCGCAAATTGTTGTGGCAATAAACCCTTCTCCCCCAATGGCTATGCAAGACGCACTTGGCGTTTCTCGCTACGACCAAGCGATTGAGGTATTACGCGTTTGGGCAGAAAACCGCCCCCTTGAGCCACAAGATAAATTAAGCCTAGTCTCCACTGCGGGTCCTCTTCTCGTTAATGCAACCCCCAGCGAATGGCGTAACAGTCTTGTTTCATATCAGCCCGATGCTCGTGCCGCTATTCCCAGTTTACAATCACTATCTTTTGCCTTAGACCTTCTCGAAGCAGAAGCACCTGCCCAACAGGGTATGAAGCGTAGTGTCCTTTTTATCACCTCCCACCTTCCCGACCAAACGACCATTGATGCGCTAGAAAATCTAACAGAACGTGCCAAACTTCTTGACACACAAGTTAACGTCTGGATGCTTGATTCAAGTGAATATTTTGCTCATTTTAGTTCAAACGCGTTAAAATCACTGGCTTTAGAAAGTGGCGGAGACTACTTCGCCTTTTCGGGCATAGAAACCCTTCCAGCCCCTGAAAACTACTTTTCCCATTTGCGCCACGTTTACACCTTTGCTTATCAATCGCAATTACAAACAGGGGGCAACCACCACCTAGCCGTAAACGTGCAATACGAAGAACTCAATATCACCTCACCCGAGGAAACCTTCACACTCGATATCCAGCCACCCAACGCCTTTCTCCTCTCACCACCCGCACAAATTGTGCGCCAAGCCCCAGATGACGACCCCTATAACACCGATGCCCTCCTGCCCACCGAGCAAAGCATCGACTTTCTTGTCGAATTCCCAGATGGACACCCACGCACCCTAAAACGCGTTACTCTTTTTGTCGATGAAGAAATGGTCGCTGAAATTACCTCTCCCCCTTTTGAGAGCATTCAATGGGATCTTAGCAAATACGCCACCAGCGGCGAACATTCATTACAAATCGAAGTAGAAGACATATTAGGATTAACACGAATGAGCTTGGGTGTGCCGCTCACCCTAACCCTCATCCAACCACCCACGGGCATTCTCGCCTTTTTTGGACGGAACGGATCGCTCTTAACTTTCGGCGTGGTTGCCTTCGCTGGGCTTTTTCTCGCTGTAATCATCTTAGTTGGTGGACGACGCGGTATCCAGAATTTTCTAGCAAAAAGAAAAGAAAAAGAAGCCTCCCATGACCCTGTTACCCAACCCCTTCCCCCTGCAAAGGTAGGCAAAGAGAAAAGGGGCTTACTCAAAGGCTGGGTACGCCGCCCTAAAATAGCAAAAACTTCCGCACATCTAATACATCTTGATGAGAAAAAAGCACCAGCTGTGGGGAAACCAATCCCGCTTACAGACGAAGAGATGATATTGGGCGCCGACCCTGTTAAGGTCACGTTCGTCCTCGATGATCCATCCGTCTCCCCAAAACATGCTAAAATCAACCAAAATAAAGAGGGTGAGTTCCTCATTTACGATCAAGGCTCAGTTGCTGGCACATGGGTTAATTATGAAAAAATCAACCAAAAGGGAAAAGTTTTAGCACACGGAGACTTGATCCACTTTGGCATTTTGCCTTATCAATTTGATTTACAGAAACCACCTGTTTCACGAGAGCCGATTATTCGAGTTGAGGAAGAATCATGATGATTCCTGCTGAACGAGCGCATCTTTTTGTTGCGGCCCAAAGCCATAAGGGCATGAAAAAAGGAAAAAATAACGAAGACCGTTACGCAATTTCTTCTTATTTTTTAAGTGCCGAAAACACTACCCCGACCCTTTTTGCCATTATTGCCGACGGCGTTGGTGGTCATTTAGCAGGTGAAGTTGCCGCCGAAATGATTGTGGATTATATAAGCCAAGCGATTGCCGAAGACGATGCCCAAGACCCTGTAGAAACAATTAAAAATGCGGTAATTGGGGCAAGCGAAGTTGTGCGCAGTTTTGGCGAAAAAGATGAAAAAAAAATGGGAATGGGGGCAACTTGCGTTTGTGCATGGGTTATTAATGACCGCCTTTATGCTGGCTCTGTAGGGGATTCGCGCTTATATTTGATGCGTGGTGCAATAATTCAACAATTGACAACCGATCATACCTGGGTTCAGGAAGCTTTAGATAAAGGCGTGTTAACACCTGAGCAAGCACAAGGTCATCCTAATGCGCATGTTATTCGGCAATATGTTGGCGGAAGAAATCTGCCCCAGGTTGATTTTAGACTTCGTTTACACACCGATCCTACAAATAAAGATGAAAAAGCGACCCCAAAGCGAAGTAACCAGGGGCTTCAGTTAGAGCCAGGCGATACGCTTCTCTTATGTAGCGATGGCTTAACTGATTTGGTGTGGAATGACGAAATTATAGAAATTGTGCGCGGTGCAAAAGACCTTGATGCGGCGGCCAAAAAACTCATCAATACTGCCAATGAGCGTGGAGGGCACGATAACACAACTGTCATTTTGCTCTCTATGCCAGAAGGTGGCAAAGCCTTCGGTAAGAAACTCTCCCCATGGTGGATTATTGGCGGAGTTGTGAGTGCCCTGATTGCTATTTCTGCACTGATCGGTTTTATTTGGTATATGATGCAACCACCCGCCATACCTACAACTACACCCTCTGAAACACCAACAGTTGAAGTGTATAGCACGGCAACTATATCGCCCTTTTATACACCCACACCGCCCCCAACTATAGGACCCACCTATACGCCTTGGCCCACGAATGTGCCATAGGCGAAAAAATATAAACAAAAAAGGTCATGTAAAAACATGACCTTTTTTATATCTTTATAGCAACTATAGCTATAACCTAAACTACGCTTAATCGAAGAAATCTTCAAAAGAGAAAAAAACAATTTTCTATCCTCAATACTACAAAAACGAAGCTCGACACTACCTTGTCGCGAAAAGCAGAAGAAAAGACAGCTATTCAAAACCATCAATTTTAAAATCCTTCTCACTCGCAAAAAAACGAATCCCGAAAAAAAGTGTTTCACAGTTTATAAAAAAAGGGTTTATTGCAAACAAATTCTTTAAGGTTCTACAAAAGATATAAATAACATCCAACAAAGCACCCCCATATATGGGGGTGCTTTTTTTCAATAGTCGGCTTTATAGATGGAACAGATATTCTGTTAAAGAATTGGAGTTGTCTTCTTCTTTCAACAGTTTTTTAAGGTTGGGCTAACCTTAAAGAATCAAAAACTTTTAAGCTAACGTAGCCTTCGCGTGTAGTAAAAAATCTTCTTTTTTGCTAGAATAGTGGCAGTTCAATAAAGGCTTCACAAAGAAAGCAGAAGCCATTTTCCAGCAAAAACGACAATAAAACATTAAAAATCATCCCTTTTTTAAAGGATTGATTTTAACGCCCCTCTTTAGGCAAAGATGGGTGAGGAGACTACAGTAGATGGATGCAAACCAAGCTTGGCAAACAGTGTTAGGACAACTAGAAATGGAAATGCCCCGAGCCTCTTATGATACTTGGGTGCGTGACACCAATCCGATGAGCTACGAAGATGGCCTTCTCACCGTTGGCGTGCGTAACGCCTACGCCCGTGACTGGCTCGAAAGCAGGCTCGCAACTACTGTTAGCAAATTGCTGATTGGCGTAATGAATCGTAAGGTGGATGTGGATTTTGTGGTCTCCCAAACACAACCTCTGAACGCAATAGAAGAAGATACGCCCCTCGAAGAAGAAGAAAACGAGACGAACACGGTTCAACTTGCTCATTCCAACCTAAATCCGCGTTATACCTTCGAGAACTTTGTTGTTGGTTCTGGCAATCGTTTGGCACACGCGGCGGCTCAAGCAGTGGCTGAAAAACCTGCCAAAGCTTATAATCCCCTTTTCCTATATGGAGGCGTTGGTTTAGGAAAAACCCACCTCCTACACGCTATTGGCAATGCCTGTATCGCACGTGGGCTAAATGTACTTTACGTTTCCTCCGAAGAATTTACCAACGATCTCATCAACGCCATCCGTACCCAATCTACACCCGCCTTCCGAGATAAATATCGTACCCTTGATGTTCTACTCGTAGATGATATCCAATTCATAGCAGGCAAAGAATCAACCCAAGAAGAATTTTTCCATACCTTCAACACCCTGCACGGACAAGACAAACAAATCATCGTTTCTTCAGATCGTTTGCCCAAATCAATGGCAACACTTGAAGAACGCTTGCGCTCACGCTTTGAATGGGGATTAACCGCCGATGTTCAGGCACCAGATCTGGAAACTAGACAAGCCATCTTACGTTATAAAGCCGAGCGTTCAGGACATCATATTCCCGATGAAATTTTAGAGGTAATTGCCGAGCGCATTCAATCAAATATCCGAGAATTAGAAGGCGCGCTAAATCGTGTAATCGCCTTTGCAGAGTTGAGCGGCACCCCTGTAACGGCTGAGTTAGCTGAAGTTGCACTCACCGATTTATTGCCCCAAAGCGTAGATATTCAACCCAAAAGTGTGTTGAATATGGTCGCCCTAGAATATAAACTCACTACCGAACGCCTCATTAGTCGCGATCGCTCACGCGCCGTTGCGCTACCAAGACAAATTGCTATGTATTTAATGCGCCAAGAAATAGATATTTCCTTGCCGCAAATTGGCAAAGAAATTGGCGGGCGAGATCACTCCACCGTGATGTACGCCATAGATAAAATAGAAGATATTATAGAAAGGGACGAACGTCTCAGACGACAAATTGTGCAAATACGGCAAAAATTGCATACCGAAGCGGCGATAATGTAAAACGTAATGCGTAAAACGTAAATAAAAAAAACTCTGGAGAATTCTTCAGAGTTTTTTATTTACCCTCCCCTACGCTCTAACCGCTATCCTCGGCGGCGATGTTAGTTAGTATTCCCACCCTGCTAAATCCCTCCCCAAGAATTCGCGCAATTTATCATTCCAGGGACGATAAAATTCTTCCAATCGCTTCCTGCTAATCTCATCAATTGGCGGTGCAGAGAAAGGCATCTTTTTTCCCCAATAAAAGAGTCGCCGTAATTTAGCGGGGATTTTCTTCTGGTGATGCGGCTTACGGATGAGAATCTGATAAAAAGGGTTTTTCCAGACTTCGGTAGGATTAAAGGCTTCGTCAAAATCTTCTGTGCTGAAATCTGTGTCTATGTCAAGAAAAGTGAAGATGCGCTTATAAAAACTTGACGGGTCAGCAACCATCTCTTCAAAGGGGAGAATAAGCAGATTTTCACGCGGAAAATACTTAAGATAATTTTCAATATAACGCATATAAACCCCGCGACTGAAATAGCCGATTTTGTCAGGGTGATACTCATCGCTGAGGTAGGCATCGAGGGCTTGGGCAAAAGTTAATGGCTCGTTGAGATGACGGCGATTATCCCAGTATTGAGAGATGGCGCGCTTAATGGGATCTCGTACGGTGAGAATTAGCTTCACGTTTGGCAACAGCGCGTGGATGCGGGCAGGGGCTTTGGGGTGACAAATATAGCCAGGGGAGGCTTCTCCACACGCAAGTTGATTGGCGCAATCCGCAAAATGCGTAGCGTACACGTCCACGCCGCGCGCGTACTCTTCATCCTTAAAGAAAAAGTTGATTTCCTTCTTCTCCGCCATGAAGATTTGGGGATGCTGTTTTAATATCCGATAAAGAGATGTTGTTCCCGCTTTTTGGGAACCGATAATGAGGAAGTTTGAAAGCATGGGAAATACCAAATGTAGGGGCGAATCTGAGCCTCGCCCCTAATCTTCGTTTAGCGGCGCAAAGCCCTCGCCGAGGGCTTCGTGCGCCTGCCCGATGACCATGAAGGCGTTGGGGTCGGCATCGTTGACAAGATGTTTCAGGCGCATGGTTTCGGAACGATTGACAACGCAATAGAGCATCGTGCGCTCTTTGCCCGTATACGCGCCTTTGGCTGGAAGTAGGGTCACGCCACGATCAAGTACTTCAAAGATGCGCTGGGAAACGGCTTGAGGCGCAGATGTGATAATGAGCGCAGTTCGCACAACGCCAAGACCTTGTGCGGCGGTTTCGGTGACGATTCCACTCACATAAAGGGAGATGAGAGCATAAAGGGCTTCTTTCCAGCCAAAGATAAATCCTGCTGAGAGAATGACCACTGAATCGACCATCATATAGCTCTGCGAAATGGGAATACCGCGCCAGCGGTTGAGAATGCGAGCAAGAATATCACTGCCGCCACTTGTCCCTTGCCCGCGATAAACCAGCCCAAAACCAATCCCGCTGACGACCGCGCCATAAAGAGAATTGAGCAAAATGTCGTCTGTAATGCCTTCAGCGGGGAGGATATAAACTAGCGCATCGGTAAAAAATGAAAATGTGACTACAGCCAATACGGTACGGATAATGAACTTCTTTCCGCCCAGAAAACGCCATCCCAGCAGAAAGAGGGGGATATTGCCAACAAGAATCATCACACCAATTTGCCAGCCGGTGATGTGGTTAATAAGTTGCGCAACACCACTCACGCCCCCAACAGCAAGATTAGCAGGGATAAAAAAGAGTCGTAGCCCTAGGGCTTGGATGAACGCGCCGAGGATGATGAGTGAGTAATCGCGGATATTTTTCATGGGTTTAAGAGTGACAAGGGTTGCAAGGGTGACAAAAGATTTAACACGAATGCCGCGAATTGGCGAATTACGCGAATTTTAAATATTTTTCCTTCTACTTGCTTTTCCTTCGTGCTTCTTTGTGGACTTTGTGTTTAATCGGTTTTTAGTTTTTCACCCGCCAACGCCTCAATCACACCAAGCACTGCCGAGTTATCTAAATCGCCCATGCCCATTTCTAGCATGGCGCTGAAAAGTTGCGTATTTGCGGCGGTGCCGGGGACAGGCACACCATATTCACGCGCGGTATCTAGCACGATATTCAAATCTTTTGCCTGCATATAGGCTTTAAATCCGGGTTCGCGGTTGCCCTCAAAGAGACGTGGGGGCTTGATGTCTAAAGCCCAACATTGCGCCGCACCACCTTTGATTGCCTGAACCACTTTTTGCGGATCAGCACCGGCTTTTTGCGCCACAATAAGCAGTTCTGCCATCCCGACCATTTGCGCGGCAACCATAATCTGGTTGCAGACTTTGGCAATTTGCCCCGCACCCGCGTCCCCAACAAGGGTGATGCTCTTGCCCATCGCTTCGAGAACGGGCATCGCTTTTTCTAACGCGGCTTCTTCTCCGCCGAGCATAATTGTCAATGTGCCGTTAATTGCACCAATGTCTCCGCCGCTGACAGGGGCATCGAGGGCAGAAATGCCTTTTTCTGCCAAGCCCTCAGCAATTTTGCGCGTGGTAGCTGGCAAAATGGTCGAGTTGTCGATAAAAATCAGCCCCTCGTGTGCGCCTTCGATGATGCCATCTTTACCAAGTGCGACCATCGCCACGTCAGGGGAGTCTGGCAGGTTGGTCAGCACGATGTCGACTTGGCGGGCGACCTCAGCAGGTGTCCACGCGGCAGTAGCGCCTTCTGCCACCAACGCGTCCACAACGGGTCTGCTCCGATTATGCACCACCAGCGGAAATCCCGCCTTTAGTATGTTACGCGCCATCGGCGCACCCATCAATCCTAATCCAATATATCCTACTTTTAACATGGCAACTCCTCTTGAAATTTTCCCCGAATTATACTCGCAAATTTTCTGGTAAAATACTGAATAAATGTTCTAAGGTTTTTTTGAACACGGATGGCACGGAGAAAACGGAGTTTTTTAAAGATTTGTGAGGAGTGAATATGGCAATTGATTTTCAACAAATTTCTGAGCAAATAAAAGCGATTGGGGATAGCGCGCAAGAGCGAAAAGAGACACTAGAGAAACGGCGTGAAATTGCACGCATTTTGTTCAACGAATATGCCGATAATTTGGATGGATTAAGAAAGAAGCTCGATTCCGCTCTCAAACAGGATACTAACATCCGTTGCGCTTACCCGTTAGACGAAAATCTCGATACGCGCGTGGGGACACCTGATCTCGCTATGGACGCGACGTTAATCGCCGCAGACGGCTCGCAGGTCGTGCCAGACCGACATGCGGCGGTGCAATTTGGTTTGGTCAACGTGGGTGCGATTGTGATGCAACTCAACTCTGGCAAAACCCCCGATATTTACACCGACAGTCAACTTTTCTTTGGCGATGACCTAATTACCGAATTCGGCACAACCCTCAGCGAAGGGATGATCGCCCTGCGCCGAGATTTAGCCGAGCGCACCAAATTGGCAGAGTTGGCAAAAGATTATCCTGCCCCCGTGATTACCTTTACCG